>JBCCGT010000013.1:0-140404 GCA_039029135.1 Pseudomonadota bacterium | reverse complement strand
GTAGCAGGGGCTAAATATCGCGGCGAGTTTGAAGAGCGCCTAAAAGCAGTACTCAATGAACTTGCCAAAGAAGAAGGTCGGGTAATTCTGTTTATTGATGAATTACATACCATGGTCGGGGCCGGTAAATCAGACGGTGCCATGGACGCTGGCAATATGCTCAAACCGGCACTTGCCCGTGGTGAGCTGCATTGCGTGGGCGCGACTACCCTGGATGAATATCGCCAGTATATCGAGAAAGATGCAGCGCTGGAACGCCGTTTCCAGAAGGTACTGGTGAATGAACCCAGTGTAGAGGACACTATCGCAATACTGCGGGGCTTAAAAGAACGTTACGAACTGCACCATTCGGTAGATATTACCGATCCAGCCATTGTGGCGGCGGCAACCTTGTCGCATCGTTACATCAGCGACCGGCAGTTACCCGATAAGGCTATCGATCTGATTGATGAGGCGGCCTCGAGTATTCGTTTACAGATTGATTCAAAACCCGAAGAAATGGATCGACTGGAGCGTCGTATCATCCAGCTCAAGCTGGAAGAGCAGGCGCTGGCGAAAGAAACCGATGATGCCAGTCATAAGCGACTTGAAATGATCGAGCTGGAGCGCGAACAGGCAGAAATTAAATTCGCCGATCTGGAGAAAATCTGGAAAGAAGAAAAAGAAGCCATGCAGGGCACCCAGTCAATTAAGTCTGAGCTTGAACAAGCCAAGCTGGATTTAGAAATTGCCCGTCGCGCATCCGACTTAAACCGGATGTCTGAGCTGCAGTACGGCCGTATTCCTGAGCTTGAGATGAAGCTGGAAAAAGCGGCGGAAAACGAGAACAAAGAAACTCTGTTAATGAAAAACCGGGTAACGGATGCTGAAATTGCCGATGTGCTGTCACGCTGGACCGGTATTCCGGTGTCTAAAATGCTCGAGGGTGAACGCGACAAGCTACTGCGCATGGAAGATGTGCTGCATAAGCGGGTGGTCGGTCAGCATGAAGCGGTAAATGCGGTATCTAATGCTATTCGCCGGTCACGTGCCGGGCTTGCAGATCCGAATCGACCAATTGGTTCGTTCCTGTTCTTAGGGCCAACCGGGGTAGGTAAAACAGAGCTGTGTAAATCACTGGCCGGGTTTATGTTTGATACCGAAGAGGCCATGATCCGCATAGATATGTCGGAATTTATGGAAAAACACAGCGTGGCCCGCCTGGTAGGTGCGCCTCCAGGTTATGTAGGATACGAAGAGGGCGGTTATCTAACCGAAGCGGTTCGCCGTAAGCCATATTCTGTGATCCTGCTTGATGAGGTAGAGAAAGCTCATCCGGATGTGTTTAATATTCTGCTGCAGGTGCTGGATGACGGTCGCTTAACCGACGGCCAGGGCCGCACTGTAGATTTTAAGAATACCGTAGTGATCATGACGTCTAACCTGGGCTCCGATATTATCCAGGACAAGCATCAGGAAAATCAGTACGAAGAAATGAAATCCATGGTGATGAACGTGGTTGGCCAGCATTTCCGGCCGGAGTTTATCAACCGGGTAGACGATATAGTGGTGTTCCATCCGCTGGGTAAAGAGCAAATTAAATCGATTGCGAAAATCCAGCTGGCGTCACTACGAGCCCGCCTGGCTGATAAAGGTTATAAACTCGAACTGTCTGCAGGAGCCATGGATAAACTGGCTGACTCTGGTTTTGATCCGGTATTTGGTGCGAGGCCGCTCAAGCGAGCTATCCAGACTCAGGTGGAAAACCCGCTGGCGCAACAGTTGCGAGGAGATCCCGCTCTACGAGCCGGCGATTCTCGACGACGATAAGCGCGACGCGCTCAAGGCAGAGATCAAGGCGTTGCTGAAGGAGCGCGAGGCCGTGCTCGTCGCCCACTACTACGTCGACCAAAACGTGCAGGACGTCGCCGACGAGACCGGCGGCATCGTCTCGGACTCCCTCGAGATGGCGCGCTTCGGTCGCGACCACCCGGCGCAGACCATGTATGTGGCCGGCGTCCGCTTCATGGGCGAGACGGCGAAGATCCTGTCGCCCGAGAAGACGATCTATATGCCGACCCTCGAGGCGGAGTGTAGTCTGGATCTCGGCTGCCCGCCGGATGAGTTCGAAAAATTCTGCCAGGAGCACCCGGATCGCACGGTAGTCGTGTACGCGAACACTTCCGCGCGGGTGAAGGCGCTGTCGGACTGGGTCGTCACCTCCAGCGTCGGCCTGGAGATCGTCGAGCATCTGCACGCCAAGGGCGAAAAGATCCTCTGGGCGCCGGACAAGCATCTCGGCCGCTACATTCAGCACGAGACCGGCGTGGACATGCTGCTGTGGAACGGCGCGTGCATCGTCCACGAGGAGTTCAAGTCCAAGGCGCTGTTTGATCTGAAGGCGGTCTATCCGGACGCGGGCGTGCTGGTGCACCCCGAATCGCCGGCTGCCGTGGTCGAGCTCGCCGACTGCGTCGGCTCCACCAGCCAGATCATCAAGGGGGCGAGCGAGCTGCCCCACGACACCTTCATCGTCGCCACCGATCGGGGCATCTTCCACTATCTGCGCAAGCAGAACCCCGACAAGCGTTTCATCGAGGCGCCGACGGCGGGCGACGGCGCGACCTGCCGTAGCTGCGCCCACTGCCCGTGGATGGCGATGAACGAGCTGGAGGCGCTACGCGATGCCATCATCGACGGCACCGGTCGCGAGATCCACGTCGATCCCGAACTCGGCAAGAAGGCGATGATCCCGCTGCAGCGGATGCTGGATTTCCCGCGCCCCTAAGCGTCGGCGCCGTGGCGCCGATCCGAAACGTCAGGCGCGATCCTCGCGCTCGCGCTTCTCGCGCTTGAAGTCCTCGATGCGGGCGTGGATCTGCGCGCCCAGCTTGAAGTCATCGGGGTCTGCCAGACCGCGCGCGTACTCCAGATGCTTTACGGCCCGATCCAGCGCCCCGTACATGGCGAAGAACTCGGCCCGCGCGCGATGCACCTCGATGATGTCGCCGGCCTTGCCGGCAATCTCAGCCAGCTCGTAAAAGACCTGCGCGTCGTTCTTGTGCGAGCGGCTAAGGCGTTTCAGCACGCTGGTCGCCTCGGCGTTGCGGCCGCTTCGCGACAGCGCCTCGGCATACAGCATGGCTAGCGGCGGGTTGTTGGGGTTCAGCACCAGCTGCTGGGCCAGCAGGTTAATCGCGTCCTGGTGACGTTTCGCGCGCAGCAGCAGCTCCGCCTTGGTGGCGATGAACAGGATCTTGTTGGGCTCGGCCGCGAGGAACGGCTCGATCGAGTCGAGCGCACGCGCGTGCTCGCCCGTCGCCGACAGCGCGATGGCGACGCCGTAGGCCGCGCCGCCGTCCTTGCGATCATCGCGCAGCCGCTTCTGAAAGGTCTTCAGCGCGGACGCGGGCGATTCGGCGAAGCGCAGGATCGCCCGCGCACGCATCGCCTGATAGTCGAGCGAGTCTGGGTAGCTCGGTTCCAGCGGCGTGTTGGCGATCTCGCCGCGTGCGTCGGAGATGCGCGAGTCCGACAGCGGGTGGGTCAGAAGAAACTCGGGCGGCGTGCGAGTGAAGCGGTAGGCCTGACGCATGCGGTCGAACATGCGCGCCATGCCGTTCGGATCGAAGCCGGCGCTGATCAGCGTGTTCAGGCCGACGCGATCCGCCTCCTGCTCGCGCCCGCGGCTGTAGCGCAGCTGACTGTTCATCGACGCCGCCTGACTCGCAGACAGCGCGGCCAGACCGGCATCGCCGCCGCCAAGGGCGCCGATGGCGATGGCCGCCGCCAGCGACGCGAGCATTGGGATGGTCATGGCGCGCTGTGCTTCGATGCCGCGGGCGAAGTGGCGCTGACTGAGATGCGCGAGCTCGTGTGCAACGACGGACGCGTATTCGTGGACGTCTTCGGCGGCCAGCAGCAGTCCCAGGTTGATGCCGACGACGCCGCCGGGGGCCGCAAACGCGTTGATCTGCGGATCCTCGATGACCACGACCGCCAGGATGCCATCACGCACCTGGGAATATTGCGCCAGTCGGCGCAGCTGCACGTCAGCGTAGTACTTCAAAATGGGGTCATCGGACAGCGGCAAGCCCGCGCGCACCTGTTGTAGGAACGAGCGGCCGATCTTCTGTTCGACCTCCAACGACACGAGCGCGGAAGACGCGTCGCCCAGCGTCGGCAGGCCCTTCGGCGCCACGGCGGCGCTCGATAGCGGCAGCGTCAGCGCGCAGGCAAGCGTCAGCGCTCGCCACGGGCGGCGCTGGCTGATCTGTGCTCTACCGTCGCGGTTTGCCATGCTCTGTCGTTCGTTTCTCTCTTGCCGCATCAGCCCTGCCGTATGGGCCCGTGTCAACGTCGCCGCGATTCAGGTCGGATTCAGGGGCGCGCCACCACTGTGCGGCTGCCGAGCCGACGCCGGTATCGCGGGCCCATAATGGGGGATCGCGGGGACGCCGCAAAGTTCCTCGGCGCCACCGTCGAATTTACGCCGCGGACAGGCCGATTGGCGTTGCGGGGCCGTTGCTTCGGGCCCTCAGGCACGCCGACGTTGGCACGCCGCGTGCGGGCGGCGGCGCAATGGACGGAGAAAATCGACGCGGAGAAGCGGAAAACCACTAGAATCGCGCCCCATGAACGCACTCGAATCCACCGTCGACGAGGAGCTGGATCTCTCCGGGCTCACCTGTCCCATGCCGCTGCTGAAGGCGAAACAGGCGCTCAATCGCATGGCCGCGGGCGAGCTGCTGCGCATCATCGCCACCGACCCGGGGTCCGTGCGCGATTTCGACGTGTTTAGCCAGCAGAGCGGCAACGTGCTGCTCGCGAGCGACATCGGCGACGCGCGCTTTGTCTACCTGCTGCGTAAGCGGCCGGACTGAGCGCTGCCGTGAAGTTCGTCGACGTTATCGGTCGCTGGTTCAATCGCTACCTCGCCAACGAGGAGGCGATCTTTCTCGTGGTGTTGCTGCTGGTCGCGCTGGTCACGATCACGACGCTCGGCGCCTATCTCGCCCCGGTGCTGACCGGCCTGGTGCTGGCGTTCGTGCTAGAGGGCCTGGAGCGGCGCCTGGAGGCCTACGGCCTGCCGCGCATCGTCGCGTTTGTCGTCACTTTCCTGATCTTTCTGGGCGGCCTCATCGCCTTCCTGCTGATCGTGCTGCCACTCGCCTGGCGTCAGCTGCGCTCGCTGATCGACGCCATACCGAGCGTCCTGAGCCGCATCCAGAGCGCTACCATCAACCTGCCGGAAGCGTTCGAAGACGTGCTCACCCGCGAGCAACTTCAGACCTATCTGGATCAGCTCTTGGGGGAAATCGGCAACTTCAGCGCGACCCTGGTCGAGACGCTGCTCGCACAGGTGCCGTCGATCGTGGCGCTGTTGATCTATCTGGTGCTGGTGCCGATCTCGGTGTTCTTCTTTCTCAAGGATCGCGACGATCTCATGCGCTTCTTCGCCACGCTGCTGCCGCGCGAGCGTCCGATCCTGTCGCGCGTCGGCAGCGAGATGAATCAGCAGCTCGCGAACTACGTACGCGGCAAGTTCATCGAGATCTTCATCGTCGGTGCCGCGAGCTACCTGACCTTCGAGATCATGGGACTCAACTACGCGGCGCTGCTGGGCCTGCTGGTGGGCATATCGGTGCTGGTGCCTTACGTTGGGGCCGCATTGGTGACGATCCCCGTCGCGCTCGTGGCGTTCAGCCAGTGGGGCTGGAGCGGCGACTTCGCCTGGCTGATGGTCGCGTACGCCATCATCCAGGCGCTGGATGGCAACGTGCTGGTACCCCTTCTTTTCTCGGAGGCGGTCGACCTGCATCCGATCACCATCATCGTCGCGGTGCTGGCCTTCGGCGGCGTCTGGGGGATCTGGGGCGTGTTCTTTGCGATACCGCTGGCGACGCTGGTCAAGGCCATCTACAACGCCTGGCCGCGGCAGGACGACGAACCCGGTGCTGCGGAACTCGCGGCGCCCGCGGCGGCCGAATCATGAAGCGCGCGCAACGGCTTGCGGCTCGCTCGCAAATCCGTTTGAGCGCTTAGCGAGGCGCCATTACCATACGGCGCTATTTTCGTCGGCGAGGCCCGACCTGTCTGCGCTAGTCCCATGCCCGCATGGGGAGCGCGTTGAACCGCCTGCGACTTTCGGCGACCGCCATGATCGGCACGACGAAAACCGCAGACAAACGAAGGTGGAGTATTCCGCATGTTGACTGGCAGCCTGGTCGCAATGGTGACACCCATGCACCCGGACGGATCGGTGCACTGGCAGGAGCTGGATGCGCTTATCGACTGGCACGTCGAGCAGGGGACGAACGGCATCGTGGCGGTGGGCACCACCGGCGAGTCGGCGACCCTGGAGGTCGGCGAGCATCTCGAGGTGATCGACGCCTGCGTCAAACGCGCGGCGGGCCGCGTCCCGGTAATCGCGGGCACGGGCGCCAATTCCACCGTCGAGGCGGTCCACCTGACGCAGGAGGCCGAGCGCATCGGCGCGGACTACAGCCTGCTGGTCACGCCTTACTACAACCGGCCGACTCAGGCGGGCCTTATCGCCCACTACGAGCAGATCGCGGCCAAGACGAAGCTGCCACTCGTGCTTTACAACGTGCCGCCGCGCACGGCGTGCGACATGAGCGCCGAAACCGTCGCCACGCTCGCGCGCGTCGACAACATCGTGGCCATCAAGGAAGCGTGCGGCGACCCGGAGCGAGTGGGTCTGATACGCGAGCTCGCCGGCGACGATTTCATCCTGCTGTCCGGCGAAGACGCGCAGACTATGCGCATGACCCAACTCGGTGCCGTGGGCACGATCACGGTTACAGCGAACGTGCTGCCGAAGCTGATGGCCGAGTTCATGGTCGCTTGCAATGCGGGCGACGCGGCACGCGCCGCCGAGCTCGACGCGCGCCTGCAGCCGGTGCACTCGGCGCTGTTCATCGAATCCTCGCCGCAGCCGACCAAGTGGGCGCTGGCCGAGATGGGTCTCATCTCCACAGGCATTCGCCTGCCGCTCTTGCCGCTGTCGGACGCCAACCAGGGCGCCGTTCGCGCCGCGCTCGAGGGGGCAGGCGCACTGTGATGGCGTTGAAATCTGTTTCCCCCATCTTAGTCGCGGCCTGCGTCGCGCTCGCGGTCTTGCCGGGCTGCCGCTTCATGAGCGACGACCGGGGATTCATCGTGAAGCGTTCGGACGACTATCTGGAGGCCGAGGAAAGCAAGCGTCTCGAAGTGCCCGAGGGACTGAGCGGCGTCAACGTCGCGCGCGATCCCTACGCCATCCCGCCGATCGCCAACACCAAGGGCGCGCTCTATCCGGAGCGCGCGCCGCGACCGGCGCCGCTGTTTGGCTCGGGTGAAAACGACAACGTCAAGATTCAGAAGCTGGGTGATCGCCGCTGGCTGGTACTGCCGGAACCGCCGCCGATCGTGTGGCCGAAGGTCAAACAGTTCCTGTCCGAAAACGGTATCGAGACGGCCCAGGAAGTTCCGCTCGCGGGGCGCATCACGACGAGCTGGTTCGATGCGGGCGGCACCGACTATCGCGACGTCGTGCGGCTCGCCGTGCAGCAGGCCAAGCGCGATGCGCAGGCGTCTGGTGGTCTCGAACGGCTTAGCCTGACCGTCGAGCAGGGTATGCGCGACAACTCCACCGAGGTCCATCTGCGACACCAGAACGACGCGCTCGCCGAGCGCACGGCCATCCGCGATCTCATCGGTTTTCGCTCGGTGATCCCCGAGGTTGAGGAAGCCATTCTGCGCGAGGTCGGTGGCTATCTCGCGAGCGAGGTCAGCACTCAGGCCGTCTCGATGGTTGGCCAGGACATCATCGGCGCCTCGAAGGCCCAGATCGATCTCGACGCCGAGGGGCAGCCGGTGCTGCTCTTGGACCTCGATTTCGACCGTGCGTGGGCGACGATTACCCAGTCCATGAGCAACGCGGAGATCGAGGTAACCGATCGCGATCGCAGCGAAGGCCTGCTGTACATCGAGCTGCCGGAGCGAGCCCTTACCGGCGAAGACAACAGCGGGCTGTTTCGCCGCATGTTCGGGCGCGGCGGCAACGTGCTGCCGCTGACCGTGCCGCTGCGCGCGGCTGCGGACGGCGGGGGCTATGAAGTTCGCGTCTTCGACGAGAGCGGCGAACGCATCGAGCCAGAGTTCGCCCGCAACGTGCTCAATCTGTTGCGCGACTTCGCCAACTGATGACAGACGCCGGCCGGGAGGCGTCGCAGCAGCACATCTGCGCGCGGCTCGCCTCGCTCGGCAGCGGCAGCAAGGGCAACGCGACCGTCGTGCAGCTGGGGGGGCAGACCCTGTTGGTCGACTGCGGCTTCAGCGTGCGGCAGGTGACCCAGCGCATGGAGCGGCTGGGCCTCGCGCCGGGTGATCTCGACGCCGTGCTCATCACGCACGAGCACGCCGATCACGTGCGGGGCGTCGAGGCGCTGGCGCATCGCTACGCCATCCCCATCTACGCGAGCCACGGCACGCTGAAAGCGGCGAAGTTTCGTCTGCCCGCTAACGTGATCAACAGCCACGGGTCCTTCGATATCGGCGGCGTGCGAGTGATTCCCGTGGCCGTGCCGCACGACGCGCGTGAGCCGACGCAGTTTGTATTCGAGGCCGGCGGCTGCCGCGTCGGCGTGCTCTCCGATCTAGGCTGCGTGACGCCGCACGTGATCAGCCACTATCGCGACTGCGATCTGCTGATGATGGAGTCGAACCATGATCCCGAGATGCTGCGCAACGGCCGCTATCCGCCGTCGCTGAAGCGCCGTGTCGGCGGTCAGCTCGGCCATCTATCAAACGCCCAGGCCGCCGACCTGCTGGGCCAGGTGGGACACGCGGCACTCCGCGTTGTCGTCGGTCACGTCAGCGAACAGAACAACTCGCTGGCGAACCTGGAGGCGACCTTCGCGCCCTTCGTCGGTCGCCTGGCGTCGCTGGAGATCGCCGATCAGGCTGCGGGAGTGGCCTGGCAGGAGCTCGCGCCACAGCGACAGCTCGATGCACCGGCGCCGGTCTCGTGAGGGCCCGCGTTTTGCGGGCCGCGCGCCTTGTTACAATGCGCGATTGTTAACCACCGACCCGACCCCCAAGGATTGCCCTCCCGTGAATGCGACGCCCCAGGCGGTATTTGCCGCCGACATGCAGAACTTTCAGACCGATGTCATCGAGCGCTCGCGCGAGGCGCCGGTGGTTATCCTGTTTTGGGCCGAGCAGATGCCCGAGTCGGTCGAGGCTCGCCAGGCGCTGGAGCGCGAAGTGGCGGCGCGGCCGGGCAAGCTGTTGCTCGCCCTGGCCGACGTCGCGGTCGACCCGTCGCTGGCGCAGCAGCTGCGCGTCCAGGCGTTGCCGAGCGTGCGCGTCGTGAAAGACGGCCAGCTTGTCGATCAGGTCGACGGTCCGCAGACGGCGGCGCAATGGTCCGAGCTGTGCGACCGGCTGACGCTGTCGAGCGCGGATCTGCTGCGTGACCAGCTCGGTCACTTCATCGCGACGCGAGACTTCGATTCGGCGCTTGCGATGCTGCAGCAGGCGATCAACGAGGAACCGGGCAACCAGGCGTTCCGCGTCGAGCTCGCCGACGTGTTTGTGCTGCAGGGCAAGCTCGACGACGCGCGCACGGTACTGGCCCAGCTCGGCGACGACGCGCCGGAAGTTGCGCGCCCGCGCGCGCGCCTGCTGCTCGCCGACGAGGCCGCGGATCTCGGCTCGGTGGACGCGCTGTTGGCGGGCGTCGCCGCGGATGACGACGATCTCGCCGCCAAGTATTCAGCCAGCGTCGCGCTCGCCGCCGCCGACCGCCTCGAGGAGGCGCTGGAACTCGCGCTGGACATTCTGATGGCCGATCGCAAGTTTCGCGACGACATCGGTCGGCTGACCATGCTGCGCTACTTCGATCTGCTGCCCAAGGGGTCGCCGCTGGCGTCGTCCTATCGACGCCGCATGTTCAATTTCATGCACTAGCGCACGCCGCGCCCCCGTACTTTTCCTTTCGGATCCGCCCGATTCCGTGCGCGTCGCGTTGCGTCGCGTATAGAACCACGCGGCCCGCCGTGCTCTATCTGCCCCCGTGCCGCCGCCTCCCCGGCGGCTTGATCGCCGCGTGAAGCTCGTCACGTCCGCGCTGCCTGCGCTGCCGTACATTGCTTGGTGGGTCGACCGTTTTGGACTGGGTCGGCTTGCCGCGCGCCTGACTCAGGATGCGCGTCGTTCCTAGTTAACGGCCCTGTGGACCTGGCGTCGCGCCTGACGCGGCGGTTCGCGGGGTGAACGCACCTCGAGGATTCATGCATGGGCGCGAGTGCCAGCGGCGGCAAGCTCGTCATCCGTTTTCAGGATCAGGAGGCGGAGCTCTGTCGCGATGCCGAGGAGCGCATCCGCATCGGATCTGCGCCTGACAATGAGCTGTCCATAGACGGCGAGTTCGTGTCTCGCTTTCACGCCGAGATTCGCTGGGGCCGCACCGGCTTCGAGCTGATCGATCACAGCACCAACGGCGCTTTCGTGCAGCTCGAAGACGAGCGCGTGCGGTATCTGCATCGAAGCTCCTTCCGACTGTGGGGCTCGGGCTTTGTGAGCCTCGGTGAGCCGCCGCGCGCGGCAAACGCGCTCGTGTTCCGAAACCAACAGAGCAGCCGTCAGGAGTAGACGTGTCCGCGAGCTCATGGACAGCGGCGACTCGCTCGCACGCCGGCAATCGGCGGCGCAACAACGAAGACGCGACCCTTATCTGTGACCGCAACGCCATCTGGGCCGTGGCGGACGGCATGGGCGGTCACGAGGCGGGCGATGTCGCCAGCCGCGCGATCGCCGACGCGCTGTCCGCAGAGATGGTTTGGGACGCGCCCGCTTCGACGGGAACCGCCGGCGCCGCCGCGCTCGAGCCGCAGCCCTTGACGCTCGCCGAGCGTGTGGACTGGATGGAGTCCCGTCTGCTGCAGGTGGACGCGCAGCTGCAGGACAGCGCGCGCGAGATGGGTAAGGGCGCGGTGATCGGCTCTACGGTGGTGTGCCTCACCGTGCAGGGCGGCACCGCGGTCGTACTCTGGGCGGGCGACAGCCGGCTGTATCGGCTGCGCAACGGCCGCCTGGAAGTCGTCACGCGCGATCACAATCCCATCGTCGATCAACTGGAACGCGGCCTCGTCTCTGAGGAAGAGGCGCTGACCACGGACACCAACATCATTACCCGCGCGGTGGGTGGTCTGCGGCCGCTGATGCTCGACGTCGTGGTGTTCGACGTCCGCCCCAGTGACACGCTGCTGCTGTGCACCGACGGGCTGTACCGTGAGCTCGAGACCTGGGAGCTGGCGGACAGCATGGCGCTGCCCGATCTCGAGGTCGCGGCCGAGACGCTGCTGCAGAAGGTCCTCGGCCGCGCCGCGCGCGACAACGTCTCGCTGGTGGTGATGCGTCATGCCGAAGGTTGAGGACAGCTCGGCCGCGCTTCCTGCCGGCGCCGTGCCGGAGGATCCCACGATCATGCGGGATCCGGGCGATTTCGTTTTCGATGCCCCGCGACCGGGTGCCACGCCCGAGGTTCTGAAGCAGCGCTTCGTGCTCGAAAAACCGCTCGGCAGCGGCGGCATGGGGACCGTCTACCGAGTGCGCGACCTGCGCAAGGTCGAGGCGCAGGATCAGCATCCCTATCTCGCGATAAAAGTGCTCAACAGCGACTTTCGCGAGCATCCCGACGCGTTTATCGCGCTGCAGCGGGAGGCGGCGAAGTCGCAGTCGCTGTCCCATCCGAACATCGTCTCGATTTTCGATTTCGACAAGGACGGCGACGTCCCCTTCATGACGATGGAACTGCTCGAGGGCACCGAGCTTGTCGATCTGTTGCGCGACTATCCGGAAGGGCTGCCCGCCGTCGCCGCGTGGCCGATCATTCGCGGTTTCTGCGCCGCGCTCGAGCACGCGCACGCCCAGGGCGTCATCCACGCCGACATCAAGCCCGGCAACGTTTTCGTCACGCTCGCGGGCGAGGCGAAGATCTTCGACTTCGGGCTCGCGCGCGCGGTGCAGAGCAACCTGCGGCAGGGCGTTCTGCGTACGCGCAGCGACGTCGACGACGTGTTCGACGCCGCCTGCCTGGGTGCGCTGACCCCCGCATACGCGAGCGCCGCGATTCTCGAGGGAGAGCAGCCGGGCACCGCCGATGACGTCTTTGCGGCCGCGCTGGTGATCTATCTGATTCTCACCGGCCGCCACCCGTACAACCGGCTGCCCGCGAATCGCATCGACATCCGCCAGGCGCCGCTCGAGCGGCCGCGAAACCTGAACGGCCGGCAGTGGCGCACGCTCTCCCGCGCGCTCGCCATCGACGAGGCCGAGCGCCTGCCCAGTCTAGCCGCGCTGCGCGAAGGTCTTTTTGAGCGTTCGCCCTGGCCGCTGCGCACCGTCGGGGCGCTCGGGCTTGTCGGTGCGCTGGCGGTCGGCGGTATGTACTTCTTCAAAGAGACGGAGATCGCGGCGGTTGCCGAACAGACCCAGCAGGAGACCCGGGTCGAGTTGAACGTCGATCGCCTGAACGAACTGCTCCAGGCGCCTGCGTTTGACGCCGCCTGGGATGGTCGCGTCGCCGAAGAGCTGGCACGCCTCAACGGCCTGCCGGAAGCCACGGCGGCACTGTCCTCGGCGCAGGCGCGGTTGGCGGCGCTGTACGAGGCTCGAATCCTGGAGGAAACGGCGCTCGACGTGGCCCTGACCCTCGCGGAACGGGGTCGCTTTCACGGTCCGATGCCCGACGCCGAGCGCCATCTAGGCGCGCTGCGGCGCACGCGGCTCGAAGAACTTCTGGCGACCGGCGGCGCCGCGGTGGGTGCCGGCGGCGATGCTGCCCAGCGTTGGATTGCCGAGACCGAGGCGGCGTTGGTCGACTACGTCGTCGCCCATGAAGACGCGCATGCGGCCACGCTCGCCGTGCTCGCCGTGAACGATCGGTATCTGGAGCTGCTGCGCGACGCGCAGCCCGAACTTGCCGCCCGCCTGCGCGAACTGCTGTCGAGGGAGTTCGAGGCCGACCTGGTCATCGACGCGACGGCCGCGGCCGAGCGCAACGCCGCCGATCGCGAGGCGCTCGCGATGCGCATGAATGCGACGTCGCGGCTGACGGCCTTCGGAGCGGATTTCGCCTCGCGCGGCTGTCAGCTCGGCGACATGGCCGACCTCAAGTCGAATCATGACCGGCTCGCGCGGCTGCCGGGCATGCGTGCCGACGCGCTGCGGGCGCGGGTCGACGCCGTCGTCAGCGCGTGCGTGCAAACGCTCAGTCTCATGGATCCCGACGCCGCGGCCAGCATGCAGCGCGCGGCGCTGGCGGACTACGGTTCGCTGCCCGCCGTTGCTGCGGTCGTGCTCGATCCCTGCGATCGTCAGTACCTGGTCAATCAGGGCGCGCGTTCCGGTCGCGCCGGCGCCTGCGCCGACCGGTTCGATTTTGGCTCCGGCCCCGAACTGGTGGTCATTGAGGCGGCGGAGCGCGGGCAGCGCTACGCGCTGATGCGTACCGAGCTGGCCTGGCGCCATTTCACACCGTTCTGCCGGGCGCGGGCGCTCGGCGGCTGCACCCCGGCCGACCCCGACCTGCCGGTGACCGGTCTGGAGCTGGCGCTCTGGCGCGACTACGCGAACTGGCTGAGCGAAGGCAGCGGTTTTCGCTATCGGTTGCCGAGCGAAGCCGAATGGCGGATCGCGCTCGCGGACCAGGCCGGGGCGCCGGATCCCAATCGCAATTGCCGCATCAGCCGCGCGGGCGTGACCCGTGGCGGCGTGCCCGTCGACGCCGCTTCGGGGGCGCTCAACGCGCTGGGCCTGGCGAACCTGCTCGGCAACCTCCAGGAGCTCGTCGACGGCGAGGCCGGACTGCTGGCCGTCGGCGGCCACTACGACGATGAGCTGGCCGACTGCGTGGTGGCCACGGCGCGTCCCCACACGGGCACCGCCGATCCACTCACCGGCGTACGGCTCGTGCGCGAGCTGTCTCGATCATGAGTTTCCTGCGCCTCAATCCGGCCTCGCGGCGGCTGCGGCAGGCGGCCAACGCCTGCGCCGCTGGCGAGATGGCGACGCCCGAGTATCGCCGCCTGCGGCGAGAAATCATCGAAGAGCTGGACGTGGAGTTTTCCGCGCAGGGAATCGATCGGTTTCGCCTCGGCGGCGCGAACGTTGCCGAGCTGGAGGACGCGACGCTGCCCCGCGATACGGACACCGACGTCCCGATCGTGACTTCCGTCGTCAGCACGCCGGCGACCAAACGCCATTCTCGGCCGCCGCGTCGCGGGCTGCTCGTTGCGCTGATCGCGGGCATCGCGCTGTTTGCGCTGGCGCTGGCGGCGGTCGCCGCTGAGATTCCGCCGGTCAGCGAACGCGATCCGAATCCCGCCACCGCGCCGCTGCTGCCGGTGGAGGCGCTAGCGCTTGACGCGGCGCCGAACCTGCCTCCGGCCCTGCGCGCGGCGCTGGACGAACGGCTGACCGGCTGGCTGTCCGAGGCGCGCGCGAGCGCCGTTGCGACGGGAGAGCACGGGTTTCGCACGGATGAGCTCGCGGAGGTCGGGCATCTGCTCGCGCGCCTCGGCGCGCACGATGGCGCGCTGCCGGAGACCACGGTAGTGGCGCTGAACGCGCTGCTCGCGCGACAGCGCGAACGCCGCGGGGTGACGCTGCTGATGCTCGAAGAGATTGCCGGGCGGGTGGAGGCGGAGGTCCGCGCGGCCGGCTATCTCGCCGCGCGCGCGTTCGTTCCGGCGCAGACGCTGATCGACGGCCGCGCGACCATACGGGTGCTCGAAGGCCGCATGGCCGGCGTCGTTGCCGAGGGCGCGGCGCCTCCCGCGGCCTTCATCGAGCGCAGCGCGGCGGCGCTGATCGACCAGCCGGCGCACGGCACAGGTCTCGCGGACCTGATGTATCGCTTCAACGCGCTGCCGGGCCTGCAGGCGAGCGGCGCTCTGCGCGCGGGCGCCGATGTCGGTGACACCGAGCTGGGCCTCAGCTTCGTCCAGCGGTCGCGGTTCGAGCCTGCTCTGCGGCTCGACAATCACGGCGACGATTCGACGTCGCGCTATCGGCTGCGCGGCGAGCTCGCGATCAACAATCTCGCGGGTCGTGGCGACCAGCTGCGGCTCGCGCTCAGCCAGCGCTTCGAACCCGAGTCGGCGACCGGCGGGATGGTCGACTATCGCCTGCCAGCGCGGCGGGCCGGCGACGAGCTGCGACTGCTGGCGTTTGGCGACCGGTTCAGCCGCCGCGATGGCACCGACGGCGATCACCTCGGAATGACCGCCGGCTTCGATCGACTGCTCACGGGTTCTCGGCGCCGGACGCGTTCCCTTGGCGTCCGTGCGAGCGTCGAGCGTCTCGGCTTCGCGGACGCCGAGCAGAGTGTCGGCTGGATCGAGCCTCGTGCGGCCACGAACCTGGTATTCGACAGGGCCCGCTGGGTGCTGCAGGGCAGTGCCGCCGCGACGCTTGGCACGCTGTTCTCGGGGCGCTTCGCGGGTCAATCAGATACGTTTGCGCGGCTCGCCGTGGATGCCGAGGGTTGGCGACCGCTGGGCCGCCACCGGCTCGTGCTCTCCGGCCGGGGCCAACTCGGCACGGACGATCTGCCGGACTCGCTCAAGCTCAGCTTTGGCACGGACGGCGCGGCCGTTGGGCCCGGCGCGTTCATTGCGGACCGCGCTATCGGGTTGGGTGCTGCGGTAGAAATTCGGCCGCCGGCGGCCTGGGGCCACTTCGAGCTCGGCGCGCACTGGCAGCGCGGCCGAGCTGAATTCGGTGCGACGAGCGGCACAGCGCATCTGCTGGAGGCGCGAGCGGGATGGCACTCGGCGCCGCTGGGTCCGGTGGGGCTCGCGCTGCAGCTCGGTGTTCCGATAGACCATAGCGGCCTGGCCGGCCGCCAGAATTCAAGCGGAGGCTTCGACGATGTGGATTCGTTGCGTGTGCTGCTGCGTCTTTCTGTGCAGCCCTAGCCTGGGCAGGGCACAGGAGGCGGCGGGCGGTGACGCCCCGATTGATGCCGCTCGCTTCGGCGGCTTCGAATTCGTCCGTGAGCGCGAGCGCGCGCCGGACGAAGAGTCCAGGACGGCAGTCGACGACGTCTTTTCGCCGCTGGATCCGGTGATCGTAGATGCGGACGCGGTGCGCCTGCCTGAGGACCAGCGACTGGACTGATCGTTGCGGTCGCGGCGGCCGCGCGCCCGGTGGCGCGGCACCCGGGTCATTCGGCGCCTGATGGCGCGTCACGTTATGCACACGCGAGACGCTTGTCGCGGTGGCGAGCCCTTGTGTGCTCGAATCTTCAGCGGTCGCTGTGAAATCATGCTCTAACGCATTGATTAAAAAGCACTTATCAAAAAATTTCGAAAAAACGGTGGACTGCGCTAGGCGGCTGTGATTGGTCGTTGAGCGGTTGTTTTCCCGCGCTCTATCCAAAGAGTTATCCACAACCTGAGCGAGAGATTGGGTCTAGTTTTGTCCGCGCTCGCGTGCGAAAGCGCTTATAAATCGGAGGGTTAGCGTCCGTTTCGGCGGTGCGCTTGCGGTGTGCCCGGCGACCCGGGCTGCGCTACCCTGAGCCCGCCTCCAAATCCAGAAGAAGATCCAGAGACACCCATGAGCGGATCTCCCCAATCTCGGCTCCGCCGCACCCAGACCGGGCTCCGCCTCGGCGTCTTGCAGGCGGACAGCGTCCGTGCCGAGCTGCAGCCCGACCATGGCGACTATCCGGCCATGTTCGGTGCACAGCTCGCACCGGCAGCGGAGGCCCTCGGCCTCGAGCTGACCGTGACCACCTACGACGTCGAGCACGGCGAGCTGCCGGCGGTTCCAGACGCCTGCGACGGCTATCTGATTACCGGCTCGCGGCACAGCGTCTACGATCCCTTGCCCTGGATCGCGCGACTGGCCGAGTTCGTGGGCGCGGTGCGCGAGCGCGCGCTGCCGCTGGTGGGTGTCTGCTTTGGGCACCAATTGCTCGCGCATTTCTTCGGTGGTCGCGTTGGGCGCGCGGCGGGCGGCTGGGCGGTGGGCGTGCATCGCTCGCGCGTCGTTGCACGCCGTAGCTGGATGCGGCCGGCCTGCGACAGCCTCGGACTGCTGTCCAGCCATCAGGATCAGGTGCTGGAACTACCCATCGATGCGGAAGTCTACGTCAGCAATGAATTCTGCCCTCACGCGGGGTTTACGGTGGGCGACCACACAATGACCATCCAGGGGCATCCTGAGTTTTGTGCGGCCTACGCGCGCGAGCTCATGGGCGTGCGACGGGAGGTCCTTGGCGAACCGCTGTATCGCAGCGGTATTGATTCGCTCGCACAGCCAACGGAGGCGGACATCATGGCGCGCTGGATGCTGGAGTTTTGGAGTTCTCGGTCGTGACTCGCGGCTTCAAGAGCCACGCGCGCCTGCGCCTCGGTGCGCTGGCCTGCGCCTGCCTGCTACTGTCCGGCTGCGGCATCAAGCTCGCCTACAACAACGCGGATCGGCTGATGCGCTGGTGGGCGAGCGACTATGTGACCTTCACCGCGGAGCAGCGCGCCTACTTCGATCTCGCGTTCGCTGAGGTGCACTACTGGCACCGCACCAGTCAGCTGCCGATCTATCGCGATGGCCTGCTGCGACTCGCCGATGCGCTAGGGTCCGACCCGGAGACCGCGCTCGTCGCGTTCGAGGCCGAGATCGAGGGCTGGGGCGAGACCATGAGCGCGCGGGCGGCGCCGGTCGCGATCGCCATGTTGGCGTCGCTGTCGGCGGCGCAGGTCGACGATCTGGAGCGCCGCATGGCGCGCTCGAATCGTGACTACGAGCGCGATGCTCGCAAGCCTCCGGCTGCGGTCACTCGCGAATACGCGAAAGACTACGCGGACGGCATGAAGCGCTTTGTCGGGCGGCTCGACCGCGACCAGCGGGCGCTGATCGAGAGTCGCCTGGCGACGTTGACCCCTGACGCGCAGGCCTGGCTGGATCTGCGGCTCGAACTGCAGTCGCGGATGCTTGCGGCGCTGCGCGCCGAGCCGGTGGATCGTGCGGTGCTGGAGGCCCTGATGCTCGACTTCGAGTCGCTCTACGGTCCCGAACTGGAGGCGATCATGGCGACCAACGAGGGCATCTTTCGACGTCTGACGGTGGATCTGCTCGGTGCACTTACTCCGCGCCAGCGCCAGCATCTGGATGACCGACTGCGCGAGTGGGCGCAGATCTGCGCGGAGCTGCACGACGAGGCGGAGCCCGCAGCGCCGCCGGCCGCGCCGGCCGCCGTCGCAACCTAGGGACTTCTGAAGAAGTCTCACCCGCTCAGAAGTTCCGGACGCAAACGCCTCTCGTCCGACTCGTTGCGGCGAACCCGCCACCCGCCTGCTCGACCACATTGCGCAAAAATTGCGCGATTTGGTCGGCGTCTCTGCACACCCGCCGCGCCGCGTTCGCGTAGGTTGGGCCCATGAAGACCCTGATTGTTCACGGCGCACAGCCGCTTGGCGGGACCGTCGAGCCAGCGGGCAACAAGAACGCCGCTCTGCCGCTCCTGACCGCCGGCCTGCTCGCGGATGCCGGGCTGATGCTGTGCAACGTGCCGGAGATTCTCGATACCGCCAGACAGATCGAGCTGCTGCGCGCGGTCGGCGCGCGCGTCGAGCAGCAGGGCGGCAGCGTCAGCGTGAGCGCCGGCGAGCTGCGCCCGTTCGCGCCGTCCGCCGCGTGTGCCGCGGTGCGCACGGCGCCGCTCTTGGCCGCGCCCCTGCTGGTCCGCACGGGGCGCGCCAGTATCGGTCGTCCCGGCGGTGATCGCATCGGCCGGCGCCGCCTGGACACCCACTTCCTCGCGCTGCGCGCGCTCGGCGCACGCGTAGATGTGGTCGGTGATCGCTACGAGCTCAGCACGCGGGGGCTCCGCGGTGCCGATATCTTCCTCGACGAGGCGAGCGTGACCGGCACGGCCCAGGCGATCCTGGCCGCGGTGCTCGCCGACGGCACATCGGTGATCGACAACGCCGCCGCCGAGCCGCACATCCAATCGCTGTGTCTCGCGCTGAACGCGATGGGTGCGGACATTTCCGGTGCGGGCAGCCACAGGCTCGAAATTCGCGGAGTCGCATCCCTCGGCGCCGCCCGCGTGCGAATCCCGCCGGATCACATCGAGGTCGGCAGTTGGATCGCTCTGGCGGCTGCGACGGGTGCGCGTTTGCGCATCCTCCGCGCGCAGCCCGATCAGCAGCGCATCACTAGCGCCGTGTTTGCGCGGCTTGGGGTAAGCGTGTGCGTTGCGGGCCAGGATCTCATCGTGCCCGGCGCCCAGCGGCTCGACGCCCGCTGCGATATCGACGGCGCCGAAGCGAAGATCGACGATCTCCCCTGGCCCGGGTTCCCCGCCGACCTCATCAGCGTCGCGGTGGCTCTCGCGACTCGCGCCCGAGGACGCACCCTCGTGCACCAGCGGCTGTTCGATGCGCGGCTAGGGTTCGTACGCGAGCTGCGACGCATGGGCGCACGCATCGATACGCTGGACGCGCATCGGGTGCGCGTACACGGCGGCGCCCGGCTGCGCGGGGCGCGGGTTCGCGCGCCCGACATACGCGCCGGCATGGCGCTCCTGATCGCCGCGCTCTGCGCCGACGGCGAAACCCGCATCGAGGGCGCCGAGCAGCTTGAGCGCGGCTACGCGCGCCTGCTGCCGCGCCTGCGCGAGCTCGGGGCCCAGGTCAGCGTGACGGCGACGGACCCGCGGGCCGCGAGAAGGATCTGGGTACCGCCAGGACGCGGACTGTTAAACACATTGTTGCGATCCGGTGCGTAATTGAGTCATCCGGCGGACGTGGGGCGCAGGCATACTGTGCTCCGCGTTGCAGCGGCCGCCGGCCGCCAATGCTAGCCTCGCGCCCTGCTCGCCTGCGGTTCGGAACTCGTAAGCCTGAAAGACTGATCGATTCGATGTCAGTGACGCCTGTCCCCTCACAGCCGCCGGCCAGCGGCACGCCGCTCGCGACCGTTTCGCTCGGCCGTCGTTTGCGCGGGCGACTGTTCTGCCTGCTGAGCGCCGTCGCTGCGTTGGCATTCGCCGCGCCGGTCGCGTCCGGATCGCCCCTCGACATACGCAACACCTCGCCCTTCGCCCAGCCGTTTGGCCTGCTTGCGCCGCACGGGCGGCTGACGCGCGGACCGCGGCTGCTGGTCGATGTTGCGGCGGTAAACAGCTTCTCCGGGAGCCTTTCCGCCGCCGGAGATCTGGCGCGCCTGGACGGCGAGACGGCGGTCTATCGACTCGGGGCCGCGTGGCCGCTCGGCGATCGCTGGGAACTCGCCGCCGAGCTGCCGCTGGTTGTCCATAGTGGCGGGGTCTTCGATGGCTTCATCGAAGAGTTTCACGACCTGTTTGGGTTTCCCAACGGCGGTCGCTCGAGCGAGGCCCAGGATCGGCTCGACTATGAACTGATCGCCTCTGGCGAGACGCGGCTTGCGCTCACCGAGCGCAGCGACGGGATCGGCGATCTGCGCCTGCGCGCGGCGCGCGAGCTCTTTGCCGGCGACGCCGCGACGCTCGTGGCTCGGGCGCAGCTAAAACTGCCTACCGGCGCCAGCGACGCGCTGCGCGGCTCCGGCGCCACCGATCTGGCTGTTGGTCTCGAGTATTACCGCAGCCTGAGCAACCGGCTGTTGATGAGCGCCGCGGCTGCGGCGACCTGGCTCGGGCGCGGCGATCTGTGGTCGGAAGAGCAGCGTCGCTTCGTCGGCCAAGGGCACTTTGGCCTGGCGCTGCGTCTGGGCCGGGTCGTTGAGTTCGTCGGCCAGCTCGACGCGCACTCGGCGCTGTATGATGCCGGCCCGGCGCAGCTCGGCGACGGCGCGCTGCTTGGCACGCTGGGCGGTCGCCTGCATCTGAGCGACCGCGTCGGTGTGGAGATCGCGGTCGTCGAAGACCTGGCGGGTGCGGCCGTATCGGATGTGACCTTCCGAGTGGGCATGACGATCACGGGCCGGACGCGCTAGACGAGCATCTATCGGAACAACAGACCACAGCCGCCGCGCGCGGCCCGAATTTTAGTAAGCCCTGCGGGGCGGAGTAGCAACAACATGAGTAAGCCCGTTTGTCTGGATCGACGCCTGAAGGGGCTATCCAAGCGGCTACACGATCTCGTCATCATCGGCGGTGGCATCACCGGCGCCGGCATCGCGCGCCAGGCCGCCGCGGCGGGCCTATCGACGCTGCTGTTCGATGCGGAGGATTTCGCGAGCGGCACCTCGAGTCGCTCGACCAAGCTCATCCACGGCGGTTTGCGCTATCTGGCCATGCTCGACTTCGCGCTGGTCCGCGAGGCGGCGCTGGAGCGCAAGAGCGTCTATGCGATGGCGCCGCATCTGGCGGAACCGCTCGATATGCTGGTGCCGGTCTCCAGCGGCTTCGAGCGGCTCAAACTCGGCGTCGGCCTGAGCCTCTACGAGCGACTCGGTCAGGTGGAAGACGCCGACAGGCGGCGCTATCTGGTCGGCTCGCAGCTGAGCGCGCTCGAGCCGGAGTTCAAAGCGAGCGCCTTCAAGGGCGCCTACGCCTATCGCGAGTATCTCACTGACGATGCGCGCCTCGTCCTGGCGACGCTGCGCGCCGCGGTTCACAGCGGCGCGTCGGTTGCCAACCACGCGCAGGTGATCGGCGTGCGACGTCAGGGCGAGCGCTTCCGCGTCCGCGTTCGGGATCGGCTTAGTGGCAACGAGATCGAAATCCGCACGCGCGCCGTCATCAACGCCGCGGGACCCTGGGCCGAGCGTGTGCTCGACGAGGTTGGCATGGCGGATGGCGGCGAAGAGCCCCGGCTGCACCTGTCCAAGGGCGTGCACATCGCCGTGCCGCATGCTCGGCTGCCGGTGCGCAACATGATCTATGTGCCTGCGCCGGACGGACGGGTGCTGTTCGTCATCCCGCGTGGCGCGGTCACCTACATCGGCACGACCGATACCAGCCACGACGGCGGCCCGGAGGTCTGGCCGAGCGTCACGGGCGAGGACATCGACTATCTGCTCAAACCCGTCACCCAGGTGCTGCGCGGACCCAAGCTGGATCGCAGCGACGTCGTCGCGACCTGGGCGGGACTGCGTCCCCTGATTCACCAGCCCGGCAAATCGGCGCGTGAAATGTCCCGCAAGGACGAGATCTGGGTACACGAGGACGGAGTGATCACCATCGCCGGCGGCAAGCTGACGGCGTTTCGGAAGATGGCTGACGATGTCCTGAAGCAGGTGGCAACGCAACTCGCAGAGGACGTGACGATGAGCGACCCGCTCGCGCCTCTGCCTGGTGGTGAGTTTGAGGCAGCCTTCGATCTCGGCGCCGAGGCCGGCCGCATCGCGGCGCGCTATCAGCTCGACGAGCGTTCGAGCACGCGGCTCGTGCGGCTGTACGGCAGCGAGGTCGAGGCCGTGCTCGGCGACGACCCGCAGCCGATCAGCCCCTCGGTGTTTCGCGAAGAGATCGAGTGGGCCGTGCGCACCGAGAGTGCCCGCAGTCTCGAGGACCTTATCTATCGTCGGCTGCGCATTGGCTGGTACGAGCCCGACGAGCTCGCCGAGGTCATACCGGAGGCGTCCGAGCGCATGGCGGCGATGCTCGATTGGAGCGCCGCCGACCAGAGCGAGCAGCGGCTGGCACTCGAAGAGCGCCTGGCCGCCGATCTCGCCGCGGTTCCCTCCGGGGCTGAGAGCGAGATGATCGAACCGGGCGAACGCGCCGCCTGACCTCGTACCCCGGCGGTCGCGCGGCGCGCGCAGCCGCCGCGTCCTCCCGATGGTTGCTATGATGCTCCCCTTGTGTCCGCGCGCCGCGGGCCGGCTGCCGAATGGGGGAAATCATCATGGCTATGCAGCACACGCCGCTGTTGATGTCGCTATTGCTCGATCGCGGTGCGCGCGTCGCGCCGAACGAAGAGATCGTCACCGCCACAGAGACCGGCGTGCGGCGCCAGACCTATCTCGAGACCCGCAATCGAGCGCATCAGCTCGCGCACGCGCTGCGCGATGCCGGCATCGGTATCGGCGACCGCGTCGGCACCTTCATGTGGAACGGCTCGCGACATCTCGAGGCGTATCACGCCATCGCCTGCATGGGCGCCGTGCTGCACACCCTCAACGTCCGCCTGTCGGATACCGATCTCGAATACATCATCGATCACGCGCAGGACAAGATCATCATCGCGGATGCCGACACCCTGCCGCTGCTCGAGAAACTCAAGGACCGGATGCCCAGCGTCGAGCGCATCGTGGTTGCCACAGAAGAAGGCTTCGAGGGCTGGTCGACGGAGCTGCCGAACCCCATCGACTACGAGGACTTCATCGACGGCAAGCCCACCGACTACGAGTGGCCGCTGATCGACGAAAACTCGCCCATGGGGCTGTGCTATACCAGCGGCACCACCGGCAATCCCAAGGGCGTGGAGTACGAGCATCGCTCTCAGTACATGCACACGATGGCGCAGTGCATGACCGATTCGATGGGGCTGTCCGCCGCCGACTGCGTCTGCGGCATCGTACCGATGTTCCACGCCATGGGCTGGGGCATCCCCTGGAGCGCGACCATGCTCGGCTGCAAGCAGGTCATGCCGCACCGATTCATGGATCCCGCCCGCCTCGCGCGGATCATGGCGGACGAGGGGGTGACGCTGTCCGCAGGGGTGCCGACCATCTGGCAGGGGGTTATGGGCCTCGTCGAGGCGAACCCGGCGGATTACGACATGTCGGCACTCAGCCGGTTGACCTGCGGTGGCTCCGCGCCGCCGCCAAGCCTGATTCGCTGGTACTGGGACACCCTGGGCGTCGAGATGATTCAGGGCTGGGGGATGACCGAGACCAGTCCGCTTGCGACGCTGTCGCGGCGCGTGATGAAGCGTTCGCAGCTCGGGATCTCGGAGGACGAGCAGTTCGAGAACGTCGCCAAGGCCGGGCAGCTCATGCCGGGTTTGGAAATCGACGTCTTTGACGAGAACTTCAATCGTCTGCCCCACGACGGCGAATCGGTCGGCGAGATTCTGATCCGCGGTCCCTGGATCTGCAGCGAGTACTACAACAACCCGCAGCCGGATAAGTTTCACGACGGCTGGCTGATCACCGGCGACGTCGGCAAGATCGACAAGGAGGAGTACCTGATCCTGAGCGACCGCTCCAAGGATCTGGTGAAGAGCGGCGGCGAGTGGATCTCCTCGGTGGATCTAGAGAACCACATCTGTGGCGTCGACGGCGTCGCGCAGGCCTGCGTGGTGGCCCAGCCGCATCCCAAGTGGGACGAACGGCCGGTCGCGCTCGTAATTCTAGAGCCGGGCGCGGACGTGTCGGCCGAGCAGATCCTCGCGCACTGCGAAACCAAGTTTGCCAAGTGGCAGTTACCGGACGACGTGCTCTACGTGGATGACATCCCGCTGACGTCCACCGGCAAGATGGACAAGAAGGTCGTGCGCGCCGATCTCGACGCGAAGGGCTACACGCTGCCCGATCTGCGCGAAAGCTCGGCTGGGTAGGCGAACCCAATCACACAGCCACGGCAAGGGGAAACAGCGATGGCTTTCAACAATCGGGTCACCGACATGCTCGGCGTCGAGGTGCCGCTCGTCCAGGCACCCATGGGCTGGATCGCGCGCTCGCAGCTCGCGTCCGCCGTCTCGAACGCGGGCGGCATGGGCATCATCGAAACGTCCTCCGGCGAGCTGGACGCGGTGAAGGACGAGATCCGCAAGATGCGGGATCTCACCGACAAGCCGTTCGGCGTCAACATCGCCCAGGCGTTCGTACGCGATCCGAACATCGCCGAGTTCGTGATCGATCAGGGCGTTACGTTCGTCACGACCTCCGCCGGCAGCCCGGAGCGCTATACCGGCGTCCTGAAAGAGGGCGGGCTGACCGTGTTTCATGTCGTGCCGAGCCTCGATGCGGCGCTGAAGGCCGTCGACTGCGGCGTCGATGGGCTGATCGTCGAAGGCAGCGAGGGCGGCGGTTTCAAGAATCCGCGCGACGTCAGCACCATGGTGCTGCTGCCGCTCGTACGCTCGAAAGTCGACGTGCCGATCATTGCCGCCGGTGGTTTTGTCGATGGCGCGTCGATGGCTGCCGCGTTTGCGCTGGGCGCCGAGGGCGTGCAGATGGGCACGCGCATGGTGTCCGCGGCCGAATCGCCCGTACACAGTAACTGGAAAGACGCGATCGTCGAAGCGAAGGAAACCGACACGGTGTTTCTCAATCGCTTTCACTCGCCCGCACTGCGCGCGCTGCGTACCGAGAAAACGACGCGCTTGGAGCGCGACGTCGAAACGAATGCGATGGGCGAGATGCGCGGCAACATTCTCGATCTCTATTTCGGCGGCGATCTCGAGGCGAGCATTGCGCTGACCGGGCAGGTCTGTGGTCGGATCGACGCCGTGCGACCCGTCGCCGACATCATTGGCGACGTCAAGGCAGAGTTCTTCGCAACCGTCGGCGGTCTCGCGCAGCAGTACGGGGACTAGCAGCGCGGGGACGGCGCGCTGCCGCAGCGCCGGTGACGGGCGCGATGGGACAATCGATATTGGGGAGGGACCATGCATCAGGATTCACTCGATCGGATTACGCTCGACGACACGGCGATCGCCGCACACCTGGAGGCCGCCGACACCGCGGCGCTGATGCTGGCGCTCGTGCACCTCACCGGCAGCATGGATCACCTGCGCGGTGACATCAGCCTGCTGCAGGAATTTCTGAATCCGGATGATGGGCTGACGGACGAACAGCGCGCCAGGGTGCGCGCCATGGCGCTCGAGGCCATCGCCGCCTATCGCGACGGCGGCCCGCGCGACGCCGGCGAGCACTACATGCCGAGTCGGGAAGAACTGCAGGAGATGCTGGGTTTTCTCACCGGTCGCGAACTCGGCGAGGACTACATCGAGTTCCTGACGTCCGAGCTGTCGCTCAACGGCGAAGATCCTTATCACCAGCCCGCGATCGAGAGCGTGGCGGTCGAACAGCGCGCGGACTTCAGCGTGCTGATCATCGGTGCAGGCATGTCGGGGCTGCTCTCTGCCGTGCGACTGCAGCAGGCGGGTATCCCGTTCACGGTAATCGAGAAGAACGCGGACGTCGGCGGCACCTGGTTCGAGAACACCTACCCCGGCTGCCGCGTGGATAGCCCGAATCACGTCTACTCTTATTCGTTCAAACCCAAGGACTGGCCGCAGCACTATTCGGCACAGGCGGTGCTGCGCGATTATTTCGCCGACACCGCGAACGAGTACGCGCTGCGCGAGCACATCGAGTTCGGCGCCGAAGTGCAGCAGGCGCGCTGGGACGAAAACGCGCGGCGCTGGCGGGTGACGATCGCCGCCGCGGGCGATGCCGCGGCCGCAACGCGCGAGGTGACCGCGAACGCGGTCATCAGCGCCGTCGGGCAGCTCAACCGCCCGCGCTGGCCGGACATCAAGGGGTCTGGCTCTTTCGCCGGCATCTCTTTTCATTCTGCCCAGTGGGAACACGAGCACGATCTATCGGGCAAGCGGGTTGGCGTCATCGGCACGGGCGCGAGCGCGTTTCAGTTTCTCCCCATCGTCGCCGAGAGCGCGGCATCGGTGACACAGTTTCAGCGCACCCCGCCCTGGATGGTCGCGAATCCGGACTACTTCCAGGAGGTGCCGCAGAGCATGCACTGGCTGTTGCGCTCGGTGCCGTTCTACGCGAAGTGGTTTCGCTTCGCGATGTTCTGGCGTACGGCGGAGGGTCTGCTCGACGCGGTGCGGGCCGACGACGGCTGGAATCGCGGCGAACACTCAGTCGGTGAACTCAATCAGGCATTTCGCGAGGCGCTCGAGGCGAACCTCGCGGAACAGCTCGCCGAGCGACCGGATCTGCTGGCGGCCTGCACGCCCAGCTATCCACCGGGCGCCAAGCGTGCGCTCATCGACGACGGCCGCTATCTGGGCGCGCTGCAGCGCGATAACGTCAGTCTGGTGACCGATCCGATCGCGGAGATAACGCCTGCTGGCGTGACCTGCGCATCGGGCGCGCAGCACGAGTTCGACGTGCTGATCTATGCCACCGGTTTTCAGGCGAGCGGTTTCCTGCAGCCGATGCAGATCATCGGCGCGGACGGCGCGGATCTGCACGACGTCTGGGACGACGAGGCGCGGGCTTTCAAGGGCGTGACCATGCCCGGCTTTCCGAACCTGTTCTTCTGCTACGGGCCGAACACCAATATCGTGGTGAACGGCAGCATCGTGTTCTTTTCCGAATGCGAGGTGCGCTACATCCTCGGCTGCCTTGCGCTGGCAATGGAAGGCTCGGGTGCGATCGACGTCACGCGCGATGCGTTCGACGCCTACAACGACTGGGTCGACGAGGGGAATCGGGGCATGGCCTGGGGCCGCTCGAACGTGAACACCTGGTACAAGAACGCGAGCGGCCACATCACCCAAAACTGGCCGTTTACGATGCTCGAGTTCTGGCAGCAGACGCGAGCGGTCGACGCCGCGAACTATCGGAGCGTCTAGGCAAGCGCTGAACGAGGGCCGCTAGCCGGCCGTCGTCCCTTGTTGCGGTCCGGTAGGCTCCCCGACGGTCGAAGGTGGAACGGGCGGCTCGTCGGGCGGCGGCCAGAGCACCGGCATGCTGGGCCCTCGCAGCGTCTCCCCGACGCCGATGTTCTCGCGGTCCAGCGGATAGGTCGGCCAGGCTTTGTCGCGGGTAGCGTCGCTCGCCACGTACACGACGGTAAACACGCGGCGCGTTTGGTTGCTCTCGTTCGCTGCCGCCTGATGCACGGTGAGGCCGTGATGCCACACGACCGATCCCGCCTCGACCTCGATCGTTTGTGGCCGTGCGCCCGCCAAGGCGGGATCATCCAGAATGTCGTAAGGCGTGGTGCTGTGCGTGATGTCGACGACCCGCAGGCGGCCCGCCCGGTGCGAACCCGGCACGTAAGCCATCGCGCCGCGCCGGGCGGTGACGTCCTCCAGCGGTATCCAGGCGCTGATCAGTGATGCGGTGTCGATCGCCCAGAAGGTCTGGTCCTGATGCGGCGTGGTGGGCTGGCCGCCGGGTTCCTTGTACAGCGCCTGATCCTGCCAGAGCCGCACGCTGGGCACGCCCAATAGCTGTGCCGCGACGCCCGCGAGCCCGGCGTGCACGGTCAGCGGCAGGATCTCCGGGTTGGTCTCCCACAGCCGCATGCACTGGATGAACGACTGCTCGTAGCGCGACTTGTCGACCAGAGGGCGGCTATCCGACGCGGTCCGGGCCGCCACCTCGCGATCGATGGCCGCGCCGTAGCGCTCGATCTCGGCCGCGCTCAGCGTGTCCGGTGTCGTCACGAAACCACGCTCGTTGAACGCGGCGATCAGCGCGGGCTCGACTTCGATGGGGTAGGGGGTCGTCATCGCTAGCGCGCCGGCTGCAGCAGCGACCAGTCCGGCGAGCTCTCCGGGTGGCTGAGCGGGCCGAACGCGTTGCGGACGACGCGCCGCTGTTCGTCCAGCCAGCCCTGCCACTCGGTGCAGGGCACCAGCTCGTCTCGGCGGCGCCCTTGGTGGTCGCGCAGCAGCGCCGCCAGATGATCCTCGACGGGCGCGCCGCTGCCCGCCAGGTTCTGCGTCTGCAGCGGATCCGCCGCGAGGTCATACAACTCGACCCTGCCGTTCAGCCAGCGCGCGTAGGTGTGGTCTCTGGTGCGCACGCCGCGCCATTCCGCGCCGTCGCGAAACCAGTCGAACCACTTCGAGAAGTTCATTAGAAACGCCGAGTCGTTGCCCGCCTCGTCACCCAGCAGCGCGGGCGCTCGGTTCATCCCTTCGACGCTGCGCGGCACGGGCACGCCGGCCAGCCCGCAGAGCGTCGGGAACCAGTCGACCATCGAGACGATCTGCTGCGACTCGCTGCCGGCGGCGATCTGCCCCGGAAAACGCACGATGCCCGGTATGTGGATCGACGCATCGTACGGGTTCTTCTTCGACCAGGGATTAACGCCCTGCGAGCCGCCCTGGGTGCCGTGGTCCGAGGCGAACAGCACGATCGTGTTGTCTGCGAGGTCGTTGCGCGCCAGGTAGTCCAGCAGGCGGCCCAGCATCCGATCCACGGCCAGAATCATTGCCAGGTAGTGGCGGTACATCGCGAGCGAGCTCTCCTGCTGCGACGCCGGCACTTTCGCCGGCAGGATGAGCTCCGCCGGCAGCGATTCATAGTATTCCGCCGGGGCGAATTCGAACGGCGTGAAGTGCGGCTGGTGCGGGGACAGGAACAGCAGAAACGGATCGTCGCCGCAGCCGTCCATGAACTCGAAGCCGTAGTTCAAGAGGCCATCGGTCTCGTAGCCGTCCCAGCGCTCGTAGTTCCAGTCATCCTTATGGACGAAGCCATCGAAATAGACCATGTGCTGGTTATAGGCGCGCCAATATTCGAAGCCCAGTCGGTCGCGTCCCTCCGGTACCCAGTCGGGATGCTGGGGCATGCGATCAAGCGCCGGCCACAGCCCCGTGTGCAGGTGCCACTTGCCCACCCAGCCGGTCCGGTAGCCCTGATGCGCGAAGGCGTCGGCGATCGAGATCTCGCTGTGGCGCGTTCGCGTGGTGTTGATCAGGTGCCCCGTGGTCTGCGGATAGCGGCCCGTCACCAGCATCGCGCGCGCCGGCGTGCAGACCGGGCAGTTCGAAATCGCCTGGCGCAGCAGCACCCCCTCGGCGGCCAGGCGGTCGATGTTCGGCGTATCGATCTGGGTTTCGCCGAACAGCGGCAGCGACTGCGCGCGCAGCTGATCGGGAAACAGAACGACGACGTTCGGTCGCGACGCCCGGGGCTGGTTGCGCGTTGCCATTATTGACCGGCGTGCTGACGGGCAGTCGCGGCGAGCCGCTGAACCTCATCTGCGCTGGTCGCAAACGAGGTCACCAGCCGGATCAGCGTCTCGCCGGCGCCGGCCTCGCGGCCGAAACCGGTGGGCGGCCAGTCGTAGTAGCGGGCCCCGGCGTCGAGCAGCGCCGTGTGCGTGTCGTTCGGAACCACGAAGAACGATTCGTTCGACTCGGTCTGCCAGGCCGCGTGGACGTGGTCGAGCGCCGTCAGCAGGCCGCGCAGTTCGTCCGCGGCGGCGTTGGCGTGCCGCGCGAGGCGCAGCCACTCGTCGTTCTCCAGCCAGCCGACGAACTGCGCGCCGAACAGGCGACTCTTGGACAGCAGGTGGCCCGCACGCTTGCGGTGGTGGATGAAGCCCTCCGCCAGCGCGGGGTCGAAGAAGATGACCGCCTCGGCGGCGAGCGCGCCGCACTTGGTCGCTCCCAGGCAGAGCACGTCGACGCCCGCCTTCCAGGTCAGCTCGGCGGGGCTCGCGCCGGTCGCGGCGACGGCGTTCGCGAAGCGGGCGCCGTCCATGTGCACGCGCATGCCGTGGCCGCGCGCGATCTCGCTCAGCGCCGCGACCTCGTCGGCGGCGTAGACCATGCCGACCTCGTTGCTCTGGGTCAGCGAGAACGCGCCGAGCCGCGTGTTGTGCGGCACCAGCGTGCCGGTGCGCCGGATGCGGTCCTCGAGATCGTCGGCAGTCATCTTGCCCGCGGCGGTTGCGACCGGCAGCAGGCGCGCGCCGCCGGTGAAAAACTCAGGACCGGTGGATTCGTCGTTGGCGATGTGCGAGGTGTCCTGGCAGACGATCGCCTCCCAGGGCTCTACCAGTGTCGCGAGCGCGAGGCTATTGGCGGCCGTGCCGGTGACGACGAAGAAGACCTCGACTTCATGCTCGAAGACGTCGTCGAGCATCGCTGCCGCCTGTCGGCACCATTGGTCGTCACCGTAGCCGGCTGCGGGCCCCGCGTTGGCGCGCTGAATGGCCGCCAGCACCGCCTCGCAGGCGCCGGTGGCGTTGTCGCTGGTGAAATTCATCGCGCAAATTCGAGCGCCACGCCGCACGCGCCCGGCAGCACCTCCTTGCCGTCGTAGCGCAGCTCGCCGTTCACCCAGGTGGCCGCGACGCGCGAGTGGAAGGTGATACCGGCAAACGGCGACCAGCCGCACTTGTAGTACACCGGCTCGTCGTCGACGACGGTCAGCGCGCCGTCGTCCACGCACACCAGGTCGGCCCAGTAGCCCTCGCGCAGATAGCCGCGTTCCCTGACGGCGAAGATCTCGGCTGGCGCGTGGCAGACTTTCTCGACGACTTTTTCGATGCTCATGCGCCCCGCGTGCACGTGTTCGAACATGGTCAGCAGCGCGTGCTGCACCAGCGGCAGCCCGGCGGGCGCCTGCGGATAGGGTCGGTCCTTTTCCTCTCGCGTGTGCGGCGCGTGGTCCGTTGCGACGACGTCGATGCGATCCTCGAGCAGCGCGGCCATGACCGCCTCGCGATCGCTCGGCTTCTTGATCGCGGGATTGCACTTGATGTCGTTGCCCTTGGCCGCGTACCAGGTCTCGTCGAAAAACAGATGGTGCACGCAGGCCTCTGCGGTGATGCGCTTGCCGGCGATCGGGCCGGGCTCGAACAGCGCCATCTCCTTAGCCGTCGTCAGGTGCAGCACGTGCAGGCGCGCGTCGTGTTTCTTGGCGAGCCCAACCGCGAGCGATGACGACTTCCAGCAGGCCTCGGTGGAGCGAATGTTGGGATGCTCGGTCGCGGGTATGTCAGCGCCGAAGCGCTCCGCCCAGGCGGCCTCGTTGGCGAGGATCATCGGCGTGTCCTCGCAGTGCGTCGCGATGAGCAGCGGCGTGCTGGAGAAGATGCCCTCCAGCGTCTGCTCGTTGTCGACCAGCATGTTGCCGGTGGACGCGCCCATGAACACCTTCACGCCGCAGACCGTCAGCGGATCGATCGCCTTGATGGACTCCAGGTTGTCGTTGGTCGCACCCAGATAGAAGGCGTAGTTGGCGGCCGAGACCTCCGCCGCGCGGGCACGCTTCGCGTCGATGCGCTCCTGATTGATCGACAGCGGGTTGCAGTTCGGCATCTCCATGTAGCTCGTGATGCCCCCGGCGACTGCGGCCGCCGACTCGGTCTTGATCTCGCCCTTGTACTCCATGCCCGGCTCGCGGAAGTGCACCTGGTCATCGATCATGCCGGGCAGCAGCAGTCGGCCCGCGGCGTCGAACTCCGCGTCGGCGGCACCGACGGTGCCGATCGCCTCGATGCGTCCGTCGCGGATAAGGAGGTCGCCCTCGGTGATGCGTCCCTCATTGACGAGACGGGCGTTGCGAATGGCGGTGCTGGTCACTGTGATGTCCTCCTGGGGGAGCTGCCCGCATTGTGCCACGCATCACAGCGGCGACGTGTCTGGATCTGATCAAACAAACGCGTGCTCTGCGTCACGGCGAGAGCGGAACCCGAGGCGTAGGGTTCGCGGCTGGGGAACATCACTATTCGGAGAGGTCTTTCGTGGACGATCAACCCTCGCGCGCATTCCGCCGCGCGCCCGTCTCTTGCGCCTGTGCCCTGGTTACTTCCGCGCTGCTCGCCGCACCCGCCACGGCGGATATCGAGTTTGGCATGTACGCCGGCGGCGGCGCTTGGATGCAGGACATCAGCGGTTCGGCGACGAGCGGCGCCGACAACCTAGACCTGGTCGACGATCTGGGTTTCGCCGACAAGAGCAACAACTATTTCTACGGCGCGTTCGAGCACCCGATACCGCTGCTGCCGAACGTGCGCATCGAACACACCAGCCTCGCCCAGACGGGCGAGGGGGTGCTCAATCGCTCGATTGAGTTCAACGGCGAGACCTTCAACCTGGCCGCCGAGCTCAACTCGGAAATCGACATCTCGCAGACCGATGCCCTGCTGTACTGGGGCCTGCTCGACACGGTGGTGGACCTGGATGTGGGCGTGGGCGTGCGCTTTCTAGACGGCTTCGTGATGGTGCGCGACGAAACGACCTTTACCAACAGCACCGCCGAGTTCGATACGCCCGTACCGATGGTCTACGGCGCCGCGCGCGCGGACCTGCCGTTCTCGGGTTTCTGGGTCGGCGCGTCCGCCCGCGGGCTCGCCTACGAGGACAACAGCCTCATCGACATCGACGCGCGCGTCGGCTGGACGTCGCCCATTGGCCTCGGCCTCGAGGTGGGCTACCGGCAGATGGATCTGGACGTTGAAGAGCTGGACGAGATCGACGTGGCGAACGTAATGATCAAGGGTCCGTTCGCGGCGCTGAACTACGATTTCTAGATCTCCGGGGCTCCCACGACCCGTCCCGGCCGGGGCGGGTCACGGACGAGCAGGCGCTAGCGCTTGTTCTTCTCGTCCCAGGCCATGGGTTCCCACAGCTCGATCTTGTTGCCCTCCGGGTCCTGTATCCAGGCGAACACGCCGTTCTCGTGGTACTCGGGGCCGTCCAGGATGGGGATTCCGGCGCGGCGTAGTTTCGCGAGCAGCGCCGCCATGTCGTCGACGCGATAGTTGATCATGAAGCGCGCCGTGCTCGGCGCGAACCAGTCGCTGTCGGCGGCGCCGATGTGCCATACCGTCATGCCGCCATCGTCGGCCTGATCCTTCTGCCAGTTCAGCACCACGCCGCCCCATGGCTCCGGGGTGATGCCGAGGTGCTCCGCGTACCACTGCGCGAGCGCCTTGTTGTCCTCGTTAGCAAGGAAAAACACGCCACCGACGCCGGTGACCCGGCCCGGGGACGTCGCGGTGGTCTCCTCGGCCATGGAGATAGCGCTCGCCGCCGTCAGCGACACCGCAAGAAGAGCGCTCAGCGTTCGCATTGCTGTGCGTCCTGCGGGCGCCGTTAGTGCGCCACAGGGGCTAACGCGGCGCATCGCCCCGACCTCCTGTCCTGACCGCATCCCACGCGCCGCTCGCGTTGCTGTCGCAGCCCAGCGCCCGATAGGCGGCGTCGACCAGTCCCTGGCCGCGCTCGTTCATGAGTATTCCCGGGCCCATCTTGTTCATCACGTAGCCAAAGCTCATGCGTGCATCGGGATCGGCGAAGCCGATGCTGCCGCCCGCGCCGACGTGGCCGAACGCGCATCGGCCGATGATCGCGCTGTCCTTCGCGACAGCGAGCTCTTGGCGATTGTCCATCGACTTCATGAAGCCGAGTCCGAAGCGCGTCGGCAGCAGCAGCGTCGCATCACGATGCGTGGCGACGGCCACGTCGCCCATCGTCGCCAGCGTCTCGGGCGACACGTAGCGCTGGCCGTTCGCTTCGCCGCCGCAGGCGAAAGGCGCGTACAGTTTTGCCAGCGATCGGCCGTTGCCGATGCCGCCGCCGCCGCCGATCTCCGCTGCCCAGCACGTGGGATTACCGGCGCTGAAGCCGCCGTTGTTAAAGAAGGCGAGCGACTGGATCGAGCCCTTCTGGCCGATCAGCGCCTTCGTGAAATCTGAAAGCTCGGCGCCGCGTACGGGCTTGAAGGGCGTGAGCTTCGCCACCCGATGGTGCTCGCTCTCCGGCAGGCCGATCCAGAAGTCGGCGCCCAGCGGTTCGGCGAGCGCGCGGCGCAGATAGCTGCCGAGACTCTGACCGGCGGCGCGGCGCACCAGCTCTCCCACGGTCCAGCCGAAGGTCATCATGTGATAGCCGTTGCGTGTCCCGGGCTCCCAGAACGGCTCCGCGGCCGCGACCCGCTCGACCATGTAGTCCCAGTCGCAGCAGGCGAGTTCTTTCAGCTCGCCGCGCAGGCAGGGCACGGCCGCGCTGTGGTCGAGCATCATCTTCACCGTGACCGCGTCTTTGCCGTTCGCACCGAACTCGGGCCAGTAGTGGGTCACGGGCCTGTGCAGCTCCAGCTCACCGGCGTCGATCAGGGTGTGGGCCGCGAGCGCCACGGCGCCCTTGGTGCTCGAGAACACGACGCTGAGCGTGTCTTCCTCCCACTGCGTGTCCGCGTCCTTCAGCCCGCCCCACAGATCGACGACGGGTTCGCCGTCGATCGTGATGCAGACCGACGCGCCGATTTCCTCGCCCGCGAAGTTGGCGGCGAAGGCCTCTGCGACGCCCGCGAACTCCGCCCTGTACTGACCCTGTAGCGTTGCCCCGTTGGGTAGGGTCTTTTGCAGTGTGTCCATGTCAGCGGTACCTGAGATTGTTGCGTGACAGATCCTCTATTCGGCGCGCGCCGACGAGCTTCATGTCGCGGGTGAGCTCCTCCGCCATCTTGGTCAGCGCGAGTTCCACGCCCGCCTGGCCCGCAGCCGCCAGGGCGTACAGATACCAGCGGCCGCCGGAGCAGCAGGTCGCCCCGGCCGACAGCGCCTTCAGCACATGGGTGCCGCGGCGGATGCCGCCGTCGCAGATGATGTCGATCTCGCCGCCCACCGCGTCGCTGATTTCCTTGATCTGATCGAAGGGCGCGCGCCCGCCGTCGAGCTGACGCCCGCCGTGGTTCGACACCATGATCGCGCTCGCGCCGATGTCGATCGCGCGGCGCGCGTCCTCCACGCTCATGACGCCCTTCAGACAAAAGGTGCCGCCCCATTTTTGCGCCACCCACTCGGCCGCGGCCCAGTCCATCGACTGATCGAGCATGCTGCTGAAGTAGCCGGCGACGGAGGTCGCGACGTTCGTGCCCTCCTCGACGTGGCTGTCGAGCATGGGCAGCGAGAACTTCTCGCGCAGCAGGTAGTTCAGCGTCCAGTAGGGATGGGCTGCGAAGCTGACCGCGCTGCCGAGCGTGAGCCGCGGCGGCGAGGTGAATCCGGTCCGCAGATCGCGCTCCCGATTGCCGCCGACGATCGTGTCCACGGTCAGCGCCATCGCGTCGAAGCCGGCGTCGCGGCAGCGGTCGATCATGTTCTCCGTGAGGCCCTTGTCCTTGTGGTAGTAGAGCTGAAACAGCTTCGGCGCCTCGATCGTCTCTGCGATCTCTTCGATGCTCACGGTGCCGAGCGAACTCAGGCCGAAGAACGTGTTGAATTGGGCTGCCGCGCGCCCGACCGCGCGTTCGCCGTCGTAGTGGAACAGCCGCTGCAGCGCGGTCGGCGAGCAGAACATGGGCAGGCTGAGCCGCTTGCCCATCACGGTGACCGACAGGTCGACCTCCTCGACACCGGCGAGCACGCGCGGCACGAGATCGCACTCCTCATACGCGCGAGTGTTCCTTTCGTAGGTCACCTCGTCGTCGGCCGCGCCGTCGATGTAGTGGAACAGGGGGCCGGGCAGGCGCTGTTTCGCCAGGCGGCGAAAGTCGGTGGTGTTGTGGCAGTCCTTGAGGCGCATAAACATGGCGCGGTCTCCGGTTATCCCGTGTTCTTTTTGGTCTCGCTGTCAGCCTTCGCCGCGCTGCCAGCGCGCGCGCAGGTTCGCGGCCTCCGCCGTCTTGCCGGCGGCCGCGTGGACGTCCGCCAGCAGCAGCCACCCGCTGCGTGCTTCGCGTTCGTCCTGACCGGCGAGCGCGATCGCCTTGCGGGCAAGCTGTTCCGCGCTGGCCGCATCGCCGGCACGTAGGCGCAGCGCGGCGAGCGAACGCCACAGCGCCGCGCGTCGAGGCTCGATGCGTATCGCTCGCTCGAGCAGCGTCGCCGCGCCGGCGATGTTGTTCTGCGCCGCGAGCGCCTTGCTCTGCTCCAGCAGCGCAAGCGCAGGCGCCGTCGTGGCGCTGGGCGTCGCGGCGGGCGCCGTCGGTTGCTCCGCCGCGCTCGCATCGGGGGCGGGCGGCGGCGCGATGCCGGGCGACTGGCAGGCCGCCAGCGCGAGCGAGATCGCCGTCAGCGCCGAGCGCGGCGCGAGCGGGGTCTTTTTCTTCATGAGCGTCTAAACCAGCGTCGGAGGCGATCGCCCAGCCCGCGCTCCGGCTGGCACTCCGGGTGTGGGGCGATACGGGTGTCGTCGGGCAGCGGCAGCGCGACCAGGCTGCCGCAGCGCGCGTCGGCGCGCAGGCCCGTGGCGAAGTCTACCTGCTGTTCGACGAGGTTCGGAGCGGCGCCTTCGACGAGCGGGGTGACACCGACGCCAGCCATGAATGCGCTCCAGATCTTCAGCGCGCCGCTGGCGCCGGTCAGCCGCGTTGGGGTGTTGTCGTCATTGCCGATCCAGACGCTGGTCAGGAGCGCGCCATCGAAGCCGACGAACCAACTGTCGCGAAAGTCGTTGGAGGTGCCGGTCTTGCCTGCGACACCCGAGCGCGCGAGCGGCGAACTGCGCCCCGTGCCGTGGCTCATCGCGATGTCCAGCCCGCGCACGAGCGCCGCCAGATCGTCCGCCGCGATGGTCTGGCGGGTCTGCAGGGGATAGCGCTCGACCGCCTCGCCGGTCTCGTTCTGCACGGCCAGTACGGCGCGCGGCGGCGCATAGAAACCGGAATTGGCGACGCTGCTGTACAGCTCGCCGACCTGGACGACGTTCATGTCGTGCGCCCCCAGTATCAGCGCGGGGTAGGGGCGTGGGCTGCTGCCCGGCAGCAGGTCGCGAATGCGCTCGGCGATGTTCGGCAGTCCCACCTGCAGGCCGAGCTGCACGGTGGCCAGATTGAGCGAGTCCGCGAGTCCGCGGACCAGCGGCACCTCGCCGTGCGTCGTCTCGTCGAAGTTTCTGGGCGACCAGGCGTCGCCGTTCGGCAGGTCGATCGTGATCGGCTCGTCGCGCAGCAGACTGGCGAGGTGAAAGCCGCCGCTCTCGAGCGCGGTGAGATAGACGATGGGTTTCAGCAGCGAGCCCGCCGGCCGCAGCGCCTTCAGCGCCCGGTTGTAGCCGCCGCGCCCGCTGCCGCGGCCGCCCAGCAGTGCGAGCACCTCGCCGGTCTGGCTGTTCGTGACCATGGCGGCCGCCTGCAGATTGGTGTCCGGCGAGATGGCCGCCAGCGTGTCGTTGGCGCTGTCCTGCAGGCGATCCTGCAGGTCCGGGCGCAGCGTCGTGAAGATGCGCAGCCCCTCGCTGGCCAGCGCCGCGACCGGATACTCGGCGGCCAGTTCTTGGCGCACGAGGTCCATGAAGGCGGGGTAGTAGGCGCCGCGCCGCCGCGCCCGGCCGGCCAGGCCCAGGGGGGCGGCGATCCCGGCCTGGTAAGCCCGCTCGCCGATCAGCGCGTCGTCGCGAAGCTGGCCGAGAATGCGATCGCGGCGCTCGCGCGCGCGGTCCGGGTGCCGGTACGGGTTGTAGTAGCTCGGACCGCGAATCACGGTCAGCAGCAGCGCGGTCTCGTGCGGCGCCAGCTCCTTCAACGGCTTGTTGAAATAGAACTGGCTGCCCAGACCGAAGCCGTGGATCGCGCGCGCGCCGTCCTGCGCCAGATAGATCTCGTTGATGTAGGCGTTGAGCAGGTCGTCCTTATCGAAGCGGGCCTCCAGGATCACCGCCATCGCCAGTTCGCGCAGCTTACGGCTGATCGTGCGGCTGTTGTCGAGGAAATAGCTTTTCACCAGCTGCTGGGTCAGCGTGCTGCCGCCCTGTTGCCGCTCGCCGGCGCGCAGATTGACGAGCAGCGCGCGCGCGATACCGCGAATTGAAAATCCCATATGCGCTTCGAAACTGCGGTCTTCGACGGCCTTCAGGCCTTCGCGCAACAGCGGTGGCACCGCGTCCGGGGTCAGCACGACGCGATCCTCGCCGTGGCTGGCGAAGAAGCTGCCGATGGGCAGGGGTTCGAGCCGCACCAGCGCCGTATCGGCGCCGTTCGCGGCCAGCCTTGTGATGGCGCCGCCGGCGAAGCCGATCGTGAGTTCGCGGGCGCTGCGATAGCCGTCGCTGAACACGAACGGCCGCAGGTGAGTGCGCAGCTCGTCGCCAATGACCGAGAACGTCCCAGGCGTCGATAGATCGGGCGTCTCGCTGTAGCCCAGCCGCGCCAGTTCCTGGCGCACGTCGCCTAGCCCGACCCGGGCGCCGACGTACAGCTCCTGAGGCTGGGCGAACACCTGCGCCGGCACCGACCAGCGTCGTCCCTCGAAGGTCTGCGTGATCGTGCGGTCCACGTGGACCAGATAGCCGAGCACCAGGGCGGCGGTAAGGGCACCCACCACCAGCAGGGCCTTCGCGAGTGCCAGCAGGCGCGCCACGTCAGCGCTCGGACGGTCTGGCGGCGGCGGGTTCCGGCCCCATGCCCAGCCAATACGCGATGCGTTTGATGATGCCGCGGACGGCGCCGATGATGCGCGGCAGCAGCCAGATCAGTAGGGCGAAGAACGCAACCAGCAGAATCAGAAACCAGCCGGGCTCGCGCCACATGAGCCAGGCGCCGCCCAGCACCAGCGCATCTTCGCTCGCCGACGCCGCCCAGTTCGAAAAGGGCTCGGGCGATGTGTTGATGACCACGCGGGTGCCTGCCTTCGCGGCGTGAGTCGCGGCCGCGATGCCGCCGCCCAGCAGTCCGGCCGCCACCGTCCAGGCCGGGGCAACGTCGCCGCTCGCGCCCGCGGCGAGCAGCGCGCCTGCCGGTACCCTGATGAAGCTGTGCAGGGTGTCCCAGGCGGTGTCGACGCCCGGTATCTTGTCGGCAAAGAACTCGATGACGTACATGATGCAGGCAGCGCCGATGACCAGCGGATCCTGCACCACGGAGATGCCGTCGGGGATGTCGATCGCGCCGGCCGCGCCGGCGATGCCGAGGATGCCCACCAGCGCATACAGATTAATGCCGCTGGCCCAAGCGACGCCGGTGGTCAGCGCCAGCGTCGACAGCAGGGCGTCGTATTCACTCATCGTGCGGCGCGGGCGTCAGCCTTCTACGGCCTGCACGTCTTGCTGCGCGGTCGGGCCGCCGTCTGCCGGTGGGTCGGTGGCCAGGGCGCGTGCTACGGCGAGCGCGTCGGCGCGCTGCAGTCTCGGGTTGATCCGATAACGGCCGTTCACCACCAGGGTGGGTACCGACGCCACACCCGCGGCTCTGGAGCTGGCGTCGCCGCGTGACAGCGCCCGACGTACGGCCGCGGAGTTGTATGCCTGCAGAAACCGTTCGCGGTCGATCGTACGAGCCAGATAGTCGGCCACGTCCTCGGCCGAGCCGAAGGCGCGTCTCTCGTCGTGCACCGCCGCGAACATGCGGCGATGGTTGGGCTCGAGCGCGTCGATCGCGTCGAGCGCGTGAAAGGTCTGCGCGAGCACGATCCAGGGGGCGGCGAAGGTCACCGGGGTGCGGTCGAAGCCGACGCTGTCCGGCAGCTCGGCGGTAAAGTCCTCGAGCAGCGGCTCCATGTTGCGGCAGTGGATACAGCCGTAGGAGAAAAACTCAGTGATGTTGCCGCGGCCCGAGCGCGGCAGCGGGGGATCGATGATCTCGTAGTGGGTGCCTGCGACCGGGGCACCGTCCAGGCGCGACGGATCGATCGTTCCCGTGCTGTATAGCAGGCCGTAGGCCACCACGCCGATGACCAGCAGCCCCAGGCCGCCGACGATCAGATTGCGGGCGCGATTCACTTTCTTGTTCTGATTACCGGCGCCGCCGTGACGTTTCGCCATAGCTCGAGGTCCTGCCTGCGATTGTGCCGCGATGGTACCGCGCTTGGGTATAATCGGGCCATGTCGAGCCCTTACGTTCTCTACAAATACGACAGCTGTCCATTCTGCGCGATGGTGCGTCGCTTCATGGCGTCTCGCGACATCGAGCTGCCGATGCGCGATATTCTGATGGAGCCCGATGCCCGCGAGGAGCTGGTCGCGGGCGGCGGCCGACAGACCGTGCCCTGTTTGCGCATCGAGCGCGAAGACGGACGCGTCGAATGGATGTACGAATCGCGCGACATCATTGCGTTTCTGGATCAGCAACTGGGCGCTGCGTAGCCGCGCTCGCTACTGCCTACTGCGGATTCGTGCTGGGATCGAAGCTGCCCTGCCAGATGCCCCTGCGAGTCGCCTGCGCCGCGTTCTGTTTGTCGCGCAGCGCCTGGGTCGCCAGTCCGCTCGCCAGGGCGAGACCCTCGCTCACCATCATATCTGACAGGCTCTCGCGGTCTTCACCCTCGAAGTAGTCGACGTAGGAATCCGGCGGCGCCTCCGTCGCGTTCAGTTCGCGGCAGGTGGCGACGACGCGACCGCGTCCCGCGTTGAGCAGCGGTGCGCAGATTACGCGGCGTGACTGCACCAGTTCCTGCAGATGCTGGCGCGCGGCGCGGCCGCAGGCATAGTCGGCGCCCTTGGCGTCCTGACACACCTGATCCACGCCGAGCGCGCGCAGTCCGATCAGCACCACCTCGATGCCATTGAGATAGATCGTGCCGCCGTCGATCGCCGTCGCCATGGCCGGCCCCAGCAGGTCGTTGTCCTGCTCTGCGGTGCTGATTTGCGATGCGTTGTTGGCGCCGATAACGACGATGGAGATAAAGAGCGCGAACAGGTAGCGCGGCCAGCCGATCACCAGCTCTTCCCCGTGCAGTTCGCTGAAGATGCGCCGCAGCGGACGCGTGATCGCGAACACGCCGTAGGCACCCGTCGCCAACAGCACGGCCGCATATGACGCGAGCGCGAGCGGCTCGAACTGACTGCTTAGCGCCCCGGCCTCTACGGATGCCCGCAGCACGATCGCGACGGAGTTGCCGAAGTAGATGCCCCACAGCAGCAGCAGCACGGCGACGCCGTTGCCGAGACTCCAGCGTCGCTGGTTGTCGCTGCTGAACACGCTGAGCAGCGGTGGATTCAGGCGAAACAGGTCGCGCACCGCACGCACGGGAAATTCGCTGCGGCTGAGCACGTACTGCAGCATGCGCAGGCGGTTGCCGGTCAGCCAGAACAGGAACAGGGCGAAGCCGGCGCCGCTGAGCGGCAGGATCGACTTCGGCACCTGATATTCCCCGACGTAGATGTAGTCGTTGGCGAGATTGACCTCGAGCTGCATCAGGCCCGCGAACAGCACCGACAGAATCGTGCCGCCGATCGTGATCCAGAAGATCGTGGTCAGCCCGTCGATCGAGCGTAACAGCGCCGCGGCCTGGATCGACAGCGGTGACAGGTGGCGAGGTCGTTCGTCGTGGATCGCGTCCTGCCCCTCCGGCGTGTCCGAATCGCTCATCCGCTTGCCTCATCCGTGGTTGCGGCGGCGAACCGAGTCTGCAGCCAGCCGCCGATCTGTCGCATGGCCGCCGCGCCCTCGGGAATGACGTCGGCGAAGGCCGGGAACACGTGCGGCGCGTGGGGCCATTCGTGATAGTCGATCTCGCCGCCTGCCGTGTCGATCTGCTCGCGCAGGCGGCGCGAGTCGTCGCGCAGCACCTCGTGAGCGCCGACGTGCAGCGTCAGCGGCGGCAGGCCGTGCTGGTCGCCGAACAGCGGCGAGATCTCAGCGCTCGCGAGCGGGGCGTCGCCCGCGTAGTGGCTGGCGGCCTCGCTCAGCCGTCCCGGCGGCAGCATCGCCTCGTGGTCCGCCAGCGTCTGGATCGACGGCGATCCGGATGTGAGATCAAGCCAGGGCGACAGCAGTACGGCGCCGCTGGGCATGGGCAGCCGCGCCGCGCGGATGTTGTGCAGCGTCGCGAGCGCCAGGTTGCCGCCGGCCGAGTCGCCGCCGATCGCGATGCGCGCCGGCTCAACGCCGGCATCCAACAGCGCCCGATAGGCGGCCAGCGCGTCCTGGTGCGCGGCCGGGTAGGGGCGCTCGGGCGCCAGCGCGTAGTCGATGGCCGCGATCGCGGCGTGGCTCGCCGCGGCGAGATTCGCCGTGATGCCGCGCCAGGCCCCGGGTGAGCCGACGAGATAGCCGCCGCCGTGGCAGTACAGGACGACCGGCGTTTCACTGTCTTCTTGCGTCAGCGGATCGCGGGCCAGCTTCGGCAGCGTCCAGATCGTCGGCACGCCGCCGAGCGCTCGCTCCAGGTACTCGACCTGGCCTGCCTTGCGTCGCGCCAGGCGCGCGCCCATCCGATTGAGGCGTGCGCGGCTGGCACGAATCATGGCCTCGCTGAACTCGCCACGCTCGAGACGACGCCGCACCGTCAGGCGCAGGATCCGGTTCAGGATTCGCATTCTTATGGACATGGCGGGAGGTTAGCGGCGTGTGTCTGGCCGGGCAAACGGTGCTCTGTTAGTGTCGATTGGTTTAGTTGTCAGCGCGGAGAGAACCTCATGAAACTCGGCCTCATCAGCGGCTATTCCGGCCGTAAGTTCAACATCAATATCGACGCCATCAAGCACGCCGAAAATCTTGGCTACGACTCGATCTGGACGTCGGAGGCCTACGGATCGGACGCGGTGACGCCGGCGGCTTGGATCCTCGCGCAGACCGACCGCATCAAGGTCGGCACGGCCATCATGCAGATGCCCGCGCGCACCCCGGCGATGGCGGCCATGACCGCGATGAGCCTGGCCGAGCTGTCCGGTGGGCGGTTTATCGTCGGCCTCGGCGCGTCCGGACCGCAGGTCGTCGAGGGCTGGCACGGGACCGCGTACGGCCGACCCGTGACACGGCTGAAGGAATACACCGAGGTCATGAAGCAGATCTTCGCTCGCGAGGCGCCGGCGACCTACGAGGGCAAGGAGTACCAGCTACCGTACACCGGCGCGGGCGCGACGGGACTCGGCAAGCCGCTGAAGAGCATCCTGCACTGCGAGGAGGACATCCCCATCTACGCCGCGACGATCACGCCCCGGGGTGTCGCCGCTGCCGCCGAGGTTGCCGACGGCTTCTTTCCAGTGTGGATGGACCCCGAGAAATACTCGGTGTTCGAAGAGCCCATCAACGAGGGCTTTGCGAAGGCCGGCGACAAGAGTCTCGTCGACTTCGACGTCGCGCCCTTCGTGACCTGCGTCGTCGGTGACGACGTCGAACAGTGCATGATGCCGATCCGCGGCAGCATGGCGCTCTATATCGGCGGCATGGGCGCGCGGGACAAGAACTTCTACAACAACTACGCGAAGGCGCTCGGTTTCGAGGAAGCCGCGCTGAAGGTTCAGGATTTGTTTCTGGCCGGTAAGAAAGACGAGGCGATGGCCGCCGTGCCGGCGGAGCTGATCGATGCCTGCCACCTCGTGGGACCGCGCGATCGCATCCGGGATCGTCTGCAGCGCTGGAAGGCCGCCGGCGCCCGCGGTCATGTCGGCAGCATGCTGATCGGCTCTCAGCAGCCGGAAGCTCTGCAGGTGGTCGCGGAGGAGATGCTCTAGCGGCGCTGGCGCCTAACCGCGCAGCGAAGGCGCGGCGTCCAGCCTGGGCGCCGCCAGATCCTCGAACATCTTGCCCCCGACTTCGTCGCGCAGCACGGCGAGTTCGGCGTCTAGCGCCGCGCGTCCGGCAGCGGCGCGCTCGTCGTCGGGATAGTACGCAAGCTCTGATTCCGGCTCGCCCGCGATGCGCGTCGCCGTCAGCACCCGCGGCTCGCGATAGTCGTAGGCGCAGGCGCGATGCAGCAGCGCGCGGTTGTCCCAGATCATCGTGTCACCGGCCGTCCAGCGGTGGCTGTACACCCGCGTCGGTTCCGACACGACGAAGTCGAGCAGCGAGCGCAGCAGCGCGCGGCTGTCGTCACGCGCGAGACCCGGTATGCCGAACGCGTGACGACCGATAAACAGATTCTTGCGCCCGGTTTCGGGATGCGTCTTCACGAGCGGCCGCAGATAGGCCTCGCCGTGGTAGATGCTGTCCGGATCGCGGCGGGGAAAGTCGCCGACGTCGTTGGCCTGTGAAAATTCGGTCGAGTGGTAGGCCGCGAGATTCTTGATGCGCTCGCGCAGCTCGGCGTCCAGCGCGTCATACCCCGCGCGCATGTCGGCCAGCTCGGTCTCGCCGCCCGCGCGCGGCACCTCCACGGCCGACAGCATCGCGCACTTGCTGGAGATCGGCCAATAGGTGGAGTCCGTGTGCCAGGCCTCGTTGCCGACGTTCGTGCGCATGCGCCGCGTCTGCAGGCTGAGCACCTCACCGTAGCTGCCGTCCTCTGCCTTGTCGCGATTCGCGATGGGCAGCGCGCCGAACTCGAGCCGACCGAAGCGCTCGCCGAAGGCGATGTTCTCTGCGTCCGTCAGGAACTGGCCCGGAAAGACCAGAAAACCGTACTCCAGAAAGGCGCGGTGTATGGTGGCGAAAGTCGGCGCATCGAGTTCCGCCAGCCGCACGTTCGTGACGACGGCGCCGAAGCACTTGTTCGGCACGGGTTCGATGCGGATTGGGCCCTCAGTGTTCACGCGGTCGGACATGGCCAGTTCCCCTCTGACGCACTCGGCACCGATACTACACCCGATGTGCGCACGTGCGCGCCGGTGTTTTCAACTACGTCGAGCTCTCTACACTCGACAGCGCCGCAGCCGGAGCCGCGTGCCCGTCGGGCCTAGCAATCAGCCGGCCCTGAACCTGCCGGATAACCTGACGATCTCGCCGGCCGGGGCGCTGCTTCTGTGTGAAGACGGCACGATCAATCGTCCGGACAGAGGCTTCGTTGTGCCGCACAACTTTATGCGCGGCTTGACCCGAAACGGTCAGCTGTTTGACTTCGCGCAAAATCTGGTCGGCGACGGTGAATTCACCGGCGTGACGTTCTCGCGTGGTCCTGGCATTCAGAGCCTGTCCTTCAACATCCAGACGACCTCGGATGACGTGGGCAGGACCTATGAGGTGCGCGGTCCGTTTGAGCGCGGTCCTTTATAGGCCCGAACCCAACTAGAGTCGGGGTCGGGGGAGTGCGGTGCACATTCGCCGCGCTCTCTTTCTTGTTGTTGATGTCCGCCGCTTAGGCCGCGTCCGGTGCACACGCCGCGTCAGACCGGCATAGCATTGGGATCAGTCTATCGGCGCAGCATCTCGCGAGAGGCGCTCACCTCGTGTGCCTCAACCACAGCGCTGTCAAACTGCCCTCGACCGATTAGCGCCGTAAACTCCGGATCTGGTACGGCGAGGTGCGCTTGTAGTTTCTCATCGCTCTCCCACATCTCGATAAGCCTGATCTCCAACGGATTATCGAGCGCGGCGCTGAACTGATAGTCAATGCATCCATCGTCCTGACGGCTGCGCTGTGCGCGCCCAACCAGGGCGGCGCGCACTTGGGCGGCGACTTCATCACTCTCCAGTACGATCGTGCCGGTAATAACAATCATATGAGTCGATACCGTTTCTTAGTGTGATATATGAAGGATTGCAGAACTGGCTCCAGCAAAGCTAGCAGCAGAAAAACTACCAAAAGGACAGGCGAGCTAGCCCGTCGATTCGTGACAGCCCGAATGTAGACCAAAATCTCTACGGCTCGCTGGAAGCACTGTGCGCGTCAGGGTGGGGCCCGCAATTGCGAAGCCTTACGCCGCCCGCAGACAGATTGCCGGGCGCAACGAGCGCTCAGCGTTTTCTGCCGATGAAAAGGAGATGATCCGAGCCATACAGCGCCGCTGGTGTGTGGGCCGACTCAATGGCGAGGCGGATCCAGGCGTCGGTTACCTTGTCGTCTATGGTGCTGATCAGGCGCTCGCTTTGCGCCGTCAAGCCTTCTACGCCCAGCAGTTCGAGCTGCTCGATGTGGTAGTGGGACATGAGATCCCTAACCTCATCAGGCTGGACGAAGAACGCATCGGTAAAGCCGGGTTCATCCATGCTGGCGACGCTGGGGCCAGTGATGCGTCCTAAAACCGCTTCGAAACGTCGAACCAACTGCGCAGGCTCGTTCCTAATCATGTCGAAAAGGCCGGCATACACGGAAATGAATGCGATGAACAAGAGTCCGCCCGGCTTGAGTGTTCGCAGACACTCAGTAATCGCCCGATCTCGGTCTTCGTGCTCGACCAGGTGATACATCGGGCCAAGACACAGGACTGCGTCCTGGCTGCCGCTAGCAAAAGTCGTGAGGTCGGTCGCCGATCCGTGGTGAATTTTCTGGAAGCTGACGCCCGCTTCGACCGCCTGCTGCTTTGCCAGTTCGAGCAGGCGCGCCGAGACGTCAACAAGCTGAACCTCGTGGCCAAGCGTCGCTAGTGCCGTCGCGTAGGTCCCGGGTCCGCAACCGACATCGAGCAGTGTCGAGTTGGGTTTCAGATAGCGCTTGATGTGGTGCAGCGTGACGGGAAACTCAAAAGGATGCCGTTCGAATCGTCGCAACTCTCGATCGGGATCACGGTCGTAGTGGTTCGCCACTCGCGCTTCAGGGTCCATCTGCAGAGTCCATCCTTCTGTATCGAACACTGGTTTCGTCCAGCGTTGATCTGCTGTTGATGCGCTTAGCCGGCAGTACTCACCACGCCCTTCCTTTGGGTAACAGGTCGAAGTAGCCAAACGCACCGTTCAGTGCCTCGATCCCTCGATTGAAGGCGCTGTAGGTATGGAAGATTTCGTCATCTTCGTTTCGATAGAAGACGTTTACGCCGTGATTTTCGCCCCGATCGAAGCCAAGGGTTTCCTCTCCGACAAATGCTGTGGTGCCCTCGCCTAGATCGTTGTTGGAAGCGAAGAAATCGAGGTTGAAATCAGAATCGTATGAGGACAGCCACGCGAAATCCCAGCCGAGCTTTGCCTGCTCGCTTGCGATTTCTTCGTATGGGGCGCGAGAGACGCCGATCAGGCGTGCATCTGCATTCTTGAAGGCGCCTGTCGTACTGCTCATGGCATTGGCCCACTGCGTGCAGCCAACGCATACGGAGTCCCAGCCGGGCCCAAACATGATGTGATAAATCGCTAGCTGCGAGCAGCCTTGAAAGACATCAGACAGCGAAACTTCCCCTTCTGCGCCAATCAACGAGTAGTTCTTCTCTATCCGCACCCAGGGTAAGGCTCGGCGCGCTTCGGCTAGCGCTGCTCTGGCCCGCGTGTGCTGTTTCTCTCGCTCAAGCAAGTCGGCTCGAGCCTTGAGCCATGCTTCGCGACTTACGACCGGATGTTCCACGTCTGTCCCCGTGCGCGTCAGTTTCGATCCCGATGAGCGCTTTTGAACTCCGCGCGCGCCTAGCTTGTTGGATAGCTGTCTCTCGATCTTACGCGAGTACGCCCTTTATCGCAGCGCTCGCCCGATCCCGGCCATGAGGTTGGTCTGGCGGACTTCCGCTTTCTTTGCTGCGCATCGTGTGGAACGGCCGAGTTGTCCTATCTATCGGCGAAACCGAACCAGCAACCACGCGTCTCGCACGCTCTGCCTCGGGCTCGCCTCTGGTTTGCTGAGCCACCGCGTTCGACTGAGGTGGCCCGAGATAGAATTGCCGCTCAGGCTGCGTTAGCGGGGACCTGCCAGCTAGTTGGCTTGTTCCGCCGCATGCATAGATAGCACATTCACCAACTCGGGTATGACAGCGATTGGCTCCGCGGTAGCTAGCGAGTAGATGACCAAGCCGCGTTCATCGCTGTAGTAGGCTTTACCGCTTGCGGTGCTAAAACCGACGAGTCTACCGCCGCGCAAGTCGAGTGCGGGCTGATTCTGTTCCGCAGCGAATGCCAGCAAGCGCCGCTTCCCCACACCGAAAACGTAGCGACTCTCAGGAGAAGTCAAGAGCCCGTGCACGTCCTGGCCGACAGCATGAACACCCAGCCGGTTCAGCGTAGTGGCGTCGAGCGTGGTTATATCGCGCGTATCATGATTGAGCGCATAGAGCCTGGATTCGTCCGGATTCAGCAGCATGGTTTTGCTCGACGAGCTCGAAACATCCAAGATCAGGTCTGTGAACAAAAAGGTAGGCACTCCAAACCACCCGGTAGCTGATAGCGCGGTGCCGGCCAGCAGCCGCGCAGCCTTCACGGGGCCGCGACCAGTCGCGCTGACGCCCGCCAATCTCAATGAGCCCAAGTCGACCGTCGCTACCTTCGAATCGAGCATAGAACCCAGGACTAGCCTGGTTCGGTCAGCGCTGTACAGGCCGCTCTCGGCGGCGATGCGGACCTCAATCCGTTCGACCTTTGCATCGAGATCAAGCCTGCCATGCAAAACGAATCCTAAACACAGAGCGGACGCCATATCAGCGCGCTCATCGACCACCAAACCAGTGGGCACGCATTTCGCCTCGTGCTGCCGTACGAGCGACACATCTTCCTCAGCGAAGCGCCATATGCTTGTGTACCTTTCCGCCATTGATGAGAGGCTGTGCAGATAGATCGCCTCATTGTCTGGGTGATGGATAAAGCCTGACGGTTCGTACCCCAGCGCGTGGGTGCTTCGCACAGAACCATCAACCGAGTCCACCACCTGCACCTCATAGGCGACCCCCGATACCATCTCCTTCGTTGAGCCGCGGCCGCGTCGCACCATGCCCGTAAACGTTTTGCCGGTGATCGCGTAGAGGTGTTGCAGGGATACGGACCCTATGACGTAGCTGTACTCTTCGCGTCGGCGGGCGCTCCAAAGCACTTTGTTCGAAGCGAGATCAACCAGCACGAATCGACCGCGCTCTCCCAAGTTCTGGGCCAGCGCCCGACGCCCCTCAGGAGTATCGAACACATCGACGATCATTCTGCCGCGTCCCAGCGGGACAGTCGCTAGCTTCTTCCCATCGGCCAGGCGATAGCTATCGAGGCTGACACGACCGCGATTGCGACTCAGTGTCATCAGCAACTTGCCGTTGTCTGCTTCTTGTGACCAGAAGGCGCGCGGTTGCAGGAAGCGGCGCCACGACCCAATCGGGAAGCGGGCAAACTCTGCGCCCGTTGTTAGATCGAAACCGATCAGGCTCCACTCGGCGTCACCCTCAGGCCGAATGTTCACCCACATTCGCTTGCCGTCGTGGCCGAGCGAACCTACGGGCGGCGCTTCGGCGACACCAAGCTCGATGCGGCGAGAGATGGCGTTCGACGACGGCGCGAGGACGCTCAGATGATAGCTTTGCTTGCTCTGTTTCGGCAGATCCTCGGCGCTGATCACCACGCGTGTCTCTGCTGGGCAAACGCCGATCAGGCAGAGGTAGGCAACCCCGATCGCCCATCGACTTTTCGATCTCTTTCGGACGCTCATCCGGCCCAAGCCGCTATTCCCTGCTTCCATACTACAGCGGCCGTCACCTTATCCCTACGATTTGCCTCCGGAGGCGACATCTGTGGCGAACCTGTGAGTTGGTTACGCCGGGGTGACTTCGATGGCCTGTTCGGGGCACACCACGACGCACGCTGCCTTACCTTCACAGGCGTTGCGATCGATTGAAATCGTATAGGCGCTAGTCACGATCCTGACCGTAGGGTTCCGCGTCGTAGGCATCTGCGTAGGCATTCTCGATGCCCGGCAAGATGTCGATGATCTCGAAGTAATGCCCCCAGAACTTGGACTCCCTCAGCTTTTCGATGAGCGAACGATACTGTCCGAGATCCTGGGTCTCGAGCAGGATGACGTCGGTGATGCGGGCGCTGAAATGCTCGGTGTCCCAAAACTTCATCGATACCGCCGGGTGCTCGCCGAGCAGGGGCTGAACCTCCCTGTCGAGAAATGCGAAGCGAGCGCGAGGTTTGAGATTGAGCCAGGCGTCGGTCGTCTTGACCAGCATGAATATCGAGAACCCTTTGTCCTCGCTGGCCAGGCGCTCGCCCTCTGCGAGGACGTTTACGGACCCGAACATCAGGCTCAGGGTGAGTAAGGCGATGGTTGGTCGTTTCAACTCGGTTTCTCCTTGCTTGGAGAGTTCAATTTTCTGAGTAAATGCTCTTTTTAATACTCGCTTCTGGAGTTCGCACAACTTATTGTTTTTGAGGCAATATTTCGCGTTTCGGCTAGCAGGGCTCAGTATGCGGAGCCATATTTGGAGTTCGATTCGATCGTCTGTCGCACCACTGTAAACAAGAGTCTCTTGTTGGTTTCGCCCGGTCGATGGTACTGTTTTCTTTCCCTTCCAGAAGAATATGTGAATATATGCTCGGTAAAATGTCCCCTGCTGCCGCGATCCCCAAGCCGCCGTTCGGGACTCATCACCCTCAGGAGCAGGCCATGCCCAGCCATCCCAGGCCGCCACGCAAGACGTCCGACGGGAGCCGCGACGCCCGACGGCAGCCGCGCCAGAGACGGGCACGGCAGACGGTTGAAGCCATTGTTGAGGCCGCGGCCAGGGTTCTCATCGAACGGGGGCCCGCAGGACTGACAACCAATCACATCGCCGAACGAGCTGGCGTGAGCATCGGGTCCCTGTATCAGTACTTCCCTAACAAGGGCGCGATTCTGGCCGCGCTGCAGAAGCAGGAGATGACGACGACGCTCGGCTCCACTGCGGCGATTCTCAACGACGTCGAACTAGAGCCGATCGAACGGGTTCGGGCGGCAATCCATCACTTCTTTCAGTCAGAGGCGCAAGAGAGCGAGCTGCGTAGAGCGCTGGTACGGGCCGAAGTGTTCTTCGAGTCTGATCCATCGAACCGAGCGAGCCGGGCCATGGCGATCGAGCAGATTCACAGTTTTCTCGTCGCCAACGGTTTGCATGACTCGCAAGATCGGTTCTTTGCGGACTTGTTGATGACAACGACGGCCAGCGTGGCGGAAGCGGTGACGTCACGTGGGGAGGCGGTAGACCTTTCGCGCTGGGCGGACGCGGTGTTTGCGATGGTCACAAAGGGCTTAGGTCGCGACTGATTGCGTAAGACGGTGATTTGAAGAAGCCTCGAACCCACAACCGTTTCGTCTGATGACCAAGCGGTCGTGGCCCGCTACATTTCGTCCGACAAAATTGGAGAAGGCCAGCACCTGAAGATCAAAACACCGGGCGACCCTGTTCTCTCCCATCCATTAGGCCGAGTTGATAGAGATGCTCCGAAGCGCGCATGCGCGCATAAGGCGCCGACTCAATCTTAGCGACCACCGTGGTCGCCTCGTCGACGTCCTATCGCTGCGCGTCGGGCCGGATCGCCGCCGAATGGCCCTGCTGAACGTGAAAACCGTATTCTGGTGCGATGGGTATGTCCAAAACCCGCAGGCTGGTTCGTCTAGTGAGCAGAACGCCTCGTGCCGAGGTGGTTCAGCCACGTTAAGGAGACAAAACAATGCAATACCTGCTGATGATCTATGAAGCGGAAGAGATCTGGGACAACAAGAGCGACGACGAAAAACGGGCGGTGCTGGCCCAGCACGGTGCCCTCGGTGAGCGGCTGAGCGGAGACGGGGTGGAATTTTCCGGTCAGGCCCTGATGCCTACCGCCACCGCGGTCAGCCTGCGTCAGCGCGGCGGTAGCGTTCAAGCCACCGACGGGCCCTTCGCTGAAACCAAAGAGCAGCTTACGGGCTTCTACCTGATCGATGTCGATAGCATCGAGAAGGCGATGGAGTACGCTGCGCTCATTCCGCACGTTGAGACCGGGACCATCGAAGTGCGTCCGATCGACACCCACGAAGATCTCTGAGCGTGCCGTCTGATCTTGGGCCGGTCCTAAAGGCCGCGTATCCCAAGGTGGTCGCAACCCTGTCCCGCGTGTTGGGGGATATGGATCTGGCCATGGATGCAACCCAGGACGCTCTCGTCAAGGCGTTGCAGACATGGCCGGCTTCCGGCGTTCCCCATGAACCCGTGGCCTGGTTGATTACTGTGGGCCGCAACCGTGGGATCGACCAGCAGCGACGCGCGAACAAGGTGGTGGGGTTACACGAAGAGCTGTACATGGAGCCAGACACGCCTCTCGATGAGTTGAGCGTTTCACAAACCAGCGACGATATGCTGCGTCTGATGCTGACTTGCTGTCATCCGCTGCTGAGCCCGACGTTGCAGATCACGCTGGTGCTAAAGGTCATCTTGGGCTTCTCGACGCCGGAAATCGCCCGCGCGCTATTGACGTCTCATGCCAGCATCAACAAACGCATCACTCGTGCGAAGGCATCGATCGCCAGTGCCCAAGTGGAGTTTGAAGGACCACGCGCGAGCGACATTCCGGATCGCATCGATGCGGTGCTTAAAGCCATCTATCTGTTGTTCAATGAAGGCTACACCCGGCTGCAAAATGGCGTAGATGATGCCGGGCTTGTGCACACACCATTGATCGATGAAGCCGTGCGCCTAACGCGGATGATGTGCCGGCTGGTGCGGCGGAATCCCCAACCGCGAGCGTTGCTCGCGTTGATGTTGCTAAACAAGGCGCGACTGCCGGCCCGGCGCAACGCGCGGGGTTGGTTGGTACCTCTGTCGGAGCAGGATCGAAGTTTGTGGAACGCCCGACTGACCAAGGAAGGTCTTGCGTTGATAGACGCAATACACGTCGCCAGGCATCCGCCCTCGGCCTACCAAATTCAGGCCGCTATCGCCGCACTGCATAACCAGGCTGCTTCAGCCGAACAGACAGACTGGCAGCAAATCGTTGGTCTGTATCGAAAGCTAAAACAATACGACAGCTCGCCGGTCATACCGGTCAACGAGGCCGTCGCGCTGGTGATGTCGGCGCGCGTCGTTGAAGCGCAATCCCTGCTAGATCAATGCAGGCAGTCCCCTGAGTTGAAAAATTACCAGCCGCTGTACACAGCGCTCGCATTTGCCTCGACCCGGGCTGGTGAGTTGCAGTTGGCCTATGCCCACTACAGCGCGGCGATAGATATGGCTGAAAGCCCGGCGCAGGTGGCGTACCTTGAGTTCCAACGCGAAAGGCTAGGGGTGCATCCAGAAGTCTAAGCGCAACTGCCGCCGGGGCTGCGTAGCCCCTATTTGAAGGCTGGTGTGTGTCTGGCTATCGGGAAAAGTCGGCTTGCGATTATGCTTCTTGCCGCGCGGTGGCGATCACCAACAGCAGAATCAGGACGACGATCGCTAGCAGCGTTGAGCCACCAACCACGAGCAGCTCAATGTTGCCGAAGTCGAGCTCACCACCGGCTTGCATGCGTTCGACGCGATCGAAGGTAGCGCGCCAACCGTTCGCGGACGCCCAAGCGTAACCGGCAATGAGAACGGCGACCGCTGAACCCGGCCTCGCGCGCCAGGATCGCCACGCTCCCCAGATCATCAGCAAGATTGCTACCAGATCAACGAGGTAATACGGATTCATCAACCCATAGGGCAATGAAGCGTAGGTCTCAAGCGGCAGGTAAATCGCCACGGTAATGGCGGTATACCAAACGAGGATCGTCTCAAGACCTCTCAGTCTCGACTGTTGCATAAGAACTATCCCTGCCAGCGCTGCTTGCCATCAGAGTGTACATGTCAGCAAACTCGAATCTACAAGGCCTGAATCGCAACGCCGTTGAGGTGCGCAGAAAGACCTGGGGTCAGAGTAAACGCGCCCGGCCGCCGGGCGCGTTTACTCTGACCCCATCAGTTACTTTGTCGCTACCGACGGCGACTGCCTGACGATGTCGAAAACAGAGGATTTTGGTTCGTGAAAACAAAGCCACAGGCGCTGCTGCGCGCCGCGGAGATCGCGGCGATGCCGGAACGGCAGCACGTGCATCAGTTCAACGCCAACGCGATACGGCACACCCGCACCCTCGGCACGCTGGCCGGATTGGAGCACATTGGACTGCACCTGATTCGGTTGGCCCCGGGTGCGGATAGCACGGAATATCACAGCCACGACAACGACGAGGAATTTCTCTATGTCATCGCCGGTCGCGGGATAGCAATACTGGACGACGAGGAACACGACATCGGGCCGGGGGACATCATGGCGTTTCCACGCCGCTCAATCCCTCACGCGATGCGCAATCCCTATGACGAGGATCTCGTGTATCTCATGGGCGGGGAGCGTAACGAATCAGACGTCGTGCATTACCCGCGTCTGCGGCGCAGCATGGTGAAGACGGCGGGACGTCGCTACTACACCGAATGGGACGATCAACACGACCTGTAACCGCAGTCGACCAACAAAGCCCCTCTCGATACATCACTCGACGCAGGTGTCTTCGCAGATGCAGCCGGCTCAGCTCCCCAGGCGATAGCGTAGCTTCACAACGAGCTGCTCTGCGGTCGTCGCGTCGAAGCCGTCGCTGAACAGGTCGCCGAAGTTAGAGCCCGGCGCGCTGGGCAGCGAGGCGTTGCGCGTATACACCACGAACAGATCTGACAATGGCGCGATTTCCCAGCGATAGCGCACCTGAAAGTTGATGCGCGATACCGTGAAGTCGTCGCTGGGCGCGTCGGCCGCCTTGGTGCGTTCCAGCAGCCGGCCGCTGCCGTCCTGTGCGATGCTGAAGAAATCGCGTTCGCGCGCGTCGATTGCGACCCACTGCATTGCCAAGCGAAACTGTTGCCGCGCGGTCGGGAAGAAATCGAGATTGAGGCGCGGCGACCAGTTGGTCGATCGATAGCGCACAAAGTCGGTGTCCTCGTCGTGTAGCAGCCACGCGCTGCGATCTCGATGCCGCAGCGACGCTTCTGCGGTCAGGCGATTGGACACGCGCCAGGTCAGGCCGGTGTTATAGGTATACCGGCGGCCGCCGATGTCGCCGTCGTCGTAGTTGACCCGCGCGTTCAGTGAGATGCGGCGGGTGTTGTCGGTGCTGAACCCGAGGCCCCAGTCGAGCCGTCCGTCGATGCGAAAACTGCCGTTGTCGAAGCTGTTGCGGTCGTCGTACCGGGCCGGGCTGTAGCCGATCCCGTACTGGATACGGTTCAGACTCTTGAACACCAGTTCCTGGCGCAGATTAAAGCCAGCGAGAACGCGCTCGCCTGCCGTGTTCCAGCCGCCGCCCATGAAGCCGCGGGTGATCATGTTCTGCAGCCAGCTCACGTCCGACTTGGTGTGTCGAAACGAATAGCGCACGCCGTAGGTATCGACGCGCCGCTGAAAGCCCAGGTCGTTGATGTCGAGGTGTTCGTCGAAGTACTCGAGCTGCAGCGAGTGATTGAGGCCCTGGCGCTGATTCCAGTTGAGGTCGGTAAACGCGCCGAAGCCGTTGCGCTCGTCCGTGATGTCCGAGGCGATTAGCTGCACGTCTGTGGACAGCTTGCGATTCGCGCTCTTGTGATGCAGATCCAGCGCGTGCACGTAGGCGTCGCGCGTCGGATGCAGCACCGCGGTGGTGAGCCAGCCCGCGGCGGCGTAAGCGCCTGCCCGGTCGATCTCGTACAGCGCGCGCACGGCGGCGTAGTCGCTGCCGTCCTGGTGCAGATTGATCGACTCGCCGGCGTCGGTGGTCGCGTCGAACTTAGTCTCGTTCTCGAACGCGCCGAGCACGCCGAAGCGCAGACCGCCGATCTGCCCTGTGGTCTTGAACGCGCCGAGCAGCTCGGTGAGCTGATTGGCCTCGCCGGCGTCGAGCGAAGCGTCGCTCGGCACGTCGGGGCCGACAGGCCGACCGCCGATGCGTCGGGTATTGACCAGCGTCACCGGGTTGCGATTGTTCTGTCCGTCGGAGCGCGGCGAGGTATTGAAGATCTCCTGCCCCTCGACGAAGAACAGCCGGCGCTCCGGCAGGAACACCTCGTTGGCCGAGAAGTTGACGATCACATCGTCGGCCTCGACGGTGCCGAAGTCCGGATTGATCGTGGTAGTGGCCTGGAAGTTGGTCGACGGCCGCCAGAAGGCTTCGAAGCCGGCCTTGTGACTCGTCGTGTCGTCGAACTGATCGATCGTGCTGGCGGCGTAGGGAAAGACGGCCCACTGCTGGCGAGGCGACACGTTCTCGACCTCGATCTTCTGGAACCGCGAGAAGTAGCGCGGCTGCGTGAACGCCAGCGCGGGCCAGGACCAGCGCTCGTTCAGGTGCGCTACGCGGCGCGCCAGCGCCACGGCCAGCGTGCGTTTGCCGGTCGCCTTGGGCATGTTGACCAGCGACCAGGGGATGAACACCTCTGCCGCCCAGCCGGTGTCGGTGCGGCGACTCGAGCGCTGCCAGGCGCCGTCCCAGTTCGCGCTGAACTGCTGCTCCGGCAGGATCGTGCCGTCCGAGACGCTGTCCCCTAGACTGACCTGAAACCAGAAGCCGTAGCGCGCCTCGCCGGACGTATCCAGAATCAGGCTCACGTAGTCTCGATTCAGACCGCCCTGATCGCGACCGGACAGCCGCTGCAGCAGCGTCGCCGGATCCTGGGTCAGCTCGGCGCCGAGATAGAAGCCGCGTTCGTTGTAGAACATCAGCATGCGGGTCGGCAGCGTGCCCGGTTCGAGCGTGTCGGGTTCGACCGAGACGAAATTCTCGATCGCATCGATGCCCTGCCAAGCGGGCTCGTCGAGAATGCCGTCCAGCTTGATCTGCGGATTGGCGCGGTAGTCCAGCGTCAGGCTCGTGCCGTCCTCGGTGGGCACGACCAGCGTCGCGCCGGGCACCGCTGCCACGCTCGCCGTGGCGACGAACGCGCAGAGTGCGGCGACGACCGCGATCATTCCGCGCCGCGCGCGCGCGGGCCTCGCGGCGAGACGCCGAACGAAAGAGCGGTCGAGGTGCGGTTGGCGCAGCGCGCTGATGACAGTTCTCCGTTGCCGATTGCCCCGTCTGGCCTTTTGGGCCGATGGGCGGCTTGGCGGGCTCAGGCCAAGGGGCGGATAGTTGACCGGGCAAGCGAGTGTTCAGCCAGCGCGGGCGGCAAGCTTATAGAGCCGTTATGTCAGTGGCAAAGGAGGAATTTGTAATTGTCGGCCGGTTGGCGGATACCGCTGGTGCTGCGTCCCACTTCAGTCGCGCAGCCCGCTCGCCGGCGTGCTGGGCGTGACGCGGGCGACGAGCCCGTCGAGGGTCCTGCGCAGCAGCACCTGGCAGCCCAGCCGAGACCGGGGACCTGCCTGGTCGACGTAGCTGAGCAACTCCCGCTCGTCCGGATGCGGCTGCGGCAGGCGCTCTAGCCAATAGGGCGGCAACGCGCACAAGCAGGTGGCACAGTTCATGGCGCCTCCGCACTGGCCCAGAATGCCTTCCACGCCCTCGACCAGCGCGACGTCCATCAGGCTCTGCCCCGGGTAGCCGACGCAGTAACGGCGCCGGCCGTCCGGCTCGATGAGCGTGACTCGCACCCCCCCGGGAGCGGCGGCTGCCCCGTGTGGCGGGTGTCGGGTGCTGTCGTCCATGCGGGCTACTGTACCGCTTCACGGCGCCCGGCTGCCTCATGGATATCTTTCGTAGTGGCTCGGCTTACAAACCCCTGCGCGCAGACGGTTCTGCCCGGGCGTCTCGCGCGGTATGCTTTTCCGTTGCGAAGCCGCAACTCACTCTTAGGCCGCTAGGAGGCACCGTGATACTCGATCTGCATGCCCATTCCATCAAGTCCGATGATGGCCGTGCCAAGGTACAGAACTATTGCCAGTGGATCGCCACGCGCGAAGTGCCGATCGACGGCTTTGTGTTGACTGAACATCGCCAGTTCGACTTCGAATCGGACTACTCCGAGCTGGCGGCCAAGCACGGGCTGACCATCCTGAAGGGGGCCGAGGTCGAAACCGAGTACGGCCACGTGCTGGTGTTCGGCGTCACGCCGGAGCTCACCGAAGCGTTCGACTTTGCCAACATCCACCTGCCACTGGCCCAGGTGCTCGCCGCCAGCGAAGCCCACGGCGCGGTGGCTGTGCCCTGTCATCCGGGTCGCGTGCGGGTCGGAATGGCCGCCCACATCGAAGAGATTGGCGTGCCGGAAGGCGTGCGTATCGTCGAGATCTACAACGGCGGCAGCCGCGGCAACGAAGACGAGATCGCGCAGACGCTGGCAAGCGAACAGAACTATCTTGGCATCGGTGGCAGCGATGCCCACATCGTCAGCCACATTGGTCGTTGCGCGACTCGATTCGAGTCCAACATAGACAACGAGACCGATCTTGTCGCTGCCCTTAAAAGCGGCCGCTTCGAGGCGATCACCTTCAAGGAGGATGCCGCGTGAGTCAGCCGCTGGACGTGGAGGCCTTGCAGGCCGAGTATCTGAACAAGGTATACGACGTGAAGACGTTCCCCGCGTTCTCTGCCGAACGGCTCGCGGACTACGCGCGCGCCTGCGGCGAAACTGCGGCGCGCTACCTCGACCCTGAAAATCCCGAGTTTCAGGCGCCGCCGACGATCGCCACCAGCCTACAGCCGGGTCAGCGCATGCCGGATGGTTTTCCGAAGATTGCCGGACTGGGTATGGACGCCGGTAAGGCGGTAACGCCGGTAGCGCCCATTCGACCGGGCGTTCCGCTCACCGGACGCACGCATCTCGCCGACATCTATACGAAGACCGGCCGCTCGGGTCGCATGGTGTTTTTCGTCGTTCGCATGGAGGTGTTTGATCAAGACGAGACGCTGCTTGCCACGGCGGACACCAGCGTGGTGATTCGGGAAAAGGCGACAGGACAATAAGCATGCCGAACGTAGCCACCATTGCCGACGTCGAGTTTGGCGAGGAACTGCCCGACTTTGAGCCCGACACGAGCCTCGATAACGTGATCCGCTTTTGCGAGGCGTCGGGCTGGCTCGGCGCTCGCTTCACGGACCACGAATACGCCCGCAAAGAGGGCTTTCCCGGTGCCCTGGTGCCGGGAATCATGAGCCAGGGCTTCCTCGCCGCCATGATTCACCGCTGGGCGCCTGCCGCCGAGATCCAGAATGTGGACACGATCTTTCGCGCGCCGGTGGTGGTCGACGTGGCGCACAAGATTGCCGGGGTCGTGACCGATATCGACGAAGACGAGGGTCGCGTCGAGATCGATCTCACCCTGGTCAACGAGGCCGGCGAGACGCGCGTACTGGGTACGGCGCTGGTGGGCCTGCCGACCGCCTGAACCCTCTCTTGGTACCTCGGGACCCGCGGACGGCGCATCCGCCGCGTTGCCCGCTGTTACCCCTGACTCCTGCTTCACTCTGCCCATCGCGATGCTGCCTCGACACACCGCAAGCCACTGGCACCCATACGGGGTAGGCTAAGGGGTTCACCGGTGCGCTTTGGGAGGGGTCATGGGTGGTGTTGGGATCACTAGGGTATTGATTGCGAATCGCGGTGAGATCGCGATTCGACTGGCCCGCGCCGCGGCCGACGCCGGATTGGAATCGGTCGCCATCTACGCCGAAGACGATGCCGCCAGCCTGCATGTCAAATCTGCCGACGCGGCGGTGCCGATCGATGGTTCCGGCGCGAGGGCCTATCTCGACGTGGACGCGGTGGTGGCGGCGGCTCGCTCGAGCGGCTGTGACGCCCTGCACCCGGGCTACGGGTTTCTGTCGGAACGCGCGGATCTGGCGCAGGCGTGTGAGGCCGCCGGCATTACGTTCGTCGGACCGCGCCCGGATCACCTGCAGCTATTCGGCGACAAGGCCGCGGCGCGGGCGGCGGCGGTGGCCGCGGACGTGCCGGTGCCGACGGGCATCAATCGGGCGGTGACGCTCGAGGAGGCCAAGGCGTTCTTTGTCGCGCAGGACGGCGGCGGCGTTATGCTGAAGGCGCTCGCCGGCGGCGGCGGCCGCGGTACCCGCGCCGTCGAAAACCTCGACGATCTGGACGCCGCGTTCGAACGCTGCCAGTCCGAGGCACAGGCTTCCTTTGGCGTTGCCGAACTCTACGTCGAGGCCTTTCTGCCTCACGCACGTCATGTCGAGGTGCAGATCATCGGCGACGGTCGCGGTGGTGTGACGCATCTCGGCGAGCGCGAGTGCAGCGCGCAGAGGCGCAACCAGAAGGTCGTCGAGGTCGCGCCCGCGATAGAGCTCGACGACGACCTGCGACAGCAGATCATCGCGGCGGCCGTTCGCTTCGCGGAGTCCGTCGGCTACGAAAGCCTCGGCACCTTCGAGTTCCTCGTGGATGCAAACGCGGACGGTCCCGACCGCTCTGTTTTCATCGAGGCCAACGCGCGCCTGCAGGTCGAGCACACCGTCACCGAGGCGGTGACGGGAGTGGATCTGGCCGTGGCGCAGATGCGTCTCGCCGGCGGCGCCACGCTCGATGCACTCGGGCTGGCCGAGCCGCCGCCACTGCGGGGTCACGCCATTCAGGCGCGCGTGTGCATGGAGTCCATCGACGCGCAGGGCAACGTGCGCCCGAGCACCGGCACGCTCACCGCGTACGATGCGCCCAGCGGCCCGGGTGTGCGCACCGACGGCTTCGGCTATGCCGGTTACCAGACGTCGGCGCTGTACGACTCGCTGCTCGCGAAGGTGATTGTCCACGCGCCGACCGTCGGCGGTGCCGCGACCAAGGCGATACGCGCGCTGTCGGAGTTTCGCATCGAGGGCGTGCGCACCAACCGGGCGTTCCTGCGGCGCATCATCGGTCACCCCGACTTTGTCGCGGGTCGCGTGCACACGCGCTGGCTCGACGCCAACGTCGCCGAGCTGGCGCAGCCCGATGCCGCGCCCGAGCGCTTCGTCGCAACCGCGGCCCCGGACGCTTCTGCAGCCACCGGTTTCGCGGGCGCCCAGGTCGACACCAGCGATCCGCTGGCGCTGTTCGATCACGACGCGCGGGTCAAGGCGCAGGTCGGCGCAGCGGGCGCCGGCCCGGCCGCGCCCGAGGCCGTTGGTCCGGACGGCACGATCGGCCTCGCCGCACCCATACAGGGGACCCTGGTTGCCATAGAGGTCAGCGAGGGCGACGAAGTCCGGCGCGGCCAGGCCGTGGCCATCGTCGAAGCCATGAAGATGGAGCACGTCATCGCCGCCGACACCGACGGCGTGGTGCGGCAGATCACGATGAATCGGGGCGACGTGGTTCGCGAGGGCTATCCGGTCGTCTTCATCGAGGCGGTGGAAGTCAGCGGCGGCACCGTGCAGACCGAAACCGCCATCGATCCGGACTTTATTCGGCCGGACCTGCAGGAGAATCTGGATCGTCACGCCTTCACGCTCGACGAACATCGTCAGCAGGCGGTGGCGCGTCGGACCGCTCGCGGCTATCGAATGATTCGCGAAGACCTGGCCGAGCTCTATGACGACGGCAGTTTCAAGGAGTACTGGCCGCTCGTGGTCGCGCGGCAGCATCGGCGCAGAACGATGGAGGAGCTGCGCGAACAGACGCCGGGCGACGGGGTTGTGGCGGGCACCTGCACCATCAACGCGGATCTGTTTGGCGAAGAGGCGGCGCGGGCGATGGTCGTCGCTTACGACTACACCGTGCTGGCGGGCACCCAGGGCGCGCGCAATCACTACAAGCAGGACCGCATGTTCGAGTTGGCGCATCGCTTCCGGCTGCCGCTGGTGCTGTTTGGCGAGGGCGGCGGCGGCCGCCCGGGCGACGACTCCACGGGCCCCGGCGTCGCCTTCGACACGCACACCTTTACGACCTTCTCGCAGCTCTCCGGCCTAGTGCCGCTGGTCGGGGTGACGAACGGTCGCTGCTTTGCCGGCAACACGGCGCTGCTCGCCTGCTGCGACGTCATCATCGCGACCGAGGGCTCGACCGTGGCGATGGGCGGACCGGCCATGATCGAGGGCGGCGGTCTGGGGGTGTACACGCCGGAGGAAGTCGGGCCGATGAGCTTTCAGGTCCCGAACGGGGTGGTCGACATTCTCGTCAAGGATCAGGCGGAGTCGGTCGCCGTCGCCAAGCAATACCTGTCCTATTTCCAGGGCGCGACCGATTCCTGGGAAGCACACGATCAGCGCCCCCTGCGCCACGTCGTGCCCGAGAACCGACTGCGGCTGTACGACATGCGGGAGATCATCGACACCATCGCTGATGTCGACTCGGTGCTGGAGATTCGCCGGGCGTTTGGCGTCGGCGTCATCACCGCCTTTATCCGCGTCGAGGGTCGGCCGATGGGCGTCATCGCCAACAACCCGCACCATCTCGCCGGCGCCATCGATTCCGACGGGGCGGACAAGGGCGCGCGCTTCATTCAACTGTGCGACGCCTTCGACATACCGGTGCTGTCGCTGATGGACTGCCCGGGGATGATGGTCGGCCCGGAGGTCGAGGCGACCGCGCTGGTGCGCCACTGCGTGCGCATGTTCAACGCGGGCGCGAACCTGACGACGCCACTGCTCGGCGTCATCGTCCGCAAGGCCTACGGCCTCGGCGTGCAGGCAATGTGCGGCGCCAGCGCCCTGGTCGGCTTTTTCACGGTGGCGTGGCCGACTGCGGAGTTTGCCGGCATGAACATCGAAGGCTCGGTCAAGCTGGGCTATCGCAAGGAACTCGAGGCGATCAGCGACCCGGAGGAACGCAGGCTCGAATTCGAGCGCCGCGTCGAGCGGGCCTACGACAGCGCCAAGGCGGTGAACGCGAGCGCGGGCGGTGGCCTGGACGACGTGATCGATCCGGCGGAAACCCGCTCCTGGATTGCCCAGTCGCTGAAACGCCTGCCGCCGGTCGAGCCGCGCACCGAGAAGAAGTACCCGTTTGTGGACACCTGGTAGCGGACAACCGGAGCAAGAGGACCAACGCATGAGCAGACAGCAGACCGCAATCGATCTGAACGAGCTGCGCGACACCGTCGCGGTGGTCACAGGGGCGGGCAACAACGGTATCGGCTGGGGACTGCTGCGCCACGCGGCCGGCCGACTGGGCATGCACGTGGTCGCCATCGATCTGCACGCGGGCCTCGTCGAGGCCGCCGAGCAGCAACTCGCCGCCGAGTTTCCCGGGGTTCGCGCGCTGGGCGTGCGCTGCGACGTCACCGATCCAGAGGATCTCGCACGCGCGCGCGAGGCGATCGGTGCGGCGTTTCCCGACAACCGAATCGGCGCGCTGTTCGCGAACGCCGGCGTCATTTTTCCGCACACCGTGCTCAAGAGCACGGCGAGCGAATGGCGCACCACGCTCGAGGTCAACGTCGTCGGGGTGGTGAACACGCTGCAGGCTTTCGTGCCCTTGCTGCAAGGCAACAGCGCGCCCGCCATCGTCTGCCCCACGGCGAGCGTGGGTGGGCTGGTACGCGGCGACGGGGGCGGCGCGGCCTATCAGGCGAGCAAGCACGCGGTCGTCGCGCTGACGGAATCGCTGTCGTTCGAACTCGCCCGCAAGTCCCCGCAGCTACACGTCCACGTGCTGTGTCCGTGCATCGTCGCCTCTGCGCTGGGCCGTAGCAGTCAGATAAACGCCAGCGTTGCGCGCGGCGAAATCGAACCAGAAGAAGTGACGGCGAGCGCGATCAGCGACATGACCTATGCGATGACGCCGGATAACCACGCGCGGCAGGTGTTCGATCTGATCGCGGCGGGCAAGTTCTACGTGGTGACCGACAACGTGCCGCCCTACGTCGACCACGATCGCCCGTTCGACGCGCAGACAATCATCCGGGAGCGGCTCGACAACCTGTTGGCCGGGGAACTCGACAACGCCGACGCGTTTTCGGGCGCCGCCGTGCCGTCGGCGATTCTGAAAGGGCCGATGTTTAAAGGCTGAGGCGACAGCCCGCCGAGAATGGGCTCATAGGGCGCCAAAAGGACAGAGAAGGAGATCGACCATGAAGATCGTCGACGTCGCGGTGACGGTGTGGGAGTGGCGCGACATTCCACCGACCCGCTACACGCTGCGGGTGAAGAGTTCGGGCAGTCGCAGCACCCACATGGGGCTGGTGCGCATCATCACCGACGACGGCATCGAGGGGCACGCCTTTCTGGGCTCGGCCCTCAGCCCGCTGGGCAATGACGCCGAGCTCATCGTCAAGCGCTACAAACCCCTGCTGCTGGGTCAGGATCCGCTGGCGCGGGAACGCATCTGGCAGTCAATGGCGGGTTGGGCGATGGGCGGCGTGATGCGGGTCATCGGCGCCATCGACGTCGCCCTGTGGGATCTGGCGGCTAAGGCCGCCGGCGTGCCGATCCATCGCTACATGGGCAGCTATCGAACGTCGGTGCCGGCCTACGCGAGCTCCGCGGTGTTCGATGCGCCCGAGGCGTATGCGGACGAGGCGCTGCGCTATCGCGAGGCTGGCTGGCAGGCGTACAAGATTCATCCACCGGCGATTCCCGAGCTCGATATCGAGATCTGTCGCCGCGTCCGCGATGCCGTCGGTGGCGACTATCGCCTGATGCTGGATTCCACCTGGTCGTACGACTATCCCCAGGCCCTGCGGGTGGGTCGCGCGGTCGAGGAGCTGGATTTCTACTGGTACGAGGATCCGTTGGCGTACGACGACATCAACGGCTATGTAAAACTCAAGCAGGTGCTCTCCGTGCCGCTGATGGCGACGGAGATGCCCAGCACCGGACCCACCGCGTACGCGCCCTGGATCATGCAGCAGGCGACCGATTACCTGCGCGGCGACGTCGCCATCAAGGGGGGCCTAACCTCGTGCCTCAAGACCGCCCACCTGGCGGAGGCGTTTCAGATGAACTACGAGGTGCACCACGGCGGCAACTCGCTGAACAACGTCGCCAATCTGCACCTGATCATGGCCATCAAAAACTGCGAGTACTTCGAGGTGCTGTTGCCAGACGCCGTACAAAAGCACGGCTTGATCGAGGACATCGAGGTCGACGCGGAGGGCATGGTGCACGCGTTCGAGGCGCCGGGATTGGGCGCTCGGATCGACTTCGACCTGATCGAACACAACAAGGTGGCGGAGCTGCGTTGATGACAGATACGTCCCAGTCGAGACGGCGGTAGCGCGATGTCCGCGCCGCTTGATCCAAAACAGCTCGCGCAATTCGTCGTCGACGGCTTTGTGCGTGTGCGCGCCGATGTGGCGCCCGATATCAACGCGACCGTCACCGACAAGCTGCGCCACGTCCATGCCCACGAGTTCCTGATGGGCAACAACATCATGGCGCGTGTTCCTGAACTGCGTGAGGTCGCGGAGGCCCCGGCGCTGGCGGCGACGCTCGAGCAGCTACTCGGCCCCGGATATTTGCTGCACCCGCACCGCGCCGTGCATCTGTCGACGCCCTGCGAACCGGCGGAAGGTCCGCTGGATCCGACGGCGAACGCGCCGCCGATGGGGCCCGGCTCGCTGGCGGGATCGATCTGGCATCAGGATGCGCAAAGCCCGCTGGCGCGGGCACGGCACTTTCTGCCGCGTCACCTGATCGTCTTCTATTTTCCGCACGATACGCCGCCCGCGATGGGACCGACGCGAATCGTTCCGGGCAGCCAGTACGGCGCCAGCGCGGAGGCGCCGGAGCGCGTCGTCATGGCGGACGATGTGCGCGCCGGGGATCTGTTCGTGCTGCACTTCGACATCGTCCACGCGGCCTTTCCGAACTTCACGCGCGATCCGCGCTTCATGATCAAGTTTGTGTTCAGTCGCACGACCGCTCCCGCCGCGCAGGACCTGGCCGACTGGCCGCTCGCCGAGCCACCGAATGCCGAGCAGGAATGGGTCTGGCGCTGGCTGCACGGCGCCTCCATTGGCGGTGGCGACAACGCTGCCGCGGAACGCAGCCAACGATTAGAGGCCGAACTACTCGCGGTCGCGGGTCGCGGTCTGCATCGGCGCAAACTCGCGCGCGATGCGAGCGGCGCGCCGCTGCCCCGCGACGCGCAGACGCGTACCCGACGCTGGTCGGAGCGCGCGGTCGCCATGGAGCCCGCGACCTACGAACTGGCCATGTGCGGCCCGGCGGCGCTGCCGGCGCTCGAGCGCCTTGTTGCCAACGACGATCCCTGGCTGCGAGCGAACGCCGCGTTTGCGCTCGGCGAGATCGGCGAGCAGCAGGCCCAGCCGCTGTTGGTCGCGCTGCTCGACGACGCCGAACAGGTCGTGGTCAGGCAGGCCCTCGACGCGCTGGCCGCGCTCGGTTCGGTGTCCGGCGCGGAGGCCGCGATCGAAGGGCTGCTGCGCGTAGTGAACACCGCCTGGCAGGCGGCCGAGGTGATGCGGGGTTGGTGCGCGCAGGATCAGATTCGCATGAACGCCATGTTCGCCTTGCTCTGCGCGCTGGAGCGCGGGACGCTTGCGATCGAGTCCGTTGAGAACATGCTCGTCCACGCGCTGGACGACGACTGTGGCTATGTCGGCGACATCGCGGGCGAGGCGCTGTGCCGTTTCGGTACCGCCGTCGGCATGCGCGCCGCGCTGCGCAAGCTGCGCGGCGAGCGCTGGGACGCGAGCCTGTTCGGGATCAGGCAGTACTAGCGTTCGCGGGCGATTGGATTTGCGCTCACGACTTCGGCGGTGCGCCGGTCCCGACACGCGCCATGCCGCCGTCGACGGCGATGACCTCGCCGGTGACGTAGCGAGCGGCGTGCGAGGCCAGAAACAGCACCACGTCGCCAATGTCGTCACCGAATCCCCAGCGCTTCAGCGCGATCTGCGCTTCGAGCTGTTCGATCAGGCCGGGGACGTTCTTGCGATTGTCTTCCCAGATAGCCGTCGCGATCAGCCCGGGGCAGATGGCGTTGACGCGGATGCCGCTCGGTCCCCAGTCGGCTGCCAGTGCCCGCGTCATAGCGTCGACAGCCCCCTTGGTGCCGGCGTAAGCGACGCGCCCCAGGGGGCCGCGGAGGCTCGCGACCGACGAGATGTTGATGATCGAGCCGCCGCCCCGCTCGATCATGGCGGGCGCCAGGCCAATGGACAGGAACAGCAGCGAACGCACGTTGATCGAAAACACCTGATCGAAATCGTCTTCGGTCAGGGCGTCTGGCGTGCGCCGCATCGGGATGCCGGCGTTGTTCACGAGTATGTCGATGCCCTCGACTTGCTCGAGGATGGCCTCGGCAAGCTGCGTGCCCGAGCCCGCTGGCTCGAGATCTGATTCGATGATGATCGGGTCGTTTCCCAGTTCCGCGGCCACGCGCCGCAGGTCGTCGACCGTGCGGCCGGTGAGTATGACGCGCGCTCCGGCGGCATCGAGTGCACGCGCACTCGCCTCGCCGATGCCGCGGCTCGCGCCTGTGACTACCGCGATCTTGTCGGTTAATTCGTACATCGATGGGCCCCTCCGTTGTATCCGCCTGTGTGTCGATGGTACTCCGATTGTGCTGCGCCACTCGTGTGAGCGGCTCGCGCCGTTACTCTTTTGTTGGCGGCTCGCTCCGCGCCACCCCGCAAGCCGCTCAGACTGCGGCCCGATCGTCAAATTGAGCTTCTGGGGCGGCGGCGTAAGATCGGATTGGGGGAAGAAGGGAACATCAGGCCGTTGAGATCGCTCGACTACCGTCGTGACCGGGTCGAATGTGGCGCCGCCGCCTGGCGCGTGCTGGCGCTCGCGTCGCTGCTGTTTGCCTGCGCCGAAGGACGGGCCGCAACGGTTTCAGCGGCGACCGGCATCAGCTACCAGCACGGCATCGCCTACCTCGCCGATCTCAGCTACCCGGCTGACTTTACCCACTTTCGTTATCACAACCCGGAGGCGCCGAAGGGTGGTCGGCTGCGGATCGGCGACATGGGTAACTGGGATACCTTCTCCGAAGTGCCGATGACCGGACGCATAGTCGCGGGCGTCAACACCTGGGTTCCGTACCGCAACTGGCTCTACGACCGCTTACTGTCGCTGGCGATCGACACCACCAGCGAACGCTACGGGCGACTCGCCGAGGGCGTCGCGGTGGCGCCAGATGGATCCTGGATCGCGTTCCTGCTGCGCGAGGGCGCGCGCTGGCATGACGGCAAACCGATCACGGTCGCCGACTACGAGTTCACCTTCGACGTCTACCGCAACCGGGCGCGGCCCAGCATTCGCCAACCGATGGCCGTGTTCGAACGCCTCGAGGTGCTGAACGCGCGCGAGTTTCGCGTCTGGGTCGATCCGGCCTATCGCGGTGATCCGTCGCTGCCGCAGCGCCTCGGCGTGCTGCCGATTCTGCCCGCCCACTACTGGGCCGATCGCGACGTCACGCGCGCGGGCACGGAGCCGCCGCTGGGTAGCGGTCCTTATCGCGTCGCCGAATTCAAGCTGGGCCGGCAGATCGTTTACGAGCGCGTCGATGACTACTGGGGCAAAGACATTCCCGTCAACAGGGGACGCTATAACTTCGATCAGATCGTCGTCGACTACTTCCGTGACGATCAGGTGCAGTACGAGGCAGTCAAGGGCGACCTGATCGATCTGCGCGAGGAGACGGTGCCGCCGCGCTGGGCCACCGGTTACGATTTTCCGGCGGTTCGGGCCGGCGCCTTTAAGACCGAGTTGGTGCAAACCCTGAAACCAGCCGGCATGTGGTGGCCGATATTCTGGAACCTCCGCCAGCCGCGTTTTCAGGACATTAGGGTGCGCGAGGCGCTGTGGCTGCTGCGCGACTCCGCCTGGTTGAATCGCGTGGGCAGCTATAACTTCTTCGGTCTGGCCACCAGCTTCTTTCACGGCTCGGAGCTTGCGCATCGGGGTCTGCCGTCCGAACGCGAGCTGCGATTGCTGGAGCCGTTTCGCGACCAGCTACCGCCTCGGGTGTTTACGCAGGAATGGGCACGCAAGCCGCGTGAGGGCACCGGCTGGCACCGCGCGGACGTCAAGCGCGCCCTGGAGTTGCTTGCGGCGGCGGGGTGGGTCCTGCGCGACCACAAGCTGGTGCACGAGCGAACGGGGGAGCCGTTCAAGATTCGCTTCGTCGCGGTGTCGCCCGCGCTTGGCGCGTCGTTCATTCCCTATCAGCGCGTGCTCGCCAAGGTGGGCATCGAGTCGACGATCAAGGCGCCGGAGATCTCGTCCTGGCTGCATCGCATGCGTTCCGGCGATTTCGACGCGGGCGCGATTTGGTTTCTGCCGAACAACACGCCGATCCTGTTAATCACCAATCAGTTTCACTCGGACTCGGCGCAGATGACCTACGGCCCGAACTGGACGGCGATCCAGAATCCGGCCGTCGACGCCATGATCGAGCACGCGCGTACCGCGCAGACGCAGGCGGACTACATCGCGGCGATTCGGGCGCTCGACCGGGTGCTGATGTGGAACTTCTACTTCGTGCCAAGCTCGTCGCGAACGCACAAGGCGATGGCGTACTGGGATCGCTTCGGGCGCGCGTCCTACGGGCTGCTCGAGCGCGAGGCGTTCTACGACGCCTGGTGGTGGGACGCCGAGAAGGCGGCCCGCGTCGAGCGCATTCGTGCGTCGAATGCGGAAGAATCAGCAACGGCTGTCGGGGCGCAATAGGTGGGTCGCTATGTTCTGCGCCGACTGCTGCTGATCCTGCCGACGCTGCTGGGGATCATGGTGATCAATTTCGCGATCATCCAGTTCGCACCCGGCGGACCCATCGAACAGGTGATCGCCCAGAGCGCCGGACTCAACATGTCGAGCACCGCGTCTGTGTCGGCCGGTGCGAGCATGGGCCCGCCCGATACGGGCGGCTACACGGGTTCGAGCGGTCTGCCGCCCGAGCTGCTCGCGGAGCTGGAGGCCCAGTTCGGATTCGATCAGCCCGCCCACGTGCGCTTCTTTTCGATGCTGTGGGACTACGCGCGCCTCGATTTCGGCAGCAGCTTCTTTCAGGATCGCCCGGTCTTCGATCTCGTCGTCGAACGCCTGCCCGTATCGCTCTCGCTCGGTCTGTGGTCGCTGCTGCTCATCTATTCGATCTCCATACCGCTCGGCATAGCGAAGGCGGTGCGTGACGGATCCTCTTTCGATCTGTGGACGTCCGGGCTTGTGTTTACGGCCTATGCGGTTCCCGGATTCCTGTTCGCCATCCTCCTGCTGGTCGTATTCGCCGGCGGCTCCTATTTCGATTGGTTCCCGCTGCGCGGGCTGGTCTCGGACAACTTCGCGGAACTCACCTGGTGGGGCCAGGTGAAAGACTATCTGTGGCATCTGACGCTGCCACTGATCGCGCTGACTATCGGCGGTTTCGCGACGCTGGTCATGCTGACCAAGAATTCGTTTCTGGAAGAGCTGTCGAAACAGTACGTGCTGACGGCGCGCTCGAAAGGCCTGACCGAACGGCGCGTGCTGTACGGCCACGTATTTCGCAACGCGATGCTGATCGTCATCGCCGGCTTTCCGGCGGCATTCATCTCGATCCTCTACACGGGCGCCCTGTTGATCGAGGTCATCTTCGGGCTCGAGGGGATTGGGCTCCTGGGTTTCGACGCCGTGATCAAGCGCGACTACCCGATTCTGTTCGGAACGCTGTTCGTGTTTACCCTGATCGGCCTCTTGATGCAGCTCATCGGCGATATCGTCTACACACTGGTCGATCCGCGCATCGACTTCGAGAGCCGCGCGTGACCCCGCTCAACCGGCGTCGGATAGCGAACTTTCGCCGCAACCGGCGCGGGCTGTGGTCTCTGAGGGTGTTCACGGCACTGTTTGCCGTCGCGCTCTGTGCTGAGTTCATCGCGAACGATCGACCAATCGTGATGCGCCTGGACGGCGACTGGTACTTTCCGGTCGCCGTCACCTACACCGAGCAGGAAATTGGCGGTGAGCTACCGATCGACGCGGACTTCACCGATGCGACGGTCCTCGATCTGATCGACGAGCGCGGCTGGGCGCTGTGGCCGCCGGTGCGCTACAGCTACCGGACCATCGACTTTGCGATTCCGGATCACATACCAACGCCGCCGCTCGAGCACGGACACCTGCTGGGCACCGATCCGCTGGCGCGCGACCTGTTCGCCATGCTGCTGTACGGTTTTCGCCTGTCGGTCCTGTTCGGCATCGCGCTGACGATCCTTAGCGCCAGCATCGGGATACTGGTCGGGGGCCTGCAGGGGTACTTCGGCGGCTATGTCGATCTCGTCGGTCAGCGGCTCGTGGAGATCTGGGCCGGCCTGCCGGTTCTGTTCCTGCTGATCATCCTCGCCAGCATGGTCGAACCCAACTTCTTCTGGATACTCGGGATACTCGCGCTGTTTAGCTGGATGCCGCTCGTCGCGGTGGTGCGGGCGGAGTTTCTACGCGCGCGCAACTTCGAGTTCGTGCGCTCTGCCCGCGCGATGGGCGTGAGCGACTGGACGATCATGCGGCGGCACGTGCTGCCGAACGCGATGGTTGCGGCCCTGACCTATCTGCCGTTTATCCTCAACGGCTCGATCACGACGCTGACGGCGCTCGACTTTCTAAACTTCGGCCTGCCGCTGGACGCGCCTTCGCTCGGCAGGTTGTTGTCGTCCGCCAAGTCCAACCTGCAGGCGCCCTGGATAGGCATCAGCGTGTTCATCACGCTCGCCGTGATGATGACGCTGCTGATCTTCATCGGCGAAGCCGTGCGCGATGCGTTCGATCCGCGGCGCAGTCACGCGAGCGGCGCGCCGGCCGAGGACGCGCTGCCTGCGAGGACCGCCGCGTGAGCGCGCCGGTGCTCGCGGTCGATGACCTGTGGGTGCGTTTCGGCGACCGCGACGCCGTGAAGGGCGTGAGTTTTCGCGTCGATCACGGCGAGACCGTGGCGATCGTCGGCGAGAGCGGGTCCGGAAAGTCGGCGACGGCGCTCGCGGCGCTGCAGCTATTGCCCTATCCGCTGGCTAGCCATCCTCGCGGCTCCGTGCTGCTCGAAGGCACCGAGATGATCGGCGCCCCGGCGGAGGCGGTGCGGGCGCAGCGCGGCGCGGTTGCCAGCATGATCTTCCAGGAGCCGATGACGTCCCTGAACCCGCTGCATCCCATCGAGCGACAGGTCAGCGAAAGTGTGATGCTGCACCGTCGGGTGGGTCGCGCGGCCGCGCGCGAATGGACACTCGAGCTGCTGCGATTAGTGCGGCTGCCGGACGCCGAACAGCGGCTGGACGCGCTGCCGCACGAACTGTCGGGCGGTCAGCGACAGCGGGTGATGATCGCGATGGCGCTGGCGAATGAACCTCGTCTGCTGATTGCGGACGAGCCGACGACGGCGCTCGATGTCACCATTCAGGCCGGCATTCTCGAGCTGTTGCGTGAGTTGCAGTCCAGCCTCGGCATGGCGCTGCTGCTGATCTCCCACGACCTGGGCGTCGTCCGTTCGATCGCACAGCGCGTCTGCGTGATGACCGACGGGCAGTTGGTGGAGACCGGCCCGAGCGAGACGGTGTTTCGCGCGCCGACACATGCCTATACACGCAAGCTGCTGGCTGCCGAGCCGGCGGGGATACCGGCGATCCCCGGTGACCCGGAACCGCTGCTCGAGGTCAGCGGCCTGTGCGTCGACTATCGGCAGGACAAGGGGTGGTTTGGTGCCCGTCGCAGCGTGCGCGCCGTCGACGACCTCGCGTTTCAGCTCGGCGCGGGTGAGACGCTGGGGCTCGTGGGCGAGTCCGGCTCCGGCAAGACGACGGTTGGGCTCGCGCTGCTGCGACTGCTACCCAGTTCCGGGTCGATTCGCTTTGCCGGCACTCAACTACAGGGCCTCGACGGCCGATCTCTGCGCACGTTGCGGCGCGACATACAGATCGTGTTTCAGGACCCGTATGGCAGCCTGTCCCCGCGCATGTCGATACTGCAGATTGTCGAGGAGGGTCTGCTCGTTCACGAGCGAGAACTGACGGCAGCGCAGCGGCGGGAGCGCGTTGCCCAGGCGCTGCGGGACGTCGGTCTCGATCCCGCCTGGCTCGATCGCTATCCCCACGAGTTCAGCGGCGGCCAGCGGCAGCGCATCTCGATCGCCCGCGCCCTTGTGCTGCGGCCGCGCTTCATCGTCTTCGACGAACCGACGTCTGCGCTCGACCGCTCCGTCCAGGCCCAGATCGTCGACCTGCTTCGCGATCTGCAGCAGCGGCGCGGCATCGCGTATCTGTTCATCAGTCACGATCTCAAGGTCGTCCGGGCGCTCGCGCATCGACTGGTCGTGATGCGGGCGGGCAGAGTCGTCGAGCAGGGACCGGCCGATTCGGTTTTCGAAAATCCGCAGGCGGACTATTCGCGCAGCCTGATGCAGGCGGCGTTCATGCACGACGCGCCGTAGCCGTTTGTTGAAAAGCGATTCTACGAATCGCTTTTCACCCGCCAGCCATCCGTGGCTGGCGTGTCCCATACGACAAATCAAACACCTACGTGTTTGATTTGCGCTTGGCCATCCATGGCCAGAAGCTAGCAGGCTGTTTATTAACAGCCTGCTAGCCGTTGGCCACCTCGATCTCCACCGGTTCCACCGGCAGACCCAGCTCCAGCCAGCGCGTCATGCCACCAGCGACCGGGAACACGTCAGGCAGTCCGTGCTTCTTCAGGTACAGCGCCACACGGGCACTGGAGGCTTCGGAGGGTCACGTACAGACGAGCGCGACGTCGAAGCGCTCGGGGATGTCGCCCCGGCGCTCCGCGATTTCAGTGATGGGAATGCGCAGCGCGCCGGGAATGACCACGGGCTGCAGCTCATAGTCGAGCCGCTGGCGCAGATCGATGACGGTGATGGGTTCACCGCTTTGTCGTCGCTCGTGCAGCGCCTCCGGGGTTAGGCGTCGCAACCGATGGCCGCGCAGAAACACCGCCCACTGGCCGATCTTGTACGCCGCGTACACCGCCAGCCCGGCGGCCAGCGCGAGCCCCAGGCCGCCGGAGAGATCGCCGAGCGCGTTCAGCGCGGCGGCGAGCTGGGGCTGAAAGTAGTAGCCGCCGGCGACGAAGGGCGCGACGTACAGCAGCGTGCCGATGAGATCCAGCAGCAGGAAGCCGGCGAAGGGCGCGCCGACAAAACCTGCCGACGCGGGCGCGAGGGTCTGTACGCCCGGCAGGAATTTTGCGATCACGATGGTGACCGGCCCGAAGCGGCCGAAGGCGTTGCGCGTTGTGGTTACGCAGCTATCGGGCTCCAGCGACAGCTTGCACACCCAGGAGATGGCGCTCGCGCCGCCACGCTTGCCGAGCTGGTACCACAGCGCGTCTGCCAGCAGCGCAGCGACGGTTGCGGCGCAGACCACGGGCAGCGCGTCGAGCTGGCCGCCGGCGATCAGCGCGCCCGCGGCAATGAGCACGGGGATGGCGGGCATCGGCAGCGCCGCCTGGTCGAGAAACACCCAGACGAACACGACGAGGTAGCCGTGCGCGGCGAGAAAGGCCGTCGCGCTGAGAAGTGCGGATTCCAAAGGTCTGCTGGGCTCCTTGCGTCTGCAGCGCATCCTAACTCAAGATGAATTGAACGGGTGGCGACCGCGCGATGGCAACGGATGCTGGCAATAGTGTTTCGCGACGGCAACTCATACTGCGTGTTGAGTGATGGGCGATTTTTCGCCACCCGTCGCGTCTTGGTTGCGCTGCTGATCGCCTTGGCCTCGACGCCTGCGGGCGCGCAGACCTTCACCGAGGCGGGAGCCGCGTGGCAGCAGACGCCCCGCTATGTCGACGCGACTCGTGATCACGGCGCGGCGTCTGAGCTTCTCTATGCGAGTTGTCCGGAGGGCTACGATTCAGTGCGCTGCGTGCAAGCGCTGCGGTCGTCCGAGTATGCGGCGCTGTTACCCGACAACCCCGCGTACTGGCGCGCCTTTCAGGCGCTGCTGGGCGCGGAGCTGCCGACGCTGACGCCAGCGGACCTGTATCGGATCATGTCTGATATAGACCGATTTACGAAATCTCACCCGCCGCAGGACTTCATCGCAACGGTGCGCGAATATGGCCATTGGCTGCTGTTTGCGGCGCCCGCGTCCGATCGCGCCAGGCTGGCGGTCGACTACGCACGAAACCTGCGGCGCCTGCTCGCCGGCAGCAGGACCCTGCTTGAGTACATGATCTTCACGGCGACGCTGTCGATCGGGGACCGAGCGCTGCTGGCGCTGCAGGCGCAAACGATATCGGCTAGGCGGCGAACCGAGGCGCTACAGTTAGCGCAGGCGCTGACACCGCTGACGTCGGCGCAGCGCGCCCACAGCCCCCTGCTCGAGGCGAGCCTCGAATGGCTGCAGTTCGCCCGCAACGACACCGGCGCGTTTTTCTGTGCCGTCGACGGTGGCCCCCTCGTGGACGTAAAGGATCCTGAGGCGGTGCGCTCTGCCTTCGCCTGGCTCGCGGCGGCCGACGACGATGGGCTGGACGATTTGCGCGCGGCGACGCTGCACTTTCGGGACGTGCTGACGCGGACGCCGGGGTTGCCGCTGCTGCTTGCCGTCACGCCGCCGTCCACCGAATCGGTGCCCGTCGCGGATGCGCGGACCACAGGGTCAAGTTCCATTGATACCTATGAACGCTATGCGCAGCAGTCGCATCGCGTGGCGATTCACCAGACGGTCATGCAGGCACTAGCGCTGCGCGAGGCTCGCGGTCTTTTCGGCGGCGTGCCGGACGCGCAGCCGCCGACCGGCTTCGCCTGGGAAGCGCGGACCGCGCCGCGCAGTCTGTGCCTGGTCGCGGCGGCGGGTGAGATCGCGGACTCGCCCGATGGCCTGTGCGCAACCAGTCACGTGCCGGATGCGTCTGCGTTCAGGTGACATGGGTGTGCCGCGCGCGAACTTCTGCGCCGGCTGAGCCAAGGCCTGGCGACTGGCACGCCAGATCGAAGTGGCAGGGTCCGCGGTGGCCGGACAGCGGTGGATAATCGGTTCCGGGTAGACTCTGGCTGAGCAGCGGGGGCCGCATGAGCGTCGCGCGCGAGCCTGTGGGGTTCGTTGGCGGACTGATTAGTAGCCGATCCACTAAAGGAGAGACGATCAGAATGAAACTGCAGAGCCTCATCGTCGTCATCGCAGCGGCCTGGAGCATCGCGGGCCACGCCGACGAGATCACTGGAAAGTGGCGCCTGACCGTCGAAACGCCGCGGGGCACGCAGCACCCCGAGCTGACGATCTGGCGCGAGGGTGACGGCCACGCCGGGACCTACAAGGGCCGCCGTGGGGAGATCGCGATCGATTCGGTGGCAACATCCGGCAACGCGTTCAGCTTCCCGCTGACGATCACAATGCCCATGGGTGAAATGGAAATGAGCTATGAGGGTGTCGTCGTCGATGACCGCGTAACGGGGACGATCGGTAATCCCATGGGCCAGATACCCTTCGAAGGCGTGCGCGTTTCGCCGGCCGAGAGGGACGCGAGATGAGCTTGCAGGTCATAGGCGCCGGTCTCGGCCGCACCGGAACGCGCTCGTTGAAGGACGCGCTGGCGATTCTGTTCGACGCGCCCTGCTACCACATGGCCGACGTCATCGCGCGACCCGCGGATATGCCGGTGTGGGACGCCGCCCTCGACGGCACGCTACCTAATTGGAACGACCTGTTTGCTGACTTCGCGGCGGTCGTTGACTGGCCGGCGGTGGTGTTCTGGGAAGAGCTCGCGGAGGCCTATCCCGATGCCGTTATCCTGATGTCGGTGCGCAGCTTCGACTCCTGGTGGGACAGCGCCAGCAACACCATTTTCGAGATTACCAAGCGCGTCGAGGGGCCATGGCGGGAGATGCTGGAGAAGATGTTCGGCCGCTTCACGCCCGATCGCGCCGATCGCGAGGCCTGCCGCGCCGCGTTCGAGGCGCACTACGCAGCGGTGCGCGCGCGAGCTCCAGCCGAGCGGCTGGTCATCTGGCAGCCTGGCGATGGTTGGGCGCCCATCTGCGCAGCGCTCGATCTGCCGGTGCCCGATGTACCGTTCCCGCATCTCAATACTAAGACCGAATACGTGGATAACATTCGGCGCATGGACGAAGCGCGGCGTTCGCGGTGAGTCGCGTCCGCCCGGCGGCAGACGCGCGCTGTGTGCCTGGAGCGTAGCTTCGATGAATGGCGCTCGAGATCGCAACCCTGAGACCCGCCATGCGACTGAGTAAATTCTTGTCTCTGTCTGTGGCGATGAGCCTCAATCAGGCGAAGTTCTTCATCCGCAAGGGTCGACTGTCGGTCGACGGTGCCGTGATTACCGACCCGTTTTTCGAAGTCGGCGACGACGCTCGGGTGGTGTTCGATGGCGAATCCATAGAGATCGCGAACTATCGATACGTCGTGCTGCACAAGCCACCGGCGTATGCGTGCGCGACCAAAGGCGGTGAATGCGCTTCGGTGTTGGAACTTCTGGACGACGGCTCTGACGAGCGCTACTACTACTTCGCGAATACGCTCGGGACCTCGCACAGCGGCCTCGTGTTGCTCAGTGACGATGCGCGCTGGGCCAGTCGAATCAAGAAGCGGCTGTTGACCAAGCCGCACGTCTACCGATTCCAGTCTCGACGCCCGATCACGGAAGACCAGATTCGCCGGCTTGAGGCCGCCTGGCCGGTGCCGTCAGGAAAGCTGGCTGGGCCGGCGGTCGACATCCAGACCACGGATGACGCGACGTTGCTGCTCAGCACGCGAAACATCGGCGCCAAGGCTATGCAGGAGCTCTTTGCGGCGACCGAGCTGTCAATCGAGGCGCTACACCTGCAGCAAGTCGGCAGGCTGGAATTGGGTGCGCTGGCCGAAGGCAGCTATCTGGTACGCGCCGAGGAAGAGATCAAGATTTAGGCAACAGCTGATCAGGGATCGCGCTGAGCAGAAATGCGAAGCCGCTATTCGATGCGCTCAAGCTGCGCGATCAATCCTGACCGGCGCCCGTAGCGCACTCGCAGCGCGAGCAGCTTGTCGTGATAGGCGCGCTCGCTGAGCGCATCAAACAGCGCCCGGTTCGACTGCAGCAGCCCCGCGGCGTACTGATAGGCGTGGCGCGTGCGCATGTCGATCGCGTTGTCGATGACCCGATCCAGAATCGACAGTGCCCGTTCGGGATCGTCGCCGAACCACTCCAGCGCCTCCAGACGGTGGTCGTCATCGTTACCGAGGTGATCGCGCACCAGCACGAACGCGCGCTCCAGATCGCCGTTGCTGGCGGCGTAGCGGGCCAGCGTCCAGGCGGCGGCGTGACCGAACATCGGATCGGTGCGCGCGCGATGCAGCAGCGCATCCAGCGTATCGCGCCAGAACTCCGCGCCGGCCGGGTCGTGGTCTGCGGACTGGGCCAGCCGCTTCAGTTCCAGCAGGGCCTCCAACGTCGGTCGGTTCAGCAGCAGTGCGCGCTGCGCATTCAGCGCCCCGGTGTGATCGTCGCGCGCACGCAGCAGGCGCACATGCGCCGTCGTCGGCTTAGCCCGCGGCCCCATCGCCTCGTCGCCGCGCGTCAGCCATGTCTCCGCCTCGTCGAGGCGCTGCATCGTGATCAAGAGTTCCGCCACGCGATAGCAGTCGGCGGCGGTCATGCAGCGGCGCTGCAGAACGTGCAGCAGGTTGTCGTCGTCGCCGGTGGCCTCATAGCGATGCAGCAGCAGCGCTTCCACGCGTTTCTCTTTGCTGTCGAAATAGCGCCATTCGCCGAGCTCCGGGGGCGTTACGGTGTCGAAGTGCGCTCGCGCCAGGTCGACGAGCGTCTCGACGCCTGAGTCGCCCAGGCTGGAGGCCAGCAGCTCGAACACGCGCGCCAGCGGCAGCAGCTGTTTGTCGTCCGCGATGACGTGCTGCAGGAGGAACGCGACGCGCTGCGACTCGGGCAGCTCCTGATGCTCCAGGACCCGCCGGATCAGCGCGCGGACCATGGCCATCGAGTCGTTGCGCTCGCCCTTGCGGTCGTAGACGCGATCGAGCGCCTTGCCCAGGCGTTCGATCGCATGGTCGACCACGCTCTTCAGCGTCTTCGCCGGTAGTTCGGCGGCGATGGCCTCGAGCTCTGCCAGGGCGCGCTCCAGCGTCTCGTAGTAGGCCTTGATCTCGCGCGCCTTGCGCGTATCGCGCAGGGGCGTCGCCGCAGTGATGTCGCGTTTCAGGCGCGTCGCGCTGGCCTTGCCGGCGGCGACGTCGGCGCGCAGCAGCAGCTGCCGGCGCAGCGCGCTGTCGTGTTGGCTCGCCTGCACCAGGCTCGAAATCAGGCTCTCGCGAGGCTGCGTGAGCAGGTAGGCCTCGATGCGTTCCGCCTCGCTGCCGTCGCGCAGCGCCGCCTGGCGTTCGAGCTGGGCGTGAGCGGCAAGCCCCACCGCGGCGCAGTGCTTGCAGAAGTCAAAACCGTCAGAGTCGGGGCAGGTACAGCTCGGATCCACCTGGCGACGGCTGACGCGCAGCTCGACGCGCTCGACGCCGCCATCGCGCACGTTCGCCGTGATTCGCGTCTCGCCGATGGTCAGGTCGCTCACGGCCGCCGCGGCGAACAGGGCCTCGCCCGCCGCGAATGCGGTCGCGCCAGCCAGTTTCTGTAGCTGCTCGGGCGACGGGGCTTGCATGGGTTCAGCCTAGTGGATGGACGTGGGCATAACCACGGCTTTGGCGGCGGTTCGCAGCGTGTAAAATCAGCCGATTGTATGAATGTATGTAATTGAGGATATGCCGATGACGCAGGCGCGAGTGGTGGTTCTGCCTCAGGCACAGGGTCCGCTGGAGCTCCAAGAGATCGACCTGCCGGACCCGGGACCGCATCAGGTCGTCGTACGTCAGTTTGCTTCGGGCGTCTGCCATTCGCAGCTACACCAGATGCATCGTGAGCGCCGCTCTCCCGTGATCCTTGGCCACGAGGCGACGGGTGAGATCCTCAAGGCCGGCTCGGCCGTGACCCACGTCGAGGAAGGCGACACCGTGCTGGTCACCTGGGTGCCGAGGGCAGTGGCGGCCGGCGGCCGTCGCCCGGAGCGCTCTCGGCTGGAAGTCACCGGCGGCATGGCGGAATCCGAAAACGTGTTCACCTGGGCGGACCACACGCTTTGCGACGAGCAGTATGTCGTCAAGGCCGATCCGGGCATCGCGCGTGACGTGACCTCGATCATCGGCTGCGCGGTGATGACGGGTGCCGGCGCCGTGATCAACACGGCGGGCGTGGGCGTTGGCGACAGCGTCGCGATATTCGGCGTCGGCGGCGTTGGCCTGTCCGCGGTCGTGGGCGCCAAGGTGGCGGGCGCCGACCCGATCATCGCGGTGGATCTCAGCGACGAGAAGCTCGAATTTGCGAAACGCTTCGGGGCCACGCACGGCATCAACGCGGGTCGCGTGGACCCGGTTGAGGCGATTCACGAACTGACCGTGCAAAGCAACAAGAACACGATGCTCAAGGGCACCGTGAGCGGCGCGGACTTCGCCTTCGACTGCATCGGCCTGAGCAAGACGATGCAGCAGATCACGCCAGCCTGCCGCAGCGGTCACTTCGGCGCCTGCACCGGCGGCACCGCGGTGCTCGTCGGCGTGCCGAGCAGCACCGTGGAAATCGATACCTTCGACGTGCTGCTGCACGAGAAGAAGTTCATCGGCAGCCTCGGTGGCTCTTGTGCCCCGGATCGTGATTTTCCGATGTTCCTGCGCTGGCACGAGACCGGGGCGTTGCCGCTGGAGGAGATGGTCACCGCGCGCTACAGCATCGACCAGATCAACGAGGCGGCGGCCGCGCTGGAGGACGGCAGTATCTCCGGGCGCGCGATTCTCGAGTTCTAGCCGGAGCGGCGCGTCGGCTGCCGCGCGCCGTTGATCGTTCAACACCGCACACAGCTACCCGTTGGAGAGTTCTTTTGCTCAAGAAGACGTTAGTGTCAGTCGTCGTACTGATCGCCCTATTGATCGGAGGACGATTGCTGTACCTGCTGCCCGCGCAGCTCGACATCCGCCAGATCGGACCGGGTCTGCCGGACGTCGCCCAGTTCGAAGCCCTGCGGCGAACCGCCAATGGCCCCGTCTCGGTTTCTGCGATTCGCACGTCCAGCCAGGAATCCGAGGTGCTGTCGCTTGGCCATCACACGGTGGTTATCGAATGGGCCGACGGGCGCCTGATGCTGATCGATGCGGGGATGGACGCTGCGGCCGCGCGTGACTTTGGCCGTCTGATGGAGTGGCTCTACGGGGCGCAGCCCGCCGAGGTGCACACGACCGCGGTGCGGGAGCTAGGCGACCGCCTGCAGGACGTGGCCGCCATCGGCTTTACGCACCTGCACATCGACCACACGCAGGGCGCGGTGGCGCTGTGCGCGAACAATCCGCGCATGAAGGTCGTGCAGACCAACCTTCAGCGCACGACGCACAACGTTAACACCACCGAGGGCGCCGCCATCGTCGCCGGCTGTCGCCAGGCCGATGCCATCGACGCGGACACGCTGACCGAGTTGGCGGACTTTCCCGGCGTCGGCATCTATTCGCTGGGCGGGCACACGCCGGGCTCGACGCTGTTTGCCGTCGCCGTCGAAGAGCGGATCCTGCTGTTCTCCGGCGATATCACCAATTCCAAGACAGACCTCGTCGAGGACACTGGCAAGGGCTTCGCCTACAGCTACCTCGTCGTGCCTGAGAACACCGATCGAACCGCGGAGCTGCGTCTCTGGCTGCACGGGCTCGATCAGACGGACCACATGAGCGTCTATGTCTCGCACGACATCGGCGACATGGAAGGCCTCGCGCCGTTTCGCGGCTGAACACGGCTGTGCGGCGATTCGTTGGCTAGTCGCACGCTCGATCACGAACCCTGTGTGACTGCCCGCTCAGGTCTAGGCTGAGGCGCTAACGCCCGGCATCCGGCTGCCGTTAGCCGTTGTTGATGAGCTGCGCCCGCATTCTGCGGAAGCGGCGCAACAGCGACGGAGCCTGCGATGAGCCACACAGCGATCACCATTCCCCGGCGGTTGCCGCTGTGGCTGTCGGGATTGTTGCTGCTGTTGTTGAGCGCCGCGTACAGCCCACCTTCAATCGCCGTGTCGGAGATCGCGACGGACCTGCTCGTCGATCTCAAGGAGAATCTGCGGCTGTCGGTGGACTCCTCCAGCAGTTCCTACTGGTACGTGGACCCGGAACTGGTCGGCCACCGGCACGCGCTGGGCATCGATCTGCGTAAGGAGTTTCGCAACCTGCATCGCGATCGCGGTGTGCTGACCGTGCAGGCCTACTTGACCCGGGTCGAGGGTCTGCGCCCGACCCCGAGCTTCTACGCGGACGATCGGGACACGCGGCTGGTTTATCGGATCGTGAACTTTAACTACACGGGGTTGCCGCGCGGCCTGCCCAACGTGCGCGTGGGGCACATGGAGCTGCCCTTCGGTCTCGAGCATCTGGTCGATACCAACGGCACGCTCAGGCAGTACGACGTTCCGCAAAATCTCGGCCTGCAGGCCGACTGGGGCGTCACGCTGAACAACGAGCACGAGCTGTTCGAGTATGAGTTCATGGTGGGTGGTGGCGGCAATCAGCGAGTGGGACGCGAGGCGGGTTCCTACGTGTTTGCGGGTCGCGTGGGCACGCCGCGCGCCGGCAGGTTGGTGCTCGGCCTGTCGCTGCTGAAAAACGAGATCGACGGCGTTGGCCGGGAGCGGGTCGGACTCGATGCGCAGTATCGCGTCGGACTGCAGTCCTGGCTGGCCGAGGTCGCCTTCGGAACCACCGACGGACGCGGGATGTACGACGGGCTCATCGAATGGAACCGCGCGGACAGCTCGGACACCTGGCAGTTTTACGGTCAGCTCGGCGCCCGCGGCGAGGTCGACGCCGGCGACGTGATCGAGGCCGCCGCTGGCGTGGTCTATCGCCCGACGCGGGCGCTGTCGGTTTCCGCGCAGCTCGAACAGGATCTCTTTGCGTCGGTTGATGCGACGCAAACGACGCTCAGTCTGCAGCTGCGCTACCGCACGGGGCAGGGCTATTACTGAGGCCAGCTCCGCCTTTTTCCGGCCATACGCCCGACGCGCTCAGGCCTCTCTCTGGCTTCCCTCAGGCCGCGCTCAGGGCAGGAACTCGGCCTCCAGCGCCGCCAGCTCCCGCTCCGCGCGCTCGAGCTCGCGCGCCAGGGGTTCGAGTTCGGCGCGCAGCTCGACGCGCTCCTCGACCAGATCTTCCAGCCGATCCCCAAGTGCCAGTCGTGCCTCGTCGTCCAGCGTGGCGTCGAGCTGCTGCTGCTTGACCGTCTCGATCTCCTCGCCGAGCGCCTCGATCTCCTGTTCCGCCGACTGCAGCCGGCGCTCGGCGTCGTCGGCGCGGCGACCGGCGTCGTACAGAAGAGCGCCGTCCGCGTGGCCGGCCGAGAAGTCAGGATAGGCATCGCACAGCGTGTTGACCGCTTTGCCGCCGCGGCCCTGGCGAAAGCCGTTCTGCGGCGTACAGAAGGTCTCGATGCCGGCCTCCCAGCCGCGAAAATACTCTGCCTTGTCGGGCACGACGCCGAACTTCCCGCAGGCGTCCTGATGTTCCAGCAGGCGCGAGGTGCTGACGCCGCGCTCGCCGTCGCGATAGCCGATGGATTCCCAGTCCCCCGCCAGGCACTGCTGCTCGGAGACGCTGGGACCGGCGCAGCCGCCGACGAGCGCTAGCGCCAACAGCGCGCTAGCGACCCTGAAAGTTCGGGGTTCGTTTTTCTGCGAACGCACGGCCACCCTCCTTACCATCTTCTGAATTCCGAATCGTCAACAGGTCCTCGCGCGCGATGGCGGCGGCCTCGGCCGGGCTCTTCGCGAGAGTATCTAGCGTGAACTTCTTCAGCGTCTCGACGACCAGCGGCGCCGAGTTCGCGAGTATCGTCGCCCACTCGCGCGCGGCCTCGACCTCCGTACCTGCCGGCACGATCTTGTTCACCATGCCGACCTCGTAGGCGCGCTGCGCGCTGAGATCCTGGCCGAGCAGCATGAATTCCATCGCGACCTTCTGCGGCACGCGCGCCATCATGCTGGCGATGAGGCCGCCGGAGAAACCGAGCTGCGCCTCGGGGTACTTGAAGCGCGTGTTGTCCGCCGCGATGACCAGATCGCACATCTGTACGATGCAGTACGCACCACCTATGCACCAGCCGTGCACCGCCGCGATGATCGGCTTGTTCAATTCGACGCCGACGCTGGGCACGCCCTGCCACATCTCTTTCGGCGGCGAACCGATGTCAGCGCCAACCGAGAACGCGCGCTCGCCCGCGGCGTGCACGATGGCGCAGCGATCGTCGGAGTCGCGGTAGCGCCGCCAGGCCTCCTGCAGGCCGACGATGACCTCCTCGCTCAGCGCGTTCAGCCGATCGGCTCGATTGATGGTGATCAGCGCGATGCGGTTGTCCGATTGATAGTCGATCAGGCTCACGATGGCTCTCCCTGTGGTGCGGATCTCGAGTGGCATCATAAGCCGTCGGCGGTCGGGGAGGGGAGACCGAACGGACTCGCTGCGGTTACCGTAGAATTCTGATCGACCCGTTCCTGGTCATCGCGGCAGCCACGGCACAGCGCTGGGAGCTAGGACGACAACCGACAGTGAGTCGGCACGCCTCAGACACGCCGCAGACACGGGGCAGACGGGCCTAAGAGAGGGTATGAGTATGAAAAAACTGTTTTGGCTGCTGGGCGGCCTCGTGCTGCTGGCGCTGCTTGGCGCCGGCTACGTCGCTGTCCAGGTGCGCGCGCTCGATGTGGAACGGCTGAGCGATGATCTGTACGTGCTGCGTGGTTTCGGTGGCAACGTCGCCGTACTGCGTACGGACGCGGGCACGGTCATCGTCGATAGCATGACGTTCGTGATGCAGGGCGAACGCATTCGCGATGCGGCGCGCGAGCTCACCGGTCAGGACGTGGCGCTGATCATCAACACCCACTATCACCTCGACCACACGCACGGTAACCCGGCGTTCGCCGCCGGCACGCGCGTGGTGTCGACGGCGCGGACGCTGTCGCACCTGAAGGTGCTCGACGCTGACTTCTGGTCGGCCGAAGGCGGCGGCCTGCTGCCGAACGAGACCTTCAGCGAGCAGCGACGCATCGAGTTCGGCGGCAAGCGCCTGCTGCTCGTGCACCCCGGCCGGGGGCACACCGACGGCGATCTGGTTGTGGTGTTCGAGGACGAGAACGTGGTCGCCATGGGTGATCTGTTCTTCAACCGCCACTATCCGAACATCGATCTGGAAGCGGGCGGCAGCGTCGCGGAGTGGTCCGAAACGCTCGATGCCGCGTTCGAGCTGAACTTCGAGCGCATCATTCCCGGCCACGGCGAAACGTCGGATCGCGCGGGGATGCGCCAGTATCAGGACTTCGTCGCGCAGCTCGCGGCGCTCGGCGCGAAGGCGGCGGCGGACGGAACGCCGCTGGAGGATTTCGTCGCTGGCGCGAACTTGACCGCCGATGCCGGCTACGAGCCGATCAGATTCATCGTCAGCCTCGGCCTGGACCGCGCCTTCGTGCTGCGACGCGCCTGGGAAGAAGCCACAGGCAACTTCGAGCTCGCGAACCCATAGGCGCGGCGCTGGTTTACCTCGACGAAACATTATCCAGGGAGGCTATTCACAGGTCATTCACGTTTCGGCTTCTACGGTGGGCACAGTCAAAGGACATACGAGAAGCGCGATGAACGCACCCTCCAGAAGCTTTCCCCTGCCGGGAACGCGCCACGAAGAACCGGTATCCCAGCGCATTCGCCAGCGAATCCAGGATGCCGGGGCGCGCTACTTTGCCAACGACAACATCAGCGAATTCATTGGTGAAGGCGAGCTCGACGCCCTCCAGGACGAGGTCGCGGAGAAGCTCGAGGAAGTCCTGAGCAGTCTGGTCATCGATACGGTCAACGACCACAACACGCAGGACACCGCCCGTCGCGTCGCGAAAATGTACCTGCGCGAGGTCTTCAACGGTCGTTACGTCGAGGCGCCGAAAGTCACGGAGTTCCCGAACGTTTCGCGCCTCAACGAGCTGATGGTCGTCGGCCCGATCACGGTTCGCAGCGCCTGCTCACACCACCTCGTGCCCATCATGGGACGTCTGTGGGTCGGCGTTCTGCCCAGCGAAGACTCCGAGCTGATCGGCCTGTCGAAATACAACCGGCTGGCGAGCTGGATCATGTCGCGGCCGCAGATTCAGGAAGAGTCCCTGCATCAGTTCGCGGATCTGCTAGAGAAGAAGATGGCGCCGGATGGCCTGGCCGTCGTGATGGAGGCCGAACACTACTGCGTGCAGTGGCGCGGCGTTAAGGACACCGAGTCCAAGATGACCAACAGCATCATGCGCGGTGCCTTCCTCGAAGACGCCAGCCTGCGGCGCGAGTTCCTCGCCCTGCGGCAGCAGTCCTCCTGACACTGACCCCTGCGAGCGCCCATCGCGGGCGCTCGTCGTCCCTCTCCGACGCTCGTTAGCGGCACCTACCATCCCGTCCAGCGGTTATCATTCGCCGCGAGGATGGGGATAGACCAATGCGCTGGATCATTGTGGCTTATGCGGCCGCGATCGCGGTGGCGTTCGGCGTCGCGGCGATCGCGGAGGGCTTCGGCAGCCTGTGGGCGGCGGCGCTCGCCGACGTTGCGGCGACTCTGGTGATCTTTGCGTTCAGCGTCGGATTTCGAAATGCCAGCTTCTACGACGCCTACTGGAGCGTCGCGCCCCCGGTGCTGCTCGCCTTCTGGTGGTGGCTGCACGGCGGCCAGGATCTGCGCATGCTGCTGATGGGCATCGTGGTGGTCGCCTGGGCCGTGAGGCTGACTCGCAACTGGGCGCGCGGCTGGACCGGACTCGGTCACGAAGACTGGCGCTACATCGATCTGCGCGCGCAGAACGGCCGCTGGTACTGGGCGGTCAACCTGTTCGGCATCCACCTTCTGCCCACCGCGCTGGTCTTCGCTGGCTGCGTGCCGATGTGGATTGCGGCGCGCAGCGACGCGGCGCCGGGCTGGCTCGACTGGGCGGCGTTCGCGGTTGGCATTGGCGCCGTCTATCTGGAGTGGCTGGCGGACGAACAGCTATATCAGTTTCGGCGCGCGCAGCCGCCGCAGGAGCGATTGCTGGACACCGGGGTCTGGGCCTGGCTGCGGCACCCCAACTATCTGGGTGAGATCGGGTTCTGGCTGGCGCTGGCGCTGTTCGGCCTGGCCGCGGGCGCTGGTGCGCCCTGGGCCAACTGGCCTGCCTGGCTTGGTTTTGTGCTGATGCTCGGGCTGTTCGCCGGGATCACGATCCCGATGATCGAGCGCCGCATGCTAGCCCGGCGCCCGGGCTATGCGGACTACCAGCGTCGGGTGCGGGCGCTGATTCCCACGCCGCCGGTCACGGCTTAGCGGGCCCGCGCCCGCGGGTCGAAGCAGCGCGTCCTCGCGGCGCCGCCTGGCGGGGGTTGCGTCAGTCCGAAGACGGCAGCTTTTTCGTCTCCTTGCCCATCAGCATCTGGCCGTCGAGCCCAAAGGAGCCGTCGCCCGCCTTCACGCACAAAAGCTCCAGCGTGCCCTCCGCGTTGACGTAGCGCTTACCGATCAGGCAGTCGTACATGTGATCCGGATTGGCCGTGGCTTCGGCTGGCGCCGCATCGTCGGGACCCAGCATGGGTACGCCGCCGCAGGTGATCTCCATGTCGCTTTCGCCGATGACGACCATGGCTTCGCCGTTACAGACCGCGCTCTTCAGTCGGAGTCCGGGTTTGATGGCGCTCATGACTACTTCCCCTCTAGTAAACGACAGTTGAATCTGCCTGATTGTGTTTTTGGGCGGTACGCGTCCGCTCGCTTGTCAGCGAAAATATACGAAGCCCCCGGCGGGCAGACAAGCCGGCGGCCGGTCGGCCAGCCGGCGCGGTCGATCAGCTGTCGAACTGGCTGCCCTGATTACGCCCGGTCAGATACTGATGCAACTGGCGATCCAGTCGGCTGGTCGCCGATAGCGGGCCCTGCCGCGTAAACGGCGCCCAGCGCGGTGCGCTGTCGCTCTCCGGCCTGTCGCCCATCACCGTGACGCGCTGGATGATGCGCTCGCCTTCAAAGTCGTTGATGACAAAGTGCTGGGTGCAGCGGTTGTCCCACATCGCGATCGTGCCGGCGCGCCAGTGATAGCGGACCGTGAATCGCGGCTGCTGGACCCAGTTGCACAGGTAGCGCAGCAGCGTGTCCGATTCGGCGGCGTTCATCTCGACGATGCGGCGGGTGAAGTGCTCGTTGACGTACAGCGCCTTCTTGCCGGTGAGCGGATGCACGCGCACGACGGGATGCACCGCCATCTTGTCCGGCCGGTTGTGCGGCAACGCATCATGCAGCGCGGTCAGGCCCTCGCACAGCGTTTGCATCGGCTCGGACAGGGCCTCGAAGGCCGCATACATGCTCGACCACATGGTATCGCCGCCCGTGTCGGGACAGACCTTCATGTGCAGGATAGACATCAGCGCCGGCGAATCCTGAAAGGTGATGTCGGTGTGCCATTCGTCGGCGATACCGCCCTTGGTGGCCGCCAGTTCGAAGACCTCCGGATGATCGAGGAAGGCGTTCTTGAGATTCGGGTGACCCTCCAGCTCGCCGAAGTGGCGCCCAAAGGCGACGTGGGCGTCGACGCTTGGGTGCTGGTCGGGGAAGAACAGCACCTGGTGCTCCAGCAGCAGCGCCTTGATGGCGTCGATGTCTGAATCGCTCGCGTGGCTGATGTCGACCCCGTAAACCTCGGCCCCGAGCGCGCTAGCCAGACGCGTGACGCGCCAGCCATCCGGATGGGCGATTGCTTCGCTCATGTGCTGTTCCCCTCTCGCTACTCGGTCTTGTTGTAGCAGCTAACGACGCCTGTCACCAGCGCGATGGCCCGTCGACCGAGCGCCCGTTCAGACAATGCCTCAGGCCGCGATCACGTCGTAGCCGTGCAGCGGAAAATGCACGTTGACCCTGCCGGCGACCGGATCCTCGCGCGCGATCGTGATCTGGCTGTTGCCCCATGCTGCCAGCGTACCCTCGACCGGCAGGTGCGGCGTCTCTGTCGGTATGACCTTGACCGCCGCGCCCGCCCCCAGCGACGTCGGCACCGCCTCGTCCACACCGGCTTCCACCGCCGCAGGTTCTGCCTGGGTACCGATGGCGAGCGCCGCGTCGAGCGCGATCGCCTCTGCGCTGCCATGACCGAACGCCGCCATGCGCCCCATGAAGGCGCGCACGGCAGGCCAGGGTGCGAGCAGGTCTGCGTTCGCGGGATTGCCGGCGACGAACCACAGGCAGTGATAGACGCTGAAGTCGGCGATAGACGGGGTCGCGCCGAACAGAAAGTCGCCGGCGAGCGAACGCTCCAGCGTGGCGAGATCCTCGTTCAGCCGCGCGATGGCGTTGGCTGGATCGCTTTGGGTGAGTGGCCGGTCCCCGATGAGCTGGGCGCGATCGGCGAAGAAGGCCTCCGCCGCGCCCTCGTTCAACGCACCCATCTGCGCCTCTAGCGCCTCCGAGCGAAAGTTGACGGCGACCGTGGTGCGAAACAGATCGCCGTCGGCCCAGCGGGCGGTGCGTTCGGCGAGAAAGCCTGGCGCGTACAGGGCGTCGTTACCGGCGACTGCCGCCAGCCGTCGCGCGATGATCTCGGTATCGCAGTAGATGTCGGCGCCGATCTGCAGCACGGGCGTGCGTCGGTAGCCGCCGGTTAGCGGCATGAGTTCCGGGCGCGGCATGATGGGCGAGATTTCCGCCGAGCGCCACGAAAGCTCGAGATAGCCAAGCAGCGCGCGGATCTTCTCGGAGAACAGGCTGGCGGGATAGTGGTGCAGGATCAGTTCATTGGCGGGCACTGCGCGTCTCCTCGGTCTTGCTTGTCTGGCCGGATGGCGGTTCGTTTGGGTCTTCGCGCTATCGGCGACTCGCCGATCACGCCCTAGCGCGACGCCGACCAGGCATCGATCTCGTCGCGTAACAGGGCGATGACCGCGTCCGGGCGTTCCATGGGGATGAAGTGCGAGCAGTCGTCCCAGTGGTGCTCTCGACCCTGGCGGAAGCGCCCCGCCAGTCCTGGCCAGGTGGGTGACGCGCCGAAGTCCACCGTGCCGGCGTTTTTCGGCGCCTTGGCGCGCACGACCGTAACGGGTATGTCGACGGCGGCGACATGGTCGTAGATCGCGTCGTTCGAGCGGGACGACATGTACACGTGCGCCTCGACCTCCGGTGGACAGCACAGGCGATACGCGCCGTCCCCGTCGGGCTCGAGCCCGTGCTCGCAGTAGTCGTTGAGGATGCGCGGTTCGAACAGCGGAAACGACGACTTGCCGCCAATCTGCTCGCGCATGGCCTGCGGCGAGTCGAAGCGATTGCGGCGCTTGGCCGCCGGGTGCAGCTCATCGCCCCATTCATCCGCCTGGCCCTGCGCATAGTCGTCGGGTGCCGCGACGGTGGGGTCGAGCAGCAGCAGGCGGTCGAACGCGTCGCTCTCGCTCGCCGCCTGGATCATGGCGTGGGCGCCCATCGAATGCGCGATGCCGATGAGGCCCGATAGCCCGAGCGTCTTGGTGAACTCGCTGAGGTCGCGGCCGTAGGTCGCCCAGTTCTTGACCGCCAGCTTTTCGCTGCGGCCGTGGCCGCGCTGCTCGAAGGCGATGCAATCGTGGTTTGGGAACGCCTCGACCTGGCGATCCCAGATGCGACCGTGAAAACCGGTGGCGTGCACGAACAGCAGCGTCGGCGCGGGTGGCGCGTCGCTGCCAGTTGTTTCCCTGGCCGAAGTAAACCAGGCGAGGCGCGCACCGTTGATGCGGTCGGTTTTCAGTTCAGGCTGCACGGTCGGCTCTGTTATCCTCGTTGATCGCTGGCGGTGCGCAAGCGTTGACCGACCATCATACCGTTTGCGGGCTCTCGCCACAGGCGCCAAGCGAATTCACGAACACCGGGGAACGACCGCGATGGACATCTTTGACGTCATGTACCACTGCCGAGCGATGCGGCGTCTCGACACCAAAAAGGTGCCGGAAGAACTGCTCGTCAAGCTGATCGATGCGGCCAACCAGGCGCCGTCGGGTTCCAATCGTCAGAGCGCCCGCTGGATCGTCGTCAGGGACGCTGAGCAGAAGCGCAGGCTCGCCGAGCTGAACATGGCGGCCGTCGAAGCCTATATCGGACCGATATCGTCGCGGCCAACCGCGCTGCCCCATCAGTCCGCGGACCGTCGCCAACGCATGATCCAGGCCGTACAGTGGCAGGCAGAACACATGCACGAGATTCCCGCGCTCATCATCGCCTGCTACGAATTCGACGGGCCGGTGTCGCGCGAAGAGGCGCTGCGGGCAGGCGGCTCCGTGTGGCCTGGCGTGCAGAATCTGCTGCTTGCGGCGCGGGCATTGGAACTCGGCGCGGCACCCACGACCCTGGGACTGGTTAACCGCAAGGCCGCCAAGGAAGTGCTGTCGCTGCCCGAACACGTTGAGGCGTTCGCGCTGATACCCGTCGGCTACCCGCTCGGCAAGTTTGGTCCGCTGACCCGCCTGCCGGTCGAGGAGACCATGCACTGGGACCGCTGGGGCTGAGCTGACGCAGCGGCGTCCGTCGGGCGGCGGCCCAGCCCGCAGACCGTCCGCGCCTTCGGCATCAGGACTGCGTGGCGCGCACCAGCCAGCAGGCGGCGCCCAGGTTCACGCCGTCGTCGGTGAAATGCTCACCCAGCGTCGCTCGCGCAATCCCGATTGCCTCGTCGCGTACCTCGCCCTCCAGTTCTTTGAGCGCTCGCGCCAACGGCCCGATTTCCGACAGGCTGACCAGCGCCTCGTCCACCGTGTCGGCGACGTGCAGCGTCTGCGTCACCGGTGACAGGTCAATGTTCGCGTAGCCGGCGCTCTGCAGAATGTCCTGCAGATAGTCGGGGTCGGCGAACGCGAACGGACCCGGTGCGCGCGGATCCGGCGGCGTCTCTGGCTCGGGCAGAAGATGCGCGATGGCGGCGCCGACGATCGACATCCAGGGATTGCTGCGCGGCTTCTGCCAGCACAGAAAACACAGGCGGCCGGTGGGCACGAGCGCGCGGCGCAGGTTGGCGAACGCGGCCGCAGGATCGGCGAAGAACATCACGCCAAAGCGGCTGAAGATCAGGTCGTGTTCGGCGGTAAAGTCGGCGCTCGCGGCGTCCTCTTCAGAGAAGCGAATGTTCGCCTGGTCGCCCGCGCGCTCGCGCGCGCGGGCGAGCATCGGTGCCGATACGTCGACACCCCACGCCTGTGCGGTCCGATCGGCTATCGTCAGCGTGGTGTCACCGCAGCCGCAGCCGACGTCGATCACTCGATCGCTTGCCGAGAGCGCGGCCCCGTCGATGAGCGCGTCGGTTAACGGTGCGAGCATGCGATCCATGCGCGCCTGGGCGTCGACCCAGACCTGACCCTGAGTCTGCCAATACTCGACCATCGCCGCGTTGCTTGCATCGGTCACGCTGATCTCCCTGCACGGTTTTGCTGGGGGAATCCTAACAGCGAAATCCGACCGGCGTGTCTGGCCGCCTCGGGCGGCGGCGGCGAGAGGCGCGTGTCAGGGCAGAACGATCGAGCCGCTGACCTGCAGGTCGTCCTCAGCTTCCTCGGGCTGGGGCGGGCAGCTGAATTGCCGCGTCACCTGCTCGCCGGTGCTGGACTGCAAACGCACGGGGAAACCCCACAGGCGATACAGATGCTTCAGCACCTCGTCGGCGCTGTCTTCCTGCATTGGGCGTCGATTGTGCTGCTCGTGCCGCAGCGTGAGGCTGCGGTCGCCGTCCAGGCTTGCGTTGACCACCTGAATGTTCGGCTCGCGGTCGCCGAGGTTGTACTGGCTCGCGAGCAGGCTGCGCAGGTCCCGGTAGCCGCTGTCGTCGTGTATCGCGGCCACCTCGATGTACTGATCCTGATCGTCGTCGACGATGCCGAACAGCTTCATATCGCGCATGACGCGCGGTGACAGAAACTGCTGGATGAAGCTCTCGTCCTTGTAGTTTTGCATCGCCTCCCGCAGCGTCGTGCGCCAGTCCGATCCGGCGATGTCCGGGAACCAGGAGCGATCCTCGTCCGTCGGGTCCTCGCAGATCCGACGGATGTCGCGGAACATCGCGAACCCCAGGGCGTAGGGGTTGATGCCGCTAAAGAAGGGGCTGTCGAAATCCGGCTGGGCCAGCACGCCGCTGTGGGACTGCAGGAACTCCAGCATGAAGCCGTCGTTGACCTTGCCGCGATCGTACAGCTCGTTGAGCAGGGTGTAGTGCCAGAAGGTCGCCCAGCCCTCGTTCATCACCTGGGTCTGACGCTGCGGATAGAAGTACTGCGCAAGCTTGCGGACGATGCGCACCAACTCGCGCTGCCAGTTCTCCAGCAGTGGCGCGTTTTTTTCGATGAAATACAGCAGGTTTTCCTGCGGTTCGTGCGGGAAACGCTTTGCCTCTGCGACCTTGGCGCGGTTGCTCTGCGGCAGCGTGCGCCACAGGTCGTTCAGGTTGCGCTGGATGTAGGCCTCGCGCTCGCTCTGGCGACGCTCTTCCTCGGCAGCGGAAATCGGGTAGGGGCGTCGATAGCGATCGACGCCGTGGTTCATTAGCGCGTGGCAGGCGTCCAGGGTCTCCTCGACAGCGTCGACGCCGTGCTGATCCTCGCACTTCGCAATGTAGGCGCGGGCGAACACCAGATAGTCGATGATGCTGGACGCGTCGGTCCAGGTGCGAAACAGGTAGTTGCCTTTGAAGAAGGAGTTGTGGCCGTAGCAGGCGTGCGCGATCACCAGCGCCTGCATCGTCAGCGTGTTCTCCTCCATGAGATAGGCGATGCAAGGGTTGGAGTTGATCACGATCTCGTAGGCCAGTCCCATCTGGCCGCGCTGGTAGCTCTCTTCGACCTGGGTGAACTTCTTGCCGAACGACCAGTGGTTGTAGCCGATCGGCATGCCGACCGAGGAATAGGCGTCGAGCATCTGGTCCGAGCGAATGACCTCGATCTGGTTTGGATAGGTGTCGAGCTCGAATTCGTCCGCGAGCGCGCTGATTTCGCTGTCGAAGTCGTCCAGCAGCTCGAAGGTCCAATCGTTACCGGCCGCGTTGAGTATCTCCGGGTTCACGCCGCCACCTTCTTCTTGAACAGCTCACGAAAGACTGGATAGATGTCCTCGGCACCGCGGATCTGCTGCTGAGCGAAAATCTCGGCGTGCTTTTCGCCGACCTTCTCGTACTCCTGCCACAGCGCCTGGTGATCGCGGCGCGTGATCTCGACATAGGTAAAGTACTGCACCAGCGGCAGCAGGCGTTCTTCCAACAGTGCGCGACACTTGGGCGAGTCGTCACCCCAGTTGTCGCCGTCGGACGCCTGAGCCATGTAGATGTTCCACTCGTTTACCGGATAGCGCTGGTCGACGATATCCGCCGCCAGAGTTAGGGCGCTCGACACGACGGTCCCGCCCGTTTCGCGAGAGTAGAAGAACTCCTGCTCGTCGACCTCCTTGGCCGTGGTGTGGTGCCGGATGAAGACGATGTCCGTGCGCTCGTAGTTCTTTTCCAGAAACAGGTACAGCAGCAGGAAGTAGCGCTTCGCCAGTTCCTTAATGTGCTGATCCATCGATCCGGATACGTCCATCAGGCAGAACATGACGGCCTGCGAGGTGGGCACGGGCTCCTTGATGTGCAGGTTGTAGCGCAGATCGATGGTGTCGATGAACGGCACTCGGTCGATGCGGCGCCGCAGCGTGTCGACCTCCATTTGCAGGCGACGCGAATTGACCTCGTCGTCGTCCTCTTCTGCCTGCGCCAGCGCTTCCTTCGCCTCGCGCAGCTTGCGCCGCGGTCCGCTGCAAAGCGCGAGACGCCTTGCCTTCGCCGCGCGCAGCGAGCGTACGACCGCCAGCTTCGACGGCACGCCGTCGTTGGAGTAGCCCGCGTGGACGTAGCGCTGGCTGGCATCGCCCTTCAGGTGCTCCTTGATCATGTTCGGCAGCTCCAGATCGGCGAACATGAAGTCGAGAAACTCCTTGCGCGATAGCTGGAACACGAAGTCGTCGAGTCCCTCGCCGTCCTTCGACGCCTGGCCACCGCCGCCGCCCGATCCGCCGCCGCTCGGCCGCTTGATCCGATCGCCCGCGACGAACTCCTTGTTGCCAGGATGGACGACGCTGCGTCGGCCGCCGTTGCCGTGGGAGAAGACCGGCTCGGAGATGTCCCGCGTCGGAATGCTGATCTCTTCGCCGCGATCCATGTCGGTGATGCTGCGCTTGGTTACGGCCTCGCGGACAGCCTCCTCGATGTGGCCCCGATAGCGCTTAAGGAAACGAGCGCGGTTGACCGCGCTCTTGTTCTTGCTGTTCAGCCGACGGTCGAGGATGTAAGACATGGTGTGATTCCGATTGGGCTGCTTGCGCTGTTATTGCGATCGTGGCGCGGCTGCGGCCTGCCTTACTGCGACTTTCTTACCCGCAGGTACCACTCCGATAACAGTCTCACCTGCTTCTCGGTGTAGCCTCGGTCCACCATGCGGTTGACGAAGTCATCGTGCTTCTGCTGATCTTCCTTCGACGCCTTGGAGTTGAAGGAAATCACCGGCAGCAGATCCTCGGTGTTCGAGAACATCTTCTTCTCTATCACCTGGCGCAGTTTCTCGTAGCTGAGCCACGACGGGTTCTTGCCCGCGTTGTTGGCTCGTGCGCGCAGCACAAAGTTGACGATCTCGTTGCGGAAATCCTTCGGGTTGCTGATACCCGCCGGTTTCTCGATCTTCTCCAGCTCCTCGTTGAGCGTCGCGCGATCGAGAATGTCGCCGGTTTCGGGATCGCGAAACTCCTGGTCCTGAATCCAGAAGTCCGCGTAGGTCACGTAGCGGTCGAAGATGTTCTGCCCGTACTCGGAGTACGACTCCAGATACGCGGTCTGAATTTCCTTGCCGATGAACTCGATGTACCTTGGCATCAGGTATTCTTTGATGTTGGTCAGATAGCGATCGCGCGTGGACTCCTCGTACTGCTCCTGCTCGATCTGCTGCTCCAACACGTACATGAGATGCACGGGGTTTGCGGCGACCTCGCTCGAGTCGAAGTTGTATACCCGCGACAGGATCTTGAAGGCGAAGCGAGTGGATAGGCCTTCCATGCCCTCGTCGACGCCGGCCGCGTCCTTGTATTCTTGGATGGTCTTCGCCTTCGGGTCCGTGTCCTTCAGATTCTCGCCGTCGTAGGCGCGCATCTTGGAGTAGACGTTCGAATTCTCGGGTTCCTTGAGCCGCGACAGTACTGAGAACTGTGCGAGCATCGACAGGGTGTCGGGCGTGCAGGGGCGCGTGGAGAGCGAGCTGCCGTCGATCAGCTTCTCGTAGATCTTTACTTCCTCCGACACGCGCAGGCAGTAGGGCACCTTGACGATGCACACGCGGTCGATGAAAGCCTCGTTGTTCTTGTTGGACTTGAAGTTCTGCCACTCCGACTCGTTGGAGTGAGCGAGGACAACCCCATCGAAAGGCATCGAGCCGATCGCCTCCGTGCCGTTGAAGTTCCCTTCCTGAGTCGCCGTGAGCAGCGGGTGCAGCACCTTGATCGGCGCCTTGAACATCTCCACGAATTCGAGCAGGCCCTGGTTGGCCTTGCACAGTCCGCCGGAATAGCTGTAGGCGTCGGCGTCGGACTGTTCGAATTCTTCAAGCTTGCGGATGTCGACCTTGCCGACGAGCGCCGAGATGTCCTGGTTGTTTTCGTCGCCCGGCTCGGTCTTCGCGATCGCGACCTGATCCGACATGCTGGGATACATCTTGACCACGCGGAATTGAGAGATGTCGCCGCCGTATTCGCGCAGACGCTTGGCCGCCCAGGGCGACATCCGGCCACGCAGATAGCGGCTGGGGATGCCGTAATCTTCCTCCAGGATGGTGGCGTCTTCTTCGGGATCGAACAGCCCCAAGGGTGATTCGTTTACCGGGCTGCCTTGTATCGCGTAGAACGGCTGCTTCTGCATGAGCGCCTTGAGCTTTTCGGCGATAGAAGACTTGCCGCCGCCGACGGGACCGAGCAAGTAGAGAATCTGCTTACGCTCTTCGAGCCCCTGCGCCGCGTGTCGGAAGAAGGATACGATCTGTTCGATCGCTTCTTCCATGCCGAAGAATTCGCTGAACTCCTCGTACTGCTTGATGATCTTGTTGGAGAAAATGCGCGACAGGCGCGGGTCTTTGGCCGTATCCACGAAGCGCGGTTCGCCGATGGCCAGCAGCAGTCGCTCTGCCGCCGTCGCGTAGGCCGACGGGTCGCCTTTGCAGATCTCCAGGAACTCCTGGAGGCTGTATTCCTCAGCGCGGGTGGCGTCGTAGCGCGCCTGGAACTTCTCAAATACCTGCATGATGAGTCCTTGCCGCCGTCGTGACGGTCGTGAATCTCGTGGGCATCCATGCAGGATTGGATGCGATGTCCGCGCGATGGCCTAAAGCGCTAGCCTGCCAAGCCTCGCGCGTATCCGTTGCTGGTCTGTCCTGACCGTCTTTGAAGGCTAGCAAAGGGTATGGGCCACCTTTGAGAGGCGCGTCACGATCTGAACGCGACGCGCTAGACGCCCGGTTCAGCGACGTTTAACTAGTCCGACGACCGGTTCGCACTTCAGAGCCAACGCGCCTCTCAAGGCGTCGCGGCGCCGACGATTCAGGTCGCGGCGGGGTCGAGATCCTGGCGCAGTCGCACGAGCTGGCGGCGCATGGGTGGGGGCAGATAGCTGAAGTTGGCGCCGCGCTCGGTGAATTCCCAGAACAGCGCCCGATCCTCGTTTTCCAGTTCCGCGATGCAGGCGCTGACCTGGTCGTACTTCTCGGTCTTCAGGTCCTCTACGACGGTCCGGTAGTGAACGAGATAACGGGCGTCGGACGCCGATTCTTGCTCCGCCTGCGCCAGGAAGTGGGCCGCCAGCCGGACCTGGGCGCGGCGCACGCCGCGCAGGCTCTGCATGGCGAGGCTCTCCTCGTCGGTCACGGGGCGGTCCATATTCAGCAGGATGCGCAGCAGCCCGCCGATATCGTCGTCGCCGTCGCACTGTTCGATCAGCTCCACCATGTCCTGCGCGGTCACCTCGAGCAGGAACGGCTGACCCATCTCGAAGGCGAGCTGTCCGTACTGGCGCATGTGTATCGCCACCTGTCGCGCGCGATCGGCGTAGCCGTGCTCGAGCGCCCATTCGCCCGCGCGTCGGTAGTGGGCAAGAATGAAATAGCCGGTGCGCAGATCTCGGCGATTGATCGCGAGCCTTAGCTGGCTGTTGAACGCGCGCAGCACGATCAGAAACAGATTGGGGTGCTCGCGCGTCAGCGGCAGCAGCTCGCCCACGCGCATGGAGTACTGGTGCGCGATGTCGGGCATGCCTGGCATCGAGCGGCCGACCAGCAGCAGAGCCTGGCGTACGATCTTGGTTTCCAGCCAAGTGCCGTTGGCCTGTATTTCGTCGGCCGCGTCCTCCGACAGAGCGACGAAGTCCGGGTCGGCGAAGCCGGCCTGCGACAGCGTGTGCCAGTCGGCGGGCGCTGTCTCGGTCGCGGTCCGGTAGTCGTGGATCAGGTCGAACAGCGCTGCCAGTGAGGCGACGGCGATATTGCGATCGTGATTTTCGAGCGCGCTGCCGGCGACGTCATAGAGATCGCCGATGATGGTCGCAAGGCGCATCTGCGCGACGCTGACTTCGCCTGCGCCCCGCCAGATCGACTGCGGTCGCGCCTGGTTGTAAATCCGCAGCACGATATTCAGCGGACGCAGAAAGCGGAAGACGTAGAAGAAGTAGGGAATCAGCACCAGCACCGAGATCGATATCAGGCCGACGAGCAGGTCACCGCCGATGCCGGCGAACCAGGCGCTCTCGAAGCCCAGACCGAACGCGAGGCTTGTCCAGACACACAGGCTCGTCGTGATGACGAGCAGCATCAGCACGCCTTGATTTAGCGGGTCGTTAAAGAACAGCTCCGAGATGCGATGGCTGTAGCGGTTCGAAGCAAGTTCCACGACGATCGCAACGACCGTCATCGCGACGGCCAGCACGCCGGCCATGACCTCTGCCGCCCCGCCCAGCCAGTCTGCCTGAGTTGCGAAGTCGCCGGACGGCGGCTCGGCTAACCAACCGACGATGCCGACACCCGCGACGGCAAGCAGCGCAACGACAGACAGCAGCGCCAGCCAGCCGCTGCGGATCAGAAAGTGGCGTAGATTCGCGTTGCTCGGATTGACGCTGGGCGTGCTCATGGCATCAGTGTACAGCCTTGGGCTGCGACGGATCGGCTGCGAGCGGCGGCGCCTGATCGTCACGATCCTGGGTTCGATAGCCGCGATCGATGCGCCGCACGCTCGCCAGCAGTACCCAAAGTAGCAGCGTCGAAACAACGAGTAGCGCGCCGCTGGCGATGAGGCCCATCTGCACGCCGTGCCGCTCTGCGATCAGCGTGACCGGGATGACGCCGAGCGGCATCAGGCCGTGCGACATCATGTCGATGCTCATAACCCTGCCGCGCATCGACTGGCGCACCTGCAACTGCACAAGCGATCGGTTCATCGACATGTTCACCGAGGAGACGAAGCCGACCGCTGCGATGCTGATCAACGCCCACAGCGTGACGGAGGAATAGCCGAACCAGGCGACGCCGACGCCCCAGCCGAGCGACGTCAGAAACAGCCAGAAACCCTTGTTGCGCAGCTCGCCGAGCTTCGCCAGCACGAGCGAGCCGACGATCGCGCCGAGCCCCATGCCGGACATGAGTATGCCGAGGTCGCTCGCGTTGCCCCCTAACACATCGGTGTTGTAAGCCGGCAGCAGCGTGTTGATGGTCAGCCCAAAGAGAAACGGCATGATCGAAAGCAGGATCAGCCCGCCGACGATGGGCGAGTTCCACACGTAGGTCATGCCCTCGCGCACGTCGGTCAGCGGATGCGTGGGCGCGGACTTTTCCGGGTCACCGCTGTGGCGGATACCGAAGACCGTGACGGCAGATATCAGATACAGGCCGGTCAAGATCAGGTAGACAACGCCGACGCCGAAGTGCGACCCCGTATCGCCGTCGGCGACGAGCGCGATGATGAAGCCGGCGAGTACCGGCCCCAGAATGCGCGCCAGGTTCCAGCTCGCCGTGTTGAATGCCATGGCGTTGAACATGAGCGGCTCGCCGACGAGCTGTGGAATGAACGCCGTTCGCGCCGGGATCGACAGCGCGAGAATGGTGCCGTTGAGCGCGCCCATCCAGATGAAGTCAAAGAAAGTAACCCGGCCGGTCAGCACGATGATCGCCATCGCCAGCGACACCAGGGCGTTGCCGAACTGCGCCCACAGCAGGACGCGCTTCTTGTTGAATCGATCTGCCAGCACGCCACCCAGCAGGGCAAAGGCGACTTGCGGGAACATGAAGGCGATGGTGACCCAGCCGAGATTCATCTTGCTGACGGTCATCTCGTAGACCAGCCAGCCCTGGGCGATGAGCTGCATGTTGAGCGCGAAGGCGGCACCCAGCATGCCGATCCACAGGAAGAGGTAGTCCGGTAGCTTGAGTGACGCGAACGTCGAGCGATCGATCGCGTCGGTGCGATCGCTCACAGGCGGCTGATCACGTTCTCCGCGAACCTCTCCAGACCGGCGCGAATGTCGGTCTTATCCTGTCCAGGCGGCGGCAGGATCAGGCGGCTGATGCCTTTGTCCGCCATGGCCTTGATGTTGTCCAGACTCAGATCGGGCGTACCGGTCGTGACCTCGATCGAATCGGGATCGCGCCCGACGCGTTGTGCCTCTGCGCGCAGCTCGGTGAGCAGTTCGTCCAGCCGGTCGATGCGGCCAGGAAAGAAGCCGTCGCCCAGGCGGGCAGCCCGTCGCGCCGCCGCCAGCGAGTGGCCGCCGACGATGATCGGCACGCCGGTCGGCTGCACGGGTTTGGGACTGGAATGCACTGCCTGCCAGCGGAAGTGGCGGCCGTCGAAGGAGGACGGCCCGTCCTGCCACAGCGCGCGGAGCCCCGCGATGGCCTCGTCCGTACGCCCGGCGCGCGCCCGGAAGTCTATGCCGAGCGCGTCGAACTCCTCTTCGAGCCAGCCGATGCCCACGCCCATCATCGCGCGCCCGCCGGAGAGCCGGTCGAGCGAGGCGAACTCTTTGGCGACGTACAGCGGGTGGCGCTGGGGCAGGATCAGGATGCCGGTGGACAGTCGGATGCGGCTGGTCAGGGCGGCGACGTAGGTCATCCAAACGACCGGGTCCGGCAGGTCGGCTTTGATCCCCTCGGGCAACCGGCCCTTGCGGTTGTAGGGATAAACGGACTCGTAGGTCTCCGGAATGATGACGTGCTCGACGGTCCACAGCGATTCGAAGCCGCAGTCTTCCGCGCCGCGCGCGAGCACGGCCGCGTCATCGGCCTGCGCGAAGGCGCCGGTGTTCGCGTACATGACGCCGAACTTCACGCGCGAATCCGAAAGTTGTCGATCTGGGTGTCGTCGGCCCCGAGATCCGCGTAGTTGTCGTCGATGCGTGCCTGGATGAACTCGCGCCACGTGAACGAGCGGAACTCGGGTTCGGCACCCGCCATGAGCGGCGGCAGCGGTTCGAGCACCGCGTCCGGCTGCGGGTTGTAGAAATAGGGTGTGCTGTAGCGCGCGCGCCCGCCCATCGGCAGGACACGGTGCACGGCGGCGCGATATCGATCGTTGGTCCAGACCTGCATGGCGTCGCCCAGATTCACCACGATCGTGCCGGGTACCGGCGGCACGTCGATCCAGCCGCTCGATCGCGATTCGGTCTGCAGGCCGCCGACGCCGTCCTGGACCAGCAGCGTCAAGATGCCGGGGTCGGTGTGGTGGTGCAGGGCCATGTCGCCGAGCGCGGTGACGGCTGCCCGCTCGCCGGCCGTGAGCGGATCGCTGACCGGGTAATAGTTCAGGCGGATGTTGCTGCGCCGATGATTGCCGCGCGGCAGGCCCGCCGTGTTCTCGGTCAGCGCCCGATACACCAGTTCCAGCACCTCCGCGGCGAGGTTGCCGGCGGCGGCGGTGAACTCGAGCAGGCAGGCCTTGAAGGCCGGTCGGTCGGCGGGCCAGCGGTTGATGTCCTGGTCCGGATTGCGCGGCGGGGAAAAGTCGAAGACCTCCTTTTGGTCACGCTTGCGTTTCGTCAGCTCGCGGTCGTAGTAGCCCAGCGGCGAGTCGGCGGACCGCGCCACGCGGCGCTTCTGAGCCATCGGGGCCGCGAAAAACGCCGCCGACTGTTCCCACATCGCCTCGATCTCGGCGTCCAGGCCGTGATTGGCCAGCAGAAAGAACCCGTGGTCGGCGCAGGCAGCATCCAGCCGCGCAAGCTCCCCGGCGTCGGTGGCGGCGCGCGCGAAGTCGATGGTTGGTACTGCGCTCATGTCAGCGGCACGCCTTCGATCGTGATGCGATGCATGTGCCGGCGCTCGCCGGCGTAGTCGTTCATCGCAAAGTGCCAGGTGGAGCGGTTGTCCCAGACCGCGAGCGATCCCACCTGCCAGTGAAACCGGGTCTGAAACTGGGGTTGGCGCGCGTGCTCGTACAGGAACGCGAGCAGATTGTTCGACTCGGCCTCAGACCAGCCGACGATGTGCCGAGTGAAGCCCGGGTTGACGTACAGGCAGCGGCGGCCGGTCACGGGATGGCGGATGACGACCGGGTGCTCGACGTCCTGCGTCGCGAGATCTGCGTTGCCGAAGCGATCGCCGACCTCGCGCTTGGCGATCGCCTTCGCGCCGAAGACGTGGCGACTCGAGTGCTGCGCGGTCAGGCCTTCGAGCATCGATTGAAAGCCGGGGGACAGCGCCTCGAACGCGGCCCCCATGCTCGCAAACAGCGTATCGCCGCCGCGGCTGGGCACTTCGCGCGCATAGAGAATGGAGCCCAACGCAGGAACCTGATCGTAGGAATGGTCCGTGTGCCACGCGCCGCCGATGTTGATCTGCTGCTCCGGTTCCTTCAGAACCTCGGCGATTTCGGGATAGCCCTCGACCGGCTTGAAGAAGCGATTGACGTTGATCGGGCCCCAGCGCTTGGCGAAGGCGATGTGATCCTCGGGGGTCAGGTCCTGATCCCGAATGAAGATTACGCCGTGTTCTGCATGGGCCTGCCGCACCGCGCCGAACTCGGCGTCGTTGAGGCGGCGGACGTCCAGCCCGCGTATTTCTGCGCCGACGCTGCCGCTCGCGCGCACGATGTCGAGCGCTTGGGGCGTGGCAGAGGCATGGGACGCGTCGGGCGCGCGCTGCGCTGTACTCTCGCTCATGTCTGCAGTCCCTCCTGTGCTCTCCTGACTGCCGAGCGCCATTGTACGCCAGTTGTGCGCGCCACCCGCCGCGGCGCGGAACACCCGTTTGCGCCGGTGCGCTCCGGCGCCGCGCTCAGCCGAGTTCGGCGCCGGCGGCGACCAGCGCCGTGCGCCAATGATGCCGGCACAGGGGCACGTAGCTCTCCTCGCCGCCGATGGCGATCTGGGCGCCGCTCGTCACCACGTTCCCGTCGGCGTCGCGGCGGGCCACCATCGTCGCCTTGCTGCCGCAGTGACACACAGCCACGACCTCGCGGATCAGGTCGGCCAGCGCCAGGAGGGCGGCGGAGCCTGGGAACAGCTCGCCGCGAAAGTCGGTGCGCAGGCCGTAGCAGATCACCGGGATGCCGAGGTCATCGACCAGCGCGCAGAGTTGCCACACCTGGCGTTTGGTCAGGAACTGCGCCTCGTCCACGAATACACAGTCGATCGGCTCGTGCTCATGCTGTGCGGCCACCTGGCGCGCGAGATCGGTCTCGGGCGTGTATGTGGCGGCGGGCTGTGCGATGCCGATGCGCGACGAGATGCGCGCGCTACCGCCGCGATCGTCGATGGCGGCGGTCAGCAGATAGGGCGTCATGTCGCGACTGGCATAGTTGTGCGCCGCCTGCAGGAGTTGGGTCGACTTGCCCGCGTTCATCGTCGAGTAGTTGAAATACAGTTTCGCCATGGCTCCCGGTGTCGCTGTGGTGTGTCGCGCTGCGCATCATAGGCCGTCTGCGCGCCGCCCGGAGCGCGAGTTTCGTCCGTGTCGCCGGCCGCCGCATTTGCCCGCCGCGCAGCGGCTGTGGTGAAGTTGCCGGCTATTGTTTTCTTCGTGGGGATGCTATGCAGCGTTTCGAGGGTAGGCGGGTCATCGTGACGGGTGCCGGTTCGGGCTTCGGTCGGGCGACGGCCATGCGGTTTGCGCAGGAAGGCGCCAGCGTGCTGGTGGCGGACATGAATGAAAGCGGCGCGAACGCCGTAGCCGCGGAGATCGAGGCGGCCGGCGGCAGGGCGCAGGCCAACGTCACTAACGTCGCGGAAGAGGCGCAGGTCGCGGCCATGGTGCAGCAGGCCAACGACGCCTTCGGCGGCGTCGACGTGCTGGTCAACAACGCGGGCTACTCGCACCGTCAGAAGCTGTTGTGGAAGATGGACGTGGAGGACTTTGACGCGGTCTTTGCCGTCAACGCGCGCGGCGTTTTCCTCGGCTGCAAGCACGTCATTCCAGGCATGATCGAGGGCGGCGGCGGCGTGATCGTCAATGTGGCCTCGATCGGCGCGATCGCGCCGCGGCCGGGCGTCACCCCCTATAACGGCACCAAGGGTGCCGTGCTGACGATGACCAAGGGCCTCGCGATGGAGGTCGCGCCGCACAACATACGCGTCTGCGCGGTCAATCCGGTGGCCGCAGAAACCGGCTTTATGAAGACCGCGACCGGGCTGGATTCGCTGCGCGACGACCTGCGTGAACAGCTGATCAGTACGATTCCGCGCGGCCGCATGGCGGAGCCCGCGGACGTCGCGGCGAGCATTACCTTCCTCGCGTCGGACGATGCGGACTTCCTGACGGGCGCCGCCATCAACGTTGACGGCGGCCGCAGCGTCTAGACGGCGCATAGTGGCCGGCGCGCGCTGCCAAGGACGTGTTAAATTGGGCCGCTGTGTCCACGGTGCTCTTGCGGCCATCAGTGCCAGCCCGCCGCCCCATCCGTTGCGCACCTGCCTTCAATGGGGAGGCCGGAACCCATATCTGCGGAGATCAACATGGCCGAAGCCAACGATTATAAGTACGTAGGAACCCGACCCGTCCGCCCAGACGGCGTCGACAAGGTCACAGGGCGAGCTCAGTACGGCGCCGACCCGATACTACCGGGCTTGATCCACGGCAAGATTCTTCGCAGCCCACACGCCCACGCGAACATCATTTCGATCGACGCATCGAAAGCTGAGGCGCTGCCCGGCGTGTTCGCCGTCGTGAGCGGAAGCGATTTCGCAGGTGAAGTCAGTGATGTCGCCAAGAACGTTATGGCGCGCGACAAGGTTGTCTATCACGGTCACGCCGTCGCGGCGGTTGCTGCGAGGAGCCCGCAGATCGCCAACGAGGCACTGAAGCTGATAGAGGTCGAGTACGAGGTGCTGCCGCACGTACTTGATGTACGTGAGGCAATGCACGAAGACGCACCGCTGATCAATCCGGACTGCTTCACCGGCGGTCTTCCAGAGAAGCCGGAAAAGCCTAGTAACGTTGCCATGGTGCATACCTTTGTCCGGGGTGATCTGGATGAAGGATATGAGCTGGCCGATATCGTGCTCGAGCGTGAATACACAGTGCCCATGGCGCACCAGGGTTACATCGAGCCGCACGGCTGCGTCGCGCAGGCGAATGAAGGCGGACGCGCGACCGTCTGGTGCAGCACTCAGGGCCACTTCGAGTTTCGCGCCCAAACGAGCAAGATCCTCGGCATGGAGATGGCCGACCTGAAGTTTGTTGCCACCGAGATCGGCGGTGGCTTCGGCGGTAAAACGGTGGTCTATCTAGAACCGGTGGCTGTGCGCCTATCGCAGAAAGCTGGTCGGCCGGTGAAGATGCAGATGTCTCGCGAGGAGGTCTTTCGCGCCACGGGCCCAACCTCTGGCACGCATGCAACTGCGAAGATTGGCGTCAAGCGCGACGGTACCATCACGGCCGGACACGTACGGATAGCGATGGAGGCCGGCGGTTTTGCGGGCGCGCCGGCGATGCCAGCCGCGATGGCGGTGTTCGCTCCGTACGAGATTGAGAACTTCAAGGCCGAGTCGCTTGATGTACTTGTTAACAAGCCTAAGGTCGCCGCCTATCGTGCACCCGGCGCGCCCCAGTCGATGCACGCGTTCGAGTCTCTGATCGATGAGGCCGCGATCGCGCTTGGTATGGATCCCATTGATATCAGGCTCGTGAACGCAGCGAAGGAAGGTACTCAGGCGCCCTATGGTCCCAAGTTCCCGACCATCGGCTTTGTCGAGTGCCTGGAGGCTGCGAAGGCCCACCCCGCCTATCAGGCACCGATCCCGGAAGGCGCGGGTCGCGGGCTGGCCGTTGGGTTCTGGTTCAACATCGGCAACCAGTCGTCCGCGGAGGTGCGCGTCAATGACGACGGTTCGGTCATGGTTGTTGAAGGCAGTCCGGACATCGGTGGTTCGCGTGCCTCGATGTGCCTGATGGCGGCTGAGACGCTGGGTGTCGAATACGAGAGTATTCGAGCCCTGGTGGGCGATACGGAGAGCACCGGCTTTTGCAACACGACCGGCGGCAGCCGTACCACCTTTGCTACAGGGATGGCCGTAGTGCAGGCCTGTGAGGCCGTGATTGCCGACTGCAAGGCGCGCGCTGCCAAAACCTGGGGCATGGACGAAGATCAAGTCGAATGGCAGGACGGCCAAGCCGTGCCTGCACCGGGCGTCAACGCGGAGGTGGAGCCCCTCTCACTCGCGCAGATCGCGGCCAACGCCGCTCGCACTGGGGGACCAATAGCCGGCCGCGCCTCTCTCAATGCTCGCGGGGCCGGCGCCAGCTTTGCGGTCAACTTCGCCGATGTTGCAGTGGACAGCGACACGGGATCGGTCGAGGTACTTAGATACACGGCGATTCAGGACGCTGGAACGGCAATCCACCCGGACTACGTCGAGGGTCAGATGCAGGGCGGCGCTGCTCAGGGTATTGGTTGGGCGTTGAACGAGGAGTACATCTTCAACGGCGACGGTGTGATGGAGAACGCGGGTTTTCTCGACTATCGCATTCCCGTCGCATCCGATCTGCCGATGATCGATTGCCAGATCGTTGAGGTACCTAATCCCACACACCCCTACGGCGTCCGTGGTGTCGGAGAGACGCCTATCGTTCCGCCTCTTGCGACCATTGGTAACGCGGTCGCTCGCGCCACTGGCGTGCGAATCAATGAGCTGCCGCTATCGCCACCGCGGGTGCTGGCGGCGCTCGACGCGGCTGCTGATTAGGGGCGCCGCTCTGGCTAACATCACTCTCCCGGATCAGCTCGCGCACGTCGCCGGCGGCGCGCGCGAGCTGACGCTGGACGTCGAGGACTACCGGGATCTCATCAACGCGCTGGAAAAGCGCTTTCCGGGCATGCGGGACGCGGCGGCGGACTTTGGTGTCGCGATCGATGGCCAGATCTACCAGGACCCGCTGCTGGAGGAGATCGAACCCGACAGCGAGGTGTTCTTCGTACCGCGGATCGAGGGCGGCTGAGCCTCAAGGCGCCGAAGGGCGCCCGTAACCAAGGCGCCGAAGGGCGCCCGTAACCAAGGCGCCGAAGGGCGCCCGTAACCAAGGCCCCGAAGGGCGCCCGCACCAAGGCGCCGAAGGGCGCCGCTATCTCACGGCGCCGGCGGCGCCTTGACCACCATGGACAGCCAGGCCGCGGCCAGCATCAGCACGACGGCGACCCACCACACCGGCTCGTAGCTCCCGGTGACGTCGAACACGTAGCCCGCCAGTGGCGCGCCCACCGCGCTCGCGATCAGCGTCGCGGGCAGCGCGAACCCGCGAATTTGACCAACGTGCAGACGCCCGAAAAACTCAGGCCAGACCAGGTTCTGTGCCTGCATGACGATGCCGATGCCCACGCCGAACAGCGCCATCGACGCAAGCATGCTCGGGATGGTGTTCGCCCAGATGGTCAGCGCCGACGACACCGCGAGCAGCAGGAAGCCGATTGCGGTCAGCCGCGTGATCGCGAATCGATGCGCGATCAACCCGGTGACGATCGAAGCGCAGCTCGCTAGAACGGCGTCCACCGCCGTGGCGCCGGCCACCCACATCGGCGATAACCCGCGTTCCATGAATTCCGGAATGCGATGCAGACCGATGGTAGCGATGGACCCGGCGTTGAGGGCGAACAGCACGATCAAGAGCCAGAACGCCCGTGTCTGGCGCGCGGCCGCGAGCGTCCACTGGTGATTGCGATCGAAGCTCGCCTCGGGATCGTCACCCGCCGCCGAGCCGTCGGGTTCCAGACCGAAGTCCTCAGGCTGGCGGCGCAAGAATATCGCCGCGATCGGCACTACCAGCGTCATGCCGACGACGGCGAGCACGGTCCAGGCGTCGCGCCATCCCAGCGTGTCAATCAGGTACTGCGTCAGCGGCAGGAAGATCATCGAACCGACCAGCGTGAACACCGACACGACCGCCATGGCCTTGCCGCGGCTGGCCTCGAACCACTTCATCACCGGCACGCTGGTGATGATCGCGCCGGGCACGGAATAGCCGGCCACGCCGATCAGCGCCAGAGCGATGAGCAGACCCGTGCCGCTCTCGACGGTGCCCAGGTAAATCATGCTCAGGCCGGTGATGACGACCGCCAGCGGCAGCAGTAGACGCGAACCGAAGCGGTCGACCAGCGTCCCGTACAGGGGGCTGGTCAGCGCGCCGCCCACCTGCCGCAGCGTCTGCGCCCAGCCGAACAGCGCGCGGCTGATGCCCAGGTCGTCCCCCATCGGCTTGATGAACAGGCCGATGTTGAGCAGGCCCATGCCCATGCCGACGCCGCCAGCGACGCCCAGCACGGCGACGATCACCCAGCCGTAGAACAGCCCGAAGCTGCCGGGCAGTTTGCGCGCGGCTGGTGCTTGGGACGGGTCAGTCTGGTCCGCGCTCACGGATGACTACCGGCGCCTGCCGATCTGTAGATGCGAGTGGCAAGAGCGAGGAATAGGTCGCGGGCGTCGCCCCCTAGATGGGCGAGCGGCGGGTCTGGCGGCGGCCGGAGCCACCCTTGAGCTGGGCATATGCGCCTCGATAGTACAGCGGGCCTGAGGCGCAATATTGGCCTTCCCTGGCGACTCGCCGCAGCGTGTTCTGGTCGCCTAGTGTCGCGGGCGCGTGGCCGCTCCGCAAGTTTTCCACCGCGCTTAAGCGGCGTTCGGCGTCTGCTTTAGCTCGCACGGATCGTGATCTGATGCCGTTACATTTGGCCGCCGTCGCAGGCGCCCCTGCCAGACGCTAGCTGACAAACGGCAGGCGCAGGCTGAGATACGCAACGAACAGCGTGCAAGCGGCGCCCATCAGCGCCAGCAGGCCGTAGCCGCCGCGATGGGTCCTGCGCTTGAAGCGCGCCCAGCGACCCGCGTCGGCGACTGCGCGCGGAGGCACGAAGGGCAGGGTGGCGGCGATGGAAAAGCCCAGCAATCCCCACAGGGCGGTCAGCAGCCCGGCCACCAGATGCCCCGCCTCGGTGACGAGTGTCCAGACGACGATGCCAAGCCCGATCGCGAAGACCCCCAGGAACAGCGGCCGCAGCCAGGCGTGCGCGCGCAGCAGCCGCGCGACGCGATCGAGAACGGTCCCGGTGTGATCGCCGGTGCCCGTCATCGCACCGCGTTAGACCATGCCCGCCGCGGTCAGCAGTTCCCAGGCGCGTTCGCTGCGCAGGCGGCAGGTTTCCTTGTACTCCAGCGCCTTCTCGGAGCTGGCGTTGCCATCGAGACCGCGCTTGTACACGCCCTGGATGATGCCGGCGCTGCGAAACATGTTGTAGGCGAGATAGAACGTCCAGTTGTCGATACCGTCGCGCCCGGCGTGGCGGCAGTACTCGGCGACCAGTTCATCCTCGGTTGGGATGTTCAGCGCGACGACGTCGGCATTCGCCAGACCCTGATCGTCGTAGGCCGCGACGTGATAGTCCTGACAGATATAGCCCAGATCGGCCAGCGGATGACCGAGCGTGGACAGCTCCCAGTCGAGCACGGCGACGATGCGCGGCTCGCTCGGATGCAAAAGTACGTTGCCGAGGCGATAGTCGCCGTGAACGATGCCCGCGCCCGCCTCGGCCTCGCCGGGGATGTTGTCGGGCAGCCAAGCCATCAGTGCATCCATCGCGTCGATCTGCTCGGTCTTGCTCGCGAGATATTGCTTGCTCCAGCGACCGATCTGGCGGGCGTAGTAGTTGCCGGGGCGTCCGAAGGTGTCGAGCCCCACCGCCGCCGGGTCGACCTTGTGCAGTTCCGCCAGTACGCGGGCGAGATCCAGATAGATGGCGCGCCGCTCGCTCGGCGTCGAACTGGGCAACTGGGTCTCGGTAAACAGACGACCGTCGATCCACTCCATGACGTAGAACTTGGTGCCGATGATGCTTGGATCTTCGCACAGGCAGAACATCCGCGGGACGGGCACGGCGGTGTCGGCGAGAGCGTGCATGACCCGGTATTCGCGATCGACCTGATGGGCGCTGGGCAGCAGTTCGCCAGGCGGCTGTTTGCGCAGCACGTAGTTGGTGCCGCCGGCGGTGAGCAGGAAGGTCGGATTCGACTGGCCACCCTCGAACTGGCGCACAGTCACCTCGCCATCGATCTCATCGACGTTGGCGCGCAGGTAGTCGCCAAGCGCCGCCTCATCAAATTTGTGGGCGTCGCGGACGGCCGTGATCTCGACGTCGCTCATGCTGTTGGCGCCTCCCTTATGCTTGCCGCCGATATGTTAACCGCCTCGCTGCTGCGGGGCAGCGTCTCGCTCGGGCCATTGGGGCGCCTGCCGGATGAACGCCAGGGCCCGCGTTGGTGTCTGCCTCCACAGCGACACGAGTAGGGCAGCGGTCCCTTCGATTGGGATACGACCTGGCCATCGTGGCTCTCGCGTAGCTGAGTACGGACGCTCGGCGTCAGCGAGAGTCCTGAGCGTCAGCTCGAATAATCCTATGCTGTTGATTTTGCTGGCCTATTTGACCCCTCTCGCGCTTCCTCAGGTCGTACAAAAAAGTTCGACTGGCGTGAACCTTTCGCGCGCGTGGTGGCTCCTACCTCACAGAACACAAACCAAGCCGCGATTCATGCCGACCAACTTGCCAGCAGCCTCCGATGGCGATAGCCGCGATCCGGTAGATCGCGAGCTGCTGCTGCGCATTGCGGCAGACCGCGACAAGGCTGCGATGGAAGCGCTGTACGTGCGATTCAAGCCGCGGCTGACGCCATTTCTGCGCCGGCTAAGTGCGGACGACACACTGATTGAGGAGGCGTTTAACGACGTCATGCTGAAGGTTTGGGACAAGGCCCATCAGTATCAGGCCAGGTCGAAGGCTTCGAGCTGGATCTTCTCCATCGCCTATCGGGTAGCGCTGCGTATGGCCAAGAAACAACATCGACGCAATGATCACATCGAGCTTCACGGTGATGACCTGCCTGACGCGGCGGTAGACACCTCCCAGGAAGACGACATCAACGCAACGCTTGTCGCCGCGGTTAAGGCGCTGCCGGCCAAGCATCGAATTGTGGTGGAGCTGTGTTACTTCGAAGGCTATTCCTTGCAGGAAATCGCCGCGATCGCCCGCTGTCCCGTGAACACCATCAAGACCCGCCTGCACAATGCACGCAAGAAGCTGCGTGGCCTGTTGGAAGAAGTGGCATCCCCGACCGTAACCAATGGAGCGCGCTGAGATGAGCCAGACCATCGAATCCGCAGCGATCGCGGCAAGGCTCGCTGACTACCTGAACGGGCATCTGTCCCCAAGCGAGCGTGCTGACGTAGAACGTGCGCTTGAAGGCGATCCCGAACTGCGCGAGCAGCTCCAGTTTGAAACGCAGGTGCAGGCAGCGCTCCGAGCCGACTCAGCGGCAGCAGAAGCGGCGCGCACCACTGTGAACAACAGCTCGGGTTTTGCCGCGATTGCGGATCGATTGGACGCCCGCCGCACTCGCTGGCTACCAGACATTGACTGGCTGCGGCCTGTCGCCGTACCAGCGTTCGCACTGATGGTCGGTTTATTGGTTTTTTGGGGTCCCACCGAGGAACATGCGGACGTTCAGGTCAATACGTTTGAAACGCTGAGTGACAAGACGGCGCCCGCACAGGTGGCGCACCTGCAGATCCTGCTCGCGGAGCCGCTGTCGACGGCGGTGGCAATCGAGCTGCTTGCCGCCCACAGTTTGGAATACAGGGCCAATCAGAGTGCCGATCTATTGCTGATCGCGACGCCGGTTTCACAAACCGCAAAGTTGGCAACCATCGCATCAGCACTGGAGAGCGACGCCCGGGTGAAGTTCGTGAAGGTCATTGAAAGTCCATGAGTTCGCGTTGGATGGCCGCCCTCTGGGTGGCGGCAATCATCTTCGTGTCGGGCTGCAGCCATCATATGGCGCAGCCCGTCGGTCTTTCTGCAGGCAGTATTGAGATACCGTCAGGCTCGGTGATGATCGTCATCGACGATCCGCGCAGTGAACGCCGCAGGCTCGGCGCCGGTTCTCCGGCCTACAACGCCCCTTTCTCCTACGCCCGCAACCCCGCGCTGCACCGCGCGACCGCGCGCATTGCTGCGCGCCATGAGCTGCAGGTAATCACACATTGGCCGCTGCAGAACCTTCGCGTCCATTGCATTGTGATCGACGCGCCCGACCCGCAGACGCTGCTGGCCTTAGAAGCAGATCCAGAGATTCGCTGGGTTCAGAGTTTTAATGAGTTTCAGACTCAATCGGCGGTGGCGCCGAAAATCACTGCGGGCTTCTCGCGAATATTGAGGGACCTGCCTGGTGCCGCTGAGGGGGTAACAATTGCCGTTGTCGACACCTCAATCGACAGCGAGCACCCGGCGCTGGATGGCAGCGCCATTGTGCAGAGAAATTTCGCAGGTTCCGCCGGTCACTTTAATGCGGAACCGCATGGCACAGCGGTCGTCGGGTTGCTGTCCGCGCAGCCCAAGCCCAGCAGTCGCGTCGCCGGCCTGGCACACGCCGCCCAAGTGCGCGTGCTGCGCGCGTGCTGGCAAACAAGCGCCGCCGCGACCGGCATGTGCAATACGCTGACACTGGCTCTGGCGTTAGACGCTGCCATCGACCTCTCCCCTGAAGTCCTGAACCTGTCACTGACGGGCGGACCTGATCCGGTGTTGGATGCGCTGCTTGAGAAATTACTGGCTCGCGGCACCATCGTCATAGCGGCCTTCGACGAAGCAAGGCCTGTCGACGCTCGTTTCCCGCTGCCGCACGCTGGGGTCGTCTATGCCTACGGCGGCGCTGATGCTCCGAGTACGCTCAACGACCGGCAGCAGGCAAGCTTCGTGATGCCCGCTCCCAGGCATGCATTGAGCCTGGCCCCGATGGCGGGCTACGACCTGGTCTCTGGACACTCGATCGCGGCTCCGCACGTCAGCGCCATGGCTGCCCGCATCATCGCGGCTCGCCCGCGAGCCGATCGGGACGCCGTTCTGCGAGAATTGCGACAGCGGCTGGCCTGCGAGCAATGCGACTGACGAACTAAGTGAGTTCGTCAGGGTCTCAGCCTAGTGCCGGGACAGCGGCGAAACGGGCTCGCGACCGCGCCGCGTGAACGGAACGCGCTCACGCCCTCGTGAACGGCAAACGGCACAGGCGGTTTGCCTAAACCGCCGTCGGGGCTTTCATTATCAAGCACGTCGCGGGTTGACACGATGTTCTCAGTCACTGATGCGGATCGATACAGGAGCATCGCTTACCGCATGCCTGGTCGAACCCGGCGCAGTCTGCCCCAGGATGTGAAGGCTGAATTCCGACCCAGCACAAGCCTGGCCGTGCTGGCGCTGACCTTCACCTCGATCGCGACCCCTGCCTACGCAAACGATGGCCTGGAGATCGCCCTGCTCGCGACGTCTGATTGGCGCTACCACGGCATCAGCGAAACTCGACGCAAACCCGCTATTGGTATTGCCTTCGATTGGCAAGTTAGCGAAACGTTCTTCGCGGGTCTCGAGGCTCACCACGCCCAAGTCGAGGGGGCCCTACAGCGACAGCGGTCGCTGATGGCCTACGTTGGTGCCGGCACGCGTCTCGGCAACGATTGGTACCTGAGCGGCAGCGTTTCGCATCGAGAGTTTCCGGGTAGCCGCAAGGAATGGGACTTCACCGAGTTCGAGGCCCAGGCTACACGCTCTCTAAGTAGTCGCTCGCAGGTCCGCTTCAGCGTGGATTACTCCCCCGACTACTACGAACACAACATCCAGGCTTGGGGTATCGAGGGGCAGTACACCATGAGTCTCAATGACCGTTGGTACGTCACCCTGGAGGCCGGTAGGCTTGCGTTCTCGAAGCAAACCGCAGGGCCTGAATATGGCTATGGTCGACTCGGCGCCGGATGGCGCGCCGACAACCTCTTGCTGGAGGTTTCCGTCAACGCCAACACGGAAGGCAGCGACGCGGCCTTTGGCGCGGAGGCATACAACGATCTGGTGATCGTCGGGCAGCTCACCTGGCGACTACGCTAGGCCTTTATCGCAAGGGCCAGACACGCGAAAAGCCGGCTCTCGAATGAGAGCCGGCGTGAGGGGCGGAGGGGGGTCTCCGGACTAGTCGTTCAGACTCAGTTGACCGCGCACTTCGCCTGCAGGGTTCGCTGCGGTGTGAACGTTCATGTAGATGCGGCCGGCGGCCATCTCGTTCAGCAGGCTGAGGAGCGGATCGGCACTCTCAGCCAGCGGACCGACGACGTCGGCAGCCGTGATGACGGAGCGACCGCGGCGGCTGCTAGCCGTCAGGTCATTGGTCAGGTTCACCACGACCGGCCCGTTGGCACCTGCCGCAGCGTTGTGCAGGTGAACCATGACTGCAGGGCCGCTCAAGTCGCGGGTGACGAAGCGGACCGCGACCACCTCGCCGCGACGAGAGACGGCGAATACGTCGCCGCTCGCATCGGACTGGACTGCCGCGCCGATCACTTCCTGATCGGGGCTGAGCGCACCGCTGTAGCGCTGGGCGCGACCGAGATCGACGAAGCGGAACTTGAAGCTGGCCGCGCGATAGGTGGGACCGGTGAACTGGGCGTTGCCAAAGACCGGGTGGCTCAGGACGCCGTCAGGGAACGAGACGCCTTCTGTGAGAAAGCCCGGATGCAGGATGACGGGCTCGAACTCTTCGACGCCGATGTTCGGACCGCCCTGGTTCAGGAATGCCGTGTTGGCGGCGATTTCGTCGTTTGCTTCGGTGCCTGCGTCCAGAACTTCCGAGCCGGCGACGACGAAGTTCTCCGCAACGAAGTTTCCGGACTCGTCGAACACCTTGTGCGCGAGGGGGTTGCCGTTTGCGATGAAGGCATCGTTGCTCGGGATGACCATGGAGGAGTAGCTGAAGTAGCGATCGACCGTGGGATCGAGATTCAGTGTGGTGGATACCGTGGACTGCGGCGGTAGAGGACCAGCGTTGCCCACCAGCGTTGCCTGTGCGGTACCGACGGCCGTGCTGCTGAATTCGGCGCTGATCGGACCGGTGTTGCCATCTTCCGCGAGGCGCTCAACCGACTCTCGGGACACCAGCGCGCCGCTGCCCAAAGGGACGTTGCGATCGTAGATGTCGAAGGTGCCGTCGTGGGTACCGATCCAGACCGGCGTCAGCAGAGCGCCGCGCTCGGGTGCGCTGTTCTCAACGGTGACAACCACAGAGGGTATGGACACACGCTCTTCCGCATTGGCGGCGAGCGGTGCAACGTAAGCGATGGAAACCGCGGCGATCGCGGCCCGTAGGGAGAGTTTCATTCTGGACTCCTTGGGTGGCCGCGTCCGCGGCCGTGTGATTCATGTTTCCAGGCTGCGCATTGCGTGGCCTTGGTATCGCGTAGGAGACGAGAACAAAGCAGAAGGTTCACGGGCGAAGGAAAAGAACGCGATTGTCTCGCATGGCTGCGGCGCCGTTGGCCCAGCGTGATGGCGCGTTTCCGCGGGGTAGGAAATTTGACGACGCAAACGCTGCGGTCACTCTCCTGCTGGCTGCGTAGCGGCAGCCGCTCAGGTTTGGGGTTCGTAGCGTCCGGGACCGTTGCGCGAGGTTCTGAGGTGCCGGCTACCGCTCCAGATAGGCATCGACCCGTGCGAGCATGTCGCGCTGCAGCGCCGCGTCGGCCCAACAAATCTCGAAAGCGTTACGTGTCAGCGCGCCTAGCTCGGTCTCGCTGAAGTTGGCATCCCGGGCGAGCGCCAGAAGGTTTTCGTTCATATAGGCGCGAAAGTAGGCCGGGTCGTCGGAGTTGATCGTGACGCGAACCCCGTGCTCCGCGAGCCGGCGGATTTCGTCTCCTGTCAGGTTTTGCACGACAAAACGATTCGAGATGGGGCACACCGTCAGGCCGAGCCGACGCTTGGCGATTTCCTTCACCAGGCGTTCGTCGTCGAGCGCGTTTATGCCGTGGTCGATTCGATCTACGTGCACGAGATCAAGGCACTCCCACATATGCTCGACGATGTCCTTCTGGTTGACGTCGCAGTGCATGGTGAGCTTCAGCCCTGCCTCGCGCGCCCGGGCAAACACGGCGGCGAACTTCGCGGGGGGATTGTCCTTCTCGTCGCTGTCGAGCCCGACGCCGACCAACCACTCCTTGTAAGGCAGCGCCATGTCGAGGTGTTCCGCCGCGGACTCCGCACTCATATCACGCAGGAAGCACATGATCAGGCTCGACTCGACGCCGAGTTGCTCGCGCGCGGCGACTTGGGCGCGATGGATGCCGGTGATCACGGTTTCGAATGCAATGCCCCTCGCGGTGTGCGCCTGCGGATCGAAGAACGGTTCCACATAAACCACGTTCTCGGCCGCGGCGCGCTCGAAATACGCATAGGTGAGATCGAAGAAGTCTGCTTCTGTGCGCAGCACGTCCATCGCCGGATAGTAGATCGCGAGAAACGACGGCAGATCGTGGAAGTCATACGCTGCGATAACGTCCGCCGGCGACTCGTACGGCAGTTCGATGCCGTTGCGTCTGGCGCAGGCGAACAAGAACTCGGGTTCGAGCGTCCCCTCGAGATGCACGTGGAGTTCGGCTTTCGGCAGGCCCTGAACGAATGCGTCGATGGTCATAGCAGGTTCCACGCGTTGTGAGCTCGATGGGGTCAGAGATAAATCATGACGCACGGTGGTGCAACCAGCCACACACATCGACGAGGTCAGGTTGGCGGCTATCGATGCGTGCATCCATGGCTTCGAGTTCGCGCCGCAGGCTCAGTGTGGCCTGCCGACCGAATTGCTTTCGCCATGCGTTTTCGATCTGGATGACCCGACCGGGATAGCGATCGCGAACGCGTTTTCCGTGCCCAGTGAGCATCGCGATACCATCTTTGACGTGAACCAGTTGGTGTCGTTCGAGCAGCGTTCGCCCTGTTCCTTTGATGCCTGCCAGAGCCTTCGCTGCCGGCAGCGTCAGGCCCTCGTCAGGAACATGGCGCAGAACTCCCAGCACGGTGTTCAAACCGGCGACCGAGCTCTCCGCCGTGCCGTCGTAGTCAATCGTATAGGCGCACAGAAGCTGCGACAGCAAGGCGGCGGTCGACAGTCCGCTCACGGAGTCTTCGCTGTCGCGAATGACCACCGACCACTCTGCACCGTGGGAAGGTATTCGGGGTGGGCCGTCTTCGCCGGCCGTGAAGTTGCCGCCGTGGACGCTGTTGTCTTCGAGGCCATAGCCGCTGGGATAGTGCGGATACTCCAGATCCAGTTGAGCTACCAGATCAGCAGCATGCGTGCGCAGAGCGTTCAAGTTTTCGTCGCCATATCGGCTGCGCCAGCTTGTCTCGGTGGCTTTCAGTCGCTTGAGTCCTGCCCGATTTAGGGTTTCGCCGCGACTGGTGAGGCGAATCAGCCGCCCGCCGCCAGCAGCTTTTTCAACCCTAACCCAGTCTCGCTTCTCGGCGATCTGTGTCGCCATGCGGGCGGCACGTATTGACAGCCGAGCCAGTTGAGGAAGGTCTTTGGTGCGGACGCCGTTGCCGTTTAGTACGCGCAGGAGATTCAGCAGGAAGGGTAACGGCGGCACTTCTTGCCTTGCGTTTTGGTAGTCCTTTTCGAGTTTGAGTAGCACATGTGCCAGCAGTACGGGCAGCGGTGTCTTCGTGCGGGTCAAGTACATGGCTCCCGAACTTGCGGAGGCTTTCGCCGACGCGCGCGCCACTCCGCGCGGGTGAGCGACCATAGCTCCTGCTGCCTCAGCGCCTTGTCGACGTAGTCGGCGGGCTGCACGTCGATCAGCCGCGCCCCCGTTTTTTCCTTGACGCGTCTCGAGCGGTCGTTGCCTAGCGCGTTGGTGAACGTGAGTCGCTCGTGACCGAGGGTCTCGAACGCAAAGTCCATGACCGGATGCACCGCCTCGGTCATGTAGCCGTTGCCCCAGTGTTTGCGCGCGAGCCAGAAACCGCGATTCTCCGGCGTGCCGGGAAACCAGAGCTGCACGTTGCCGATCTGGCGGGTGGGATAGGACTTCAGACAGATGCTCCAGAACCAGAAATCGTCGCCCTGGCGCGGCAGTATCTCGTGCAGCACGTGTTCGCGGACGCCGCCGTCCGGATAAGGCCAGGGTACGGCGGCCGACAGCGTTTGTACGACCTCCCAGTCGACGAAGTCTTCGGTGTAGGCGCCAATGTCCGTGGCGGTAACGCCGCGCAGGATCAGGCGCTCGGTCTCGAACCGGGGGACGTAGCCTTTGCGAAGACTGCTCGCGGTCATGTGATCATCATCGTTCGCCCCGAATCCTAGGGCCGTACGCGTCGCAGCCGGAGGATTTCGTAGCTATCCCGGCCGTACTGGGTCTGCACAGTCAGCGTCGATCCGCGCACCTCGTAGCGGGTGCGATAGGGCTCGTCGAGGAACAAGCGTCCGCGACGTGTGGAATAGTCCGTTCGCAGCAGTTCCCCCGGACCGGCGCCTATAACGAGCTCTCCGTCCGCCCCGAACGACCACAGGTCGCCGGGTGCTGCGACGTTCCAGGCCTTTGCGGTTGCTCCCTCGATACGCACCCGGTCGACGCGCCACTCGCCGAGTAAGCGCGCCTCGATCCTGCCGGCGCCGGCGGACAGCCCGCGCAGGGCCCGCACGAACTGACCGGTTAACTCCGCTTCGCCTGCGAGCCGTGGCTCGCGGGCTTCCTGCAGGCGGGCGAGCAGCCCCCGCGCCGTCGCCAGCGCCTCGCGCGGATCGTCATCGTCGTGATACTGCCGAGCAAGCCTTTCGATCGCCTCGTACTCGTCGATCAGTGCCGCTGCGAGCAGCAGCGTCGGGAGGTTGTCTTCGTCGATCGTGCGCGTCGCCCGTGCCTCGGTGCGCTGCCGCGCCGCAGTCTGCGAGCCGTCGAGCGAAAACGCCGGCGTGTACTCGAAACTCGCGCTCAGCAATCGGTCGCCGGCGGGTTGGCGTCGCGTTGGTGCAAGCGTCACGAATACCCCGCCACCTCGCCGGCTCAGAAAGAGGGTGGCGATGGGTAGTCGAATGCCCTCGGCGGTTTCAACGAGCTGTTCGTCTGGCACGCCGTACACGCCGGTGATCTGCCAGCCTTGCTCCGGGGTCAGGCGCAGCAGCGTATCGTAGGCAAGCTCGGTTGCCATGGTGTCGAACTCCGCACCGAACAGTTCGCGGGCCCGCTTGGCGTCGTCCAGATAGAACAGGTTGCCGCCGCGCGCATTGGACACGCGCGTCGCCAGCTCAGAGCCAAAGTGCACCCCGACACCGATCGTCGTCAGGCCGATGCCCTGTCGCGACGCCGCCTCGGCCATGCCGATGAAACCTGCGGCGCTGGTGTCGCCGACATTCGGCCATTCATCGGTAAACAGCATGACGCGCGTTCGACCGGGAAAGTCGGCGGCGCTCGACCGCGCCAGTTCAAAGCCGAGCCGCAGGCCCGCCTCCATGTAGGTTGAGCCGCCGCTTTCGATCGCGTCGATCCCGGCGACAGCCTGTTTTCGGCCGATGGGCGTTAGCCGCGTCGGCTGCAGGTGTACGTGGGTATCGCGCCCGTAGAGGACAACGCTTAGTTGATCCCGCGCTCCCAGTGTTCGCGCCAGCGATCGCAGCGCGGTGCGAATACGCTTGAGCGGTTCTCCTGCCATCGAGCCCGACTTGTCCACCACAGCAACGACGTTCATCGCCTCCCGCTGCCAGGTGTCGTCGCGCAAAGCCGTCGCGAAGCCCAGACCAACGAGATGCGAACCAGGCTTCGCGGCTGGCGTCTCGAACGGCATGCCCGCCGCGGTGAGGCAGAACAGTGCGCTGCAAGGGGTGTGGTCTGCGACGGGCAGATCGAATTGGCTGAAGAGGCCTTCGGCGGTTAGCGTGCCGGGCTCAGGAATCTGGTCCTCGAGCGCCAGGCGCCGCAGGAACGCGCGGTCCTGTGCGCCGCCGGCGGTCACGCCCATGGCGGACCCGGTGACGATAACCTCCTCGAGCGACTCTTCGTCCTGCCCGATCACCGCGGCCGCTGCGGGTCCGGTCGTCAGCAGGCCGACGAGCCAGATCGCCGCCAAGGGCATAGATTTCCTTGTGCGGTGAGATGGTCGCTGAATTACCTCGATCATCGGCGTAGTCAGCGGTGTGGTCGTTGGAGTCGTCATTGGAGTGGTCATTGCACGCCCTCCCAAGCGGTAGGAACCACTATCATAGCTATATCAACGATGATTAAACAATATATTCGTTCGCATGCGGTTGGTCGGCCCACGCCGAGAATTCGCGCTTGCTGATTGCTGGCGTGGGCGAGTCGGGGATCAACCGCGCATCAGCTCCGGCTGACGCATCAAATTCTCGACCGACTCAGCGTCACTTCGGCGTTAGCCCAGGCCTGCTCGAAGCGGACGCGCACGGTCCGGGCCTCGGCTTGCTTGCCCTGCAGCGCCAAGCTCTGCTGCAGTCCGAACAGCGACCAGCCATTGTTCTGATTCCAGCGCAGGTCACGGCGATACACGGCCTCCGCCTCTGCCGCGCGTCCCGCCTCGATGAGCGCGGCACCCAGGTAGTGGCGCACCGGCTGCGCCCAGTCCGGGGGTTCCGTGTAGTTGTTCTGATCCTCGATCGCCACCGCCGCCCGAAACGCGGCGATTGCGCCGTCCAGATCGCCCTCTGCCTGTTTGATCTCGCCTTCCAGGGCCAGCGCCGCCAGGCGCAGCACCGCCGACGCCGGAGTGGCCCCGACGCGATACTGGTCCGCGTCCGGTGAGTTGGCCAGCGCGCTCAGCTTGGCCGACTCCGCGCGCGCCCGCTGCAGATCGCCGGTGCCGACATAGGCGCCGCCCAGCGCGTAGCTCCACATGCCGTCTAGGTAGGGACGACCCGTGAACGCTGGCGTGTGGCCGATCAGCTCATCCCACTTGCCGAATATGCGATTGACCAGCCAGGGCCCCGACACGCGCTTCTGCCCGCCGCGCCTGTCGATGCGCTCCGCCGTCACCGAAGTCGCCGAGGCGTTCGCCGCCTCGATCGCGGCGCTGTAGTTGCCCTGCACGGTCGCCGCGTAGCGAATGAAGTCGATGGCGTGCGGCGCGTGCATGCGGTGGTTGAGCGGGTAGGTGCCCAGATTCGGGAGCGGCACGTCCCCCCAGTGCGCGGCAAACGCCTTGTCCACGTCCTGCGAGCGGCGGTTGCTGTCGATCGCCTTGTCGTACTGCCCCACGCGAACGTAGATGTGCGCTGGCATGTGCACGATGTGCCCGGCGATTGGCATGGTCGCTTCCAGCCGGTCGGCGGCGCCCAGTGCTCGTTCCGGTTCGAGCGATGCCTCCAACAAATGAATGTAGAGGTGATTGGCCCCCGGGTGTCCCGGGGTGATCGCCAGCACGTGCTCTAAGGCGGCCGCGACCTCGGCGGTATCCGACTTCGGCGCGCCGTCGGCGTCCCAATAATCCCAGCGCGCGATGCACATGTACGCCGCCGCAAACAGGGCGCCCACGTCGGCGTCGTCGGGGTACTTCTCGTGCAGCGCGCGCGCAGCACGCAGATAAGCCTGGTCACGCTCCGCCGGGTCAGGCACGGACGCCTTGTCGTAAAGGACGTACAGCGCATCGATCATGTCGCGCTCGACGGGTGAGGCACGTCCCCGCAGCTCGCGCGCGCGGCGGATCGCCTTCAGGCCTTCACCCTTCGGGTCGTCGGGCATGCGCGCGTAGCGGCTGTTGGGGTTCGGGCCCATCGCCTGCGCCATGCCCCACCAGGGCATCGGATGCGTCGGATCGAGTCGCGCGGCCTCCTGATGGGAAGCGATCGCCTCGGGAAAATAGAATCCCCACGACAGGCGCAGCCCCTGATCGAAGAAGAGGCGGGCCCGTTCTTTTTCGGAGCTGATGTCGCGACTGTAAGTGCCGGCGCCTGGGACGAGGACGGCGCGCGGATTGTCGTCAATGGCATGCTCTGATTGGCGCGATGGTACGACTGTGCCGCTGCTGCAGCCGTGCAGCAGTAACGCTAGCGCCAGCAGGAATGTGGTACCGACCAACCGACAAAGGCCAACGTTTCTCATCCCCGTCCCCCGCTTGATTTTGCCGATCCCCAGTGCAACGCTCGAACGCTAACACTCAGAACACTGCTCAGGACAGGGGGGAACTATGCCCGTCGCTAAACGCATGGCGGTTACGCTGCCGGCCGGCCCGCAAATTTCGCAGACGATCGATCGCATCAAGTGGGCCGAGGACAACGGCTATCCGGACGCGTGGTTCAGCGACTCGGGTGCGCCGGACACGCTCACGCAGATCGCGGCGGTCGCGCACGCGACGACCAGCGCCAGGGTCGGCGTGGCGGTGACGCCGGTATATACGCGCACGCCCGCCGTCATGGCCGCATCCGCCAATGTGATTTCCCAGGTCCTGCCGAACCGCTTCGTGTTCGGCATCGGCTCTTCCAGCCAGACGATCATGGGTCAGTGGAACGGCATTCCGCTGGACAAGCCGCTGACGCGGGTCAAAGAGACCGCGATCATGATGCGCTCCATGCTCGCGGGCGAGAAATCGAACTTCACCGAGATGGAAACGCTCTACTCGCGCGGCTATCGCCAGGCGCCGGCAGAGAACCCGCCGCCCATTTACATCGCCGCGCTGCGGCCAAAGATGATCGAGATGGCGGCCGAGGTCGGCGACGGCGTGATCTTCAATCTGTGGCCGAAGAGCGCGCTGCCGAAGATGATGGAGGCCGTCAAACGCGGCGCCGAGAAGGCGGGCAAGGATCCGGCGGACGTGGAGATCGTCAATCGCGCGATGATCCTGTGCACCGACGACAAGGCGCGCGGCCGCGATCTGTTCCGTGCCGCGTTCGGTCCTTACTACGCCACGCCGGTCTACAACAAGTTTCTCGCCTGGGCGGGCTACGAGGGCGCGGCCGACGGCATCAATGAGGGCTGGGCGGCGAAGGACCGTGCCGCGACCGCGGGCGCCATGTCGGATGAGATGATCGACGAGATCGGCATCATCGGAAACGAAGACGAGATACGCGAACGCATTCAGGCCGACGCGGACGGCGGCGTGCACACGCACATCGTCGCGCCGCTCGCGGCGACGCCAGAGGATCTGGAGCGCACCTTTAACGCGTTTACTGGCGACAAGTTCCAGCTCAAGTAGAGCTATCGCGAGGCGCGCCTGTGGAACTGAATGCCGACTTCTCCGCTCGGGTCGTGGTGCACAGCGCCACACTCGACTGGCAGCCGTCGCCGATGGCCGGCGTGGATCGGCGCATGCTCGATCGCGTCGGCGACGAGGTGGCCCGCGCGACGACCATCGTCCGCTACGCGCCGGGCAGCGCGTTTTCGCCGCACGTGCACGGCGGCGGCGAAGAGTTCGTCGTCCTGGACGGCGTTTTCTCAGACGAACACGGCGACTATCCGGCCGGTTCCTATCTGCGCAACCCGCCGACCTCGCAGCACACGCCGGGCTCCGAGCCGGGCTGCGTGCTGTTCGTAAAGCTGTGGCAGTTCGATTCGGACGATCGCACGCACGTTCGCACGCATATCGATCTGGCGGGAGAGGTTGCGGCCGCGGGGCGGCCGGGCGTGCACGTCACGCCGCTGTTTGCCGACGGCGTCGAGACCGTGCGCGCCGAGCGCTGGGAGGCGAACGCCGAGATTGCGCTCGCGCTGCCGCGCGGCGGCGAGCTGCTGGTGCTGGGCGGCGCGCTGACGGAGGGCGGCGATGAGCTTGCGCAGCATGACTGGCTGCGCCTGCCGCCCGGCGCGATGCTGCGCGCGGTGGCGGGTGCCGAGGGTGCCCGGGTTTGGCTAAAGCTCGGCAGGCATCGCTGAGGGCGATCAGCGCCCGTCGTAGCGAATGTCGCCGCCGACGAGGGTCATCAGTACCCGGCCGTCGAGCAGCGCGTCGGGATCACTCGCCGCCAGCTCGATCGGGTCGATGTCCAGCACCGTGATGTCCGCCCACTTGCCGACCTCTAAGGTACCGGTTTCGGCCTCGCGGAAACTCGCGTAGGCCCCCCAGCTCGTATACGCCTGCAGCGTTTCAATCATGTTGAGCGCCTCTTCGGCGTACCAGCCGCCCGTCGGCTCGCGCGCCTTGTTGCGGCGAGTGACGGCGGCGTGCAGGCCGTAAAAGATGCTGTGGTCCGAGCCTGGGTTGTCGGCGTTGAAGATCACCCGGGCGCCCGCATCCAGCAGCGATCGCCAGGCGTAGGCGCCGCGAATGCGCGTCGCGCCCAGCCGCTGTTCTGCCCACACCATGTCCTCGACGGCGTGCGGCGGTTGCATTGAGGCGATGACGCCGAGCTCGGCGAAGCGCGCGAAGTCATCGGGATGCACGACCTGCGCGTGTTCGATGCGGTGCCGCCCGCGCTCGTCCGCTTGATGTCTGGCGATGAAGTCCAGCGTCTCCCGGTTGCCCGCGTCGCCGATGGCGTGGATGGCGATCTGGAAGCCCGCGTCCATCACGCGCGCCGCGAGCTCCGCGTTGTAGGCGTAGCTGTCGCCGCTGATGCCGCGATGACCCGGACGGTCGAAATAGTCCGCCAGCAGCCGCGCGCCGCGCGAACCCAGCGCGCCGTCGTAGTACGCCTTCACCGAGCGCGTCACCAGCATGGACGCCGCGTCGTCGTCCGGGCCGCGCTCGAGCCAGTCTTCGATCAGGCTTTCATCGCGCAGGCTCAGCATCGGATAGACCCGCAGCGGCAGGGCGCCCTCGGCCTCCAGCGCCTCCAGCACGCGCATCTGCTGGCTGTTCACGCCCGCGTCGTGGATCGCGACGTAGCCGTCGCGCAGCATGGTCTCGAGCGCCAGCAGGAGCTGCCGGCGAACGTCTGCGTCGCTGTCGGCGGGCACCGCGTTGCGCAGCAGCACCGTCGCGCGATTCAGAAAGAGGCCGGTGGGCTCGCCGCGCGCGTCGCGCAGGATCTCGCCGCCGACCGGGTCCGGCGTCTCGGCCGCGACGCCGGCGCGGCTCAGCGCCAGATCGTTTCCCCAGGCCGCGAAGCCGTGCAGGCTTTGCATCAGCACCGGATGGTCAGGGACGCGCTCGCTCAGCAGCGTGGCGTCCGGATAGCGATTGGCCCAGGCACCCTCATCCCAGCCCTGGCCGACCACCCATTCCCCCGGCGGCGTGCTGGCCGCACGGGCCGCCACCAGATCGACGGCCTCGGCTTCTGTCGCAATGCCCGTCAGGTCGACGCGCTCCAGCTTCTTGCCCAGATTGAAGACGTGGGTGTGGGATTCGATTAGGCCAGGCAACACGGTAGCGCCGCCGAGATCGATAACGCGGGTGGCGGCGGTGCGCGTGGCGGCGACGGCGCTTCCCAGCGCGATGATGCGGCTGCCGCGTATGGCGATGGCGTTCACGCCCGTATCGCCCGGGTCTGCACCCGCGAGCGTATGCACGACCGCGTTGTCGAGAATCAGGTCGGCAGAGGCAGCGTCGCGATCCGGCGCTCCACAGCCGGCCAGCAACAAAAGGCAGCCCGCGCCGATGACGGCGAACCGAAATGTCCGCTTGGCTTTCGCGCGTCCGGTGCGAGATGCGGACGATTCGGCGTGGCGCATGTTCTGACTCCTTTGCAGTTTTGCCGGGCGACTCCGCCGCGTCCGCCCTTGCCCGTCTCGCTGAATCGAGCCGGCTGCACAGGGTACCGGATTGGCCTGATCACCAGAGGTCGCGGACGCGCTTTCACGCGTGGCAGCGACAATCGCTGCGCTGGCGGGCTGAATCTGGAAGAATTGTCCAACGCCTATGTCGACCCGGGCCGTTGTTATTGACCAATGGCAGGCGGTCGATTCGACAGGCTTCGACGAGGGATCACGGATGAGACGTTCACTGTTTTCGTTTGCGCTGCTTGCGCTCGCTTGCGCTGCGCATGCTGATTTTCAGGCCGTACTGACCAAGGGCGACGCACCGGGCATAGGCAAAATGCAGTATGACCTGCACTTCGTGTCCTTTGCTCAAAACGAGGTGGTCGCCAGCGTGGACCTCGGCGCCAACCGACGCGCGCCCGTGGCGTTCACTAACGAGTCAGGCAGCCGGCTGTGGGTCAACAACAAGCAGCCCACAACCAAAGAATGGGAACTGCTTGGCTTTGACGTGGCCGGCGGCAAGGAGATCGCCCGGCTACCGATCGGCCGGCGGCCCGGCCCGCCGCAGCAGCTGTTCTTCTGGGCGCACGAAACGCAAGACGGCGAATACATCGTTGCTCTGGGTCAGCAGAAAAACCGCTGGCAGGTCGACACCTTTCGCCTGGCCGACGGCGAGCGCACATCGACGCTGCCCCTCAACAAGGGTTTCCTGGAAGTCGCTTACCTCACCGGCGATCGCGTGTTGGCGCACAATCCGGTCGGCAGACGGCAGGTGTATCTCATCGATCCGGTTGCGGGCAGGGTGATATGGGAGTCGCGCATGCGAGGCGACGCCAAGCGCTTTGAACGCTCCAAAGACGGAGACTTTCTGTACCTGATTGAGCAGGAGAAAATCAGCGGCATGGCGAAGCCGCCGGGGGAGCGAAGCAAGGAGCTGGTCAAGGGCTACGACACCAAGGTTCGGGTGCTGCGCACCGTCGATGGCAAAGAGCTGGGTCTGTATGAGGTTGGTTTCGACCTGTCGAAGTTTCACCACGGCAAGGACAACGACGCGGCGTATGCGCTGAGCCGCAAGTCGATTGTCACGGGCAAATCCAAGCTGTGGCGGATCGCCGGGGACCGCGTCGAGCTGGTGCGCGAACACGACCAGCCTTGCATGCCGGAGGGCGTGGTGGCCGACGAGGCGACGGGCGTCGCCACGGCGCTGTGCAAAGACAGCGTTGAACATGGGCCGCTGAATGCCGAGGGGCCGATTCAGTTCGCGGAGCTGTCGGCTACGCCAGAGGGCGGATTCTTTGGGCCCGATTTGGATACGCTGTACATCGATTCCAGCAGCGGTTCGCGCGTTGCGATGTTTCGGCTTGATCCGCTGGAGCTCGTCGGCGTGCGCGGCACGGGCAGCGCGGGACTCAAGTTCGCGCAGGCGCTGGCGAGCGTTGGCGGTCTGGCGCTCGCGGCGTACACGGGCTACGGCTTCCTTTCCATACCGCCATACTCCAGCACCGCGATGGCGCTCAGCGATGACGATCGCAAACTCTATGTGATGAACGGCAGCACCCGCGACGTGACCGTTTTCGATACCGGTACGTTTCGGCGCATTGCGCTGCAGGGAGCCGGTCGGGCGCCGCTCGGCATGGTCAGATTCGATAGCGCGCCCTATGTGTTCGCCCTGAGCCTCGATCGGGTGCAGGCCTATGAGCCGAGCAGCGACGAACCGGTACTGGACCTGGACGACGGCAGTTTCGCAGGCGCGAATGGCGAGCTCGATCGGCTGTACTTCAGCACCGAAGAAGGGCTGGGCATTTATGAGCTAAGCACACTCGAGCGCATCGCCCTCACTCCACAGCTTAAAGGCAGCTATCAGGCGATCACCCCGGGCAAGCCGGCGTATCGCTTGTACTGATCGGGTGCCTGGTCCCTGGGAGAACCCGGGCGGTCGCCGCAGAACCTGTGCACGTCCCGGTAACCGGCCGGACGACAGCATTGGGGAAACAGCGATGAGCGCATTTGACAACGCCCGGCACTTCTTCGCCGCGTGCGAAGAACCGTCGGGCTGGGCAGGCTGTCAGGCCTATGTGGAGCCTGGCGCACCCTTCGTCGCCCAGAGCGAGCCGTTGGCAGACATCGACACCGTCGAGGGCTACTGCGAGTGGATGAAGGCGTTCGGTACCGTGACCGCTGCCGGCGCCAGCTACGAGCTGCACGCGGCGGCCTGGGACGAAGCCAACCGTAGCGCCCTGTTTTTCGCGACCTACAGCGCAACCCACGTCGGCGACGGGGGACCGGTGCCGCCGACGGGCCTGTCCACCCGCTCGCACTATGTCTACGTCGTGACCATGAGCGACAACGACAAGGTCGCCGCGATGACCAAGATCTGGAACGCGCCCTGGGCCATGCGGGAGCTCGGCTGGATCTAACGAGTCCTGGGACGAGCCAGGCTGCCGTCCGCCTGTCGAGCGCCACATCGTGCGATCGTCGCGATTCGCGCGAGTGCTAAGCTGCGCCTCCCAAACGTCACTACAGAGGACATTACCGTGACAGGAACCTGTGCGTGCGGGGCGGTCAGCGTAACGCTCGACCGTAGCCCCGATTTCATACATGACTGCGACTGCAGTCTGTGCCGCAAGACCGGCGCGGCCTGGGGCTACTTCGGCACCGCGCAGGTGACGATCAGCGGCGAGACCATCGGCTTTCAACGCGCCGACAAGCCCACGCCCACCGCCGTGCTGCGCTCTTGCCGGACCTGCGGCACCACGACTCACTTCGAGCTCTCGCCAGCGACCCGTACCCTGCACCCCGAACTCGATCAGGTGGGCGTCAACATGAAGCTGTTTGCGCCGGATGCGTTAACGGGCGTCGAGGTGCGGTTCCCGGACGGCGCCGGTTGGAGCGGCGAGGGGTCGTTTGGCTATCGACGCGACGCGCTGACGATCGGTACCGCGCAGGTCTGGTGAGCCACGGGCTGGCACGTTGCTTGCGCCGAGCTAGTGGCATGCCACCCCATAGCGCTTGAGGCGCCAGTAGTTGTAAGGCCAGGCGGCCAGGAAGCCGGCCAGCAGCGCCGGAGCGATCACCCACCAGGTAATGCGGGCGCCGCCGGTTAGCAGATAGTCGGTCGCGTTCATGGCTAGCTCCATGGCCAGCATCGAGATCAGACTCATGCCGAGCGCGGTGCGCAGGGCAGCCCCCAGCGCCATGCTGCGCGAGAGAATGACCGTTTCCAGCGCGATGCTGGTCAGGATGCCGTTCACCATGGCGAGCGCCATGACGAGCAGGGGATTCGTCTGCGGCGCGAAGATCTGAAAGGCGCCGATAGTGCCGAAGTCGCCGATGGCGCAGCCGACCAGACACCACAGCGTATTGCGGGCAGATGCGCGCCAGGTGTGGCGGCAGCGCCAGTGGAAATCGGCTGCGAGCGTCTCCGCCATGATGTCAGGCGGCCGCTCGGAGCGCCGCGATGCGCTCTTCCAGCGGCGGATGGCTCATCATCAGCTTGCGCAGGCCGGTGGCGAGGCCGCCGTTAATGCCGAAGGCGACCAGCGTCTCCGGCATGTCGGACTCGTGCTGTGACGGCCCTTTCAGCCGCTCCAGCGCCGCGATCATCTTCTGCCGACCCGCCAGCTCGGCGCCCGCGACGTCGGCGCGGAATTCGCGAAAGCGCGAGAACCACATGACGATGATGCTGGCGAGGATGCCGAGAACGAACTGCGCGCCCATGTAACCCATGTAGTAGCCCATGCCGTAGCCGTCGCCGCGGAACACGGCGCGGTCGATGACCTGCCCCAGAATGCGGGCGAAGAAGATGACGAAGGTGTTCACGATGCCCTGCACCAGCGCGAGGCTCACCATATCGCCGTTCGCAATGTGGCCGATCTCGTGGCCGATGACTGCCTCGACCTCGTCCTCGGACATGTTGCGGAGTAAGCCTTCACTAACGGCCATCAGCGCATTGTTCTTGCTGTAACCGGTCGCGAACGCATTGGGCTGCGGTGAAGGGAAAATGCCGATCTCGGGGGTGCCGATGCCGGCCTTCTCCGCCAGGCGCGTTGTGGTGTCGACCAGCCACTGCTCGCGGGCGTTACGGGGTGATTCGATGATGACCGCGCCAGAGCTGCGCTTGGCCATCGACTTGGACATCAGCAGCGAGATGAACGAGCCGGCCATGCCGAATATGGCGCAGTAGATGAGCGAGCCGGTCATGCCGCCGCCGACCATCTGATCGATGCCGAGCAGGCGAAAGACAACGCTGGCGACCAGCATCACGGCGATGTTGGTGGCGAGGAACAGGGCGATGCGCATCATGGGCTGGGTCCCCAGACTCGAGTTATAGACAGATATGCGGCCACGATAGTCGCATTGCAACCCAAGCAGCGCGGCCTCCGGACCTGACGTTGTAAAGCGGACGCAAAATGTCTGCCCCTGCTGCTTTGGCTCAGACCGCGCCCGTCGCCATCGGTGCCGTCGGATCCTGGCTCCACTCGGACAGCGAGCCGTCGTACACCGCCACGTTGTCCTGCCCGCACAGCAGACAGGCCATCGCGTCTACCGTTGCCGCGATGCCTCCACCGCAGTAAGTGATGACCCGGGGGCGCGCCAGCATGCCGCGCGCGTCGAGCGCCTGCTGCAGCTGCGCTGTCGGCAAAAAGGCCTCTTCGGCCTGCAGCGCGCCGAACGGCAGATTCAGGGCGCCCTCGATATGGCCGGGGCGGCCGTAGTTGTGGGCCGCCGTGCCCACGAAGGACGCCTCCGGCAGGGCGTCGATCGTGCAGGTACTCGCATCGCCGATCGCCGCCCGTACCGTCGCCCTGTCGACGTAGCGATTCGCGCGCGGCGCCGCCTGGAAGGTCGTCGCCGGATATACCGACTCGCCGGCTTCGACCGCCCCGCCCTGTGCCTGCCACGCACCCAGGCCGCCGTTGAGCACGCGCACCTGGGCGTGTCCGGCGTAGTGCAGCATCCACCAGGCGCGGGTCGCCCACATCAGATATTGGCTGGAATAGACCACCACCTGATCGTTCGCACCGATGCCGGCGGCGCCCATCGCCGCGTGCAGCTCGGGAACGGAGAGCAGGGTGTTGCGCAACTCGCTCGTGGTATCGGCGAACGCATCCATGTGATCGAAGAAGGCCGCACCCGGAATGTGCGCCGTGCGGTAGGCGTCGATACCGGATTCGGCGACAAGTCCCGCGTCGCTGGTCCGGAACAGCACCGTGGCGTCGAACAGGCGCAGCGTTGGATCCTGCAGCAGCCCCGCCAGCTCGCCTGGCTCAATCAGATACTGGTCTCGCGCGTCCATGTTGGCCCTGCCCTGCTATGCTTTTCGATTGAGTGTCCCGCCGATGACGCCGCCCGCTCGCGGGGCAAGGGACGCACCTATGGGCGTTAAGGCGCGACGGGATCAGGATTCAGGCTGAATCTGGATCGGGACAGGGAAGGTCCGACCGCCACAGGGAGCAATATGGAGCAACTCTACGTCGTCCGCCATGGCCAGACCCGGTGGAACGCCGAGCAGCGGCTGCAGGGCCGCCTCGATTCACCCCTAACGCCCACCGGTCAACAGCAGGCCGTCGACAACGGTCTGCTGCTGGCGGACTGCGGCGTGCGCACGCTGTTCGTCTCGCCGCTCGGCCGCACCACGGAAACCGCCTACCTCATGAACTCGGCCGTCCAGGCGCGGCTGGAGTTCCGCGATGCGCTGATGGAGTGCGACTGCGGCGAGTGGGGTGGGCGGCTGATCAGCGACCTCGCGCGGGAAGAGCCCGCGGCCTGGCAGGCGCGCAGCAAGGACCTGTGGGGCTATCGCCCGCCGGGAGGTGAGAGCGTGGCCGACATCCTGGCGCGCGTCGCGCCGCTGCTCGACGAGATCCGCGCGTTACCTGAGACTGCCGTGGGCGTGGTCTCGCACGGCATGGTCGCCAAGGCCATTTTGGCGCATTATCTGGGGCTCGCCGGCGACGCGGCGGTCGAGGTCACACAGCCCAACGACGTCGTGTTTCGCCTTAGTTTTTCGGGCGCAGACGCGACGGTCGAGCACTTTCGCGGCGGGGCAGGCCCGCTGCCCGGACTGACCTGGCACAAGCGCGATACCGGCACCGGCGACTAACGCCCGTCGAGGCGTGTCGCGACAAGACAACACACCCCTGGGGAGGCACACAGTGAAAGTAGACGGCGGCATCGATTGGGATCTGTCGAAGGCGGGCGCGCAGGCGCGCGAATTGGAGGAGATGGGCTACAGCGGCATTCTGTCGGCCGAGACCAACCACGATCCTTTCTTCCCGCTGGTGGTGGCGGCGCAGAACACGGAGCGCCTCGAGCTGATGACCTCCATCGCCGTCGCCTTTGCGCGCAGCCCGATGATCCTCGCGAACATCGGCCACGACCTGAACGCCGCGTCCCACGGCCGCTTTATTCTCGGCCTGGGGTCGCAGATCCGGCCTCACATCCAGAAGCGCTTCAGCATGCCCTGGAGCTCGCCCGCCGCGCGAATGCGAGAGTTCATTCTGGCCATGCGGGCTATCTGGGCTAATTGGCACACGGGCGAGGATCTGGCGTTCACGGGCAAGTTCTATACCCACACGCTGATGACGCCCATGTTCACGCCGACCAACTCGGACTTCGGCGCGCCGCGCGTGTTTCTCGCCGCCGTGGGACCCAAGATGACCGAGGTCGCCGGCGAGGTCGCCGACGGCATCCTGATCCACGCGTTCACCACGGAGAAATACCTGCGCGAGACCACGCTGCCGGCGCTCGAGCGCGGCTTCGAGAAGGCGGGCAAGCGGCGGGAGGACTTTCAGATTACGTATCCTGCGTTCATCGTCACCGGCCAGACCGAAGAGGAGATGGCCGAGCAGAAGAAACTCGTGTGCAAGCAGATCGCGTTCTACGGCTCGACGCCCGCCTACAAGCCGGTATTGGAGAGCATCGACGCGGGCGATCTGCAGGGCGAACTCAATACCATGTCCAAGCAGGGCCGCTGGGACGAGATGGGCACGCTGATCGATGACAGCCTGCTGGGCCAGTTCGCCGTGGTCGCCGAGCCCGCGGCGTTGGCGGACCAGATGCTGTCGCGCTACGGCGACATCGTCGACCGCACGTCGGCCGCCTATTCGAATCTCGCCAAAGAAGACCGGCGCGATATCGTCCGCCGTCTGACCGCCTGAGGTAGCGCCATGAAAGTCGATACATCCCTGGGCCACCAGCTAGAGCGCGTGGCGGACACCGTGCGCGCCGCCGAGTCCGCCGGCTACGACGGCATTCGCACCGCCGAGATGAACCACGACCCGTTCCTGCCGCTGCTGCTCGCGGCTGAGCACAGCGAGCGGATTGAGCTCGCGACATCAATCGCGGTCGCGTTCGCGCGCAACCCGATGATCCTCGCCAACCTCGGCCACGACCTGAACGCGTACTCGAAAGGGCGCTTCACGCTCGGCCTGGGGTCGCAGATCAAGCCGCACATCACCAAGCGCTTCTCGATGCCCTGGGGCAGCCCCGCCGCGCAGATGCGCGAGATGGTGCTGGCCATGCGCGCCATCTGGGCCAACTGGTACGAGGGCGAGCCGCTGGAGTACGTCAGCGAGCACTATCGGCACACGCTGATGACGCCCGCGTTCACGCCGGAGAACACGGAGTACGGCGCGCCTAAGGTGATACTCGCGGCGGTGGGTCCGAAGATGACCGAGGTCGCGGGCGAGGTCGCCGACGGCATGATCATCCACCCGTTCTCCACGCTGCCCTTCATCGAGTCGGTGACGCTGCCGGCGATCGAGAAGGGCCTCGCGAAATCCGGCCGCAGCCGGGCGGACTTTCAGCTCAGCTACTCGAACTTTGTCGTCACGGGCCGCGACGAGGCGGAGTTCGCCGCCAGCCGCGAGAACGCCTGTCGGCGCATCGCGTTCTACGGCTCGACGCCGGCCTACAAAGGTGTGCTCGACGCCATCGGCGTCGGCGAGCTGCAGGGCGAGCTGAACAAGATGTCGAAGCAGGGTCGCTGGGAGGAGATGGGGCAGCTCATCACGGATGACATCCTCGCCGAGTTTGCGGTCGTCGGTGAGCCTGGCGATATCGCGCCCGAGATGCTGCGCCGCTACGGCCAGTTCGTGGATCGGACCTCGGCCAGCTTCCCGACCTCCGACGACGCCCAGCGCGCGGAGATCATCGCGGCTCTACGCGCGGCGTAAAGGCCGCCGCGGGCGGCCGGACTGCCACTGGCCGCGGTACCCGCACGCGGCGTTTTATCTCGCGCTTTCTTCGGCACGCCTGCCGGCGTGTGCGCGTTAGCGTCGCCAGGCGCCACAATTGTGGCGCCCGCGGGTCACTTACACCTCGCGCAACCCCGAAACGCCGTTTTTTCGGCGATTTCTTCCCCTTTTTGCGACCCTATTCACGGTTAGACAACTACAATTGTGACGTGGCCCTCGGTAAGTCCTTTGGATAGACTGCGCGCCGTCGCTGTCTGGTTCGACCAGATACGGGCCCAAACGACCGTGTCCGACGCGACCGAACCAATGGAGTCCGATGGACTCCGATGGGTAAGGGACTGGATCCACAGGATCCATGAGATCAGGAAAGGAGGCCCTCAGGGCGTGAACACCGCAAGCCAGGCGCAAGACGAACGAGTCTCTGACCGTCGCGGGTTCAGTTCACCGCGGGCGATTCTGCGACGCGTGCTGCGGGCAGCGGGCGTGCACCGCGTCAGCCCGAAGTTTCGTCGCGTGCTGCGCATTCAGACCGGTCTCGTCACCGTTGCCCTGTGCGCGTCGGTCATCGTCGGCGCCACTCTGCGTCCCCCCGAGACGCTGTCGTTACAGCTCGCGATGCCGCACTGGAGCGACGGCACCGTGACCTTCGATGCCCAGGTTCTGGCTTTCGCCGAGCGCGTGCGCTCAGGGTACGGGGTCAAGGATGAGGTGGCGCGAGAGTTTGCGCCCTGGATACTCGAAGCCGCCGTGCGTCAAAACCTGGCGCCCGAGCTGCTCGCCGGCTTGGTGTTGACGGAGAGCTCGTTCCGTAAGGAGGCCCGCTCGTCGGTTGGCGCCATCGGTCCGGCCCAGGTCAGACCCGACTACTGGAGCCAGTTCTGCGGGACAGCCAACCTCGAGGACCCCGAAGAGAACATCTACTGCGGCGCCCAGATCCTCGCCCACTACCTCGACCGCTGCGGCGCGCTCGATTGCGCGCTGGAGTCCTACAACGTCGGTCCCTACGGTGACCGAGCGCAGGCCGGCCAGCGCTATGTGACCAAGGTCGACCGCCATCGCCTGGCGCTTGTAAACGCCGCGATCTAAGACCGCGTTCAGCCACGCCGCTGACCGTCTATCCCCATCCTCATCCCCATCCCGGTTAGGCTAGCCTGCTAGATCAATAGGCACGGGGTTCGCTATGGCCGACTTTGGGGTTCTTATCTTTCCGACGGCGTACGCCATGCCGATCGACAAACTCGCCCGGGAGCTGGAGGCGCGGGGGTTCGAATCCCTGTTCGTCTGCGAGCACACCCATATCCCCGCCAGTCGGGCCACGCCCTGGCCGGGTGGTGCGGAACTGCCCAAACAGTACTACCACACCCTGGATCCGTACGTGGCGCTCACCGCCGCCGCGCAGGCGACCGAGACGCTGAAGGTCGCCACGGGCATCACGCTGGTCAGCCAGCGCGATCCGATCCTGCTGGCCAAGACGGTTGCCTCGCTGGATCTGCTGTCCCGTGGTCGCGTCGTCCTGGGCGTCGGCGCGGGCTGGAACGCGGAAGAGATGGCGCACCACGGCACGGCCTTTAAGCAGCGCTGGGCCATCGTGCGCGAGCGCGTGCTGGCGATGCGCGCGCTGTGGAGCGAGGAAACCGCCGCCTTCAGCGGCGAGCACGTCAATATCGAACCTTCCTACTGCTATCCGAAACCGCACCAGGAAGGCGGACCGCCGGTACTGGTCGGCGCATCGTCGAAGTGGACCTGGGAGCGCATCGGCGAGTACGGCGATGGCTGGCTGCCGATCTATCAGGATCAGGCCCGCGCGGCGGCGAGCGGGGCGCTCGACTACGCGGCCGGCATCGCCGAGGTGCGGGCCGCCTGGGAGCGTCACGGCCGCAGCGGCGAGCCCGACCTCAGCATCTTTGGCGTGCCGCCCAAGGCGGCGATCATCGAGGAACTGATCCAGACCGGCTTTCAGCGGCTGCTGTTTGCGCTGCCGGCCGCGGACGCGGACACGCTGCTGCCGCTGCTCGATAAGCTCGCGGTACGCGCCCACGAAGCGCAGCGCGCCTGACGCGGGGTGCGGCCGCCCACGCGTGTTCAGTCTGGGTTCAGACCGGTTCGCTAGAGTGGCACTGTCCGCGCAGTTGCCGACGGTTCGGAACCTAGAAGTACCCTGAACCCCGGCAGCGGACCCGGCTTGCCGGATTCGTCGACCAGCGGCGGAGTTTGGGGGTTCCTCGCTCCTTCCCCCTGCCAGTCCCGCTCCGTCGGTTGGCGAATGCTCCGGGGCGCCCCACGCCCCGGAGCGCTTTTGCCGGTTTCTGCTCTCGTCGCTCGCCGCGTCCTCCCGACCCTCTTGACTGGGCGCCGCTCTGCGTTCGCGCTTCGGCGTTCGCCGCGATCCGACCCAATGGATTTGCAGGGGCGCTTTCGCGCGCATAGAATCCGCCGCCCTCAGATTTCGCGGGTGCCGCCATGTTTGCTGGATTCGACTATGGCACCAGTCACTGTGCGATCGGTCGCTGGGTCGATGACGCGGTGCACCTGGTGCCCGTCGAGGGTGACGCGACGCTGATTGGCTCTGCGCTGCACGCCCCCAGCGTGCGGCTCGAACTGCCGCAAACCCGATCGGGCGCGCTCGCGACCGACACGGTTGCGTTTCGCGACCTGAGCTTCGGCGCGGCCGCGCTGGACGCCTACCTGCGCGACCCGACCGAGGGCTACTTCGTGCGATCGCCCAAGAGTTTCCTTGGCGCCTCGGGGTTGCCGGGCTCTGTGCGGGAGCGCTTCGTCACGGTAGTGGCGGCCATGATGGCCAACGTCAAGCAGGCGCTCGATGCCGACGCGCAGGACAGCATCGACTCGGTGGTGATCGGCCGTCCGGTGAATTTTCAGGGCCTGGGCGGTCGGGAGGCGAACGCGCAGGCACTCGCGATGCTGGAGCAAGCCGCGCGCCTGGCCGGCTTCACGAACGTCGCCTTTCAGTATGAGCCGATGGCGGCCGCGCTCGACTACGAGGCGCGGCTGTCGCGCGAGGAGCTGATCCTGGTGGTCGACATCGGCGGGGGCACAACCGACTGTTCCTTCGTGCGCGTTGGCGGCGCCGGTCGCGATAGTCTGGAGCGGGACGCCGACGTGCTCGGCCACGCGGGCGAGCGTCGCGGCGGCAACGACTACGACCAGGCGCTGGCGCTGCGCGCCGTGATGCCCGAGTTCGGCTTCGGGTACGAACTGTCGACCGGTCTGCCGATACCAAACACCTACTTCGTCGACGCCATCAGCACCAACGACGTCAACGCCCAACAGCGGTTCTATGGCCAGGACAGCCACGAACGTCTCACCTTCTTCGCCCGCGAGTCGCAGGCGCCCGAGCGCAGCGCACGCCTGCTCGCCCTGCACGAGGGTCGGGCCACCTACCGACTGCTGCGTCAGGTCGAACTGGGGAAGATCGCGCTGTCGGATATAGCGGAGACGCGGATCGATCTGGATGGCATCGAACAGGGCTTCGACGTCGCGGTTGATCGGGATGCGTTCGCGCAGGGCGCAGAGCGTCTGCTGCAGCGCTTGCAGGCGCTGATCGACGACGTGATCGGCAGCGCGGGCACCCAACCCGAGACCGTGTATCTAACCGGCGGCATGGCCAAGTCGCGCATCGTGCGGGACTTTCTGGCAGCGCGCTATCCGGACTTTCGGCTGCTCGATAGCGACCATTTCATGAGCGTCACTGAGGGGCTGACGCGCTGGGCGCGGCGCGTGTTTGCCTGAGCAGGCGTTTGGGTCGGGCTTCAAAAACGCAAATTTTTCGTCGGACAAAATTGCCGGCGGACTCGCATATCGGCGCGCAGGGCTTCGCTTAGCGTCAGAAATGTAACGAATTCGTTGTCAGACCCTGTCAACCCCTTGTCGCGGCGCGCGCTCGTGCACCTAAATGGGGCTCGTCTTAAATTGATAAAACAACGGGGGGACGAATGGAACTCATCATCAGTCTGATCAGCGGCGCGGTGGGCGGCAACGTTGCCGGTGCGCTCATGAAGAACTTCAGCCTCGGCACGCTGTGGAACTCCGTCGCCGGCATCGTCGGCGGCGGCCTCGGTGGATCGCTGCTGGCGATGCTCGGCATCGGCGCCGGTGGCGGGGATATCGGTTCGATCATCAGCACGGTCGCCGGCGGTGGCGTCGGCGGTGGCGTGCTGCTGGCGGTCGTCGGAATGATCCGCAAGGCCATGGCCTGACCGCCCGCTCGGGGCGGCCGCCGGCTGCCCCGAGTCCTCTGTCCGGTCTTTAGAAGCCGGCGGCGCCCGACTCGATGGCGCGCTGATAGTCGGGATCGAGCGGTTCGTAGCGGCCGGCGCCCGGTTTCATCACGTACACGGGCTCCTCGATTTGCGCGGTGTCGTAGCCCTGTTTGCGCAGATCGCCCTTCAGCAGCTTAAACGTGCCCGTGACCTCCAGTTCCCGCTGCAAACGCACAAACACCGGCCGCGCGTATGGCGGCAGCGACTGCACCACGTGCTCCGCGAACGCCTCGACGTCAAAGCTGGTCTCGTCTTCCAGGGTCAGCGCCGCCATGCCCGCGCGGCCGTCCGCGCCCGGGACCTCGACGCCGTAGACGTTGCAGAATTTCACCTGCTCGAAGGCGTTCAGAATCTCGCCGACCTCGTTGGTTGACACGTTCTCCGACTTCCAGCGGAAGGTGTCGCCCACCCGGTCCACGAACTGATAGTGCGGATAGCCGAGCGTGTACCCCACGTCGACGGTGCGCAGCAGATCACCGGAGTTGAACCAGGCGTCGCCGTCGGCGAGCAGGTTGCGTTCGACCTTCTTTTCGGTGGCCTCGGCGTCGGTGTAGCCCTCGAACTTGGTGTCTGCGCTGATCTTGCCGAGCATCAGTCCGGGTTCGCCGGGCTCGACCGCGATCGCGTGGCCGTTGTCATCGCGCACGATCGCGTCTTCGTCGACGTCGTAGCGCACCAGCGTGACCTCCTGGCTGGTCATGCCGACGGTGCAGTCCTTGTTCAGCAGGTTCACCATGCTGACGTTGCCTTCGCTGGCGCCGTAGAACTCGCAGATTCGTTTTACGCCAAAGCGATCCTTGAACTCGTGCCAGACGTCGGGGCGCAGGCCGTTGCCGAGCATTTTGCTCAGCGGGTTCTTGTTGTCGTCGGGTTTGGCATCGGTGTTCAGCAGATAGCGACACAGCTCGCCGATATAGATGAAGCAGGTCGCGTTGTGCTCGCGCACCTCTGGCAGGAAGTTGGACGCGGAAAACTTGCGCCGCAGCACCATCGCGGCGCCGCTCAGCAGCGAGGCGCCCACGCCCAGCATCAGACCCGTGCCGTGATACAGCGGCAGGCAGATGTAGATGGCGTCGTTTTCGTTGCACATGAAACCGGCCTTGGCGGCCATGCCAGAGGCCATCAGATGCCGCCGGTTACTCAGGATCGCGGCTTTCGGTAGGCCGGTCGTGCCGGAGGTATAGATGTACAGCGAATCGGCCCCGAGCGGGTTCTTGCCGGTCTGGGCGGGATTGTCGCTCGGCATGTCGGTGGCGAGATCGCTCAGATTCACCGCCCAGTTCGGGGTCTCATTTAATTCGCCGTCAGGCACGAACAGATAGTCGCGGCCGTCCTGCAGCGCCAGCGCGGGCCGCGACTCGTCGATGGCGTCCTGCAGCTCGGCGCCGAACAGACACATCTTGGAGCTGGCCACGGTGATGCAGTGTACGAGCTGGCGGCCGCGCAGGTTCGTGTTGATGAGCGCGCCGGTGGCGCCGATCTTGTTCAGCGCGATCAGCGAGCTCAGGAATTCGATGCGGTTCTCCATGACGACGCTGACCACGTCGCCGGGTCCGACGCCGCGATCGCTCAGCGCTGCCGCGACGCGATTCGCGAGTTCGTTGAACTCCCGCCAGGTCACCTTCTGGCCTTCGAACACAATGGCGAGATGGTCCGGAACCCGCGCCGCCGTCGCCTCGACCTGGGCGGCCGTACAGTCGCAAACGTCCAGCGGTCGCATCGCCAGCTCTTTCTTTACCCGTAGCAGCATTGGCAGGTAGGTAAGCGTTGCCAGCGAATCCAGAATCTTCATGTTTTGTTGCCCTGTCACTCGATCCTCACCTTAGCCAGCGGCTACGATGGCGACAAGTCGAGGTCTAGGGACCCTCTGAGCCAGTATCGTCCACGCAGCGAATCACAGCGGGTTTGTCGCGCGGCGCGCCTCGAAGGCCATATTGGGTATATGGACAAGAGGTGCAACATAGCGAGAAACCCGCTGTGAATCGCCCGAAGGGTGTGCCTGTCGCGTGTTCTGGCTTCGTTAGGACGCTCGCGAATGCACCCGGCATGCGCAGCGCGCCCTGCCTAGCCAGAACACGCGACAGGCACACCCTTCGGGCGATTCACAGCGGGTTTCTCGCTATGTTGCACCTCTTGTCCATATACCCAATATGGCCTTCGAGG
>JBCCGT010000012.1:0-162490 GCA_039029135.1 Pseudomonadota bacterium | reverse complement strand
GGGGGTCAGAGTCCCGACTCTGACCCCCGACTCTGACCCCCGACCCTGACCCCAAGTTTCCTGGGACCCTGACCTTTGTCTGGTTCCCCGATTCCTCCCTCAGGCCGCCACGCTCTTAGCTAATCCGCAGCTAAATTGGCGGCCTGACTTTTTCCACAGGCACCTGGCGCATCAGGCTGGCCGCAGATGCCCTCGCACCCTTGAATTCGCCCAACTCGCCACTATGATAGCTGTCCCCGCCGCGTTAGCACTCTCTCCATGAGAGTGCTAATCGGGACCCCGGCATAGGGCCGGTCGCCGAGCGGCACGTTTTCGAGAATCTTGGGAGACACGAGGACCAGCATGAAGATTCGACCCCTACACGATCGCGTGGTCGTGCGCCGGTTGGAAGAAGAAACCACCAGCGCCGGCGGCATTGTGCTGCCCGACTCCGCCACCGAAAAGCCCTCTCAGGGCGAAGTCATTGCGGTAGGCCCGGGTAAGGCCCTGGACAACGGCGATACGCGTGCGCCTGACGTCAAGAAAGGCGACAAGGTGCTGTTCGGCCAGTATGGCGGCAGCACGGTCAAAATCGACGGCGAAGAGCTGCTGATTCTGCAGGAATCAGAAATCTTCGGCGTTTTGGAATAACGCGGCGTTACAGGAGAGGACACAGCGAATGAGCGCTAAAGAAGTACTATTTTCGGATGACGCCCGCAGCCGCATGCTGACCGGCGTTAACATGCTCGCCAACGCCGTCAAGGTCACGCTCGGCCCCAAGGGCCGCAACGTGGTTCTGGACAAGTCGTTCGGCGCCCCGACCGTCACCAAAGACGGCGTATCTGTTGCCAAAGAGATCGAACTGAAAGACAAGTTCGAGAACATGGGCGCGCAGATGGTGAAAGAGGTCGCGAGCCAGACGTCCGACGAGGCCGGCGACGGCACCACCACCGCCACCGTTCTGGCGCAAGCCATCCTGCAGGAAGGCCTGAAGGCCGTTGCGGCCGGCATGAACCCGATGGATCTCAAGCGCGGCATCGACCAGGCGGTCGAAGCGGCCGTTAAGCAGATCGGCAAGATGTCCACCGCCTGCGCCGACTCCAAGTCGATCGCACAGGTTGGTACGATCTCGGCGAACAGCGATTCCGCCGTTGGCGACATCATCGCGGACGCGATGGACAAGGTCGGCAAGGAAGGCGTGATCACCGTTGAAGAAGGCTCTGGCCTCGACAACGAACTGGACGTCGTTGAAGGCATGCAGTTCGACCGCGGTTACCTGTCGCCTTACTTCATCAACAACCAGGACAGCATGGCTGCCGATCTCGACGATCCGTACATCCTGCTGTGCGACAAGAAGATCTCGAACATCCGCGACATGCTGCCGGTGCTGGAAGCCGTTGCGAAGTCGGGCAAGCCCCTCGTTGTGATTGCTGAAGACATCGAAGGCGAAGCGCTGGCGACTCTGGTCGTTAACAACATGCGCGGCATCGTGAAGGTTGCTGCAGCCAAAGCTCCGGGCTTCGGCGATCGTCGCAAGGCCATGCTGCAGGACATCGCGATCCTGACCGGCGGCACCGTCATCTCTGAGGAAGTTGGCCTCACGCTGGAAGGCGCCACGCTGGACGACCTCGGCCAGGCGAAGCGCGTGTCTTCCAGCAAGGAAAACACCACCATCGTCGACGGCAAGGGCAAGAAGAAAGAGATCGAAGGCCGCATCAAGCAGATCCGCGCTGAGATCGAAGAAACCTCTTCAGACTACGACCGCGAAAAGCTGCAAGAGCGTCTGGCGAAGCTCGCCGGCGGTGTTGCCGTGATCAAGGTTGGCGCCCCGACGGAAGTCGAGATGAAAGAGAAGAAGGCACGCGTCGAAGACGCGCTGCACTCGACTCGCGCCGCTGTCGAAGAAGGCGTTGTCCCCGGTGGCGGTGTCACCCTGGTCCGCGCTCTGCAGGGCCTCGGCAAGCTGAAGGGCGAGAACGACGATCAGACCACGGGCATCGAAATCGCCATGCGCGCGATGAGCGCCCCGCTGCGTCAGATCAGCCTGAACGCCGGCGACGAAGGCTCCGTTGTCCTCGACAAGGTCATGGGCCTGAAGGGCAACGAAGGCTACAACGCGGCCAGCTCCAAGTACGGCGACATGCTGAAGATGGGTATCCTCGATCCTGCGAAAGTCACCCGCTCTGCACTGCAGGCGGCGGCTTCGGTTGCTGGTCTGATGATCACCACGGAAGCGATGGTCTCTGAACTGCCTGAGGACAACCCTGCGCCGGCGATGCCGCCGGGCGGTGGCATGCCCGACATGGGCGGCATGATGTAAGACCGGGTTAACCGGTCTTCATCCGGGGTCGGGTGCTAACGCGCCCGGCCTCAGATTGAAACGGGCTGCTTCGAGAGATCGGGGTGGCCCGTTTTTGTTTGTCACGGGCTTTTCAATGTGTTCAGACGACTCTGCTAGTGTCACACATTTTAGGATCAAGATTGGCGAAATGCTGCTTCAGCACGCCGTTGGTTGCCAGTCTTGCGTTGTCCGATAGGTATCTAAATTCGCGCTCGTAGATTTTCACGCACTCGTCGACCAGATGACCTAACAGCTGTGACCCTTTCTTTATTGTCGAAACGTAGGTCACCGAAGGCATAGTAAAAGACGAAGAAGAGGGGCAAAAAGCTAAACTACACGAGAGTGAATTCGATCTTGCCGTACGACGGCGCTGGCGGGGAACCGTTGCAACCTTTCGATTGCCCATAGCGGATCAGGAATTGGAGGAAGCGGGCTTCCAGTCAAAGGCCGCATTCATCAAGGCTTTTCCCGCGGCCGAAAGAGGCACGAAGTTGCGCGGCTTCCTGCATACAGCGTCCTCCAACATCAACGCAAAAAGCTGTCTAGATATCTTGAGACGAAGCGCCGGATAGTGATGCAGATCGCTCGCCAGGGGCCTCGAGGCGCCTTGACTCGAGGTTGTCGGCTGTGACCGTTCGGGTAAAACGAGGCCAGTCCGCAGCTTCTGGCCCGCCTCAGCGTTAGAGCGCCAGCCAACTGGCTCACCCCATCCCCTTGACTTAGTTCCACAATCGAACGAGTTTGGTCGCTCAATAGCTCGGTAGCTGACGAGGCCGCGTTCGAACACAGATCGCCGCCATCCTTATTGCAGCTCGGCTACTAATACTTGGTGAAAATAGGTCAACACAGTGGAATCGGATGAACTCCTGAGAGTCGTTAGCCAGCAAGCTGGCGAGCCTGTCTTCGACACCGACAAATTTGCTGCCTCGCTGACACACGAAACGCTAACGCGGGAAACAGACCCGCTGCGGAGGTTGATTTTGGCTGCCAGCATAGCGGGTAGTCAGACCAACGCGACTATCGCCGGCCATCAGGCCGCCATCCGGCGCCTTTTCCCGACCACACCCGCCAATGCGATCACAGCATTTTGTGTTAGCGAAGAACGCGGCCCACGGCCGCGCTTTATTACCACCGCACTCGAGCGCAATCACGAGCCGGCGCGCATCAGCGGACAAAAATGGTGGGGGACCATGGCTCCGCCCGCCACCCATCTGTACGTCGCCGCAAGTATTGGTGAACGCGACGGTCAGAATCAGCTACGGATGGTTAGTGTGGCGGGTGACGCTCCTGGAATCACGCAGATTCCACTGCCACCGGAGCGTCAGGCCGGCGGGGTGCCGATCTGCGATCTGCGATTCGAATCCACGCCGGTGCTAGCCGTATTCGACGAAGATGCGTACGAGCACTACATCAAACCGTTCCGGCTGGTAGAAGACGTATTCAGCACCCTAGCGATGCAGATCGCGCTCTATCGTCTTGGCGCCGCAACTGGCCTGGATGCAAGCGGTCGAGAAGATCTGCTGGCGTTGATCGTACAAGGCCACGCCGTCGCGCACTCCGATATGCAGCACCCAACCGAAATACTATTGCTGACGAGCTATCTGCGCGCATCCCAATCGCATTGGCAAAGACTGAATGCTAGCTGGTCGAACGCATCCGACGCGCTGTCCGGGCACTGGTCCGTCGGGCGCGAGATCCTGACGGTGGCCGCACGCGCGCGCGAGCAGCGGCGGCGCAACGCATGGGCGGCAAGTGGCGAGCCGCTGCCCGAAGATTAACAACAAGCAACGCTATGCCATCGGTTGCACCACCACTGCATATGGACATGCTGACGGACCGCGAACCACCGCAGCCCTGGGCGAGCGGGGCGCACAAGATTCCGTGGTCAGAACCTGGGTTTTCACAAAGGATGCTCGTCCAGCATCTGGACCAAAGCCACGATCGCGCCAGCCGCCGCCGTAGCGTGATCGAAGAACAGATCAACCTGCTCGCCGAACGCATCCAGCCAAAGCCGGGCAGCCGAATTCTGGATGTTTGCTGCGGACCCGGTCTTTATGCCGAGAGCCTGCGAAGCCGTGGCTTTCGGGTGCACGGGGTGGATTTCTCCCCGGCGTCCATCGCCCACGCTACGGCCAACGTCAGCGACGCAACGTTCGAGCTAGCGGACGTGACACAGACAAGCTTCAATTCCGGTTACGAACTGGCGTTACTTACCTACGGCGAGTTCAATACCTTCCCCCCAGCGCTAGCCCGGGGGCTGCTGGCGAGTCTGCGTGAGGCCGTTTTCCCGGGCGGCAGCATCGTTATCGAACTGCAGGCACTAAACGCCATTCGCGAGCAGGCAGAGCAGCCGCCCGACTGGGAAGCCCTGCCGAACGGACTGTTCCTGGCAGAGCGCCATGTTCTGCTGAGCGAGCGCTTCTGGTTCGATACCGAGCAGGTTGCGGTAACGCGTTACTTCACCATCGACTCGACAGCTGGCGTGCGGTCCTACGCCGATACCCAGCAGGCCTATGGCGAACACGAGTTCATCGCCTTGCTACACGGCGCAGGGTTTCGACGCATCGCCCGCTTCCCGTCGCTACGCAACGACCCTCGATATCACTTCTACGTCGCCGGTGTTTGAGGGGTGTAAGCCCACAGATCGATCTGTAGCCCACCTCAGCGGAACGCTAAAGACGGTCCATCAAGGAGATTTCACGTGCGCCTGTATCGAGTCATCCTCCCTGTCGACAACATCGAGTATGCTGCCGCCTTTTTATGCCGGGATGTTTGAAACACCCGGCGAGCGCGTCTCGCCCGGCGCCATTGCTTCGACTCTGAGGCCGCCCTGCTCGCTTGCTTCAGCCCAGACGACGACCGGGATCGACCAACGCCGCGCCCTCCAAGTACGGCGACATGCTGAAGATGGGTATCCTCGATCCTGCGAAAGTCACCCGCTCCGCTCTGCAGGCGGCGGCTTCGGTTGCAGGTCTGATGATCACCACGGAAGCGATGGTGTCCTAGCTGCCTGAGAACAACCCACCGGCGGCAATGCCGCCGGGCGGTGGCATACCCGGCATGCGATGGCCATTCGGCCTTGGTATTCTGGACGACCAGCCGGTTTTTTTGTCGCGCTGGACGCTCAGTCTGGAACATCCAACGGTGACACTGTTCATTCACACTGCCGACTGGCAAATCGGCAAGGCTTTCGCCCGGGTCCAAGATCCTGCCAAGCGGACGCTGCTGCAGGAAGCGCGATTCCGCGCGATCGGGCGGCTGGGTCAACTGGTCCGCGAGCAGGCGGCCGAGTTCGTTGTCGTCGCCGGCGATCTGTTCGAGTCGGCAACCGTGCCTCGCGCGACCGTGTCGAAGGCGCTTGCGGACATCGGCAAGCTGTCGGTGCCGGTGTTCGCGATTCCTGGAAATCACGATCACGGCGGTACGGGCGGGCTGTGGTCGCAGGACTACTTTGTGCGCGAGCAGGCCGAACTGGCCCCCAATCTGACGCTGCTGCTCGACTTCGAGCCGCTGTTGCTGGACGACGCGGTGCTATTGCCCTGTCCCTTGCTGCGCCGTCACGACAGCCACGATCCGACCGCCTGGCTGCAGCGACAAGATCTGGACTGGCAGGCATTTGGCGATCGCCCGCGCATCGTTCTCGCGCACGGCTCGGTACACGGCTTCACGACGGAGACCGAGGCAGACGAAGATGAGCTGGAGGGCGGGGCGATGAATCGCATCAACCTCGCTCGTCTGCCCGAAGGGGAGATCGATTACATCGCTCTCGGCGACTGGCACGGTACCAAGGCAGTCGGCGAGCGCGCCTGGTATTCCGGTGCGCTGGAGCAGGATCGTTTTGCCCGCGGCTCTGACTACTCCGCCGGCAACGCGCTCGTGGTCCAGGTGAATCGCGGCGGGGCACCGACGGTCATCACCCATCGCACCGGCAGTGCCAACTGGCACGACGTCCAGGCGCGTTTTAACACCGACGCCGATCTGGACGGGCTGATCGGCGCGATGAAAGACACCATCGGCAACAGGGTCGATGAGGACCTCGTGCAGATGACACTCAGCGGGTCTCTGGGTTTCGCGGCCCGCGACCAACTCGACCAGCGGCTCGATGTCTGGCGCAACCGTTTGCTTCGGTTGAAGCTTCGCGACGACACCACGATCGCCCCGACGGAGGCGGAGGTTGAGGCGCTGACGGAGCGCTCCGCCGACCCGCTGATCGCGAAGGTGGCGAGCGCGCTGCAGGCCGAGCGCCTGGCGGCGGACGCGGAAGCCGCGGACATCGCGAGGCTGGCGCTGCGCGAACTCTATCGGCTCGCGCACTGATCCATGCGTCTGCTCGCCGTGACCGTCAAGAACGTGCGATTGCATCGCGAGCTCAGCGTTGCGTTCGATGCCCAGCGTACGGTCGTTGCGGGACCCAATGAGTCCGGCAAGAGCACGCTGATGGAGGCCATCCAGCAGGTGCTGTTTCTGAAGGCGAAGGGCAACACCAAGGAGCACCGCAAACTCCAGTCGCTGACGCACGGCGACAAACCTGCAGTGATTCTGGAGTTCGAATGCGAGAGCAGGCGCTACACTCTGGAAAAGCAGTTCAAGGGGCAGAGCGGCGCCATCAGATTGACCGAGGTTGGCGGTGCGACCCTGCAGGACGCGCAAGCGGAAGAGAAACTCGCCGTCATTCTGCGGCGCGATGAGGCCAACCAGCAGTGGGATCATGTGTTTGTCGTTCAGGGCGACGCCGGCAATGATCCGACGGCGTTCGCCAACACGCATCGCGGCGATCTGGTCGCCCGGTTTCAGACCACCGGCGGCGCGGTCCTGCAGCAGTCCGCTGTGGACGCGGCGGTTGCCGCTAGGGTCAAGGCGGAGTACGAGGCCATCTTCACGACGGCCGAACGGCCGCGAGCGAATTCGCCGCTCGCGAACGCGACCGGCGATGAAGAAGAAGCGCGAACGCGGCGCGAGCGTGCCGAAAGCACCATCAACAGTCGCCACGCAGCCATCCGCGATCACGCGGCGGCGGAAGACGCCATCGGGCAGTGCGATGAGAACATCCGTCGGCTCGACGCCGAGAAGGCCGATCTGCAGGAGCGCCAACGGACGATACAGGCCTTGAACGCGACGCTGGCGGAGGCCCGCGAAGGCCAGGCGGTTGCTAGTGACCGGCTGCATCAGCTCGAAAGAGCGGAGCAAGACATCGAGGCGGCACGTCGGGCTCTGCAGCAGGCAAGCGCCGCGCTGCTGCCGCTCGATCGCGATATCCAAACGGCGAAAACCGCCCTCGATGATCGGCGGAATCGCAGACAGCAGCTAGCCACAGCGCTGGAAGCAGCCAACACCAGAGCCGAGGCGGCGCGCACGCAATTCAAGCTGGCGCAAATCGTTGCAGCCCTGCGCGAAGTAGAAGCCGAGCTGGTGGAGTTGGAACAGAATCAGGCGAAGGTCGATGACCTGGCGTCGAAACTAACCGTCGCCGGCGCGTCGCTCGCACAGCTGCCCGCGATCGACGGCGCTAAGTTAGAAGAGCTGAAGCATCTGCAGCTGCAGATTACGACCGGTACCGCGACGATCAACGCGATAGCGGCCAGCATCGAGGTTGTTGCATCGGACCAGCTGGTCACGCTGGACGGCGAACCTCTCTCGGCGGGTGAGCCACAGATCTTCACCGACGCCGCCGAGGTGCGCGTCGGCGACCGCGTGAGCCTACGGATTCAACCTGGCGGCGGCGAGAATCTGGAGACGTCGCGCAGCGAGCTTGCAAATCACCAGCGCGAGCTCACGCGCTGCTTGCAGGAGGTCGGCGTTGGCGACCTCGACCAGGCGAGCTATGCGCTCCAGCAACGACAGGTGCTGGAGCGGGATATCCAGGCGCTTGAGGAGCGCCTGGCGGACGAAGGCGGCGCGGCGCTAGCGACGAAGACCGAGGAACGAAACGAACAGCGCCTCGCGCTCCGGACCCAACTGCGAGGGTTGACGGAAGAGCACGATAGCCTGGCTCTGGCGACGCTGGCCGATGCAAAGCAGCAGTTGGTTGAGGCAGAGTCCGCGCGTGATTTTGAGCAGACAGAGTCCGATCGTCTGCGCCAGCAGCTAGATGATGCCGACGCGGCGTGCCGCGACGCTGAAGGGCGCAGGAGCAGCGCGGCCGCGGGGGCGGAGAAGGCGAGACAGCACCAGTCGGACGCCGATGCTCGCGTGAGGATTCTGCTGGAGCAGCACGGCGGGGATGACGATCGGGTGGCTGATCTTGTTCGCCAAAGGGCTCAGGTGAGCGATCAGGCGGAGCGACTTGCTGAGATCGATGCTCGGCTGCAAGAAGCGCAACCCGAACTGGTTGAACAGGACGCAGCCCGGATACAGCGGGCGCTAACCACCCAAACGGAGCAGCGCGCCACTGCCAACGACACCCTCCAGCGGGCGCTCGGCGCCCTGCGCAGCGATGGCAGTTCAGACCCGGAGGCCGAGTTGGCTAACGCAACCGCCGAGCTGGAGGCGGCCAGCGAGCGTCGCCAGCGAGCGGAGCGCTACGGCGACGCGATCGCGCGTTTAGAGGCGTTGTTCACTGAGAAGCAGCAACAGCTCGCCGACGAGTTCACTCGGCCGCTTGCAGAAAAAGCGGCCGAGTATCTGCGGTTGGTGCTGGGGAACGACACGCGGATCAACCTTCATTTCGATGGCGCGAAGTTCAAATCTCTTGCGCTATACCGCGACGCCGTCGCCGACACCGCCTTCGAGTTCGACACGCTCAGCGGCGGCACGCGCGAACAGCTCGCCGCCGCGCTGCGCCTGGCGATCGCCGAGCTGCTAGCCGCCGACTTCGGGGGCTGTCTGCCGCTAGTCTTCGACGACGCTTTTGCCAACGCCGACCCGGCGCGTACCCGCGGCCTGCAGCGGATGCTCGATCTCGGCGCGGCGCGCGGCTTGCAGATCATCATCCTGACTTGCGATCCGCAGGCCTATAGTGGTTTCGGCGCCGCCCAGGTGACGATGCCAGCTGCGGGTGGGGTCGAAGTCGGCTAGCAATTGATTGGCGTCATCGAAACAGGCAAGTCGCCCGTACTTCGATGCTGGCGCGTGGCTGCGGATTAGCCACTACCGGATCAGCAAACGCCGAGTGTGGCGTCCAGAACGGTTGGTCGGTGCCCACTCGGCGGCTATCGAAGGTGCGGAAGGTAATGACCTCGCTGTCCTGCAACGCGGGGAACACTGACCAGCGATGCTTGCTTGCGGCCGCGCTGTGCATGCCCAGCGTATCGAACGGATCAGCGGTGCCGGCGTAGCTTGGAACGTTGAACGCCAGCATATCGTCGCGCGTGGTGCTGGTGGCATCGCAGAAGGCGAGGGGCAGATCCATATCCGTTGGGCCTACATTGCGCCAGAACTGCAGCACCATCAGGTCTGTCGCATTGACGACATCGTCGATGGAAGCCCCCGCACGCTCGAGCGCCTCGCGCTCGCTCTCACGACCCTCGGCATAGCGGTTGCGCAGCGCATCGCCATAGGTTTCGGCGAAGTCGGAGTGGGCAAACTGAATGGGCGCGTAGTCCTCATGAAGCTCCGCCTGCCCGGGGTCTCTTAGGATGTGGCCGACCACGATCGCCTGGTCGCAGCCCGTGAGTCGCTGCGCCACCGCGGCCATCTCAGTGTAGTAGCACGCCGCTACCTCATCCGCATCGCGCCAACTTTTTACGGCGGAGCGATGATCGAGGCGCTGGTAGCCTTCGTGTTCCCAAGTGGTGTCGGCATCGCGTGCGTTCGAAACCGTAACGCTGACCGGCTGGATCTCCGCACCGTTGAGGTAGTTGATCTGGGTCTCGCAGTAGTGACTGATCATTTACGCGCCCCCTCAAGGTGACTGGTTATTCGCTATCGGCGCCCCAAGCATAGCGATTTTTTCGGCTTTCCGATGCTATGGAGGCAATGGAGGCAAGAGGGGTGGGTCGAGACTAGTCGATTAAACGCTGCGTCTGATGAACCTCGCCTGGACCGGATTCCACACAGGATTCAAATGCCTCGAATAACACCGGCAGATAGCGCTTGAAGCCGGCGTGTACCTTTTCGTTGCCGGGTTCGGACTGGTATGCGCCGCGCCACTCGAATCGCGACGCTGTGGGGGATAAGGTTGCGGCATGAAACAGCCCGCCGCCCGCCATGTCGTGGCCAATGCCTTCGTACTCGAAGATATGGTCTTCGCGGCTAAAGTTCGTCAGGCGATAGTTGTAGACCACCTCGGGTAACGTCTTTAGCGGGTCTTCCCAGCGCGGAATGCTGTATCCCATCCTGAATTGTTTTCCAACGTGAAGATCGCCCAGTAGCGGCTCCGGCGTACGCTCGTAGAGCAGCGGCCACGCCCAGGACTTATCGCTGTCCACGAATCCCTGCACGATCTGCTCGAACAATACGTCGGCTGCATGATCGGTATCGAATCTGGCGTCGAAGTGCAGCTTCTCCTGAGTCTCTGCGGGCTCGAGAGTCAGCACGATCGACCCGCGCCTGAGTTTGTGATCGAGAATGGTTTCCATAGTTGTACGCTGTTGTTTGTCGGTGCGGATGTGTGAGTTAGCTCACGCCGAGAATGTCGGCCCAGTGTTCGATGTCTCGGCGCAGATCCCGGGTTCCGATGGGCGCCGCCACGACCAGTTCCTCGATGCCCAGCCGTCGTGCCAGCTCTACCTTTGCGGCGACTTCCTCCGGCCCGGTATCAACGGGCATACCGAGTTTGAGCTGGAAATTGTCGTCGGTCACCGCCCTACCTTCCTTGGCGAGTTCTCTGCTCAGCGTCTCCAACTGCGGCTCAAGCTCATACCCGGACCACCAGCCGTACCAGCCATCTCCCAGGCGGGCAGCGCGGCGCATGGCCGCGACAGAGTCGCCGCCGATAAGAAACGGCGGACCGCCTGGATTGACGGGTTTGGGTGTGAGCACCACGTTCTCGAAGGAAACAAACTCACCTTCGTAGCTTGCCAGGTCCTGTGTCCAGGCCGCCCGTATTGCCTCTATGTACTCATCGAACCGCTTGCCGCGTCGGGCCCAGGACGTGCCCAGCGCCTCGTACTCCTCCCGCAGCCAGCCACCGCCGACCCCAAACTCGAATCGGCCCTGCGTGAGGTGGTCCAGCGTGACGACTTCCTTAGCCGTCAGCAGGGCGGGTCGCTGCGGCAGAATCAGCACGCTGGTAGAGAAACGCAGCGTGGTCGTGTACGGCGCTGCAGCGGCGATCACGAACAGCGGATCGAAGATGCCGAAGTCATCAGACTGCCACGGCGGCTTGCCGGCAGCGTCGTAGGGGTAATCTGACTTCAGGTCGTCCGGTGGGAAAAACACCACGTGATCCGGCACCCAGAGCGAGCTGAATCCTGCGGCCTCGATCGTCTGAGCGAAGTCCCTGACATAGCCGAAGTCGCGCCGGGCGCTCGATCCGAATAATCCGACCAATCCGATGTTCATCCGATGCTCAATGGTGTGGTGACTCTTTGCGGCGAACTGGAAGCGGCGAGCATTCTGCGAAATTCGACTCTCGATGAAAAGGCTTGGGGTGTTTGCACCGCCTTGCAGTTTCCGAGTACCAGGCGAGATTGCGTCAGCGAGATCGATGTCGGACACCTCTTCGGCGGTTAGCAGCGTGGCGATCAGAGCTTATCCCGCGCAGGGTGCGGTTCCGGCAATAGGCCTGATGGAAGGGTCCATGCATTGGTCTGCAGATCGCGGCTATGGGGCGAATCGCAGCCTATAGGCGCCGAATCGCCCGCCGATTCGACACGACCGCTGTGAACCGCGATAGTCAACCCTCGTGAACGCAGGAGGGAGTCGGCTATGCAGAGGTTGTCGACCACGGATGCATCGTTTCTCTATACCGAGTCCGTCAGCGGGCCGATGCACATCTCGTCAACCATCATCGTCGAGGGCGAGCTGCCGTTTGAGCAGATCGTCGCCCACTTCGAGTCGCGCCTTCCTCGTCTACCGGCCTATCGGCGCAAGCTGGCGCAGACGCCGCTCAACGTCGCTCACCCGGTGTGGGTGGACGCGACCGATTTCGACCTGTCGCAGCACCTGATCCACCACGATCTTGGCGCGGGCAGCACGATAGATGAGGCGGTTGCCGAATCGACCCGTTTGAACGAGGTGATTCTGGATCGCAGCCGGCCGCTGTGGCGGGTGCACGTGCTGACCGGCGTGCCGGATCGTACCGTCCTGCTGCTAGGCACCCATCACGCGATGGTCGATGGTGCGTCCGGCGTGGAGATGTTGGCCATCATCTTCGATTTCGACAGCGACTATGAATCGGAAGCCGTGGTGGACGACTGGGAACCCAAGCCGGAACCGTCGCCTCTCGATCTGTTTTCCCGGGCAATGAGCGAAAACCTGCAGGCGCTGGGCGAGGCCGACTTCTCCACCCTCTGGCCCGGCAGCGAGCGTGGTCAGAAGCTCGCGAACCGCGCGGCCCGTATCGCCTCAAATTTCCTTGGCCGACCGGCGATCACCGCGTCGTTTAATGCGGGAATTGTGGGCCCGGGGCGAAATCTGGCTTGGCTGCGCGTACCGCTCGACGAAATCCGCGAGATTCGTCGCGGCCTGAGCGGTACCGTAAACGACGTAGTCCTCACCGTCGTCTCGGAAGCCGTGTCGCGCTACCTCGCCGATCACGACGAGCCGGTCGACGAAGGCCTGATTCGCATCATGTGCCCGGTGAACGTGCGCACCGAAACTCAGCAGGGCGCGCTCGGTAATCAGGTGTCGGCGCTGTTCCCCATGTTGCCCGCCTGGCCCATGCCGGTCGCAAAGCGCATGGCGACGGTCGTGGGCGAGATGGAGCGCATCAAGTCGGCGGGCGAAGCGCAGGTGCTAACGCTGCTGCAGCAGTCGGTGCCGGAGCCCTGGCCCGTGATGCTGTGGCCGACGCAGCTTGTCGGGGGGCCGTTGGATCCAACCGCCATGGCCGCGAATCTGCCACGACCTACGCTGCCGACCGGTTTCCGCCCGCCGAATCCGGGACTGAACTTTGTGTGCACCAACGTGCCGGGGTCACAGGTCCCACAGTATTTGTGCGGTCATAAGGTACTGGATCAGATCGGCATGTTGGTTCTGTCCGGGAATCTTGGGCTCGGCACGACGATAACCAGCTACAATCGCCAGCTTTATTTCAGTTTCATTTGCGAGCCGGAGCTGATGCCCGACGTCGAGCGTTTGCGCGAACATACCGCCGACGCATACGCCGAGCTGTTGGCTGCAGCCCAAGAACGAATTGCGCAGGCCGCACGCTAAGGGGAGGACGAGACCCAAAATGACTAGTGCTTATCCGAAAAACACGGTGCTGCCGGACGGCACCGAAATCGAACTGCGCACCATGGCGGCCGAGGACCGCGATGCCATGCTGGCCTTCGCCCAGTCGTTGCCGGCGGAGGACCTGCTGTTCCTGCGCATCGATATTTCTCAGCCAGACGCCGTCGACGGCTGGATTGCCAACATCGAAGCGGGCAGCACCCTGACGCTGGTGGCTCAGGACCCCGGCGGTATCGTCGGCTATGCGACGATCCACACCAATCCGCTGTCGTGGACGCGGCATGTCGGTGAGGTGCGGGTGAACGTCAGCCCGGCATATCGCAGCCGCGGACTCGGCCGCGTCCTTACCGGCAACGTCTTCGATATTGCTCACTCGCTGCGTTTGAAAAAGCTCACCGCACACATGACCTCCGATCAACATGGCGCGCAGGCAGCGTTCAGGCGGCTGGGCTTCGTTCCTGAGGCGCTGCTGGCCGACTATGTGCAGGATCGCAACGGGCTGACCCGCGACATGGTCATCATGTCGTTCGACGTCGACGGACTGACAGATCAGGCGCAGGAGCGCGTGAGCCTGGACTAGTTTGGAACGCTGACATGTCGTCTACGGCGAAACGCTACGACCCTTGGCTCTATGGCGCGGATCTCGCCATCGGTGGCCGCATGCGCGGCGATTGGCAGCCTTAGATCACCCTGTACACCGACGTGACGCTGGCATGCGCATCGACCGAGAAGAAATTTTCGGTCCCGTACTGTCGGTGATGAGGTTCGCGGACGGGGAAGAGGCTGTACGCATGGCGATCGATCCAGGCTACACTCTGGCGGCGGGCCAGTAGACGCGGTACATCCCGCGCGCGCCGCGTCACTCGAACAGCGACTGCAGCGCGCGTAGATTCTCCGCCAGCCGATCCTCGATCGACTGGTCTGAGAATCGCGAGAGGTCGTCGATGCGCCAGTAGCGCAGCGCCTGCTGGTTCGCGTCCGCTGCCGATGCCTTCGAACGCGCGCTGCCAACTCGCAGCGCCAGTTCCGCCATTGCCAGCGCCTCCTCCTGCGACACGACATCCAGCGGCAGGCTGTCCGTCAGCGGCTTCAGCGCCGTCTTGTCGAAGGCGAGCACCGCGATCTCGTTGTCGAAAAGCAGACTTTCGATGTCCAGGCTCAGTCTGCGTATCGCGGCGCTCGCGCTCTGATAGTTCGCGTTGATGCGCGGCCGGTGTTCGGGCCACAGCAGCGCCAGATCCCGTTTCAGGATTCCGAGCATCAGCAGCAGGTTGTTGGTGTTCAGCCAAAAGAACTCGTCCGGTTCGCCGAGCACCACCCGCTCGCCTTCCGGAAGGCGAGCATAGGCCACGTCGATGGTCACCAGGCGGATATTCGTCTGTCGCAACGTGCTGCTGAAGGCGAACGCTGGCAGCGCATCACCGATTGAAATGAACGCGTCGTAGGCGTCGAACTGCTTCGTGCGGTTCTTACGCAGCCAGCTCGCGATGCGATTGACGGGCAGCCTATTCGGCGGCAGGTAGTCGACTTCGATGTGCGTCCCGCTTAACAGGCTGACGCTGAGCGTGTGGCTGATCGGCGTGACCGTGGCGACTTTGCCGCTACTCGCCTCGTTCGTGCTCGCCGCCTGCGTCGAGTGAAACGGCGCGGCCAGGAACAACAGGCATGTCGCGCCGCGCGCGAGCACGCGCCATGCTATCGCCGTCATGCCATACCTCGTTTGACGCTGCTGGCGGCGATCGCGAACAGAAACCACAGACATGCGCATAGAACGATCGCGGGGCCCGTGGCGATGGCCCACTGCATGTACATTGGCAGCAGCACGCCGACGAGCGCGCTGGTCGTCGCCATCACGATCGACCAGAGCAACATGCTGCGGAGGTCGACGGCGAGCAGCCGCGCGCTGGCGGCCGGAATCAGCAGCAGCGCGCCGACTAGGATCGCGCCGATGATCTTGACGGAGGCCACGGTCACCAGCGCGATCAGCAGCACGAAACCGTAGTCGTGCAGCTTTGTGTTGATGCGCAGGGTGTGCGCGACGTCCGAGTTCAGCGCGGTGAGAATCGCCTGGTTGCCGTAGCGCGTTGCCAGCGCGACGATCACGATAGCAATGCCGATGAGCAGCGCGATGTCCTCGCCGCTCGCCGTCAGGATAGAGCCGAACAGCACTCGATCGAGAAGATGGGCGTTTACCATCTTGGCGACTGCCATCAACAGCGCGGCACCCAGCGCTAGCGCGAACGCTAGAAACACGCCGATCAGCGTGTCGTAGGGTACGCGGGTGCGTCCCTTTACCCACTGCAGCAACAGCGCGAACAAAATGGAGAAAGAAAACAGGCTGATCCAGGGAGACGTCGTCGACTCGCCGACATAGACGCCGATCGAGACGCCCGTTAGCGCGCTGTGCCCAACCGCCTCCGACAGAAACGCGAGCCGCTTGACCACGACTAGCGTGCCGAGCGCGCCGAGCAGCGGGCCGACGATCAGGGCGACCACGAACGCGTTGACGAGAAAGCCATACGAGAACATCTCGGGTAGCGCGCCCGCTGCGACCAGTCGATCCGCCAGACTGTGTAAGGCCTCGAGCATGGGTCAGTCTGCCTCGCGTTCGGCGGCCGTCGAAGGCTCGTTGTCGCCCTGTACCGATCGAGCTACGGCCGGCAGTTCGAAGGGCGACACCCGATCGCTCAACCGCCTTAGGATCGTCGCCGGGGAACCCTGATCTACGAGGCCCTGATCGATCCACAGGACGGTCGTGCAGTGATCGCGGATCACTTCCCAGTTGTGCTCGACGACCAAAACGCTGCCGCCTTCCTCGTGATAGTCGGCGAGCACGCGCAGCAGAATCTCGCGCCCGGGCTCGTCGACCCCTGCCATGGGCTCGTCCAGTATCAGTAGCTGGGGCGCATTAGAGAGCGCGGCGCACAGCATCACGCGCTGATGCTGACCCATCGACAGGCTGCCCAGTCGCTGATGGAGAAACGGCCGGACCTCCAGCCGTTTGATCAGCGCGTCAGTGCCCTCATCGGTTTCGGCGCGCCGCCAAACCGGGCGGGCCTGACAGTGCATGCGCAGATAGTCTTGCACGGTGACCGGCATGGACACATCGATCTCGGCGCGCTGCGGCATATAGCCGATGCGCCCGGGTCGATTCTGCGGCCAGTGCAAACTGATGGTGCCCTCGTGGTCCAGCAGGCCGGCGATCGCCTTGACCAGGGTGCTCTTGCCACCGCCGTTAGGGCCAACGATGCCGCACCACGTGCGCGCCGGCAGCTGCAGGTCCATGGGGCGCAACAGCGTGCGCCCATCGACCTTGACGCTCATCGACTGCAGCCGAATCTCCGGCGCGTCGATCATCAGCGCGCCTCTGTGGACAGGGCAAACAGCAGGGCTTCGCGCAGCTTTGTGAGGTTGTGCCGCATCTCTACCTCGACCTGGTCCTCGCTGTACTCACCGTGGGTCATGTGCGAGAAATGAAAGAGGCGAATCCCCGTCTCCTTTTCTATCGTTTCGACGTAGCTGTTCTCCATGTTTAGCTCGGTGAACAGGACATCCACGTCGAGCTCTCTGATGGTGTCGATGGTCTTCTGTAGCTGGGCGGCGGAGGGCAGCACGCCGTGGGCCGGTTCCACGACCGCCGAGACCGTAAGGCCGAACTCCTGCAGCAGGTAACCGTACGCGTTGTGCGTGCTGGCGATTCGGACGCTGCTGGTGTCGTTCTCGATCAGCGCTTCCTGCAGCGGGCGCTTCAGGCGCCGCAGTCGCTTCGCGTAGGCGAACGCGTTCTTGCGATAGGCGATGGCGTTGGCCGGATCGAGCGCGGCGAGCCCCTTGGCGATGCTGTAGACCTGCCGGACGGCCGCGTCGATGGAGACGAACGTGTGTGGATTGGGGCTGCTCGCGCTGCCCAGCAAGGGCACGTCCTCGTTGGCATTCAGCAGCGTCAGACCAGGCAGCCCCAGTCTCTCGACGGCCTCGATCGCATACTGGTCGTGCCCGATGCCGTTAACGACCAGCACGTCCATCTTCTGCAGCCGTGCGATGTCGGCGGGGCTCAGCGTGTAGCTATGCGGATTAAAGCCGGTTTGGATCAGCGGTACGACGTCGGCCAGCCCGCCGACCACGTTGCCCACATAGGCGTAGTAGGGGTGCAGCGTGATGCCGACCTGCAGGCGACCGTCCTCGCGCGCGGCTGCATTTGCCGCAAATAGCGCAACGGCGACGCTGAGCAGAATTGCGCGAATCGCTGCGCGGTAGCGGCTAACGTCCATCGGCCTACCGGGGCTCCTCTATATGTGCCTGCCACTCGGCGCCGTCTGCGCAGGCGGACGCCTCCGCTTGGTGCGCGGCGTGATCGAGCTCGTCGCCGTCGTGCTCGGCCCGCCAGGCGATGGTCCAGCTTTCTTTTTTCTCAGCTCGTTCTGCAGCTCCTCCCGCAGCGCCGCCTGCGGTTACGTCGGCCGTACCCCGGCGGAAACGCACCTCGTAGGGGTCAGCGTCGAAGAGCACGCAGCCGGCCTGGGGCTGTCGCACGTTGGACTGTTCGAAGGGCGGCAGCTCCGCTGCCCTGAGGTCGGCCAAGTCGGGCTGCGGCGCCAGTGCGCCTATGTCCTGCAGCAGCGCGATCTCGACCCGCGCGTTGCTCAGCTGGGTCGCGAGGTTTGCCAGTTCGGTCGGCAACTCGTGCGCGCGTGGCCGATCGCGCTGGCTGACCAACAACAGCAAGGCGGCGACAATCACTATGCCCACAATGGTGCCGAACACGTAGCGGCTCTCCAGCGGGTTGTCGCGGGAGCGCACCACCTCGACGAAACCGTCGGGTGTTTCATTCGAGCTCGGCATAGTCAAACTCGGCGGGTGTCTCGTGGTCCGCGTCGAACACGATGTAAAACTCACCGGCAGGCATCGCGAAGGTCGCCGCGCCCTCCGAGTCGGTCTTGACCACGAACAGCGGTGCCTCGTCGTAGTCGAACACCTGTAGTTCGACTTCTCCGGTCACGCTACCGTCGCTGAAGCCCGCCCGACACTGTAGCTGTGCGGAATCGTTCTTCGCCTGACACTGCAGCGTCGGAAAGTGAGCCCACGCGACGGCGGCGCCGCCGAGCAGTAGCAGGGCCGTAGAGACCTTCGCGCAAAGCGCAGGCCATCGACGAACCGTCATTCGTAGATGACCTCGAAGGCGTAGTACACGCGCGTCATCTCAGCGTCGGCGAGGTCGCTTTTGATCTTGCGCTCCGCTAGCACCTTCGTCATGTAGCGGCCGCCGTGCTCCGGCGTGAACGAGACCTGTCCGGTCTTGTCGCTCTGCAGCTCGAAAACAACCGGCTGCGCGCGATAGTTGGGTCCTTCGAGCTCGATGACCACGTCCTGGCCTGCCACGGGCTTGCCGTCCCGCAACAGCGACATGACGATTTCTTCGCCGGTAACGTAGTCGGCAGGGTGGGTAACGGGCACCAGCTCGAACCCTACCTTGGTGGGCTGCAGAACGGCGTCGGTCGGCGCGTTGTTGTTGATGTAGGCCATGCCGACGGATAGGTAGGCGGTTGTTTTGACATCCTTCGCGCGCCTCGGTACCTCGGCGGCCGCCTCTTGCTTGTTGCCGCGCATGAACTTCGGTTCGGCGCTGCGACCGATGATGTATGAGGTCAGATATCTTGGTCCGGAGCGATACTTCAGAGCATAGGTCCCCTCGGCGGATACGGGCAGATCGAACGTCGATCGACGCATGCCTTCGAAGAAGGCGCCGGCGCTACGCATCTGCTTGCCGTCGACGCCGTAGGCTTCGAGGCCATCGCTGCCCATGGCGAAGTCTGGACGAAAGGTCGTGTGCGATGCGGTGATGTCCACCGGCACGTGCCCGGAGTTCTCGATGCTGACTGAAAAGAAACTCGGCCAGATGTAGATGTCGTGTGCCGCGGCGTTGCCGGCAATGCAAAACAAGGCCCCGCCGATCAGAAAGCGGCGCAGGGTTGATAGTGGCCGGTAGCAGTTCTTGTGCATTTACCTCTCTCCAAGAGTGATTGTCGTTTCACCGATTTCGTTGTCTGGTGGCAGCACGTACACCTGCTCGTTGCCAGAGAAATCCATCGGCTGTTTGATGAGCGTGCGCCCGCCGTCCTCGCGCACCACCTCGATCAGGAGGGTGGCCGATCCTTCGATGTCTACATCGAAGGATTCGCGATACCGGCCCGGGCCGCGGGTGGCGCCGGTGACCGCATCGACCGGCAGTCCGTAGCGGCCTTGTTTGCGCCACCATCTGCGGATGTCGGGCAGCCACTTGTCGTCTTTGGCGTTCTTCAGATGCCACAGCAACAGCGTCTCGCTCTGCTGCGGCCGTTCCAGCCAAATCGCCACGTAGGGCTTGTTGTAGTCCGCCGTGCTGATGACCGGGATTTCGAAAGCCACACGCAGCTCGCGGGCGGCGGCGCTGTCTGCCGCTGTGCAGAGTGCCAAGCAAACCATCGCTGCGCCTAGCGGTCTGGACAGCCGGTTCGCCGCGTGCTCTTCCCTTCTTAACATCAGTGCAATACCACCACGGTAAACAGAAACAGGCTGCAACCCGCGACCACGACGATTGAGGCTCGGCGGCGTTCCATCCGGTTCACGGTGATGAGCCAAAATCCCGTGACGCAGAACACGAGCATGCAGATCGCGCTGAAGTCAGACAGATAGCGCCAAGACGTCGAGACATGCTTGGCTCTGTGCAGATTGTTCAATGTCGCGAGCGTTGAGAGTTGCCGCCGGTCCACCGCGACGCGCGCCTCTGCGAAAAATATCTCGACCAAAGTGCTGCCGTCCGGTCCCGCAAGATCGATGATCAACAGTTCGTCCAAATCGTCGTATTCGACGCTGAAATCGATGCCGGAGATTCCGTGTTCGCGCGCAAGCCACTGGAGCAACTCCCGAACGATTGCGGCTGGCGGTCCGTTGTCCTGCCAATCGCCCAGTGCCCAAGGGGGCAGAGACAGTTCCTGCTGGCTGTTCACAACGTTGCCTTCGTTGGCGCCCGGATGATTTAGATACAGCCCCGTCACCGCGAAGAAGACCATGAGCAGCAGCGCAGGAGCCGCGCTATAAATGTGCAGCCAACGCATGGCGCGCCTGAACGCCATCTGATAGCGCCGCCGGTCGACGCTGAGATTGCCGCTCAAATCCAATCCCGCACGCTGAACCCTAGACTGCTGCTTGCACGTGACACGGGCAGATGGCTTTATCAGTTAATCAACAAACTCATATGATAACGATTCTCATTTGGAGGGCCAGCGCTTTCCTCGGCGAGCGGTCGGCTAACGCACCGCTGTTCAACCCTCGGAAGGTCCTGGGCGCGGTCTGGGAACGCCCTGAAACCGCCTTTACAGGTGTTTCCGAGACACCCGTTGTCATTTCCGCAGGATAGGGCCGCAAGAGCGCGCCGCACGAGAAAGCCGCAGGCAGAAGGACAACGTGCATGTTCTCCAGACACTACACCAGCTACGAGCCGCTGGATCTCCCCGATCGCATCGCGTTACCCGACGCGGAGGCAATTCTTGAGGCGGAGCGCTTCTATGCCCACATGCAGCGCCGACACAGCGTCCGAGACTTCGCTGATACGCCCGTGCCCGCGGAGGTCATCGAGACCTGCATACGCACGGCGGGCACCGCCCCGTCGGGTGCCAATCACCAGCCCTGGTACTTCGCGGCGATATCGAATCAGGACCTGAAGCGTCAGATTCGGCTAGCCGCCGAAGAGGAAGAGCGCAAGTTCTACGACGAGCGTGCCAGCGATGAGTGGCTAAACGCACTGGAGCCGATAGGTACCGACGACAGCAAACCGCACCTGGAGATCGCGCCCTGGCTGATCGTTCTGTTTGCCCAGCGCTGGGGGCACTTTGACGACGGCACCAAGTTCAAGAATTACTACGTGCCCGAGAGCACGGGCATCGCGTGCGGTTTCTTGCTGGCCGCGCTGCACCATGCGGGTCTGGTCACGTTGACGCACACCCCCAACCCGATGAAATTCTTGACCACTCTGCTGGGTCGACCGAGTTCCGAAAAACCCATCATGATTATCGCCACCGGACATCCCACCGCCGATGCGAAAGTGCCGCGTGTGGCGAAGATCAAGAAATCCCTCGACCAGATCATGACGCGCTTCGACTAGCGTCGCCCACCGTCGCCGTGCCGGCCGGCGCGTGCACCTCGCTCGCCAGGCCGTCGACGACGCGATCCAGCCCGTAGGCGAACTCGTCGTCCCAGCTGCGGCCCATCCACGTCGCCGCAACCGCGTCCAGCATCGGCGTGCGCTCCGATGCCGCCGCGACTATGTCGGCGAAGGCGGGTGCCATGCGACCACTGTGACCGGCGCGAGTCAGCGATTCCTGGCGTGCCACGGTCGCGACCAGGTAGCCGGTCAGGAACGAATAGGCGCGGGCGGCGGCGTGCACCTCGACCCCACACTCAACCAGCGCCTCCACAAAGCCTGTCACCACGCGCAGAGCGCCGGGCATCGCAGGACCGAGCCTGCTGAATACCGCCGCCGAGCCGGGCGCGGCGAGCAGCGCCCGGCGCACCTCGTGGGCAAACGCGCGGATCCAGGATTGCCAGTCTGTAGAAGGTGCTGGCAGCGCAAAGGTCGTGGCCAGGGCGTTTGCCATCGCGTCCTGCAGGGCCGTGCGGCTGTCGAAGTGGTGATATAGGGCGGCGTCGGTTACGGCCAGTCGATGCGCGACGGCCCGCATGGACGCGGCCTCGAAGCCGAGTTCAAGCGCGGCGGCGACGATGCCGTCGCGATCAATGCGCGCGGGCCTGCCGCGCGGTCTGCGCGTCAGTTTCGTTTGCGCGTCGGATTGGGGTTGAGATTTCATTTTCTAGGAGTATATATTAAATACCTTAAATAAATCTCGAAGCGCGAATAAACCCCCGTTTGCCGTTGGACCGACGCGACCGGATTCGCCAGGAGGGATCGCGCCTAATGCCCTTTCGACACCTGATGATGCATCTGGTCTCCGGTCTCGCGACGCTGCCCAGGCGCCTGGGCCTGTCTGCCGCGGCCCTGCCAGCGCAGCCCCTGGTTGAGCTCTTCCGTATCGAAGGCGGCGTTTACTGCGGCGGCATTCGCATGCGTACCGATACGGACTGGGAGATGCACCCCGACGGCGATGAGACCCTGACGCTAGTCTCCGGCCGGATCGATGTGGTGCTGGACCGCCCCGATGCCTCGGAAGTGGTCGAACTGCGGCCCGGTCAGAGCGCCATCGTGCCGGCGGGTGTGTGGCATCGACAGATTGTTTTAGCTGAGAGCGCCTTGCTGTTCATGACGCCCGGCGACACGACCCAGCACCGCAAATGTCGGGACAGGGCGATCGGCGTGAACGCCTAGCGGACGCACCAGGTGGGGTGAAGCGGACCGCGTGGTATTGGTGCGGGCGTCCGTGGCCGCTGACTCAGGAGGGCTGCAGCGTTCGATGATGGTGCCAGCCAATGCCGACGAGGCGGCCATCGCGGAACACATAGGGCGTGTACTCATCGTCGGTGAGTCGGCCGTCGGATTGCCAACCGCTACGGTAGTACTGGATGAGCATGGTTGAGTCCCCCTCGAGAAACTGTTCGTCGTGACGCAGATCCGTGCTGTCGAGCTGAGCCTGACTGGGCCCGAGGATCGCGCGGACCTGGGTCGGGGTCATGCCCAAGTGCACCGCGGGCGCGGCCGCCACATAGTCCTGCACGGTGTCGCGGTAGTACGTGCTGTAGCAGCCGGACAGCAGCAGCGAGGCGGCAAACGTAGGTAACAGCGCGCTTCTTCTGTTCGTGATCATGTCAATGTCATCTCCATTCGATGGGAAATCGATTACTGGCGCGGGTCCAGGCGAAAAAACCAGATGTCGCGGGGTCCGCTGGTTGGTGCAGGGCCGAGCGTGTCGGGCTCTACCCAGGCTTGAGCCAGGCGTTCGAGGTGCGTCCTTAGCCGAGTGAGAGTCGCCTCGTCGGTGACGCGGACGGCTCGGCGCTCGTAGCGCCTACCGTCGTGACGAATAACGACCTCGTCATGTTCCAGCACGGCCAAATGCCAGGACTTGAAGCGGTACACGAGATGCAGGACGTGCCGCGTCATGCCATCGAGTCGACCCCACATAAAGCCGAGATCGCAGGGGATGTACATCTCGTCGCCGTTTCTAATGAGGCCGACGTAGCGGGACCGTGCGGGCTTGTTCAGCTGCAGCTCGATGGTCGCGCCGTCTTCGAAGTCCGGCGCTCGACGGGTATCGCGCACCAGGTCCCCGGCTCGCAGTGGACCGCCGGGTATCAGATCGGTCAGTGGACCGTCGGCCTGGTACTGAGCCAGGCGAAATCCGCCGACGCTTAGGAGCGCGATTCCAAGCAGGATCCAGGGCCAGCGACGTCGAGCGTTGGCGCGCGTAATTTGAAGGATCTGTTTTGTCATAGCGTTGGCCTCCTTGCGTTAGAGCTCGCCGTTTCTGCGGCGCGCAAACACGGTCGCGGTGAGCAGCGCGGCGCTCAGCAGCAAGCCCAGCCAGAGTTCGTGGCGCAGCCAGGGTGCCGCTGCCAGCTGCCACGAAACGGTGTCGTTCGCCCCAACGACCGCGAGCTGCAGGTAGGCAACCAGACCCACCGGCTCCAGATAGGCACCCAGCGCGCCGGTCAGGCGTGCGCTGCCGAACACCAGCCATTCGGCACAGGCGAGCAGTGCCGGTCCCGCGAATGCGAATAGCATGGGCTGCCGCGGCGCGATCGCAGACACCAGCAGCAGCCAGCTCCATATCGGCAGCGACCAGGTGGCCTGGGTGAGGAAACCGAACAGCTGCAGCGGCAGACCGCTCAGCAGTTCTGCCTCCGCCAGAGTCGCCGGCAGACCGCTGCCGCAGTCGCAGTTGACGACCAGCAACGCCACAAGCAGCAGCTGCGTGATGGTCAGCGCGGCGATCGACATCAAAGGCGCGAGCAGCAGCGCCGTTACCAGTTTGGCAAGCACGGTTTGCGAATCGCTCACCGGCAGCGACTTGAAGAAAGAAATCGAGCGATCCTGACGTTCGGTGTACAGAGCGGACACGAGTACAGAGGCGGCGCTCGCCAGATAGAGGAACACGAACGGCAGCGCGGCAAACGCGAGCGCCGACGGCAGATGGAGGCGTTCCTGACTCTGCGTGGCCTCGCTCGCCTCTGCCGCGATGCGTCCAAGGTCCAGGCTGGTTGCCAACAACGCGAGGCCTACTAGCACCGCGGCGACGATAAGCGGCGCCCACTGAAAGGCGAACCGATGTTCCAACCATTCGCGGCGAATCAGCGCACGCAGCAACATCAGCTTTCCCCTCCCAGCAGCGCGACAAACAGACTGCTTATATCGCTTGGCCGCTGCTGCGATTCCGCCGGCAGGCGTTCGGGATCGATACCGTCGTAGATGGCTTCGACCCCGCGCAGCGTTCGTCGCAAACGCAGCGGCTGGAGAGCCGCCAGCGCTTCTTGCTGTGACTCGGGCGCCGTTACGGTAACGAAGCGCTCCGCCAGAGAGTCTGTCTGCGCTTGCAGCACCGCTTTGCCGCGATTGATGAACACGACGTCGGTCAGTATGTGCTCGACTTCGCTTAGCTCGTGAGTCGACACGATGATCGAACGGCCATCCGCGAAGTAGTCCTGCAGCAGCGCCTCGTAGAAGTGCTGGCGGTAGAGCAGGTCGAGCCCGAGCGTCGGCTCGTCCAGTATCAGCAGCTGCGTTGATGTGGCCATCACCAGCGCGAGGTGCAGTTGCACCGTCATGCCCTTGGAGAGGTCTCTCACCTTCGCGGTCGCGCGCACGTCCGTCCGCGATAGCGCCCGCTGCGCTGTAGCCAGATCGAACGCGGGATGCACGCCCGCCACGAAGCGCAGCAGATCGCTGACTCGCATCCAGCGCGGCAGGGTGCCGACATCCGCGATATAGGCGACCTGCCGCATGAGCTGAGTCCGCTGACGATAGGGGTCGAGGCCCAGCACAGACAGCTCGCCCGCATCGATCGGCGTGAGGCCCGTCAGCGAGCGCAGTGCGGTGGATTTACCGGAGCCGTTTGGGCCGATCAGACCCACGATCGAACCGGATGGTACCGTCAGATCGAATTCGTCGAGGGCCGTAACGCGTCCGTGGCGTTTGCGCAGTCCGCTTGCGGTGGCGAGGTTCATGAGTCTTCTCCTGCCAGCAGGTCTTCGAGGGCAAGATCCAGCTCTGCGATGCGCCTGCGCAGTTCGGGCCATTCTTGTTGTAGAAATCGCCCCCGCTCCGCGACCAGCGCCCGCTCGCGGGCGCCCGCGCTGACAAACATGCCCAGGCCGCGTCGTTTGTAGATGAGTCCCTCATCGGTCAAGAGCTGATACGCGCGTGACACCGTGAGCGGGTTGACGCGCAGGTCTGCCGCGACCTGACGAATGGAGGGCAGCGCCTCGTCCTCTGCCAGGCTGCCCGACAGGATGCGACGCAGTACCAGCAGCCGCAGCTGCAAGTAAATCGGTTGGCTGTCTTCCCACTGGGTCATGGTCTAGAGACTATTCTGTTATAGTGTATTAGTAAAGTAATACACTGCAACACAAGTGTACGCGAAGACGATTCAGCGGGAGCGGCAGGCGCCTGCCCCGGCGCCGTTGTCTACCAGAAGGCCGCGATCACGCGCGGTGCAGCCTGGTCCGCGATGCCCCGCCACTGCGGCTGTCAGGCAGCCAGGCAGAAAACAGTACAATCGCGGTTGGCCCCGCTGAATCTGGAGTCCTGTCATGGTGGTACGCCCAATCGCAATCACGCTGTGCGCCCTGGTGCTGTCACTGGGTTCCTCGCTCTTGCGCGCGAGTGAGCTGGCAGCGGCGATCGACGAAGACTATCGAGCGCACCTGGAGGTGCTGTTCGAGCACTTTCACCGTAACCCCGAGCTGTCCACGGTCGAGGTGGAGACCGCGAAGCGCATGGCGGAAGAACTGCGTCTGGCGGGCTTCGAGGTCACGGAAGGCGTTGGCGGCACCGGCGTGGTGGCGCTGCTGAAGAACGGACCGGGTCCGCTCGTCATGATGCGCGCCGACATGGATGGACTGCCCGTGGAGGAGAAGTCGGGACTCGAGATCGCCTCCCGCAAACAGCAGACCGATCCCATCACCGGCAACACGGTCTTCACGATGCACGCGTGTGGCCACGACGTGCACATCACCAGCCTCGTGGGTACGGCTCGGCAGATGGCCCGTCGGCGCGGGCAGTGGCAGGGCACCCTCATGCTCGTGGTGCAGCCGGCGGAAGAACGCGTGCTCGGCGCGGCCGCCATGCGCGCGGATCGGATCTGGGAGCGTTTCGGCACGCCAGACTTTGCGCTCGCGTTTCACGTTTCCTCCAACGACGTTGCAGGACACATCAACGTACTCGAAGGCAGCCCCTACGCCGGTGCCGATACCGTGGACATCATCATCCACGGCGTCGGTACCCACGGCGCCCATCCGCACCGCGGCAAGGATCCCGTCGTGCTCGGCGCACAGATTGTTCTCGCCCTACAGACGCTTGTAGCCCGTGAGCTGTCGCCGAGATCGCCGGGCGTGGTCACGGTCGGTTCTTTTCATGCGGGTACGAAGCACAACATCGTCTCCGATCGGGCGCATCTTCAACTCACGGTGCGGAACACCAGCCAGGCCACGCGGGAGGTCCTGCTGCGGGGCATCGAACGCATCGCCGAAAACATGGGCCGCGTAGCAGGGCTGCCGGAAGACAAGCTGCCCGAAGTGATCGTGTCGGAAGAAAGCGTGCCGCCGACCGTCAACGATCCGACGCTGGCGCGGCGCCTGCGCGCCGTCTGGCAGGCGGAACTGGGCGAGGATCGGGTGGTGCAAATTCCGCCGTCTGGCATGGGGGCGGAGGACTTTCCCTATTTCACGGTTGATCCGGACATCCCCAGCGTCTACTGGGCCGTCGGCGGCACGCCGCAGGAAGCATTCGACGTCGAGGCGGCAGGCGGGGCGCCGGTGCCAAGCCATCACTCGCCGCTGTTCAAGATTTCTCCGGCGCCGTCGGTGACGGCCGGGGTCGAGTCTACGGTCTTGGCTCTGTTGGAGTTGCTCGGCGCTGGGTAGTCTCAGCTTTGCCTTGACGCGGCCGTATTGTGAGGCGCGAACGTCCTGCTCCCGGCTGATGCGGGAGACTCAAGCTTTTGTTCGAGTAGCCCTGTCGCAAGAACGATGTCTTTCAGCCGCGACCGAGTTACTTCATTGGCCCCTTGCTTAGGACTCGCGCAAGAAAGTCGTTTTGTCCGAAATCGGTGAACCCTCGCGTGCGTTCGGTGTGCACAGGCGCGAGTGATCCAGGTGCTGGGCGGGCAGGGTCAATGGATCTCGGCCGCCTCGCCCTGCGCCGCGCGCAGCTTGTCGATATCAAAGTCCGGCCGCTGGGCAGCCGCGATGATGACGCGCTCGCGTCGCGCGATGGCTTTGGCCGCCTCCCTGACGTCGTGCGCTGCGGCGTGCGGCACAACGACCGCGCCGTGCTGATCAGCGTGAATCAGGTCGCCGTCAACCACGCGCATCCCCGCGACGGTGACCGGCCGTGCGTAGTCGACGACGTGCACGAACGCGTGTGAGGGTCCGATCCGGTCGGCTAGCATTTGAAAGCCGGGCGCGATGTCCGGAATGTCGCGAACGCTACCGTCGGTGATGACGCCCAGGCAGCCGAAGCCGCGGTGGATGTTGCTGTTGACCTCGCCCCACCAGGATCCATAGCCGCGCTCCGCGTCGAGATCCTGGATGACCACGACGCTGGGTTTCGGGCCCGTGTCGATGTACGCGTAGTAGCCGTCCGACAGCGCGCGTGCGGCGGAGCCCTGCAGATCGCTCGGATGCGCAGCTCGTATGCTGGCCGTGCGGGCGATCGCCACGACGGGCTGCAGCTCCGGGCGCGTGCAGAGCAGGGGTTTGGTGGTATAGCCATAGCCGCGGCGTTTCGGTACCACGACCTCCAGTGCGTTGCAGACGGTCGGGGTATCGAAGCCCTGCAGGTCTGCGATCAGTGAATCGGTCAGTTCGAACATGTGAGCGCCCCGGTCGAGAGGATGAAGCCGCACCCGGTGACGGGCGCTTTCGCTTATCCTGCCACTATGGATCCCTATCTCGCTATCGCACGCCGCATCGAGCCGGACGTTCAGAGCGTGGTGGTACGCGAACTGACCGGCGGCGTCTCCGCGCAGGTGCGCGCGGTGACGTTCGCGAGCGACGAACATACGGAACGGACGATCGTGGTGCGGCAGCACGGCGATGCGGCCTACAAGGACACATCGAAAGAAGCGGCCGAGCAGCAGCATGCCCTGCAGCAGGCGCTGTGGCGCCTGGACTGGCCGGTGCCAGAGCCGCTGTGGGTGGACACGAGCTGCTCGATTCTGGCGACGCCGTACACGGTGATGGCGTTCGTACCGGGCGCCACCGAGTATGCTGACGAACGGCTGCCTGACGTTATCGATGTCATGGTGCAGCGCCTGCGTGCGCTGCACGCACTGGATGTTGCGCAACTGCCGGCGCTGCCAGTTCGCGACGACCCGCGGCCCGAGATCTTCGAGTTCTGGATGTCCGGCGTTGACTGGCAGCCACTGCGCGACTGGCTGGAGCGGCTAGATGACACCTGTTACTCGGGTCGGGCCTGTCTGCAGCACGGCGATTTCTGGTCCGGAAATCTCCTGTGGCGCGACGGTGCGCTGGTCGCGATTCTCGACTGGGAGGACGCCGCGATTGGCGATCCGGTCTGCGACGTGGCCGTCGCCCGACAGGAGATGGCCTGGAAACACGGCTTCGACGCGATGGAGCAGCTCACCGTCGGCTACTACGATGGACCGATTGCGGATCCCAGGCGACAGGCGCTATGGGATCTGTACTGTGGTTTTGCAGGCTACCGCTACATGGGGGACTGGGGTTTACCCGATGGACAGGTCGCACACATGCGCGCCGTGACCTTGCAACTCGCACAACGCGCCCGCGCGGTACTCGGGGTCTCATGAACAAGCCGACGCTTGGAGCGTTGCTCGCCGGCTGCCTGCTAACGCTGGCCGCCTGTCAATCGCCGATGCTGGTGTTTCCCGGCAAGGCGCTGCGCGGCGAGGTCGCCATCGCCGATGATTTTGCTTTCGCTGATCGGCACGCGCTGCTCACTCTGGAAGTGCGGCCGGAGCGGCCTTACTCGGTATTGCTGCGCACCACCGTGATCGACGAGGCGCTGTACATCGATGCCGGTGCGCGACGCTGGCGCCGCTTCATTGAGGCGAATCCCAACGTGCGCATTAAACTGGGGGACCAGATCTACCCGGCGCGCTGCGATCCCGTGTCCGATCCCGCGATCACGCGGCGCTTTCTCCCTGGGCGGACGATCTATCGGGTGACGCCGAGGCGACCCTAGCTGCCGCCCGCTGCCGCGAACTCCGCTTCGATCTCGGCCCTGCGCCGCAGGATGAGCCCCTCGTAGTCTGGATCGGACCAACGCCGGTAGTAGCCGCGTGCGTAGCCGAGGGCGTTTTCGTGATACGCGACGGCATTCATCTTGTTGTCGATGTAGTTGTTGCGCTCCGCGATCACCTTGCCCGGCACGCCCGCGACGATGCTGTTGGGCGGAATCACCGTGCCCTCGCGCACGATGCTGTTGCCGGCGACGATACTGTTCTCGCCGATCACCGCGCCGTCCATGATGGTCGCGTTGATGCCGATCAGGCAGCAGTCGCCGATGTTGGCGCCGTGAATGGTCGCGTGGTGCGTGATGGAGCAATAGGCGCCGATGACGCTTTCGCCGTTCGACCCAAAGTGCACCATCACGAAGTCCTGCAGGTTTGTGTAGGCGCCTATCTCGATGTGGGTCGCCTCGACCCGCAGCACGCTTTGCGGCCAGATGCTCACGCCGTCGTGAATGCGTACGTCGCCGTACAGCTCTGCGCTCGGCGCGATCCAGGCCGCGCGACTGGTGTCGATGCTCGAGTCGATCATGGCTCTGGGCCCCTCGCCTGTCTCCGCTGGCCAGTCTAAAGTGCCCGCGTGACGGATGACAAAAACGAGCGAGGCGTTCTGGCCCCGGACACCGAGATCCTTGAAATCGAGCTGCGCGCCGAGCGAGCACAACCGGTTGTCGAGCTGCTGAGCGAGGCAACCGGGCTGTCGAAGACGCGGGTCAAGGACGCAATGCGAAAGGGTGCGGTCTGGCTGCGTCGCCCGGGTGCGGGCACTCGCGCGAAGCGTCTGCGCCGCGCCTCGAGCGTGCTGGCACGCGGTGAAATCGTCGCGCTCAACTACAATCCGGCGATCCTGGCGGCCACCGCGCCACAGCCCGATCTCGTTGCCGATCACGACGCCTACTCTGTTTGGTTCAAACCTGCCGGGCTGATGTCGTCCGGCTCGCGCTTCGGCGACCACCACGCCATTGTCCGCGTGGTCGAACAGCGTCTGGATCGCGCGTCATTCATCGTCCATCGTCTCGATCGCGCGACGCGCGGCCTCATGGTCCTGGCGCACAGGCGCAAGGCCGCCGCCGCGCTCGCGGCGCAGTTTCGCGACCGCGCGGTCCGCAAGATCTATCAGGCCGAGGTCGCTGGGCGTCTGGATGCGCCGCTGACGCTCATCGCGCCGGTCGACGGCAAACGGGCAAGAAGTCGGGTGACGCCGCATCGCTTTGATGCGCGCTGGTCCTTGGTCACCGTCGAACTCGAAACGGGTCGCCGGCATCAGATCCGCGCACAGCTAGCCGCGATCGGGCACCCGGTCTTGGGAGATCGCCTTTATGGCCCTGGTGAGCCGGCGCAGGATCTGCGGCTGGTTGCGGTAGAACTCGAATTCACCTGTCCGGATTCAGGCAAGCCCGCGCGCTTTCGCATCGATGCGACGCGCGCTCTGTTCGATCCCGAGACGGCGATCTGAACCGACGCTCAGTCGCTGATCTCGCTGGGATCGTCACGTCGGCCGTCGAATGCCGGCTCGCGCTTTTCGGTGAACGCCAGTGCGCCCTCGCGCATGTTGCGCGGGATCAGCACCCCCTGATGCACCATCTCCAGATCGAGCTGATCGCTGAAGCTGTTGTTCAGCGCCGCGTCTGCGGTGCGTCGAATGCGCAGCGCCGCCGCCGGCGACATACGCGCGAGCTGGGCCGCGATGGCGTCTACCTCGGTATCCAGCCGCTCGTCGTCGACGGTGCGCCAGATTAGTCCCCACTGTTCGGCCCGGGTCGCGTCGATTCGTTCGCCGAGCAGCTCCATCCCCAGAGCCCTGGCGCGGCCGACCAGTCGCGGTACGCTCCAGGTCGCGCCCATATCCGGAACGATGCCGAGCCTTGGACCGAAGGTTGCGACGAAGAACGCCGAGCGGGCCGCGATCGTGATGTCGCACGCAAGCGCGAGACCGAGTCCGCCGCCCGCGGCAGCCCCGTTGATTCGTGCGATCGTGGGAACCGGAGCGTCATGAATCGCGCGCAGTGCGTTGTTGTAGACGTCCATCGTTTGATCGCCCTGGGCGCTTGACGCGGCTGCGTCGTTCGCGCGCTCGGTGCCCGAGCCCTCGGCCACGGCGGTCAGGTCCGCGCCAGCACAGAATCCGCGTCCGGCGCCGGTCAAGACGACGGCTCGCACGGATTCATCAGCACGGACACGATCGAATGCAGCCGTGATCCCGCCCATCAGCTCGGGCGTCATCGCGTTCAGCCGCTCCGGGCGATTTAAAGTGAGTGTGGCGACGCCCGCTGCTACCTCGTACAGCACTGGATTGGTCATGGTCTTCGTCTCCCGGTCTTAGCTCCCTACTTTCCCACCGTAACCTTACGCCTTTTCGGGCGGGGAACGCCCCTCGGGATCATCGTGATGCGTTTGCTATCATCTGCGCGCGAGGCATACCTCTAACTGTAGTGCAGTACACAGAGCGGGGTTCAATACGCCGTCGCTGGCCGTTCTAGCTGGACGCTTGGGCGGGTCGCGACGGGATTTAAACGAACGCGCCGTGGGCTACTGGTCCGAACGGTTGCAGGGGGACTCATAACAATGGATGCAGCGACAATCGACTATCTGGCCCGGTGGGGCCACTTTCTGGCCGGTATCACCTGGATCGGCCTGCTTTACTACTTCAACTTCGTCCAGGGCTCGTACTTTAAGGAGGCTGACGACAGCGCCCGGGTCGACGCCTTCGTCAAGCTGGTGCCTCGCGCGCTGTGGTGGTTCCGTTATGGCGCGCTGCTGACGTTCCTCACGGGGCTCGTCATGCTGGTACCGCGGCACACGGCGATGACCCTCGATATCGCGCTCGGCGCGACCATGGGGACGCTCATGTTCCTCAACGTTTGGGGCATCATCTGGCGCAATCAGAAGATTGCCATCGCATCCAACGAACAGGTCAAGGCGGGTGGCGCGCCGTTGCCGGAAGCCGCCGGCGCTGCCGCCAAGGCGCTGCTGGCCTCGCGTACCAACACGCTGTTTTCTATTCCTATGCTGTTCTTCATGGGGTCGAGCGCCCACTACAGCCACGGCATTGTGGATTTCAGCGGCACCAGTTTCCTGATCTGCATGGCGATCATTCTCGCCATCGAGCTGAACGGGATCTTCGGTAAGCAGGGCCCGATAACCAGCGTCAGTGGCGTGATCACCAGCGGGTTCGTCTTGACCGCCGTGATGTGGGGCATCGTCAGCATCCTGTAATGCGCCCACCCATCTCCGGCGGCCCCGCGTGGGCCGCCGGGGACCGCTTCCTCACCCGCCTCCTCACCCACTTCCCAGCGCCTGCGCTCGCCACGACAGACCCGACGTCGCGCCGCGATCCCGCTACAATCCTGACCACGCACAAGCCACAGTTTCATCAGGTGTCTTTATCTCATGTCTGAACCGCACATCTCAGCCAGCCCGGATGACGTGCGCCCGAACCGGCGTCGCGAGCCCGCGCGGCAGTCTTCCTCGGGCGGCGGCTGGTTCACGAACCTCATGCTCGTCATTTTGGTCGCGGGTCTGGTACTCGCAGGCTGGTTCATCATCAACCAGCAAGAGCTGCTCAAGGCGGCGGAGGCCGACCGCGACGCCGCGGACAAACGCTTGCAGGTGCTGGAAGATCGACTGCGCGCCACCGACGAGGTCATGGTGGATGCGGGCGAAGACACGAAGGAGAAGCTGGGCTTCTGGGAAAACGAGATTCGCAAGCTGTGGGACATCGCGCATCGCGACAACCGCAAGTGGATCAAGGAAAACCAGGCCGCGCTCGCCAGCCTGCAGAAAACCGTCGGCGGGCTGCGTCAGTCCAGCCAACAGCTGGTCGGCAAGCTGGACGCGCAATCCGAATCCATCGCCGAGCAGGCGGCCTCGCTCGATCGGCTCGCCGAGCTGGACGCCATCAGCAAGCGGCTAGAGCAGCTCGGCAGCGCGCAGGGCGAGCTGCGGCAAACGGTGGCGCAGCTTGCTGCTAATGACAGCCTCAGTCAGCGTGTTGTGCGTAACGAGCAGGCGGTTGCTGCGATCGATGCCTACCGGGTGCAACTCAACAGCCGGCTGAACGATCTGCAGGCGCGAGTCGACGGGCTGCGCCGCGAACTCGAGTCCCAGGCCGCGGCGCCGGCGGGCCAATAGCGAACCGCGCTGGTCCTGCGGCGTTCGGTACAAAAATCGATCGCGTATGGCTCGATAGTGCCCTGTTTATGGGCGCGCCGAAATTCTGGTGTTCGATGATTGCGTCCGAGCTGCCGAGAGTTTGACGCAATTGGAATTGCCTGACGTCAATGTGTGATCGCTATCCCCGTGCCTGACCGGACGAGTCTGCATACTCGATGCCATTCGTTCGCTGCATGCACCGGGACCAATGATCGCCGCCGAAGGACTCAAGCCCACACTGCTGCTCGCCGACGCCGGGGAGTCGCCACTCGTTACGCTTGCGATCGCCCAGGGCTGGCGGGTTGCGCGCGACGATCTGGATGTCGCAGACAGCAACGTCGCCCTCGTGGTGCTGGGGGAACCCAGTTTTAGCGACGAGGCGCGCGTCCGATTTCCCGGCGCGCTCTTTGTAGGCAGCGACGATACCTGCCGCAGCAAGGTTGACGTGTTCCTGGGTGGATGGACCCAGGAGCGGCGCGTCTTGGAGCAGATCCTGCGCCACGCTGAAGATCAGTATCGGCTGCATCGGAAGCTGTCCCACGCCGAAAGCTCCATAGCGTCGCGACGTCAACAGGTTCATCAGCTCGCCGAGATGGGCGCTGCCCTCGCGGGCCCGATGAAGTTCGAGGCGCTGCTAGAGAAGTTGCTCAGCGAGGCGCGCAACATTGCGGCGTGCGACGGCGCGACGCTGTTCCTGATCGAGGACGAGCAGGACGAAGACGAGGCGCGACTGTATTTCAAACTCGCGCAATCGGGTTCGGTCGTTGTCAATCTGAGCGAATGTCGCATGCCCCGCTCTACCGGCTCGGTTGCCGGGTATGTCGCCGTCACGGGGGAGGAAATCAACGTCCCCGACGTCTATCGCTTGCCGACCGATGCGCCGTTCGAATTCAACCGCACCTATGACGAGCAGTTCGGCTATCGCACGAGATCCATGCTCGTGCTGCCGATGTGCGATCACGACGGCGAAGTCGTGGGTGTGCTGCAGTTCATCAATCGCTTCGAGCCGGACTCGGGCGAGGTCGTGCCGTTCGAAGCCGACAGCGTCGAGATCCTGCGTGCCATCGCGGCACAGGCAGCGCTGTCGGTACAGAAGAGCCGGTTGATCAAGGAAGTGAATGCACTGTTCGAGGGCTTCGTCCAGGCGTCGGTGAAGGCCATCGAACAACGGGACCCTAGTACCAGCGGTCACTCGGCGCGCGTCGCGGAATCGACGGTCGCGCTGCTGCAGGCGCTGCCAATGTCCGGCAACAGCCGGTTTCGTTCGTTGCACCTGACCGAAGCGCATCTCACCGAGGTTCGCTACGCGGCGCTGTTGCATGACTTCGGCAAGGTTGGCGTGCGTGAGGCGCTGCTGGTGAAGTCGCATAAGCTGCCTGCGGAGCGGATCGAGATTCTGGCGATGCGCATCGCTCTGCAGAAAGAACGCCTGCGTCGCAAGGCAGCGGAGCGTGAGGTGCATCTGCTGCACGATCGCAAGGTTGACTTCGAGGTCGCCCGTGCGCGCGTTCATCGTGAGCTCGCCCAGCAGATCACGAGACTGGATGACTACATGGGAATGATCGAGCGCGCCAATCAGCCGTCGGTGGTGGATAGCGGCGAGTTTCACGACCTGCGCGAGATTCTGGAGCAGCCATTCGTGGAGCTGGATGGCAGTGCGTCGACCCTGATATCGCCACACGACGTCGAGGCGCTGTCCGTGCGCCGCGGTAGCCTGACGGCCGCGGAGCGGCGCGAGATCGAGGCGCACGTGGTCCATACTAAGGACTTTCTGTCCGTATTGCCCTGGCCGAATCAGCTCAAAGAAGTCCCGGCGATCGCCGGCGCGCATCACGAAAAGCTCGACGGCTCGGGCTATCCGGACGGGCTGAAGGGCGAAGAAATTCCGCTCGCGAGTCGGGTCATGGCGGTGTGCGACATCTACGATGCGCTCACGGCGATGGACCGTCCGTACAAGTCATCGGTTAGCCCCGACGTGGCCTTTGGCATTCTCCACGAAGAGTCGAAGCTGGGTCTGCTGGATGCCGATCTGGTCGACATCTTCATCGACCAGCTGCAGCACAAGGCCAGCATGGAGGCCGCGGTCTAGCCGCCTCTCGCTTTGCACCGCTGCTTCAGGCTTCGGGCAGCGGTTCCATCACATTTGGTAACCGCACGCGCGTCGCGCGTGAGCCGGTGTTCATCTCCAGCACGACGCCGCCGTCCTCCAAAACCTGCAGCAACTTGAAGCGCCCGAAGCGTTCGCCCTCACGCAGGCGTGAGCCGTTGACGACGACGGCGCGCGTCGACGAGTCGCTGCCATAGATGTGGAACGAAAAGTCGAGGTTGGCCAGCTCCGTGCGCAGCGCCGGGCCCGCTTCGGCATAGCTGATCGCGTCGAGCGTCGGCTGGGTGCTCGACGCGGGGGCCGAGACGGCGGTCGACCTCGGCCTGATTACGAGACTCGGTTCCGCGCCTGCTGCACTCGTCGCGACGCGCGGCTCGCTCGCCGCCGCGGCGCTCGTCGAACTGTTACTGCCGGCGGGCGCGTTCGGCCTTGGCGCGGGTTCTACGGGGCCGTTCAGAATCCCCGGCAGCGTCTTCTTGGGCGCATTGATCTGCTGTGCAAAGCGGTTCTGTCCCTCGCGCGGCGCGCTGGATGCGGGTCGCGCAACGCGTGCGCCACCGGGTTCCGTCGCGGGGCGTGGCGGTGCGCTCACGGTGTCGCGGCTGCTCGCCGCAACCGGCGGCGCCGCCATCTCAATCGGAGTGGCGACGACCCGCGTCTGCGCCGCTTCCGGGCCGTCGTCGCGGTCCAGAAACAGCGTCGCCATCAGCACCAGATTGCAGGCCAAAACGACGCCGATGATCGCCTTCCAAAAGCCGGACAGGGCGGGCGGTGTCGCCTGCTGGTGTCCCAGCGCCGCGCCCGGTTCGTCCTTTTCCAGCGCTGCGCGGATGTACGACACGTCAGGAGGCCAGGCTCGGCAGGTCGTAGCCCGCCGCGCGATGCAGGAACAGCCAGGTCACGGGACCGACGATGCCGTCCGCCTCGATGCCGTAGCTGCTCTGAAATTCCATCAGCAGGGTTTCCAGTCGCGAGTCGAACAGCTGCGAACCGCCGAGGTTCTGTCCCATCGCAACGCCCAGCAGCTTGCGCAGCTCCACGACCGCCGCGTCGCGTGCGCCGCTGACCAGTGCGCCGCGGTAGCCGCTCGGCATCGGCCACAGAGCGATGTACGTGCCCGGCCAGTCACGAGTCAGGCTCGCGCGGGAGACGCGCGTGGTCTCGCCCTGATGGCGCAGCTCGATCTGATCGCCGCGCACCCGCCGAGCCGTGGCGTAAAAGCTGCGGCCGCTCGCGCTGCGAAACTCCAGCACCACCGGTACGTCCAGCGTCTCGACCTCCGCCCAGTCGCCGCTGCGGCGATTGCACTGCAGCTGGTAGCGCACCGCGAAATCGCAGGGCACGGTCGGGCTGCGCGGGTTGTAGTCGATGCTCCATTCATCGAACAGCGCCTGGAAGGCGCGCCGCTGGCTGCGATAGGGCGGCTCGTTGTTAGTGGCCTGCAGCAACAGAGAGTCGTAGCCGTCGTCCGCGACTGGGTCGCCCGCGTAGGTTTCGCTCGCCGCCGGTATCGACTCCAGGCTGGCGACGCTCTCCGCGACCGCCGCCTCACCGGCCAGTTCGACGCGCGGCGCCTCGGACGACGGATATGCCGATTCTGCCGCCGGCGCCGCTGCCGCGGGTTGCTGGGGCGCCTGCTCGGCTGGGCGCGTATCCGAGCCGGGCGACGGCGCCGATGTTTGAACCCGAGGCGGCGCGCTGGCGATGGCCGTGGCCCGCGTCGGGCCGAACTGCTGTTGCGCCAGCCACCAGCCGCCCGCGCCCGCCAGCAGCAGGGCGGCGACCGCCATGGGCCAGCGGCGTTTGCGGGTCGGACCGTCCAGAGTCTCGCGGGCCGCCTTCATAGTGGTGCGCAGGTCGACCCGCGGTTTGCCGTCGACGTAGGCGCCGAGCAGCGAACGATCGGCGATCACGTTGATCAGCCGCGGTATGCCGCCGGCCAGGCGGTGGATGTTCCAGCTCGCCCAGGGGCTGAAGAGCTGCGGATTGCCGCCCGACACGCTCAAGCGGTGCGACAGGTACGCGCGCGTATCGGCCAGATCCAGCGGGCCGAGGTGATAGCGCGCCGTGATGCGCTGGCGCAGCTGGCGCAGCTCGTTGCGATTGAGCATGTCGTTCAGCTCGGGCTGGCCGACCAGGATGATGCGCAGCAGCTTGCGCTCGTCTGTCTCCAGGTTGGTCAGCAGGCGCAGTTGTTCGAGCACGGCCGGCGATAGGTTCTGCGCCTCGTCGATGACCATGACCGTGCTACGGCCCGCCTCGTGAGTCCGCAGCAGGTGCTTGTTCAGGCGGTCGATGTAAGGCTTGACGCTGTGCTGATCTTCCAGCGGATAGTCGATACCCAGCTCATCGCAGATCGTCTGCAGCAGCTCGCGGACCGTCAGGCGCGGGTTGAGGAGGAAGACGACGTCGATGTTGCCCGGCACGTCGGTGATCAGGTTGCGCAGCAGCGTCGTCTTGCCGGTGCCCACCTCGCCGCTGACGAGCACGAATCCGCCGTCGGACTCGATGCCATATTTCAGGTGCGCGAGCGCATCGCGATGCCGATCGCTGAGATAGAGAAAGCCGGGATCCGGCGCGATCGAGAACGGGCGCTTCTCGAGATGGAAAAACTGTTCGTACATGAACTCTGTCAGGTTTGTCCTGTTCCGCAGGCCGGTCCGTGCGCGAAGGGCGCGGCCAGCGCCCCTATTCCCTCAGGTGCCCCGCTGCGCGTCAAGCCACGCATCCTTGATCTGCCACCGATCTGTGACCCAGTCGCTCAAGTTTCGATGCTCGGTTTCCGTTAGGGTTCGATCGGCGGCCGCGACGGGTACGGGCAGGCTGTGCAGGTCGAACTCGACCAGCGGCGCGCCACCGCACAGGAACTGCCAAAACGTTGGCGCCCCCGTCGGATAGTCGATCGTGATGTCGATGACGCTGTCGAGCTCGGTGCCCATCTCGCCGAGCACGTGCGCGATTCCGCCCGTCTTGGGCCGCAGCAGGTGGCGTCTGGCCTGATCGCCCTTCTGCCACTTCGCCTCGGTATAGCGCGTGCCCTCGGCGAAGTTCAGGATGCTGACCGGGTGCAGGCGGAACACGGCGCAGCTGGCGGCGATAGATTTCGAGTCTCCGCCGCCCCCGCGGCGCACATAGGGAAAGCCAAGCAGCCACATCGCCTGACCCAGAAACGGCAGCCAGATGAGCTGCGCCTTGGTAAAAAACTTCAGCGGCGGCAGGACGCCGCGCAGCGTATTCTGCAGCACGAGGATATCGGCCCAGCTTTGATGATTGCAGATCACCAGATACTTGCCGTCGGCCTTGAGAGGCGTGGTGGTGTTCCAGGTCGAGCGCACCCGGAACAGCCCCAGCGCGCTGTTCATGATGCGATTGCCGCCCACCCAGCCGTCGATAACGATGTCCATCCAGCCGGTCACGGCGTCGCGCCAGCGGCGCACCGGCATGAGCGCGCGCAGCAGGCCGAGCACGAATACGATGCAGGCCCAGAACGTGGTGTTTGCCGCCAGAAACAGCGCGGCGATCGTGCCGCGGAGAGTGTTCATAGGCCGTTGATAGCACAGTCGCGCGGCGTGCGCCAAATGTGTGCACGCACGGTGCAGCAGGCCTTGCCGGAACGGCTCGAAGCGGCTCTTGGACGCGCCGCGCGCGCGGGTCGCTGGCTGCTGCTGGGCGCCACGTTGCTCCTTGGCGGCTGCGCGAGCATCGAATTCTATGGTCAGGCGGTTGCGGGTCAGCTGCGTCTACTGACCAGCCGCGACGGCGTCAATCGACTGCTCGCGCGAGAAGATCTGGAAGCGTCTCTGCGCGCCCGGCTCGAGCTGAGTCAGCGCATCCTTTCCTACGCCGAAGCCGAGCTCGCGCTCGATGCGGATGGCAGCTATCGCAGCTACGCGCGGGTGCCCGGCACCAGCATCGTCTGGAACGTCGTCGCAGCGCCCCCCGATTCGGTCGTGCCGCTAAGCTGGTGTTTTCCCGTCGCAGGCTGCGTCAGCTATCGCGGTTACTTCAATCAGGCGCGCGCGCAGCGGGCGGCCGAGCGCTTCGCGCGTCGCGGTTTCGATACCTATGTCGCGGGCGCCGCTGCGTACTCGACGCTGGGCTGGTTCAACGATCCGCTGCTGAGCACCTTTATTCACTGGCCGCAGCCGGCGCTGGCTGAGCTGTTGTTTCACGAGCTTGCCCACGGCGAGTTTTATCTGCCGGGCGACACCGCCTTCAACGAGAGCTTCGCCACGTTCGTTGCGCGCCGCGCGCTCGGCGACTGGCTGGACGGCGCCAACAAGGCGGAGCGCGCCGAGTTCGCGCGCCATCGCGCGCGCCAGGCGGAGCGCGCACGTTTCACCGATCTGCTGCTTCGACTGCGCGCCGCGCTGGCCGAGGACTTTGCCGCCGTCGAGACGCCGGCGGACGCGCTCGCCGCGCGGGCGCGGCGCTACGACGAGGCGGGACGCTGTTATCGGCGGGTGCGCGAGTCCTTCTCCGACGATCGCTACGATCGCTATTTTGAGCAGCCGCCGAACATGGCGCGGCTGGCGCTGCTCGGCGCGTACAACGGTTGGGTCGGCGCGTTCGCGGCCCTGTACCGCGACAATCCGCGTTGGCCAGACTTCTACGATGCAGTGCGCCAGCTCGGCGCCCTGGAGAACGACGCGCGGCAGGCGCGACTGCAGGAATTGCTGGACGCCGGTGCGTCGCGCGCGCGGGACTCAGAGCAGCAGGTAGAGCAGGCCGCTGATGATGACGGCGCCGAACAGATTCATTGCGAGGCCCTCGCGAGCCATGCGTTCGATGGGGACGCGGCCGCTGCCGAAGACGACGACGTTGGGGGGCGTGGCGACGGGGAGCATGAAGGCGCAGGAGGCCGATAGCGCGACGGGCAGCATGACCAGCCGCGGATCGAGCTGTGCGGCCACCGCCATGGCCGCGACGATCGGCAGCAACAGCGTCGTCGTCGCCGTGTTGCTGGTCGCCTCGGTGAGAAATGTGATCACGAGGCACAGGCTCAGGATCAGCAGCAGCGGGTGCAGGTCGCTGGCGGCACTCAGCGCATTGCCGACGATTGCCGACAGGCCCGAAGCCTGAAAGGCGGCTGCGATCGCGAGGCCGCCGGCGAACAGCAGGAGGATGCCCCACGGGATCTTGTTGGCCGACTCCCAGTCGAGCAGGCGGTCGCCCTCCTCGCGGCCGGAGGGCACCAGGAACAGGATCAGCACGCCGAGCAGGCCGACCATCGCGTCCGTTGCGCCCGGCGCGTTGAAAAAGCCGGACCAACCACCGAAGGGCTCCCTGCGAGTGATCCAGCCCAGCGCCACCAGCGCGAACACGATGAGCACGCGCCGCTCTGCGGGTGCCCAGCGACCCAGCGCAGGCAGGCTGACCCCCGCGACGCCGCCGAGGTGGCGCGTCAGCCACCAGGCCGCCACCGGCAGGAACACCAGGACGATGGGTAGGGTCCAGCGCATCCACTGGGTGAAAGTGATCTGGGTCCCCGTCGTTTCCTCATAGATGCCCATTAGGACGATGTTCGGCGGCGTCCCGATCGGCGTGCCCATCCCGCCGATGGCGCAGCCGTAGGCGATCGCGAGCAGCAGCGGCACGTCCATGCGGCGATCCGGCGCTTTTTCGAGTACCGCCAGCGCCACGGGCAGCAGCATCAGCGCCGCAGCCGTGTTGGATATCCACATGCTCAGAACCGCGCTGGCGGCAATGAAGCCCGCACAGATGCGTCGTGCGCTCGTGCCGCCGACCAGATTGATCATTCCGAGCGCCACGCGCCGATGCGCGGCGTTGCGTTCGAGCGCCGTCGACAGTAGAAAACCGGCCAGCATGAGGAGGATGAGCTGGTGGCCGTAGGCGGCGCTGAGCTGGGCTGCCGTCAGAACGCCGCTGAGCGGCAGCACCGTGAGTGGAATCAGCGACGTTGCCGGTATGGGAATCGGTTGCAGAATCCACCAGATGACGCAAATGGCCGTGACTGCCACGGTGATCGCGATCTCGGCATCGTGGCCGGCGGCAGACATGAACCCGGCGGCGACAAGTGCGACAATGGGCCCACCCCAGAGCGCGGCGCGTTGCAATCTCTTATCTGACATCATCTGTTGGCGCGCACGCGGCCTTTCCTTTCTATGTTCATCGATCACAGTCTATCGATACAAAGGTGATCGGTTTCCCGGAGTCAGCATCTTTGGCGATAGGCGGCGATGCGGTCGATTCGAATATTGAAGCAAGTGTAGAGCGATGAGCGACAGTTTCTTTTGGTACGACCTCGAGACCACCGGCGTGAATCCGCGCTGGGATCGCGTCACTCAGTTCGCCGGCCTGCGCACCGACCTCGCGCTGCGGGAAACGGGCGAGGAGTATCAGACCTACGTGCAGCTTGCCCCCGACGTACTGCCGTCGCCCGGATCTGTGCGGGTCACGGGCATCACCCCTCAGGTCGTCGCGCGCCAGGGGGTGACCGAATGGGAGGCCTTTCGGCGCATACTCGAGCTGTTCAGCAAGCCGGGTACATGCGTTGCGGGTTACAACAGCCTGCGTTTCGACGACGAGTTCATGCGCTACGGTCTGTATCGCATGCTGCTCGATCCCTATGCTCGGGAATGGCAAAACGGCAACTCCCGCTGGGACCTGATCGATCTCGTGCGCGCGGCCTACGCGCTGCGGCCCGAGGGCATCGAGTGGCCAGTCATCGACGGCGTGCCGGTCTTCAAGCTGGAAGAACTCTCTGCCGCGAACGGCATCGCGCACGAGTCGGCCCATGACGCGATGTCTGATGTGCGGGCGACGGTGGGACTCGCGCGTATCATTCGCGAACATCAGCCGCTGCTGTTTCAGTATTACTTCAAGGGACGCACGAAGCGGCAGCCGCGCGATCTGCTGGAGCCCATCGGCCGCAATCTTTGTGTGCACGTTACGGGCATGTATCCGCGCGACCGGCGCTGCCTCGCGCCAATCGTTTCGGCTGCCCGCCACCCGCGCAATTCCAATAGCTACATCGTTGTCGATTTGTCGCAGGACATTCGGCCGCTGCTGGAATGGAGTATCGAGAAGATACAGGAGGCGCTGTTTACGCCGGATGTCGACGAGCGCCCGCCGCTGAAGGAGGTGCGTATTAATCGCTGTCCGTTTATCAGCGGTGCCAATGTGCTTCGAACCCAGGATCAGACGCGACTCAATCTGCGCATGAACAAGATCGAGGATCGCAAACGGAGGCTCGCGAAGGCCAACATCTCGCGCAAGATCGCCGAGGTGTACAAGCGACCGCCGCTCGCGGGCAGCGACGACGTCGACGCGGCGCTGTACCAGGGCTTCTACAACGAGGAAGACAAACAGCGCTGCGTCGATTTTCAGGATAGCCTGGATCGCGGCGTTTGGCCGGAGGCGTTGCGCTTCGATGACGCGCGGCTGCCGGAACTGGTGTTTCGCCTAAAGGCCCGCAGCTTTCCGCATCTGCTGACAGACGAAGAAGGCGGCCGCTGGCTTGAGTTTGTGCGGACCAAGCTCGCCGCGCAGGGCGCGGAGTGGCTGACGCTCGATCAGGCGCGCCAGGAACTGCAGGAGCTGGCGCCGCCGGGTGGCGCCGGCGAGCCCGACGCGAATCTGCTGGCGCTCGACGAGCACTACGCAACGCTCGCGGGCGAACTGGGTGTGGCCGGGTAGGCGACGGATGGCTGCGTCGGCTGCCGTTGAGTTTCGCGATGTCGCGAAGTCGTACGGCGATCTCGCGGTGCTCCGCGAGATCAACCTGAGTCTGCCGCTCGCGACCACCACCGCGATCGTCGGCGCCAGCGGCTCTGGCAAGACGACGCTGCTGCGCCTGATCAATGCGCTGGAACGGCCGGACGCTGGCGAGCTGTTTGTCCGTGGGCGGGCGCTGCCCGTCGATGACGTCGAGGCGTTCCGACGAGGTATGGGCTACGCCGTGCAGGGCGCTGGTCTGTTTCCGCATCTATCCGCCTACGCGAATATCGTACTAGTGGCCCGCGCGCTGGGTCAGGACGAGGCGACGCTGCGCGAGCGGGCGCTGGCGCTGGCGGTGCGCATGCAGCTCGACGAGGCGCTGCTCGAGCGCTATCCGGGCGAGCTCTCGGGCGGTCAGCAGCAGCGGGTGGGTCTGTGTCGCGCCCTGATGCTTGCACCCGACCTGCTGCTGCTCGACGAACCCTTTTCCGCGGTGGATCCGATCACGCGCGTGGAGCTGTATCGTCACTTTGAGGCGCTGGTCGACGGGCGCGCACTGTCCGTCGTTCTCGTCACTCACGACATGCGCGAGGCGGTGCGGCTGGCCGGGCACCTGGTGATCCTGAATGCTGGTCGCGTCGCGCAGTCGGGCGCGACGCACGACGTGCTTAGCGCGCCCGCCGATGCCTACGTGGCGCGGCTGCTGGAAGAGCAGCTGCAGTGAGGCGAGGGATAAAGCCGACGAACGGCACGCACTCGCTCTGGGCGCTGATCCTGGCGCTCGCTGTGCTGCTGGCCGCGCCGTCGGCGCGGGCCGAAACGCTACGCGTCGCTAGCAAGAATTTCAACGAATCCTATTTGCTCGGCGAGATCGCGGCACAGCTGCTGCAGGCGCGCGGCTTCGACGTCGAGCGACGCTTCGGCCTCGGCGGCACGCTGATCTGCTACAACGCGCTCGTCGGTCGCGAGATCGATCTCTATGTCGAGTACACCGGCACCGTGGCTCAGGCGATTCTTGGCGGCGTTGCCGACACCGACGTTGGTTCGCTCAATGCGCGGCTTACGGGCGTGCGGCTCTTGACGCCGATCGGCTTCAACAACAGCTATGCGCTGGTCATGCGGCGCCAGCTGCTCGAGTCTCTGGGCGTAAGTCGAGTGAGCGATCTGCTTGCCCAGCCTCAGCTCGACATCGTGGTCAGCCACGAGTTTCTGGAGCGCCCGGACGGCTGGCCCGGCCTGGTGCAGACCTATGCGTTGCCGCACGAGCCGCGCGGCATCGAGCACGGGCTGGCCTATCAGGCGCTGGCGGATGGTTCGATCGACGTCACGGACGCCTATTCCACCGACGGCGAGCTGGAACGCTATGACCTCGCGCTGCTGGACGATGATCGCGGGTTTTTTCCACGCTATCTCGCCGCGCCCTTCGTCCACGACGAGGTGTCCGCGGGGGCCGTTGCCGCGCTTGCAGAGCTGACGGGTCGCATAGACGACTTAGGGATGCAGAGACTGAACGCTAAGGTCCTCGCGGGTGCGGACTTCGCATCGGTCGCGAGTGACTTTCTTGTTGCAGAGGGTCTCGTGAGCGCGCCGTCCGATGGCGCGGAGAGTCGCCTCTGGCGCGAGCTGCGGCGGAACGTACTGCGGCACCTGCAGCTCACGGCGATCGCGCTCGGCCTCGCCATCGCGCTGGGCGTCGGTCTCGGGGTGGTGGTGTATCGGCGACCGCGACTCGCGAGTGCGGTGATCTACGTTTGCGGGCTGCTGCAGACCATCCCCTCGATCGCGCTGCTCGCGCTGATGATCCCGCTGTTCGGCATCGGCCTGCTGCCGGCGATCGTCGCGCTGTTTCTGTATGCGCTGCTGCCGATCTTGCGCAACACCGTCGTGGCGCTGGTGAGCATCGACGGCGAACTGCTGCGTACGGCAACCGCCATCGGGCTGTCTCGCGCGCAGCGTCTGCTGCGGGTGCAGCTGCCGCTGGCGATGCCGGCGCTGTTCGCCGGCGTGCGCACCGCCGCCGTCATTTCCGTGGGTACCGCGACGCTCGCCGCCTTTATCGGCGCTGGTGGTCTGGGCGACCCGATCGTGACCGGCCTGTCGCTAAACGATACGCGTCTGATACTCGAAGGGGCGGTGCCTGCGGCCGTGCTCGCGATCCTCATCGAACTCAGCTTTGAGGTGCTAGAGCGACGCGTTGTGCCGCCCCCGCTGCGCAGCGGCGGGGCCGGCTGATCCTTTATCGATCGCCGTTTACTAGCTGCCGGCGACGAAGCCGTTGTAGCTGGTTTCGGCTTCGCTGTAGTCGATCGGCACCGCGGGCTGTTCGATCAGCGCGACGCGCCAGTTCGAGGCGCCGAGCGTCTGCGCGCGGTGGATGAGCTGCGCCCAGGGATAGGGCTCGCCGCCGCTGATGTCGTAGCTCTCGACGCCCTCTAAAAAGTAGCCGACGTGGGTGCCGCGCTCTAACCGTCGTCGCGCCATCCAGGGCGCGCCATGCTGGCGGGCAAACGCGAGCTGCGCCGCGCACTCTTCGGCAGACAGAATCAATAGCTGCGCGACGCTGCCCTGCGGCGTCACCAGCATCAGCCCGGGTGGCTCGTCGAGCAGGTAATACTCGCAGAAGCCGCGTTCCTCCATCAGCCGGTGCACGAACTCGGCGATCTCTGGATCATCCAAAAAGCTAACGCCGGACAGCGCCAGCGTGCGCTTCATTTGCAGGCACTGCGCCTTGAAGTACTCATGCTGCATGGAGACCGAGAATTCGGTTAGATCCTGGGTGGCGCGCGGATGGCTCTTGGAGATGAAGCGGTCGATGATGCCCGCGTTGAACGCCGCGACGGCGGTCTTCTCGTCGGCGACGCCCGTCAGCAGCACGCGGCCGATGCTGCGGTCGGTGATGCTCTCGCAAAACTCCAGACCGTCTATGGTCGGCATCGAATAGTCGACGAAGACGACGGAGATGCGGCTAAAGCGCTGCACCTGACGGATCTCCTGCTCGATGACGTCCAGGTCGAACGCGAAATCTGTGCCTTTGCGGTTGGTGACCTGAAAGGCTCTGTCGGCGAGGGCCGGCGTGGCGGGCGGTCGATTCACGAACTCTAGCGCCTGGCTTGGATCGAAGAAGGCGATCGAGCGCATGTATCGCGGCAGCACCATGTCCAGCCCGGTCAGGAACGACTCGTTGTCGTCGACGAAGCAGGCCGTCGTCGGATGGAAGTAGGGCGTCAACAGATTGGTCGGTTGCGGGAAGGACATAGTCATGGGAACCGGGTCAGTCGCGCAACAGGCTGAGCAGTGCCCGCTGCTTGTCCTCGCCGAGTAGTCGGAAGGACTGGATCAGCCCCTGCTCGGCCTCGGAGAGCTGATTGCGAAAAATCGCTTCCAGATCCTTGTGGAAGGCGGGTTGCACCGCTTCCTCGACTTCCTGCGTCGGCAGCATGCCGTAAGACTGTTCGAGCCGGGCGATGATTTCGGAGTTCATGCTGCGCCGGTAGTGCTTTGCGGCCAGCGCGATCTGGTCCTTCATCCGTGTCGACAGGCGCACGACAAATTTGTAGTTGAGATCGGTCATCCTGCTAGCGACTTTGCAGCTAAGACTGCAAGCTGACAAGGCTGGCAGTTTGATATCACTTGATTAACGCTTGCTCTACACTGTCTTTGAACCGATCTACTATTTGATTTTTTTTGTCCCCGTTGTTTCTTGCTCGATGCAAGCTGTACTTGGCGTTGGTGTTCTTGGCGTTATTGAAGCGCACACAGATGCTCATTAATCCTCGTGATGCGGCGCCTCGCTTCGCCCGGCAGGCCGCTCCCCGACCGCGCCCTGCAAAGGCCAACGGCCAAAAGCAAATGCCAAGATCAATAAAGACTAAACACATACGCCAGCTCAAACAGTTGATAACAGCCGATGACACAGCCTGACGCCCCCAATCGAGTCGTGCAGCGCGCCGCGACGCTGCTGCTGGTTCGCGATGGGCCGAGCGGCCTTGAGGTCTATCTCTTGAAGCGACCGGCGCGGGGCGCCTTCCCGGGCCTCCACGTGTTCACGGGCGGCAAAGTGGACGCGGAGGACACGACCCTGGCGCGCCTCGCCTCGCCGTTACCGGATGCCGAGAGTGCCAACGAGCTGCTCGACGTAGACGCCGACGCGCTGGCCTATTGGGCCTGCGCGGTGCGCGAGTGCTTCGAGGAGTCCGGCGTGGTGCTCGCGCGGCGTGATGCCGAACCGGTCGACCCGCAGATTGCGGCCACGCTGTCGGGGCGGCGCGACGAGCCGTTCGTCGCTCTGCTGCGCGAACAGCGCCTGCAGCTCACGTTCGATCGGCTGCACTATTTCTCGCACTGGATTACGCCGGAGATCGCCCCGCGCCGATTCGACACGCGCTTTTTTGTCGCTGAGCTGCCCGCCGGACAGATCGCCCGCCACGCGCCCGGCGAGACGGTGGGCGGCCAGTGGCTGGCGCCCGCCGAGGCGCTGCGGCTCGCGGCTAGCGATCAGCTGGCGATGATTAAGCCGACCATGGTGTCGCTGGAGAGCCTCGCGCGCTACGCGAGCGTGGCGGAGCTGCTGCGCGCCGTCGCGCGCTTCGAACACTTGCCCGAATACAGCGAGGTGCTGCGTCGAGAGGGTATGCAGCCGCGGATCGATCCCGCGCGGCGATGAGTCAGTCCGCGCTGCTTCGGCTGACGGGAATCACCCACGACTACGCGGCCGCCGAAGGCGAGGCGCAGCGGGTGCTCGAAGACTTCGAGCTGCAGATCGCACCGGGTGAGACCGTCGCGCTGTGGGGACCCAGCGGCAGCGGCAAGACCACGATCCTCAACCTGATCGCCGGGCTGCTCGAGATCCAGAGCGGTGAGGTCGTGGTCGCGCCGCCGGGCGAGTCGCCAATTGCGCTGCGGCGCCTGGACGAAGAGGCGCGCAGCGCGTACCGCCGCGCCCACGTGGGCTATGTTTTTCAGTTTTTTAATCTGATCGAAACGCTAACGGTCGGGGAGAACATCCGGCTGCCGCTGGAGCTGGCGGCTGCGGGGCGCCGCCGAGGCGGCGCTGGCGGTGACGGCTGGGCGTCGAGCCGCGACCGGCTTGTTGCGCTCGGCCTGCTGCATCTGGAGCACCGATTCCCAGCGGCGCTGTCCGGCGGCGAACAGCAGCGTGTCGCTGTGCTGCGTGCGCTGGCGCATCGACCTGCGCTGCTGCTTGCCGACGAGCCCACTGGCAACCTCGATCGCGCCAACAGCGAACGCGTGGTCGATGTGCTGTGGCAGGAGGTGCGCGAGGCGCGGACCACGATGCTCATCGCCACGCACAGCGACGCTGTGGCGGCGCGCGCGGATCGTGTCGTCACCATCGGCTAACGCCGTGATGCTGGCGGGCGGTCTCGTCGGCCTCGCGCAGCTGCGTTTCGCGCGACGCGCTGCCGCGTCGCTCTTGAGCGCTCTGTTCGGCATTGCGATCGCGGTCGCATCGATCGTTGGCGTGCATCTCTTGAGCGCGGAAATCGATCGCGTGGTCGATCGGCAGGCGCGGCCCCTTGGGACGATCGAAGTCTTTCTGCAACGTGACGGGCTGAGCGACGCGCACTACTTCGAGCTGCGGCGCCGGCTGCGCGCTGGCGAGTGGCCCCGGGTCGCCGGGCTGGCACCGATTTTGGAAGGGCGCGTGCGCGTCGACGGGGAGTGGCTGCGGGTGATCGGCACCGATCTGCTGGCCCTGCAGACCGGCGCCCTGCCCGCGACGCAGGCCAGCGGCTGGCCGGCGTTCGACTGGGAGCGACTCTTGACCGAGGACGCCATCTTCCTACCGCCGGATCTGTTGGTCGATACCGATGAGGCGCGAATCGGGGATACCGTCGTTGCGGTGCTGGGGCGCGGCGCGCGTCCGGGCCTCGCGCTCGCGGATCTACCGACGACACGTCGCGTTCTGGACGCGCAGGACCACGCGCTGTCGAGCATCGGCGTGCTCTTTCACCCGGCGCCATCGACCGCCGTTGACCGCCTTCGCGAGCTTCTGGCCGCGCTGTTTCCGGGTGTCGTTCCGGCGACCGACCCCGAGCCGCTTGCGGGCCTTTCGGACTGGCGGCAGCCCAGCGTCGCGGCCAACACGCCGGGGCGCAAGCTGACCCGCGCGGTGTTGTTCAACGTTGCCGCGCTGGGTCTGCTGTCACTGGTCGTCGCCTGGCTGCTCATGGCGCAGATCGCGCGGCACGCGCTGGAGCGGCGCGCCAGCATGCTGGATCGGCTGGTCGCGCTGGGCGTCTCGCAGCGCCGGCTGCTGCGCCGTTGTATCGGCGAAGGCGCGGTGACGGGCGTGCTCGCGTCGCTTGCCGGTCTGCTGCTCGGCTGGTGGCTGGCGGCGGCGCTGTTGAGCGCGATCCAGGGCGGCGGCGATGTGATGCTGCCGCTCGACGGTTGGGCCGTCGGCAAGGCGCTGTTCAGCGGCTGCGGGGTTGCGCTCCTCGGCTACGCATTGGCCGCGCGGGCGGTGCTGTTTCCACCGGCTGCGCTGCTCCTGGGCGCGTGGCGCTGGGTGCTGGCCGCCGTGCTGCTCGGCGCGGCCGTCGTGGGCCTGGCGCTGCCCGCGACCGGCCTGTTCGGCGCGTTCCTCGCGATTCTCGCCGGCGTTCTCGCGCTGTTGTTGGTGCTGCCGCTGGTGCTTGTGGGGCTCGCTCGCGCGTCGCTGTCGTGGCCGCTGCGGCTCATGGTGCTATTGCCGCTGCGCCAGATCTGCCAGGCGCCGGAGCTGCGGCTGGGCGTAAGCGCGCTGGCCCTGGCGCTGGCCGCGGCGCTCGGCATTGGCAGCATGGTTGCCTCGTTTCGCGTCGCCTATGACACCCTGCTCGACGCGCGGCTGCAGGACGACGTCGCGCTCGAATGGGCGGACTGGCGGCGGCTCGGTGAGCACGCGCTGCCCGCGCACGTGCGGCAGGTACGGCTCGGTTCCCAGCCGGTACGCGCGGCCGGGCGCGACGCGCTGCTCGAGTTTGCGGCCGTCGACGCCGAACTGCTCGAGCGCTTTGCGCCAGCCGCGCGGCTCGCCCCGGGCGAGGTGCTGATCAGCGAACAGTTCGGACGTTCGCTGAATTTGCGGCCGGGCGGCCGGCTCGAGATCGAAGCCCTTGGCGCGACGCACGTGCTGACGATTGCGAGCTGGTTTGCGGACTACGGTACGCTTGAGTCGCGTGTATTGGTCGGTCTTGCTGACGCGCGTCGAATTATGGGCGACGAGCTGCGCTTCACCAGGGTCTTGCTCGATGCAGGCGACACGGCCGATGGATCTGCGGGCGCCGACCTGCGTGCGCTGCTCGCCGCGCGGCAGCTACCGTTCGAGGATCAGCGTCAGGTGCGCGACCGCGCCGAGGAAATCTTCGACCAGACGTTCGCCATTACCCGGGCGCTGACGGCGCTGGCGCTGCTCGTGGCCGCTCTGTCACTAATGAACGCGCTGGTGGCGCTGGCGCTGCAGTCCTCGCCCACCGGTCGCCTGCTGCGGGTGCTGGGCGCGTCGCGCCGCGGACGCTTCGCGGTGCTCGCGACGCGCGCGGGCAGCGCGGCTGCGGTGGCAACGCTGCTCGCCCTGCCGCTGGGGATCTTCATCGCCGCCGTGCTCTGCTATGTCGTGAACCCCCGGGCGTTCGGCTGGAGCTTTCCGCTGGAGCTCACCCCGGGGGCGCTGGGCTGGCCGCTGTTGGCGGCGCTGCTCGCAGCGCTCGCCAGTACCCTCGTCTCCGCGTGGCGCCGCGACTGATGCCGGCCGTGAAGATGCGCGCGCCGAATCGCAGCGCACGGGCACTCGATCGTTGGCCGACTGCCGTCTGGCTCGTCGTGCTGCTCGCCGGTTTTACGCTGGCTGGCTGCGGCGCTGCGCGACCCGACGGTGGTGCCGAAGCCCCCGACACCCCTCATACCACTGACACTCCAGAGGCTGACGTCGTGGCGTCGGGCTTGCGCGTTACGGCCGTGCTCGGCGAGTCCGCGGCAGCCGACGGCTTCGAACGCGCGCGCACGGTTCGCGAGTTTGCCTTCCCCGCGGATCACGGCGCACACCCCGAATTTCGCAGCGAATGGTGGTATCTCACCTGTCCGCTGCGTGCTGCTGTCGGCGGCGCGGTCGAAGAGGCGGGCGTGCAGTTCACGCTGTTTCGCCAGGGTCTGCGGCCCGGCGGCGGGGATGGCGGCTGGCGCAGCGGCCAGATCTTCATGGCCCACGTGGCGGTGACCGATGTCGCCGCGCGGGTGCATCGCGATGCCTCGCGCTTCGCGCGGGGTCATCCCGAACTCGCTGGCGTACGCGCCGCACCGTTCGCGGCTTGGCTCGAAGACTGGCGACTTGAGGCGCCACCCGGTACGGCGGATCTCGATGTTCTCGAGCTGAGCTTCGCCCAGCCCGCGCGCGCGGGCGACGCCGGATTTGGCGCTCGGCTGCGCATGGAAAAGGCCAAGCCGCGCGTCGCCCAGGGCGATCGAGGGCTGAGCTTCAAGGGTGGACGCGAGGCGTCCTATTACTTCAGCTATCCACGCCTGCGCGCCGTCGGCGATGTCTGGCAGGCCGATCGCCGGCTGGCCGTGACTGGCGACTGCTGGTTCGATCGCGAGTGGAGCACCAGCGTACTGGCGCCCGGACTGGTGGGCTGGGACTGGTTCGCGCTGCAGTTCGACGACGGCCGCGAATTCATGCTGTTTCAGCTGCGCGACGGCGCGGGCCGGGCGGCCGACACCCAGGGAAAGGCCGTCGCCGTCGACGGTGTTGCGCGCAGCCTCAAGCCGGACACGATCGCCCTTGAACCGCTGCGCCGCTTTGGTCAGGGTGCGGGCGACACGACCGCAGGCTGGCCGGTGGAGTGGCGGGTGACGATCGAGAATCAGCGATTCAGGATCGTCGCCGCGCTCGACGATCAGCGCATGGACGGCGCCGTGCGCTACTGGGAGGGGCTGGTGCACGTCTATCGTGACGGCCGTGAGGGATCCGCGCGCGAGCGTATCGGACAAGGCTACCTGGAAATGACGGGATACGACGATGAGTGACGAACGCGGCGACGATCATTTGCGCTGGGAATTGCTCGACTCGGAGCCTGGTCCAGACCTCATCATCTTCTCGGCGCGCTACGACCGCCTGCGACATCCGCAGACTGGGCTCGAACTGCGCCGCATCGTCTTGCCGTCGGTCGACTGGATTAACGTGGTCGCTATCGATCGGAATGGTGGCTGCGTCATGGTGCGTCAGTACCGTTTCGGCGCCGGGGAAGTGACGCTCGAGACCGCCGGCGGCATGGTCGACCCCGGTGAAGAACCATTAGCGGCCGCGCAGCGCGAGCTGCTCGAGGAGACGGGCTACGGCGGCGGCGACTGGGAGAGTCTGGGCAGCGTGCAGCCGAACCCGGCCTATCACGACAATCGCTGCCACCACTTCCTGGCCCGCAACGTAGAGCGGCTGCAGGCCCCCGAACCCGGAGCCGGCGAGGCGATCGAGGTGGTGCTGCTCAGCGAGTCGGACATTATCGCAGCCGCGCACAGCGGCGAGATCGCGCACGTGTTGGCGCTGTCCGCGCTGGCGCGGGTTTATCCTCTCTGGCCGCGCTGAAACGCCCTGCGTTCTCTGGCAAATGGCTTGGCGAATCAGTAAGGTGAGAGCCAAGTTACCCGCCCACTATCTGCTCGAATTCACCCGATGAGCGACGACACTACGACGCCGTCTTCTTTCACCCGCCTGCTCGACGCCTGTCGGGTCGAATCCGGTCGCGGACAGGCCGTGGCGCCCGCTCGCGGGCGTGCCACGAACGCACGCAAGCGCAGCGAGGCGCGGCTGCTGTTGGTCGACGACCGGCCCGAACTGCTGAAGAGTCTGTATGAACTCGTGCGGGTGCACGGCTTCGAAAATGTGGTGCAGGCGCCCGGCGGTCGGGCGGCGCTCGATGCCCTGGAGCGCGAAGAATTCGACCTGGTGCTGCTCGATCTCATCATGCCGGAGATCAGTGGGCAGGACGTCTTGCAGTACGCGCAGGACAAGTCGCTGCCCTGCAAGATCGTGGTGGTGTCTGGGGATGCGAGCTTCAGCGGCGTCAAGCACGCGTTGACCTGTGGCGCGTTCGATTTCGTGAAGAAGCCCTACGAGGCCGGCGAGCTGATCGCCACGGTCGAAAACGCGCTGCGCGCGCGCGACCTGGAGGTACGCAACGCCAACATGTCGCGCCAGCTGTTCGAGTCGGAGATGCTGCACCGGTTCATCGTCAACAGCTCGCCCGATCTCGTCTACATGCTCGATCGCAACGGCTGCTTCATGTTTCTCAACGATCGGGTCGAATCGCTCTTGGGTTATGAAAAGGACGAGCTGCTCGGTCGTCACTACAGCGAGGTCGTCCACGAAGAGCACATCGAGGCCGCCCAGCATCTGATGAACGAGCGGCGCACGGGCTCGCGCGCGATTCACAACGCGGAGCTGCGGCTGAAGAGCAAGCGTGCCGATCGCAGCGGACGCCCGTTCCAGCATGGCACGGTGTGGATGGAGCTGACGGCGATGGGCGTCTATCTCGATCCGAACGACCGCACCCGCGCCGGCTTTATCGGCACCTATGGCACGGCCCGCGATATCTCGCAGCGCAAGGAAGCCGAGCAGGTCATCAACTTCCAGGCCTACCACGATTTGCTCACGCATCTGCCGAACCGTGCGCTGATGAAGGACCGGCTGTCGCTGGCCATCACGCACGCCCAGCGCAACAAGCGCAAGTTGGCGGTGATGTTCCTCGACCTGGATCGCTTCAAGCTGGTTAACGACACGCTTGGCCACTCCATGGGCGACCGGCTGCTGAAGGCCGTCGCCAACCGGCTGCAAAGCTGCCTGCGCAGCGGCGATACCCTGGCGCGCTTCGGCGGCGACGAGTTCACGCTGCTGCTGCCGGAGGTGCGCACGCGCGACGACGTTGTCGTGATCGCCAGCAAGATTCTGGATCGCCTGAGCTCACCCTTTGTGATCGACGGCCACGAATTGTTTGTCGGCGCGTCGATTGGCTGCGCCATGTATCCGGAGGCCGGCGACAGCGTCGAGGCGCTGATCCAAAGCGCCGACATCGCGATGTATCACATCAAGAGTCGCGGCAAGAACGGCTACCAGTTCTTCTCCGAAGAGATGAACTTGCGTTTCTCCACGCGTCTGTCGATGGAGCGCGAGCTGCGTAATGCGCTGTCGGGCGGCGAGCTGGAGGTGCACTACCAGCCGCAAGTGAACGTGTTCTCCGGCGACGTCACCGGGCTGGAGGCGCTGGTGCGTTGGGATCACCCGGAACGCGGCCTCGTGCAGCCAGACGATTTCCTCGCGGTGGCCGAAGAGACCGGACTGATTACACAGATCGATGAGTTCGTGCAGGACCGCGCTTTCGCCGACACGGCGAAGTGGCGGGCGGAAGGATTGGGCGACATTTCGCTGTCCGTGAACCTCACCGCGTCGCAGCTCGAACAGGACGGCTTTGTCGAGCGCTTCGAAGGCGCGCTGCGGGCGAGCGGCCTCGACCCGACCAAGGTCAAGGTGGAGATCACCGAAAGCACGCTGATGCGCGATCTCGATCTGATCGTGCCGCGTATGCGAGCGCTGCGCGAGCTGGGTGTTGGCATCGCGATCGACGACTTCGGCACGGGCTACTCGTCGCTCAGCTATTTGCAGCAGTTTCCGGTGACCAGCCTGAAGATCGATCGCAGCTTCGTCGGCGACATTCGCGCCGAGCGCTCCGATGCCAGCATCGTCGACGCCATCGTCAGCATGGCGCGCGGCATGCGGCTGGGCGTTATCGCGGAAGGCGTGGAAAACCGAACCCAGCTGCGCTACCTGCGCGCACAGGGCTGCAGCGAGGTGCAGGGCTATATCTTCAGTCGGGCGCTGCCCGCCGCCGAGCTGACGCCGCTGCTTCGTAAGAACTCGTTTCGCGATGTCGTCAGCGAGCCCGAGACGCAGATCGCCGCGGTCTAGCCGCGGTCCCATACACAACCACTCAAGACCATGAGCACAGAACGCGACCCGTTTGCGGGCTTCACCAGCGCTATCGTTCACAGCGACCGGCTCGATCCGGTGGAGCATGGCTCGCTGCACAAGCCCGTGCACTCTACCGTCGCCTACGGCTATGACGACGCGAACGATCTGGCCGCCGTGTTTCAGGGTCGGCAGCGCGGGTTTACTTACGGGCGTCAGGTCAATCCGACGGTCGGCGCGCTGGAGGCGAAGCTCAATCGCATGGAGGGCGGCCTCGCCAGCGTCTGTTTCGGCACCGGCATGGCGGCGATCGGCACGACGCTGTTCGCGCTCTTGCGGCGCGGCGACCACTTTGTGTCGTCGAGCTTTCTATTCGGCAACACGAACAGCCTGTTCAACAGCTTCGGCGCGCACGGGGTGGACGTCAGTTTCGTTGATGCGACCGACGTGGCAAACGTCGAGGCTGCCCTGACGCCGGCGACCACGCTGGTGTTCGTCGAGACGATCGCGAATCCGCGTACCCAGGTGGCAGATCTGCAGGCGATCGGCGAGCTGTGTCGTGAACGGGGGCTGGTCTATATCGTCGACAACACGATGACCTCGCCCTATCTGTTTCAGCCGCGCGACGTGCGCGCGAGCCTGTCGATCAGCAGCCTGACCAAGTACGTCGGTGGCCACGGCAACGCGCTGGGCGGTGCAGTTACCGAGCTGGGTCATTTCGACTGGAAGACGTTCGACAACATCTATCCCGAGTACCGTGGCGCTGACTCTTCTGCCTGGGGCATCACGCAGATCCGCAAGAAGGGTCTGCGCGACTTCGGTGCGGCACTCGCGCCCGAGGCGGCCCACCATCTCGCCGTCGGCGCCGAGACCCTCGCGCTGCGCATGGATCGCCAGTGCGAGAACGCGCGTCGGCTGACCGAGTTTCTCGCGGCCCACCGCGACGTCGAGGCGGTCTACTATCCGGGACTAGACAGCCATCCTCAGGCCGCGCGCGCCGCCGAGCTGTTTCGCCACCCGGGCGCGCTGTTTAGCTTCGAGCTGGCGATCGACATCGACCCGTTCGAGTTTCTCAATCGGCTGCGACTGATCGTGAAGTCGAGCAACCTAGGGGACAACCGCACGCTCGCCATACCGGTCGCGCACACGATCTATCACGAGATGGGTGCACAGCGGCGCGCGACCATGGGCATCAAGGATTCCCTGATCCGGATCTCGGTCGGGATTGAGGAAGGCGAAGACCTGGTGCAGGATTTTTCGCGGGCGTTGGCGGCTAGCCGCTGATCGGCTGACGCTGGGTGCCGCGCTTAGTCAGCGGGGTGTCGTAGCCGGGTGGCAGATACACAACGGGAGAGGGGAAACGATATGGACAGGTTGAAGAACAAGGTGGCGGTGATAACCGGCGGCGCCGGTGGTATCGGCCGAGCGGCGGGGGCGCTGTTCGCGGCAGAGGGAGCGGACGTGCTGCTGGTCGACGTAGACGCGGCGGCGCTCGATGCCGCGGCAGCCGACATTGGCAGCAACCGAGTCAGCACGTTCGTCGCCGACGTCACCGAAGAGGCGGACAACCTCGCGATGATGGCCGCCGCGACGGAGCGCTACGGCGGCGTCGACATTTTGCTCGCGAATGCGGGCATCGAGGGACCGGTGGCGCCCATCACCGACTATCCGCTGGAGTCCTTTGACCGCCTGATGAACATCAACGTGCGTGGACCCTGGCTCGGCATCCGCTCGGCCATTCCGGCGCTGCGCGAACGCGGCGGCGGCAGCATCGTCATCACCTCTTCGGTAGCCGGGCTGCAAGGCACGCCGGGCATCACGCCCTACGGCACGTCGAAGCACGCCGTGATCGGTCTGGCGCGCAGCGCGGCGAAAGAGCTGGCGGCGGACAACATCCGCGTGAACACAGTGAATCCCTCCCCGGTCGAGACCCAGATGATGCGGCGCCTGGAGGCCGGCATGAACCCGGAGGCGGCCGAAGAGGTGCGCGCGAATCTGCGCGAGCAGATTCCGCTGCAGCGTTACGCGGAAGCCGACGACATTGCTAAGGTCATGCTGTTTCTGGCCAGCGACGACGCCGCGTTCATCACCGGCGCGGTGCATGCGGCCGACGGCGGCTATACCAGCTGACGTGCCTGCCTGCTGTAACTGCTGATGCGCGACGCCCTGCTATCGACCGACCTGTCGCTGCCGAACCGGCGCAGCGGCAAGGTGCGTGATCTCTACGACGCCACCCTGCCCTCCGGCGAGGACGGACTGCTGATCGTCGCGACGGATCGCATCAGCGCCTTCGATGTGGTGATGGCGAACGGCCTGCCCGGCAAGGGCGTGGTGCTGACACAGATTTCGAAGTTCTGGTTCGATCTGTTCGCGCAGCGCTTCGAACACCACCTGGTGTCCACCGACGTCGACGACGTGCAGGATCTGAGCGACGAGGAGCGCGACGCGCTGCGTGGACGCATCATGCTCTGCCGCCGCACCGAGGTGCTGCCCATTGAGTGCATCGCACGCGGCTACATCACCGGCAGCGGCTGGAAGGATTATCAGACCAGCGGCCAGGTCTGCGGCATCGATCTGCCGGCTGGGCTGGTGAACAGCGATCGTCTCGAAGCGCCGCTGTTCACGCCGTCGACCAAGGCGGCCACTGGCCACGACGAGAACATCAGCTTCAGCGCCGGCGTGGACGTGGTCGGCGAAGCGACCATGGCGTGGCTGCGCGACACGACCCTGTCCCTGTACGTCGAGGCGCGCGACTACGCGTCCGAGCGCGGCATTATTCTGGCGGACACCAAGTTCGAGTTCGGCATGCTGCCCGGGGCCACGACGCCGCTCTTGATCGACGAGATCTTCACCCCGGACAGCTCGCGCTTCTGGCCCGCCGATCGCTGGCAGCCCGGCGGCGAGCAGCCGAGTTTCGACAAGCAGTTCGTGCGCAACTATCTCGAGAAGATCGTCGCGGCCGGCGACTGGGACAAGACGCCGCCCGGCCCGGTGCTGCCGCAGGCGGTGGTGGAGAGCAGCCTGGCGCGCTATCTGGAGGCCTATGAGCGCCTGACGGGCGGCACGCTGGAACTCAGCCAGTACGGCTTCTAAGCCGCTACAATCGGAAGGTTAACGGACACGAGGCGCGCGGAGGAGGGGCCATGGCCGATGTAGAGGTGAAATCAGAAGTCGCGGGCAGCGTCTGGAAGGTGCTGGTCGCCGTGGGCGACGCCGTCAGCGAAGAACAGGAAATCATGATTCTCGAGTCGATGAAGATGGAGATTCCGGTGGAGGCGCCGTGCGCGGGTACCGTCGCCGCACTCCCGGTAGCACCCGAGGAAACCGTCGAAGAGGATCAGGTGCTCGCGGTCATCGCGAGCTGAGCGCCCTTACGCTATGAGCTGGAAAGACGAAGTCCGGGAACTGGAGCGGCGCCGCGAGATGGCGCTGGAGCAGGGCGGCGCGGACGGCATCGCGCGTCAGCATGCCAAGGGCCGGCTGACCATCCGCGAGCGCATCGATCTGCTGCTGGACGATGGCAGCTTCCGCGAGCACGGCCGGGCGACGGCGATACCGGACTATGACGACGACGACAGGCTGCTCGGCTACCAGCCGGCTAACTACGTCGTCGGCTACGGCAAGATTGATGCGCGGCGCGTCGTCGTCGGGGGCGAGGACTTCACGCTGAAGGGCGGCTCGCCCAACGCAGCAGGTCTGCGCAAGAGCGTCTATGCCGAACACCTTGCCGTGCGCAGCAAGGTGCCGCTGGTGCGAATGCTCGAGGGCGGCGGCGGCAGCGTCAAAGGCGGCGCGAAGAAAGGCGGCACCGTCGGCGAGCCGGTATTCACCGAGCCGCGCTTCAAGATCATCGCCGACGCGATGAGCCAAGTGCCCATCGTGTCGGCAGCGCTCGGCCCGGTCGCGGGTTTCCCGGCAGGCCGGCTGGTGGCGTCGCACTTCTCCGTCATGACCCGCGATACCGCCCAGGTGCTGATCGGCGGTCCAGCGCTGGTGCAGCGGGCGCTTGGTGTGCGCATGACGAAAGAGGAGCTGGGCGGCGCGCACATCCACACCCGGTCCGGCATCGTCGATAACGTCGCGGACTCTGAGGCCGACGCGCTGGCCCAGGCGCGGCGCTTCCTGAGCTATCTGCCCTCGAACGCCTGGCAGCGGGCGCCGGTGCTGGCCTGCGATGATCCGGTCGAGCGGATGGAGGACGAGCTGCTGACCGCCGTGCCGCGCGATTCGAATGCGCCCTTCGACATGCGGGCGATCGTTGAGATGATCGTCGATCGCGACAGCTTCTTCGAGATCGCACCGGACTATGGTCCGAGCCAGATCGCGGGCCTGGCGCGGCTGAACGGCCAGAGCGTCGGCGTGCTTGCCAACGACTGCCGCGTCTACGCGGGCGCGATGACCGCCGAGGCGGCGCAGAAGTACCGCCGCTTCGTCGAGATGTGCGACAGCTTTCATCTGCCCATCGTCAATTTCGTCGACCAGCCGGGGTTCATGATTGGGCCCGAGGCCGAGAAGAACGGCACCATCCGCTACGGCATGGCCGCGGTCAGCGCGGCGGTGCAGGCGACTGTACCCTGGGCGTCGATTCAGGTGCACAAGGGCTTCGGCGTCGCGACCGCCGCGCACTACGGCGAGGATGCCTATGTGCTGTCCTGGCCGTCGGTGGAATCCGGTGCGCTGCCGCTCGAAGGCGGGGTCGCGGTCGCCTATCATCGGGAGATCGATGCGAGCCCCGATCCGGAGGCCAAGCGCAAAGAGATCGAGGATCGGCTGCGCGCCAACCGGTCGCCCTACGCGCGCGCCGAGTCGTTCGCCGTGCACGAACTGATCGATCCGCGCGAGACGCGGCCGGTCTTGTGCGAGTGGATCGACTGGATTCAGCCGCGGCTGGAGCAGCTTACGGCGCCGGTGGCGTTCGGCATGCGGCCCTGAAGGTCGCGCGCGGACACTGACCCTAACGCTGCGCGCGGCGGGCCACAAACCTAACAACAACCTGACTTAGAGAGAGCCAACATGACCTATTCCTTCGACGGCAAAGTCGCCATCGTCACCGGTGCGGGGGGCGGCCTGGGTCGCTGCCACGCGCTGGAGCTCGCGAGCCGCGGCGCCAAGGTGCTGATCAATGACCTCGGTGGCGCGATGGACGGCACCGGCGGCAGCTCCGAGGCAGCCCAGGCCGTGGTCGCCGAAATCGAGGCGGCCGGCGGCACGGCGCTGGCCAACGGCGGCTCGGTTTCTGATCCGGCCGGCGCGGCATCGATCGTCAAGGATGCAATGGACGCCTGGGGCCGCATCGACATTCTGATCAACAACGCCGGCATCCTGCGCGACAAGAGCTTCGCGAAGATGGGCATCGACGACTTCAAGATGGTGATCGACGTGCACCTGATCGGTACCGCGATGGTCACCAGCGCCGTCTGGCCGATCATGAAAGAGCAGAACTACGGTCGCATCGTGATGACCACGTCGCCGTCCGGCCTGTACGGCAACTTCGGTCAGGCGAACTACAGCGCCGCGAAGCTGGGCCAGGTTGGCATGATGAACACGCTGAAGATCGAAGGTGCGAAAAACAACATTCACACCAACGCGATCGCGCCGGTTGCCATCACGCGCATGACAGAGAACCTGATCCCGGAAGGCGCGCACGACACGCTGGGACCGGAGCACATCACCAAGGCTGTCGTATACCTGTGCACCGAAGACGCGCCGAACGGCGTAATCGTGCAGGCGGCGGGCCGCAAGTACTCGATCGCCTGCATGGTCGAGAACGAGGGCGTGACCTTCTCTGATGATGCGTCCGTCGAAGACATCGGCGCGGAATTCGAGAAGATCACTGATCTGAACGGCGCGCAGCCGCGCGGCATGCTGCAGCTGTCGTGATCTTGCGCTGCGCCGGCATCGACAACAGGGACGCCCACTGAGATGGCGGGCGTCGTTCTGTCGCTGGTGCTCGCGCTGCTGGCCTCCGCCGTGCTGTGGCTGATCATCGGCCCGCGGCTGGAGGTCAGCCCACACGTCGAGCAGAATCGCATGCTCAACTTCGTGGTGTATTTCATCGGTGCCCTGCCGATTGCGATCGCCGCGGTGTTCTACTTCTTCGGCTGATACGCCACATCTCACTCGCACGACGATGCGGCTCGACATGAATCCAGATACGGTGAAGGGCTTTCTCGATCCGCGGGAGGGCGAGCGACTGTACGCGCTCGGCGCGGAGGCGGGGGCGCTAGGACCCTGCCTCGAGGTCGGCAGCTACTGCGGCAAGTCGACGCTTTATCTCGGCAGCGGCGTGCGCGAAGCCGGTGGCGCGCTGTTCGCCGTCGACCACCACATCGGTTCGGAAGAGCATCAACCCGGCGAGGGCTATTTCGATCCCGACCTATACGACCGATCAGCGGGCCGTCTCGACACCTTGCCCGCCTTTCGGCGCACGCTGCGCGGGGCGGGTCTGGACGACACGGTCATCCCGATCGTGGCGCAGTCGGCCCGGCTCGGGCGCCTGTGGCGCATACCGCTCGCGCTCGTGTTCATCGACGGCGGTCACAGCTTCGAGGCGGCGTACGCCGACCTGCGGGCATGGTTGCCGCATGTGCTACCCGGTGGCTATCTGGCGATTCACGATTTGTTTGCGAGCGAGGCAGAAGGCGGCCAAGCACCGCGAACGATCTACGAGCATGCGCTGTCATCCGGGTTGTTCGAGGCCTGCGAGCAGACGCTGACGCTGGGGGTGTTGCGGCGAGTCTAGGGTATAGGCCAGGAGCCGCTATAATCCCCGCTGCGGGAAGCTGCTGACCCGCGGCAGGCCCGGGTACAGGGGTCAGGGAAGAAATCCGATTGGAGCGGCAGTTGCGGCGTGGACATTTCGACCATAGCTCGGAACAGGCGATGGATCCGCTGACGCTGTGCGTGCAGCGCATCGTCAAAGGAGACGAACGCGCGCTCGAAACGCTGTACGACAGCTGCTGCAACCGCGTTTACTACCTCGCCAAGCAGATTTTGAACGATGACGCAGATGCTGAAGAAGTCACAGAGGATGTGTTCATCAAGGTGTGGCGCACCGCAGCTTCCTATGACGAAGGCCGTGGCAAGGTGTTGACCTGGTTGCTAACGATCTGCCGGAGTCACGCGCTCGACCGGCTACGCGCGCGGGCACGTCGGCAGCGGCTGGAGCAAGAGTTGGCGGCACAGCCGGGGGAAAGCGAGACGCTTTCGGTCGCGGCGCTGGGCGGGCTGGTACGTGGCGGCGCACTGCAGCGGCACTTGGCGGAATTGCCTACGGAACACGCGCAGATGGTATATCTCGCGTATTTCAAAGGATACAGCCATAGTGAAATCGCGGCTTATCTGGATCTGCAGCTCGGAACCGTGAAGAGCACGTTGCGCCGTACGCTGATTCGGTTGCGAGAGGAGTTGAGTGCATGATTGGCGATGACAACACGCCAGCGAGTTCGTCGGCGGAAGCTGACATCGATGAACTCGTCCATCTGCTATCGCAGGCGCAGGCGGACACCCCGGATCCTGAGTTGGAGGCGGCCCCGTCGCGGCGCATGAAGCGCAACATCATGGCTCGCGTACGAGCCGCAGAACCCGCCGGCACCCGCACCATACACGCCGCAACCGACGGGGACGCTGAAGCCTGGGAGTTCTTTCTTGACGGCGTGCAGCGCAGGGTGTTGCTACAGGACGACGGTGCTGGCGTGCAGACCGTGCTGTATCTTCTCGAACCCGGCGCGGGTTTCCCGGCCCACGAGCACACGCATCTAGAGGAATGCATGGTGCTCCAGGGCGATATTTTGGTTGGTGAGTATCCCGTCTCTGCTGGCGCGATGCACATCGCCGAGCCGGGCTTCGTGCACGACAAGATCGTGGCGCGCACGCAGGCAATGCTGTTGATTCGCTCGCAAATCTACGACTGAGGCTGAAAAATTGTCTGGCGATACGAGGTTTCTGGCTCTCCGCCGGGGCTCGGATCCCGATCGCGTGAAGAATTTTTGATCTTTCTGCATCCAGTTGAATGTCTCGCCCGTATAGCTGGTGAGCATTCAAATGGAGCTGAAAATGATCTCCCGTACGCAACTGCCGGCAATGCTGCTGGCCCTCCTTCTTGTCCCCATGGCAATGCCTAGTGCATGGGCATCCAGCCATCGGGAAGCCCCGTTTATCACCAAGCTGCCGCAGGTTGATGCGACGGACTTTTACCTGTTTCGCAGCTACGAACCCGGGCGGGAGGATTACGTTACCTTCATCGCCAACTACGTCCCCGTGCAGGCAGCCTACGGTGGTCCGAACTATTTTCCGCTCGACTCCAATGCGGTCTACGAGATTCTCATCGACAACGACGGCGACGTGGTTGAGGACCTGACCTTCCAGTTTCGCTTCGACGACGTACTCCCCGGCGGCGGCGTGCCGACCCTGGAAGTCAACGGTTCTCCGATCACCTCGGTGCTGCGCAATATCGGCCAAATCGACCCCAACCAGGAGCCGGGGCTTGCTCACGTGCAAACCTACTCGGTAGATATGGTCGCCGGGCCGCGGCGCGCAGGCGCCGTGCAGTCCATCACGCACAGCGGGGACGGATCGGCCACCTTTCGCAAGCCCTTCGACTACTCTGGCACCAAGACCTTCGGTGGCCCAGGCAACTACGATGCCTATGCCGAGCGGTTCATTGCGCCCATCGACGTGCCCGGCTGCAGCGGCGGTCGCGTGTTTGTTGGACAGCGCCACGAGGCGTTCAAGCTGTCGCTGGGCGAGGTATTCGACCTGGTGAACTTCGTCCCCATCGAAGGTGATAGCGCGCCCGGTGCCGGCGATGGCGGCGGCTTTCCCGGTGGTGTAACGCAGGATCCAGAGCGTAACGTGCTGCAGCGCAACAACGTTACGTCGCTGGCGCTGGAACTGCACACCGACTGTCTCGGCGATAGCACTGTGATCGGTGCCTGGACGACTGCGAGCCTGCCACAGGCGCAGATTCTGAATCCGGACCCCAGCTTCGATCGGCCGTCCGTCACCGGTGGTGCGCTCACGCAGGTCTCGCGGCTATCGGCGCCGCTCGTGAACGAACTAGTGATCGGCTATGACCAGAAGAACAGGTTCAATGCGAGCCATCCCGCGCAAGACGTGCAGTTTCTGAACTTTGTCCAGACGCCCGCGCTGCCGGTCATTCTCGACAGCCTGTTCCGTGAAGCCGTGAATACCACCCTGGGCACCGCGATCGAGAACCTTGCGCCGTCAAACTTTCCGCGGGCCGATCTAATCGCCGCGTTTCTGACGGGTTTTCCCGGCGTCAACGCGTTCGAGAATGGCGCGCCAGGAGAGATGCTGCGCTTGAACGTCGCCATCCCGCCGACTGAACGCGCCGCGCAGGAGCCTCTGGGACTGGCGGCAGGTGACTTGGCCGGCTTTCCGAACGGGCGCCGACCTGGCGACGATGTCGTCGATATTGCCCTGCGCGTTGTCATGGGGGCCCTGTGTCACGATCTGCCTCTTGGTGACGGTGGCGAGCCGGTTAACCTCGGCATCTGTGCGCCGACCGATGCGCCCGTAGGAGACGCGCCGTTTACCGATGGTGCGCCGCTGTCCGGGGCGGAGCTCGATAATCGGTTTCCATACCTGATTACGCCCTATCCCGGCTCGCCCGTCGATGCCCCGATCCCGCAGCCGGAGTAGCGTCATGTACCGAGCGAAGATACGCGTAGGATACTGTTCGCTGGCCATCACCGCTTTGCTGTTGGTGGCCTGCGGTGGCGGGTCCAACGATGCGCCAATGCTGGAGCCGATTGCCGATGTCACAATTAGCGCAAACCAATCATCGGTTCCTATTGAGATTGCTGCAGTGGACGATGATGACGAGCTGACGTTTAGCGTTAGCTCCAGCGACGAGAGCGTCATTGCGGGCGACGGCCTGATGCTTTTGGGCGACGGTCGGCGGGCGACGCTGATACTCACCCCCAATCCCGCTACGTTAGGCAGCGTTACCATTGTGGTGAGCGCCGCCGACCCGGATGGACTGGTCGCGCGTTCTAGCTTCGGCGTGACCGTCGAAGCACAGCGTGCCTCGCTGCGGCAGTTCGTGAGGGACGTTTTTGCCGACGCGGAGACGGCGCAGGCTCGAGACATCAACTCACGAGTGTTTGACGCCGATATCGAGGGCGATGAGTTTGCCGATCTGCTGAACTGACGGATCCTGTCCCCGACCCAAATCTAGCAGAGCGCGGTAGGCGCGCTGGCTGTCCCACTGTGCAGGTTAGCGCCGGCGAAACGGCGCTAGCCGCGCACTGATCGCGGGTTTGCGCTGACGCTGATTCGCTCTTCTCTTCTCCTCTCTTCTCTGCGTCTGTCGGCTTCCCTGCATGCCAAAGGGTTGCATCCGCCGCGTTTGCGTCGGTTGTTTCGTGTGTGGCGATTCCTTGCAATCAATCTCCATCTTTTTCAAGCACCGACGCATCCAGTTGGTCCCTCCAAGCGTAGAAGTACCAGGAACAACAGTTCCGCACATAAACAGCATGGAGCGAAACCAATGAAACTCTCTCGAATTGCGATCCTGGCGATTGCAACCACTATCGCGTCGGTGACGGTCGACGCCTCGTCCCATCGTGAGGCACCGTTCATCACCAAGTTTCCGCAAGTCGATGGGACGGATTTCTACCTCTTCAACAGCTATGAGCCGGGGCGGGAGGACTACGTCACTCTGATCGCGAACTACCTGCCGCTGCAGGCGGCCTACGGCGGCCCAACCTACTTTCCGTTGGACAGCGAGGCGCGCTATGAGATTCACATCGACAACGACGGCGACAGCCGTGAGGACATTACGTTTCAGTTCGAGTTCAGCGATTCGCTGCAGGGCCCCAACGGGGTGGAGCTGACGGTGGCTGGTGTGACCAACTCTGCGGTGCTGCGCAACGTCGGCCCGATCGCTGCGGATTCGGCGCCGGGTCTGTCGCATCTTGAGAGTTATCAAGTGGGCGTTGTACGCAACGGCCGCCAGCGCTCGCGCGAGCCGCTCGTCGATACCAACACCGGAGGTGAGGACTTCGCCAAGCCGTTCGACTATTCCGGTACGAAGACGTTTGGCGGTCCGGGCCAGTACACGGCCTACGCCGACAGCTTCGTCCATCATGCCAACGTTCCGGGCTGCGCGGCACCTGCCCGCGTGTTCGTCGGTCAGCGACACGAGGCGTTCAAACTGAACCTCGGCGAGGTGTTCGATCTGGTGAATTTCGTGCCGGTTGAGGGCGACAGTGCGCCTGGCGCGGGCGACGGTAACGGTTTTCCGGGCGGCGTGACTCAGGATCCGGGGCGCAATGTGCTGGACCGCACCAATGTCACGTCGATTGCGATGGAAGTGCACAAGGACTGTCTTGTCGGCAACGGCTCGCCCGTCATCGGCGCCTGGACCACGGCAAGTTTGCGGGAAACTTCGATGCTCGATCGGCGACCAGACTTTCTGAATCCCGAGACAACGGAAGGTCGCTACACACAGGTTTCCCGTCTGTCAGCGCCTCTGGTCAATGAGTTGGTCATCGGTTTTACCAGCAAAGACCTGTTCAACGCGAGCGAGCCGCGTCGCGACGGCCAGTTTCTGTCGTTCGTTACACACCCGAGCCTGCCGCTCATTCTCGACAGCCTGTTTCGCGATGCGGTTAACGCAACCCTGGGCACAGACTTTGAGGACCTTGCGCCGTCGAACTTCCCGCGCGTCGATCTGGTGACGGCGTTTCTGACCGGATTCCCGGGCTTGAACCAGTTTGCGGAAGGCAGGCCCGGAGAGATGCTGCGCCTGAACACCGCGGTGCCCGCGACTGCGCGTGACTCGCAGCGCCCCCTCGGCGTGCTCGACGGTGATCTGGCGGGCTTCCCGAACGGCCGTCGTCCGGGCGACGACGTGGTCGATATAGCCCTGCGGGTCGTCATGGGTGCGCTTTGCCACCCGCTGCCACTCGGGGAAGGGGGCGCCGGGGTCAATCTCGGGCTGTGTGAACCGGCCGATGCGCCTGTGGGCAATGTCCCCTTCACCGACGGCGCGCCGCTGAACGCGAATGAACTGAACAACAGCTTTCCGTATCTGCTGACCCCCTATCCCGGTTCTCCGGTTGACGCCCCGATTCCGACGCCGACGGACTGAGGGGAGGTCAAACGATGAACAACGGTATTGCGTCACCGACGGGCCGACGGCGCCGGGTCTCCGTCTGCTGGTCGCTCGTCTGCATTGCCTTGGTGATGTTGACGGGCTCGATGAAGCTGCACGCCCATAGGAACGGGCACGGCGCCGAACACGCTGCGCCTGCCGTCGCGCCAGCGGGAGCGACGGCGTCTGAATTGATCGCGACGCTGCAGAGTTTTCGAGTCGGCGGGGAGCCTTCAGCTTTGGATCGCGCGGAGATTCTTGCCGCGCGGCTGCTTACGGCCGCGCCGAATGACCTGCGCGCTCGCTATCTGGCGGCTCGCGTAGCGCAAGCCGCGCACGAGTTCACAGCCGCGCTTGAGCACCTGCAGGTCGTGCTCTATGCGCGGCCGGCGGACGGCCCGGCCAACGCGCTTGCCGCTTCGATCCTTACCCTGCAGGGCCAGGGCGGGCAGGCGCTAGCGCACTGTCGGCAAGCGCGTATCGATTGGCTCGAGCGAGCGGCGTGTCGTCTGCGTGCTCGTCAGGTGATGGATGATTCGCCGGGTGAGCGCGATCTTGGCCGCTTTGAGCGACTGCTCGCAGCGCTGCCGAATGGCGTCGCACCTCGACAGCGGGCGTGGCTGTTTGCGACCGCGGGTGATCTGGCCGCGCAGTTGAATCTGTGGCCTCGGGCGCTCAAGCACTACCAGTCCGCACAGGCGTTAGAGCCGGCGACGCGGCATCAGGCAGCGCTTGCCGAAGCTTTGCTGCAGCTTCGGCGGCCGGACGACGTTCTTGCGTTGATCGGTGCCGGCACAACGGCGTTCGGCCTGCGCGTGAAGCGTGCCCGAGCTACGCGCGCGCTTGGCCAGAGCACGGATTCGGCGCTGGAGTCTGAGGTCTCCGCGCTGTTGCGGCTTGGCGATCTAGCGCATGCCCGTGAGTTGGGTGAGTACCTGCTCTATGTGGCTGAAGACGCCGTCCGCGCAGAGCAGATTCTGCGCGCCGGAATGTCACTGCAGCGCGAGGTCGCGGACGTGCGTCTCCTGCGCGAGGCCGCCAGTCGGCTCGCGGGGCTATCGCATACGCTCCCTGAGTTTATCGGCGCGAATTGAGCGCGTTTTCGGAAACTGACTCGAACCAGCGCGCCGCCGGCGTGATCTCCAGCAGCGCGTCCGCCGCCAGCAGCACGGCTCCGGCAGTCCACGTCGGCCGCTCCTCCGGCCACAGCGCCTCGTCGCGGAACACGTAGCCCGTCCACCAACCGCCGTCCTCCGTCTGGAAGCGGCGCAGGTTTTCGAATAGCTCGCTGGCGTGCCGGGTGCGCCCGATCGCGACCAGCGCCATGACTAGCTCGCAGGTTTCTGCGATCGTCACCCACGGCTCGTCGCTGACGCAGCGACAGCCGAGGCCGGCAACCACGAACTCGTCCCAGCGCTCGTCGATGCGCCGTTCTGCGGCGGCGCCGGTCGTCACACCCGTCAGCACCGGATAAAACCAGTCCATGGAATAGCGCGCCTTGGATGGCCAGGTGCGATCGAAGCGCTCCGGCCGGTGCAGCAGGGCGGTGCGCAGGCGCTCGCCGGCGTGGCGATAGCGTTCGGCGGTGGCGCTCTCGCCCAGCGCGATACAGGCCTGCTGGGCGCAGGCAAGACTGCGATAGATCGAGCTGCAGCCGGTGACGAGCGCGTCTTCATCGACGCCCTTGTCGCGATCGACGGCCCAGTAGATCTCGCCGGTGTCTGCCTGCAGGTCGAGGACAAACTCCAGCGCGGCCTCGACCATGGGCCAGCGCTGGCGCAGGAACGTCCGGTCGCCGGTCGTCAGATAGTGGTGCCACACACCGGTGGCGACGTACGCGACGAAGTTAGTCTCCATGCGCGTCGCGTCCACGACGCTGTGGTTGCGGTAGGCCGCGAACCAGGCGCCGTTCGGCTCCTGATGCTCCGCCAGCCAGCCGTAGGCGGCGCGCGCCTCGTCGGCGTAGCCAGCGACGTTCAGTCCCATTGCCGCCTCGATGTGGTCCCAGGGATCGACGATGCCGTCGGCGAACCAGGGGATCGCGCCGCTGTTGTGCTGCAGGTCGGCGATATAGGCCGCCGTGCGCCGCAGGTACTCAGGCAGCATGGCTGGTCGCCTCTGTCGACGGGGTCTGGACGCTCAACCCCGCGTTCGGCGCGCTCGCGCTGCGCGACGCCATCTTCACGAAGTACATGGCGATGCTCTTACCGAGCAGCGGGTCCAGCAGCCGCTCGAGGCCGCGCGTCAGCTTCGGCTGCTGCATCAGGTCCCACACCAGCATGCGGTGATAAGCCCTGACCAGCGGGTTGTCGTCCGCGCTGCTCCAGAACAGGCAACGCAGCCACCAGTAGGGAGAGTGCAGCGCGTGCGCCCAGTGGCGCGCGTAGCGGCGGAATCCCAGGCTCTCGACCGCGTGCCTGAGTGTCGCGTTGCGAAAGATACGAATGTGCCCGCCCGGGGTCTCGCGATAGCCGCGGGACAGGCGCCAGCAGATCCACTCCGTCCAGTAGCGCGGGACGCTGACGGCCAGGGTTCCGCCGTCGATCAGCACGCGGTTCGCCTCGCGCAGCATGGCCTGGTAGTCCGGGATGTGCTCCAGCACCTCCGAGCAAATCACGACGTCGAAGCTCGCATCGTCGAACGGCAGGCGCAGGCCGTCAGCCTTGAGGAAATGCAGCGCGCGGCCATCGTCCTCGGCGAGCGGAAAGTCGCCCTGCCGCGAGCGCGCGGTCGCGAGATCCGCCTCGCTCATGTCGATGCCCACGACGATGGCCCGCTGGGTCAGCCAGGTCGACAGCGCGTGCCGACCCTCGCCGCAGCCGAGATCCAGCACCCGTTTGCCTGCGAGATCGGGCAGGTGTGCCGCGCGGATGGTGTCCAGGCTCATGCGGCGATAGCTCCCGCGCCGATGGCGTCGCCGTAGATTCGGGTCATGGCCTCCGCCGCGCCGCGCCAGTCGAACTGTGCCTTGATGCGCGCGCGACCGGCCTCGGAGAGCGCGTGTCGACGTTCGGGTTGCTGCAGCAGGTCTTCGATGGCGGCCGCCAGCGCCAGCGGGTTGCCGGCGGGCACGATCACGCCGGCGTCGCCGACGACCTCCGGCAGCGCGCCGCCATCTGTGGAGACCAGCGGCACGCCGCAGGCCATGGCCTCGCCGGCCGGCAGCCCGAAGCCCTCATACTCGGACGGCACGACCGCGACGGTCGAGCGGGCGTATAGCTCGCGGATCTCGTCTGTCGTCAGCCCGGAGCGAAACTCGATCGCCGCACTCAGATCGAGGCGGCGGATCAGCTCGTCGGTCGGCCCACCCGCTCGCGGCTTGCCGATCAGGGTTAGCCGCAGGTTGGGTCGGCGCTCGCGCAGCTGCGCCAACGCGCGGACGAGATGCACCGTGCCTTTCAGCGGCTGATCAGCGCTTGCCGTGCTGATCAGCCGCTCGTCGTGGCGCGCGATCGATGGGTCGGGCCGAAACACGCGGGCGTCGATGCCGTTAGGCACTACCCGGATTCGCTCCGCCGGTATGTTGAACGCCGCCGCAATATCGCGACGTGAACAGTCACTCACCGTGACGATGCTGTTGAGCTGTCGCGCCACGCGGCTCTGCATGCGCAGGAAACTGTGCCAGCGACGAATCAACAGCCGATGACCGATGCCGTCAGCCGCGTTCAGCGCGATGTCGCGATCCGAGGTGATGGGGTGGTGGATGGTGGTGACCAGCGGCACGCTGCGGCGCTGCAGTTTCAGCAGGGCCCAGCACAGGCTCTGGTTGTCGTGCACCACATCGAAGTCGCTGCCGTGAGCGTCCCACCAGCGCAGCAGGCGGCGGCCGAAGGTGTAGGGCTCGGCGAAGCCGCCCGTGATCATCGACCACCATTCGAAGGTGTCGGCGAAGGAGCGCAGGTGCTGCGGTCGCAGCGCCGTCAGTGGATTCGGCTCGCTGTACAGGTCGAGGCTGGGCAGCTTGATCTGGGTGACTTTGGCATCGAGCTCGGCGTAAGGCGGCCCGCCGATCACGCTTACCCGGTGGCCGAGATCGGCCAGCGCCGCGGACAGGTACTTCAGATAGATCCCCTGACCACCGCTGTAGGGATTGCCGCGGTAACCCAACAGGGCGATGCGAAGGGACATAGGGAATCAGACAAGACGTGTGACCATGCAGGATAGCATTGCCCTCGTGGGTCGCCCTAGCGGGTGGCGTCTTGCTCTGCTGCAGAGGGCGCCGGATCGGAAACCGGAGCGGCGCCTCGTGGAATCGACTAGCCGCCGCTGCGATTGGGCAGTGCGACGACCACGACCTCGTCCTCGCCAGTCACAGCGCCGCGCTCCGGACCGAAGCTCGGCTCGTTGTGCTGTTCGGTGTAGACGTGGCTATAGAGCTGCGCGACCCACTGATTGCCGGTGGTCGAGCGCCGCAGGTAGCGCAGGCCCTCGCTGATGTAGGGCCGGACCTGCTCGTAAAAGAATGCCGGGTAGGTGCGACGCAGTTGGCCTGCGTTCTGATAACCCAGGGCCGCACCGTCGCCGGTCTCTTTGAACTCGGCGAACAGATACGCGAGCTTTTGTAGATAGTTGGGATCGGCGAGCTGGCCGATGAGATCCGCAGCCCTTACTAGCCCGCCCAGATCGCCGGCACGCTGGTAGTTCGCGTCGGCTGGCACCGGAAAGCGGGTGATCTCGATGTAGGCCGAGATGACCTCGGCGTCGATCAGGGTCTCGCGTGCGAAGCGCTGCTCGACGTACATGCGGCTGCGTTCGACGTGGTACGGACTCATGAACGCATCGGTTGCGCCCGGCGGCGGCTCTACGCGACCGCCGTTCTTGTCGACCAGATAGCTGCCCGCGCGATCGTCCGCTAGCGCGCCGCGCAGATAGCCGACGTCGTGGTACAGCATGGCCAAAACAGCGTGCAGCCAGTCCTCCGGGCTAAGATCGCCCTGGCTAGAGATGCGTCCCCACAGGATAGTCTGGCCGACGTCTGTGACCAGAATCGAGTGCTGTACGTCGTGATAGGCCGCGTCGGACTTGGCGAGCAGTTCGAGCGCGCCGCGCGTCGCCTGGCGCAGCAATCCCTGCTGAGCGCCCGTGGCGTTCGGGAAGGCGTCGGTGAACGCGCCCCCGATGTGCTCGACGAAGGCGTCGATCACGAGTTGTTCACTATTGAACATGTTCTGTCCTACTCTCCATGGACTTTTACGGATGATAAAGAAGCTTGAGTACGCGAATTGTGAACTCACGCACGTTAACGAGGTTGCAATATTTGTGGTTCGCGCTAGTTCCGCAGCATTGCGCACAGCCGCTCAGGCTGCCTATGCTGACAGTCACCCAGCGCCCAACGAATGGCTCACCATGTCGGCTGTCGATGCCAAACTGTGCTCCCCCGAACCCTCGCACTGTGCCCTAACGGTGGGTCCTGTACCGTGTCCCACGTAGAACTCCGACATCTGCGCACGCTGACGGCGCTACGCGATACTGGCAGCCTCGTCGAAGCCGCCGAGCGGGTCTTTCTGACCCAGTCTGCGCTGTCGCACCAGCTCAAGGATCTGGAGGGTCGGCTCGGCTGCTCGCTGTTCGTGCGCAAGACCAAGCCGGTGCGTTTTACGACCGCGGGACTGCGGCTGCTGGAGCTGGCGGATGAACTGCTGCCCGCGGCCGCGACCGCAGAGGCGGATCTCGCCGCGCTGGTTGGCGGCGAGACGGGCCGGCTGTTCATGGCCATCGAATGTCATAGCTGTGTGGAGTGGCTGCTGCCCGCGTTGAACGCCTATCGCGAAAACTGGCCCGAGGTCGAGCTCGATGTATCCGGCGGTTTCAATTTCGCGGCGTTGCCGGCGCTGCGCCGCAACGATCTGGATTTGGTCATTACTGCCGACCCCGAGCCCGATCCCGAGATTCACTATGAGCCGCTGTTTTCCTATGAGGCGCTCGTCGCGCTGGCGAAGGATCATCCGCTGCTCGAGCGGGAGTGGCTCGAGCCGCAGGACCTGAGTGACGAAACGCTGATCAGCTACCCGGTGGATCGCGAGCGGCTCAATATCTTCACCGACTTTCTGGATCCGGCGGGCGTTGTGCCCGCCGGTGTGCGCACCACCGAACTCACCACCATGATGATTCAGCTTGTGGCTAGCGGTCGCGGCGTTTGCTGCCTGCCGAACTGGGCGCTGCACGAGTACCTGGAGAAGGCGTACGTCGCAACGCGCGCGCTGAGCGAGGAGGGGCTGTGGCCGACGCTTTATGCTGCGGTGCGCGCGAGCGAGGCCGAGGCGCCGTTCATGAGTGCGTTCTTCGAACAGGCCCGCGAGACGAGCTTCGCGACGCTACACGGGATTGTGCGAGTGGTGGAGTAAGCGCCAGGCCGTCGTGTGAGTCGCGAGGTAGCGCGGGCGTCTGTTCGCGTTCAGCTCAGGGCGATGCTCGCGCCTTTGATCGCACCTGCATAAATGCCGGTGGCGACGTTGATGGCATCCGCTTCGGGCACGCCCTTGGCATCGAAGGTGCCGGACCAGTCGACGGTGGTCGAGCCGTCGCCGTTGTCACTGAGCACTACCCTTGCCGAATAGTTCGAGAACGGCAACGGGCTGTCCTCGTTGATGATGGCGTAGGCGAAGGTGTGGGTGCCCGCGTCGTGCTCCGTTAAACGCTCGATAACCTGCCCGCCGCCCATGCCCAGAGTGCGCACCATGCCGACGCCTTCGCCGTCGTAAGAGACCGACTCGATTGGCCCGCCCGGTTGAATACCCGCGAAGTTTCCGAGTTGTGCCCACACGGCTTCGATGTCCGCATGAATGGTTTTAACGACTTTTGCTTCGGCCATGTTGTCCCCGTGTAGGTCACTTGAGCTGAACAGCGTTGCTGCTGGTTGCTTGCCCCATCCATTCAATGAACGGATGTATCGCGACAGTAGGCCAGCGAATCGATCAGCGCAACCGACCGCTTTTTCCGCTGCCTCGGGGCTTGGGCGTGAAGTCCATGATTCGCGCGGGCGTGCTGAGATGTGCAATATGGACCAGCACGGGAGGCGCGCTCATGGATGGTGAAGGGACTCGGGGAGAACGGCAATCGCTGCGATACATGGGTCGCTTGCGGGCGGTCGGGGCGGCGTTGCTCCTGGTTCTCGCGCTAGGCGGCTGCGGCGGCGGATCGTCAACTGCACAGGCACCAGAACCGCCTGACACACCTAACACTCCCAACCCAGATGCAGGATCGGGACCGACCGGCGGATTGCCGGTCAACAGCGTCGCCCTGTTTGCCACCGTTCTGAATCCGGTGATCGAGGCCGGCTCCGAGCCGTCGCTGACGTATGGGCGTAGTGGCCGGTTGCAGCTGTATTACACCAATCCAGAAGGTGCGATTGTCCTGCGAACGGTTGGCTCTATCGGCGTACTGAGTTGGCGCACGCCGGCGGATACGGTCGGGGCAGATGGGGTCGTGTTTACCGGTAACCAGGACGGATGGGATAAGCGAGTAGGGGACGCCGACGTCATCGCGGTCGGCGATGAATTGTGGATGCTGTACACCGGTTACGACCCGGCCGATGAAACCCCGACGCTGCCCGCATCACGACAGATCGGTCTGGCGATTTCCGCGGACAACGGCCGCAGCTTCGTGCGCCACTCTTCTAGTCTCGACGGGCCCCTGATCGGTCTTTCGGCAGATTCAGAATCGCCCTGGCGCGATTCGCTGCGTGCGCCGAGTATCGAGATCGTCGACGGCATGTTCCATCTCACCTTTTCGGGATGGAATCGAACCATCGATGCCGATCGCCCGCAGATCATCGGAGCGACATCCGCGGATGGGGTGGCATGGGACTATCTCGCGGACCCCTTGCTCACGCCACTGGCGTCCTGGGCAGTCGACATTCAGCAGGCTGACCTGCACTACGATAGCGAAGAGGCCAACTGGCATCTGGTGTACGCCAACGGTTATGGCATTGGTGCTGTCCGCGCCAGCGCATTTACCGGGCCCTACACGCAGCCGGCACTACCACTCGGTGGCAGCGGGCTTTTTCCATTGGACGGCACTTTCTTCGGTGCAGAAGCGCCAACCTGGTTACCCGGGACGCTGATGTCGCCGACTGCGGTGATCGGCGACGCGACGCTGCTGCCGGACACCGACAGGGCGCTGCTCATTCTCTTCGGTGCGCAGCGCGAGGGCTCACCAGAGACGTCGATTGGCGCGCTGGAGCGTGGGTTAACGTTTTAGCGTCCACGCTGCCAATTGCGCGGGAACCTCGTCAGTCCGAATCACAGGCATCGCCCACGCCGTCACCATCGCTATCTACTCGACACATGCTGGTTCTCGCGATCTCCTCGCGCCGGCATTGGCTGTAGCGTCTGAGCGACCCCGCATCCGGGGTGAAGAAACCTCCGCCGATGATGGTGCTGCAGACGCGACCGAAAAATGCGGCAGGCGACTGCAAACCGCCAGTACTCTGCCCGGATATCGTTTGCGTGCCTGCATCACCGGGCAAGGCAAACTGTGGCGGCGGCAGACTGTTCTGTAGCGACCGGAGCCGGCGCCCGATGTCTATGCTCTGGCCGTTCAGGAATCCGGTCGCGGTGGGCGGCAGAATGATATTGCCGTTCGGTAGCAGTCGAGCGCCCGTTAGCTCTTCGGGTAGCTCACGTATCGCCGCTTCTAGCGCCTGCCGCGGATCGATACCCAGGTCCGTACGAAACTCCGGCCATGGACAGCCGGTGGTAAAACAGACATCAGGAAATATGGGATCGAGGGCGCAGGCCCGAAAACCGATGCCGGTGACAACGCCAAACTCTTCGGTGCGGCCGAGGAAACCTCGGCAGGGATCCTCGCAATGACGCGCGGATGCGCCGTCGCTAAAAAAGCCGCAGTCGGCGACTGCGTCGCACAAATCTCTGTTATTCGGAACGCAGTCTCCGTCTTGGTCGGCGTCACATAGATCGCCGATGCCGTCTCCATCTATGTCACTCTGATCGGCGTTGGCAATCGACGGACAGTTGTCGAGCGGATTGTCGATGTCGTCACCATCGGCGTCGATATCGCAAACATCACCCCGGCCGTCCCCGTCCGCGTCTTCTTGCCGCGGGTTGTACGCTTCAGGGCAGTTGTCTTCCCCGATCAAGTGGCTGTCGCCATCGCTGTCAGCGTCACCACAGGTGCCGATCAGCGATACGGTCTGCGAACGCGATATCAATCGGCTCGCCTGGATACGCGCGGTCCATCGTCCCGGCAGTGGATTCTGTAGCGATACTTTCTCGACGTTGTTCGTGCGATCCACGCCGCGCGTCGCGGCAGTCGCTGGATTGGCTGGATTCAGAATCCAGGGTTGCCAGGTGTTGCCGCTCGGATCGATGAGAACGAGGTCGACGTCATTGACCAGGGCCGAGGAAGCGCCGGCGGCTGCGGGCGGGTCCGTCCACGCGACCGTGACTGCAAGATTGGGCTGTCGTGCGACGTTGAATTCGATGTCCCTTGTGCTCTCACCTTCATCGCTCAGCGTAACTTCCTGTACGCAGGTTTCGGTCGGATGCGCTAGCTGATAGAGCGCACGCTCTGCGTTGATGAGTCCCCAGCCCTCTTGATAAGTCGGACTCCGCGCACTTGCCGTGTTGATAAGCAGGCCCTTGTAGGTTGAGCCTCGCCAGGTATTCCTGTCTCGCGATGCCTGCTCTCGCAGCAATGCCACCGTGCCGGTAACCACCGGCGCCGCTAGCGAGGTGCCGCTGACGCGTCGGTACGGAGTGGTCCAATCGTCCTCTCCGTCGCAGTCAAAATCCTCAAACCCTTCGTTGATGGGTGTAAGCAGTCGCACACCCGGAGCCATGACGTCAGGCTTTATCCGGCCGTCCTGGGTTGGTCCGGCACTGGAAAACCCGGCAGCACCGGTCGTATCCCATGCGCCAACCGCAACCACGTTTTTCGCCCCTGCAAGAGGGCCAACACAACCCGCTTCGTAGGCGCTGTCCAGACGTTGACAGTCCGGTGGTCGTGAGGCGGGTGCGTCTGCCGGGCCAGCATCGTCGCGATCATTGCCCGCAGCCCAGGACACGACGTTTCGCGTGTCTCGTACCAGCGTGTCTATGGCGCGGGTATCGGCGGTGTACGCGCCGAACAGATCCTGACTACCCGCGAAGTCGGCGCGGCCGCATTCTCGGTACCAGCCGAGACGAAAACCGTAGGAGTGATTCGACAGCGGCACCGACTGTCCGTCGGTGCGCAAGGCAGCGCGGCGCAGCTCGGCGAGATGGTTTGGAGCGTCATAGCTCTCAATGCGCGCGAGCGGTGCCATGCCGGTCGCCGCGACGCTCCCGTCGCCGTTCCCGGCGATGGTCCCGGCGATAGCCGTCGCGTGTGAATCCGGTTCGAGCGTCTCGCCTGCGACCACTCGCCCGCTTAGGTCGGGGTGTTCGATCCCGCCGACGTCCCAAACACCCACTAGCTGATTGTTGCCAAGCAGCTCCCATGGGGCGGACCCTAGCGTCCGCACACCAATCCGTTCGGCGCTCCGATTGTTGAAGGCCTCGACAGGCGGCGAAGCGCGTTCGACCCAAGCAACCAGATCTTCATCTAGCAATAGCTGAACTTGCTCAGTCGCGAGCACGACGGACGCGGTCTGATCCGCTCGGAAGCGCGCTGCGTCTGCGTCGATATCGCCGTCTAGTGCCTCTATCACCGCTCGGGCTTCAGCTAATCGAACGTCCGCCTGAAACACCACCTGGAGCGCGATGCGTCCGCCCGCCCGCCACTGATTGGCGGCTACGTCTCCCGACAGAACTGCCACTTCGGCCTTCAATCTTGATTCGGGCAAACCTACCCAGCGAACATTCTGCTCGTCGAGCAGGCGCTCGATCCCCTGCTCCGTAACGGCTGCGCGCCAACTCGTGCCGCCCAGCCACTCGAGCGTGGTGACGCCGTCAGCAGCGAGTTGCCGCCTTTGTTGTGAGTTAGGCGGCGCAACGAACTGTACCCAGGGGTAGGTTTGTGGACGCATTCCGCGACGAGAATTGTTCGCTATCCGTTCGCGTAGAGTGGCGATCTGTTGGGTGTCAACGCCGCGCGCAGGGGCAAACTCACCGCTACGTAATTGGATCAGGTAAGGATCAGCCGGCTGAGTCGGCAGCTGCGCGCAGCCCCAAAGCAGGAGAGAAAGCGCTATTCCTACGCCGTGTACTCGATTCGTACGATGATCTGCCATGAAGAGCCTCCTTGCTGGCCGATATCCTTATCAGAGATCCCGGTCCCGATACTCGCAAAGGTCGGTGTTGAACGCACGTCAAGATTCCGCGGCTTGCAAACAAGAGAAGTCGCTGGCTAGGTAGGCGGCACGGAGGGAGATTTCATGCCGATGGCTGATCCAAGCATGGATGCAAGCGACGACTTTCGCGCGCGCGCCGACGCGCTCGAATCGGTCGTTCGCGCATGGGCCGATGATGCTGACAATGATCGGCGCCCACACCCTGAGGTGGCGCAGGCTTTTGCGGCCAGCGGTCTCTATCGCCTGGCGGCGCCTGCGGCCGCGCATGGGGCTGACGCCGATGCCCTCACCCAGTTTGACGTGCTGGAAATCGTGTCGCGATTCGATGGCAGTGCTGGCTGGAACCTGATGATCGGCATGGAGAACTTCGGCCTGCTGGCGCCGGCGATGTCTGGCTGCCTCGATCTGATTGCTGATCCCTTGCGCGTGCTCGCCAGCTCCACGGCCGCAGTTGGCGCTGCCGAGCGCGAGGGTGACGGCTGGCGAGTTCGCGGACGCTGGCAGTTCGTTTCCGGCATCCACAACGCCACTCTTTTTGGCGCAACTGTGCGGCGGCACGAGGACGGTGAGAAGCTGCCAGGCAACGTCTACGCGTTGATAGAAGCGCCTGACTACAAAGTCCACGACACCTGGAACACGACGGGCATGCGTGGTTCTGGTTCCCACGACGTGAGCGTCGACGGCGTCTGGATACCCGATCACAGGATTGCTTCGAGCATTGCCGCCACGATTGGAGACTCCACTAACCTGCGATTCCCGCGCGGACCGCGATTGGCCTATAACAAGGTCGGGGTGGCAATCGGCATCGGGCGCGCCGCGATCGATGCATTCGTCGATCTCGCGCTGTGGAAGCGACCTCGTTTTACGCGTAAGGGTCTGCGCGATCGCCCGCTCGCCCAGCGCACGCTGGCGACAGCGGAAGCGCGATGGATCGGCGCCCGTGCTGGGGCGCGGGAAGTCATCGCCGCTCTGTGGGAACAGGTCGACGGCGGGGTATCGCCGTCTGCGGAGGCGCTCGCGCGCTTCCAGGCGGTCTGCTGCAACGCAGTGCTTACCATTGCCGAGCTGGTCGACGACCTTGCGCTAGTCGCTGGCACCAGCGCCAACCAAGTCGGCGAACCGCTGGAGCGAATCGCCCGCGATGCGGCTGTTGTGCGCCAGCATTTGACCGTGGCGCCGCATCATCTCGAGGACGCAGGGAAGCTGTTGCTCGGCCTCGAACCCGAGGAGGCGATGCTCGCCGGCATCGCACCAAGGATGGGGTCAGAGTAGGGGTCAGAGTCAGGGTCAGAGTCGAGGGTCAGAGTAGGCGCGCGCACCCTGTTGTTGATCTCTGTCAAAGGGCCGAGTGGCTTGCGTGTGCAACTGTACAGCCCCGCCCGTTAGATTGTTTGTTCCCCTCGCAACGCTGTGACTGTCATGGCTCGTCAGCCTCGAACCTGTATCCCCGGCCTGCCTCATCATCTCATCCAACGGGGAAACAATCGTCAGCTGTGTTTCGTCAGCGACGCTGATTTCGCGGCGTATGCGCGCTGGCTGGCAGAGGGGGCCGATCAGTACGAAGTGGCGCTGCACGGATGGGTTTTCATGGATAATCACGTGCATCTCGTGGGGACGCCCGAGCACGCCGATTCCCTTTCCAGGCTGATGCAGTACGTCGGCCGTCAGTACGTTCGCTACTTCAATGACACACACGAACGCACAGGTACCCTGTATGAGGGGCGCTTCCGTTCTTGCGTCGTTCAGGATGACGTCTACCTGCTGAACTGCTTACGCTATGTCGAGCTTAATCCGGTTCGTGCGGGTATGGTTGACGACCCCGGTGATTTTCATTGGAGCAGCTATAAGGCCCATGCGTTTGGTCTTCGAATGGCGATGTGGACGCCGCATCCAACGTATGTCGCGCTCAGCGAGAAGCCTGCCGCTCGCCAGCGTCAATATCGAAGGCTATTCGAGCAAGCGCCCGATACCGGCCTCGAAGATCGCATTCGACGCTGCGTGAAAGCCGGTTTGGCCCTTGGTTCCGAGGCGTTTTGTGAGCAGATTGCGAATCAACGAGGCCAGAGCTACTGGGTTTACTCTGACTCTGACCCTGACTCTGACCCCCGACTCTGACCCCGGTATTGCTAGGGCGAGGTTGTGATGTGCCGCGGGAGCTCGGTGGCGTCCGGTTCTTCCTGGAGGCGCAGGGTGGTATAGGCAACGTTTTCGAAGCGCACCTGGGTGTCGCCTGATTCGGGTTCGGGGACGAAAAGATCCATGTCGTTTTCTTGGATGCTAGCGTCGCGAACCGTCCAGCGACCGTTGACCGGCGTTACGAACCCGGCTCCGAACCCTTCGATGGTCACGTTTGCGATCGTTCCTGGACCGTGCGTTGCGTCGGTGCCGATGTCTAAGCCGACGCCCGTTTTGGCGGTACCGTCGTTTTCCCTGAATACGCTCTGGTCTTTACCGAAGCCTACGATCCGGGCACCGACAAGGCTAACGCGCTCGTCGTAGTTCAATAGCACGCCGTCCCGGTTACCCCATACGATCAGATCGTTGAAGGTTGGCGTCAGGGTTTCGACGTAGGCCTGCGGCGGCGTGCGGTGAAAATCGCTCGCGCCTTCTCTGCCCAAATAGTTGTCGGCGTGGATATAGCGGGCGCGAAAGCCAATCGTGCTGCCGTAGGATACGTTGCCGCTGCTCTCGGCCAGGGGTGCCCACCAGACTGGCACCGACTGACGATTGGGTATGAGGTTGCCGTTCGGCAGGCTACTGACCGCAACGCTCACGCGTGTGGCCGTATCGTCACCGCTAACCTCCATCACGCCATCCGTCCAGTAGATGATCCCGTGTGCGGACGCACCGGAGGCTACGTTGTCGATCATGCTGACGCGATTGCCGGTGAGCCAGTACCCGTCGCCGTCGTTGCCGTAGTCCATGCGATTCGCTCGCAGGTCCGGATCGATAGCGCCGCGCTCGTCGGTAGTGAACGCGCGGTTCACGGAGCGAATGGCGATGTTTCCCTGCATGGATCCAATTTCGTCTCCGGCCTCGGTGTAAAAACCCGCGCCTTGCAGGCCGTATGCCACGTTGTCGACGAAGTTCACGTGCGAAGAATGGTTTACGAATCCCCAGCCCGGACCGTTGAAGACGACGGAACCCTGCACCAGCGCGGGTGCGCTGCTTGGGTCGGTGCCGATCTGGTGAAAGTGGATGGCGTAGCGTCCGCGTATGTTGACGCCGCTGAGGGCCGTGACGCGCGCGGTCGCAGGCGCATCGTCGCCGGATCCGTCATCAGGGAACCTGAAGTCGAAATCGTCCAGCGGAACCGTTTTGTCGGTCCGACCCAGTTCCGTAAACCGAGCGTTCTGAATGTCCGCGTTTGCGTTCATCAACATAATGTGACCGCGATGCCGGGTGTCCGTGTTTTCCGAGATGAATTCCACGTTCCGCGTTGCGTTTGCAACGTAGACGTCCAGATCGGCCCTGGGCGCGCTGTGGTCCAGATTGAGGGCGGCGTTCAGGGTGATTCGGTTGTCGCTTATGCTGCCTATCGTGCGAATCTCATCGCTAGTTGGATCGTTAGGGATCGTACCGGTGACGATGAGCGCATCGCCGGTCTGCCAACCGCTGGGTGCGCTCTTTAGGTTCAGCTCTTGATCGCCTTGGCGGGCATGAAGCGCGAGCGTCGTTCGATGCGTCTTTGCCGTCCCGTGTATCAGTGTCTGACCCATCAGAATAGCGCCGCGACCGATCTGCCTGGGATCATCGACTGGACCGTCGTCGATGAACACAATCTTGGCGGTGACGTCGGGCCGCACGGGATCGTCCGGTGTGCCGATCTCCAAGGCTCCGGTGCAAGTGGTCACCAGCGTGTCGACCTGTAGCTGGGTGTCAGCCGCTGTGGAGAATCTGAGAGCGCCATCTATGCGCACAGTCTCTAACCGCGAGGTCAGCGTGCTGGCGACGGTAACCTCTATGCCGGCCGGTATCTGAACAAGATCGCCGTCAACGGGGATAGAGCCACCCCAGGTGTCTGGGTCTATCCAGCGACCCGATCCAATCGCCGTGGCGGTCATCAAGCCGGCGTCAGCCAACGCCGGAATCATGCCGCAGTGGTTGTGGCCGGCCATGGGTAGATTCGCGGTGTCGGGGGAATTGGAGCTACTGGGTGGATCGCTGTCCGGCTGGTCATCGTCCGATTGATCGCCGCTGCTCTGATTGTCGTTGCCGCCTTCTTCGCTGGCGATAGGCGGTTCTGACGGCTCGAACTCTTCACTGCCACCTCCACCACCGCCGCAGCCGAAGAGTAGAACCGATACCAGACAACAGCACGCTCGATACATCTAGCCACCTCTGAAGAGTCAGTTGGAGGCTGATATTCAAGCGCGTTTGTTGGTTTGTGTGGTTTAAGTTTGGTGTCTGCGAAGCATACGAAACTGTATAGATCAGGTCTGAGGAAACGTGATGTCGATCACGGTGCCCTGCGACCGGGGGTGAAGGGCGACGGCGGCCCCATGTACATTCGCGATGCTGGCAACGAGGCTCAGGCCCAGTCCATTGCCCGGCTTCGAGCGGCTCTTATCTATCCGATAGAAACGCTCGAACACCCGATCTTGCTCGCCTTCCGGAATACCGGGTCCGTGGTCGCCGATTTGTAGCAGCGCGCCATCGGTATGTGACTGCAATCGTACCCAACCGCCGCACGGCGGATCGGTATGTTCGAGTATGTTCTCGAACAGGTTCGATATCTGTTGCGCAATCAGATCGCGGTCGCCTGAGACCTCAATGCCGGGCATCACGGATACCTGCAGGCTGCGCTGCTGTTCGATGAATACCGCGTCGAAAGCTTCCGCGACATCGCTGACAAGCGCGCTCAGATCGATGCGCTCGAAGTTCGTGCGGAGTCGACCTGACTCGATCTCGCCCAGCCGTAGCAGGGCGTTGAACGTAGTAAGCAAGGTCTGTACATGTTCGTGCGCTGCCGTTGCGTGTACGCGCACCTCCGTCGGGTCCGCCGCGTCATGCAGTATCCGCTGCAGCCGTTGGTCCAGACGGGTCAGAGGCGTCTTTAGGTCGTGCGCGGCCCCGACTGATATCTCTTCGAGGTTTCGCATCAACGCGCGTATCTGCTCCAGCATGCGATTGATGTCGCTGGCCACCCGATCAAACTCATCGTTTGCTGGTGTCATCGCTGCGCGGGCGTTTAGGTCCCCTGCGGCGATATCCGCCACTGCGGCCGACAGCTCGCTCATGCGCACAAGGACATAGCGACTGGTATAGAAACAGGCGACGACCGCGGCCGCGCACACCAAGAGATAGAGCAGCAGGACGGTGCCGAATCGCTCGCTTAGCTCGTCTGCTATGTCGAGCTGGGGCAACGCCCCGACCACAGAGATGTCTGGATTCAGTTCGACGCGATTGACGTCGAACACCTGAGTTTCTAGTGGTATCTCTTCTCCTGGGACGCGCATGTCCACTTCGCTCCAGCCCACGGGTACGCTAAGTGCCGCGAAACCCAGTACGGGCGTATCGCCCTGCATGACCAGCAGTAAGACCTCGCCTTCTTCCAGCAGGTAGTGCGCCTCACTCGTTGGCCACAGCGGACCGTACTCATCGCTGTAGTCGTCAATGACTTGGGGCAGGCCATCTTCCTCAAGCTGCTCTACCAGCTCGCCGAGCCGTTCGTTGATCTGCCCGCGCTGTGCCTCGGAGAGGTCCAGCGCGTGGCGCAATGCAAGCAGAGCGATCACTAACCCCGCTGCGACCATGGCCAGGCCCAGCCAGCGCAGCGCGCCGCGGAACGTCCGACTGGCAAAGACAGAGCTTGCGCTAACCGATGACATAGCCCGAGCCGCGCACGGTTTTGATCAGCTCTCTATCGAATGGTTTATCGACCTTGCTGCGCAGCCGCGACACATGCGTTTGCACGATGCTGGTGCGAGGATCAAAACCGTAGCCCCAGACGCGCTCAAGCAGCATGGTCCGGGTCACTACTTGACCCTCGTTCTGCATGAGCAGCTCTAGGATTTTGTATTCGCGCCGGGCGAGCTCGATGTCTTGACCGGAACGCTGGACGCGCTGGGTGGCGCGATCCAGCGTCAGATCGCCCACCTGCAGGCGGGTAATCTCGGCAGCCATCGGTTGCCGGCGCAGCAGCGCCTGTAGCCGTGCGTAGAGCTCGGTAAAGGCAAAGGGTTTGACCATGTAGTCATCGGCGCCAGCGTCTAGGCCTGCCACCCGATCATCGATTCCTGATAAAGCGGTCAGCATGATGATGGGCTTTGTCACATTGGCCTGGCGCAGTAAACGCACCGCATCGATCCCATCCATGTTGGGCAGCAGTCGATCGAAGACGATTGCATCGAAACGCTGCTGGGGCGCGAGTACGAGGGCGTCTTCGACGGACGTGGCGTGCTCCGCGCTATCCCCGGCCTCCTCCAGCCCGCGCAGGATGAATTCGCCCGTCTCCTGGTCGTCTTCAACGATTAGTACATGCATGGTGATGGCGATGGGCAGCGGTGCATCCGGACATCATAGAGCGCCGTCGGGCGGAGCTCTCATACGGATTCGTAATCTTGGAATGAAGGGTTCGATTCAGTGGCTGACGCGCCTTCTGCCCGGCATTGGGTCGCTGATCACCCTTGCAGCGCGTCTTGAGTCACGTCTGTCGGCCCCGGTTCTGCGTCTGCAGCCTGCTTTGCATGAGAAAACGCGCTTGCGTTTGGGTCTTTGGATAGGGGGCGAGCGCCAACACAGCCATCCGAACGATAAGCAATAAAATGGCGCTTGTTCGGGCTCGGTCGCGAACGCATCCAGTCATGCCATCGACAATGCGGCGTGGGGTGCCGCTCGACCGCTGTGAAGAGGCCGCTATTGGGGGCTGGGTTCGGCCTTTCGTGATCCCACGGCGGGGCAAAGGGGATAGGCGGACTAGCCATCCCCAGCTCAGTGCGTAATCGAGTTGCTCCGACCCCGGTTTTACTCTGACCCGGGATCTGTGGGGCCGCCCGCAGCGTCAATCCAGGTGTCCAGCGTTCTGGTTTTGCAGCCGCGTCGCATATGGGCGCGCCCCAGACCGAGATTTTCGATGATCTGTTCGCAGGAACAGCCTCTTGTGTCATGGATGTTGAACGCCTCGCCGGTGCCCGGAGCGCCCTGCATAAAGGCGCCGCTTGGGTTCTGGAGCGTCCAGCGGTTCGAGCCTAGTGACACCGTAGGCACGCCCTCCGGAATGGTCGTCAGCGGACACAGGTCGTCGTCGTCGCCTACTCCGTCGCCGTCAGCGTCGGCGATGGTGACAGTCACGCTGTCGTTCGCGAGGCAGGCCCCGTCGTTGGCGGTGGCTACGACGGTGTTGGTCGTGGTTTCGGACTCAATGACGGACTGCATCAGCGTCAGCGAGTTGCCCGGTGTCAGCGCATTGGGTGGAACGGTGTTTTGAATTTCACCCAACCTGTCGTCCACCACCGTCAGCTCGGTGATGTTTCCCGCGCCCGTATTAGTGATCAGGAAGCTGTAGTTCACTGTGGCGCCCGTGCCCGGCAGTATGCAGCTGTCTTGTCCCGGTGGTTGTGCGGGCGGTTCCACAAACAGGCCGTTGCGCTGTCGGAAGCTCACGACCGCCCAGGTCGGGGATGGGGCGCCCGGTTCGGAAGAGGGTGGATTGGTGGTGCTGTCACTGAGCGGCGCGGCCGCGCCTGCGCGGAACGAACCGTCCGTGCAGTTGGTGTCGATGATCTCGCGCTCGCCGTTGATAAAGATTCGCATGCGGCTGCCGAATCTGGCGCCGCCATCGACCGTGAAGTTGTTTTCTGCGGCGGCGGTAAGAATGGTCACGCCAGAAACTAGGTCCACGCTGCTGTACGTTGCGCGGCCGTTCGAACCGCTTCTGAAGCTCACGTCCGCGTCCATCACGCTGGGTCCGATATAGCGGAAGGTGGCCGCGGCGATTCGATCCGTACAGGCCGCGCTTTCGGGCACGCTGCAGGTCTTGTCGATGGACAGCGAGCAGGCGCTGGCGGTCACGCAGTTGACGTACGCCGGGTCGTCATCTTCGACCATCTCGCTGGTCGAGGCGCCGCGCGCGGCGACGCTCGCGACATTGAGCTTGCTGCCTGCTGAGTCGCAGCGATTGATCGCGAGAAGCTGGTTAAACCTGCCGAAACTACCGGCATCAATTACAACTTCCTCGCCAACGGCGAGGTCGGGAACGGACTCTTCCACGATGTCGAGTGCGGCGTCGTTAACCGTAACGTTGGACAGGTCTTCGTCACCGACGTTGCGCAAGATCAGGCGATAGGTTGCGTTTGCGCCAATACTACCGGTTTGTGCGCTGGAAGGTGTGTCGGCGTCGACGAAGTTCGTGCCATCCAGAGAGACCTGTTTCAGCAATTCGATCGCGGCGCCCTCAATGCAGAGAACGTGTGCTGCGTCGCTGGTCATCACCGAAGTGCCTGTCGATTCGCCGCTCGCTGAGACGGTGGCGATGTTCGCCTTGATGCCCGATGTGCCGTTGCAACGGAGGGGCTGAGCGAGGTTGTCAAAGCCTGCGACGGTGTCAGTGATTACTCTGGTTTCTCCCACTGCGAGTCCCTCGATGGACGCTGATATGCCTAGCGACGGATCTTCGACGAGTACGTTTGCCAAGGCTTCGCTGCCGGAATTGGTGACGATCAGGCGATATATGGCGTTCGTGGAACCGACCCTCCCTGCGGGTACGTCAGCGGCCTCTGGCGTGTTCGCTTCGAAGTAATTTGCGCCGTCGAGGCTGACTTGTTTGCGAAGCTCGACCTGGGGGTCTTCGCAGATGACGTAGGCCGCGTTTATGTCAGAGACCTCGGTGTTACCTCGCGAGGCGTCTACTCGGGCCTGGTTGAGCAGTATGCCGCTTGCGTTGCAGCGGTTTTCCGGCTGCAAGGCACTAAAGCCCGGGTCGTTTGCGGTGATGATGCGTTGTTCGTTTGCCGCTAGTCGACCTCCCGGTATAGCCGTAGCGTCGATGCCCAGAGTCATGTCTGTAATGTTGACGTTTGTGTGTTCAACGCTGCTGACGTTCTCGACGATAAAGCGATACGAAACTTCCGCACCCAGGCTGGCTATCGATGCGACGTCGACGTTTCCGGCATCGCGGAAACGTCCGCCATTGATGCTCACCTGTTTGGTTAGCTGGATGCTCTGGAGCGGCGTGGGGCACACGATCGAGGCTGGATCTGCGTCCGTAACGGCCATACCCGATAGCGCTCCCTGCGCGCGAACTGAGATGTTGAGAGTAAACTCCCCTGCAGTATCGCAGGGATTCTCGATGTTGAGCTCCGATGCGTTTGAACCATCCAGCCTTACTGAATTGCCGGCAATGAGGTCTAACCCAAGGCCCACATCGACCTGTCCGTTTAGTGTTAGGTTGAAATCTTCTAGGAGTTCGTTTCCGGTGTTGCTGATGTAAACCGCAAATTCCGCAACTCCAAGAAGGTCTGAAAACGTTGGGATTTGCTGCTCGAATCTGTCGCACAGATCTCCCGAGATGTTGTCTGCGTCGGTGTCCCGTCCGTCTTCGCCGTCAGGGCGCTCAATGACGTACAACGTGCAAATCTTGATGCTCGGCAGTGTCAGCGGCACGGCTTCAAACACAAAGTTGTCGACTGCTATGAAATTCAACGGGTCGCCGACCATCGCGTCCCCGCCAGGCATCACATGCGTCGCATCCCCGAGTGTGAAGTAGAGGCTCGTTAGCGTCACGCCCGCCAGATCAGAACCAGCAAATCCCAAAGTCTGGTAAACGTCGCCTGTATTGCCAGTAGGAAAAACGGTTGTGGTGAAGGACACCGGTTCGCCGCCATCGGCCGGCATACCCATGAACGTGACTTCGCCGAATGCGTAACCGTTGCCGTCGTCGGCAGATATCCATAGGTCCATCGAGTTCAGAACGAACCCGTAGCCCGGCGTCGTGACACCGATGGCACCAACGTCCCCAGTGGTCGAGTTGCCGTCCATGATTCCGGTGCCGAGCCATTGAGCGGATAGCTCCTCGCCCTCCGGCGCAGTGGATCCACGACCGGGAAGGTTCTCGATGACGAGCGCACCGCTGGTCGCGAACCCGATCATCTGACTGAAGGTCTGCGACCCCGCAGATTCGTCTTCGAAATCCACGATGACGTAGTCCGCTTGCGCCGATCCCGCGGCGAGCGCGTACGCGAGGCAGCACAGGATCAAGCTCGAGCGAAAGGCGGACAAAATCCCCTGTTGGGCGACGTACTGAACCATGGCGAACTCCCCCTGTTCCTTGCTCACGCCGGATCGACGGCTGCACGTGAGCTTTACATTCCTGAATGTAAAGTAACTGGGGCGCCTGAGTCGTTGCAACTCAGCGGAAGGTTGGATTGTGATCGCTGTGTAGTTTGTCCTACATCTTTGGCGGCCTGCAGGATACCGGAGCGGTCGTGCGGGACCGGGCCAATCCCGACAACGTGCGGCGAAAAACTGCGCGTTCAGAGTTATTCGCTGGATCAGGCGGGTTGCTGCGACGAGCCTTCACCTCGTTGGAAGGCGCGGAGCGCACGCATTCGCTAATGCAACCAACCGAAGGCTGGTGTTTCGGTTGGAGTCATAGAACGCGTGCGCGTCTTCTATGGTTGGATCCAAACAGGGGTAAAGGCGGAACAGACCGACGCTGTTCCGTTACTCTGACCCCGATCTGCGGGGGGCTATCCGGTGGGCTGGCTGAGCTCCGTTTGAGCGTGCTCAAACCAGCCGATTACCGCGCGCCAGTAGTCGTCGCCATAGAGTTTGCGAAATCGCTGCGTCTCTTGACTCGTCTCGTTGCGCCAGACCGCCAGCCGCTCGGCGACGAACGTAGGGGTCAACGGGATCGCACACTCGACGGTGATGCAATGCCGCCACTCATCGTACGTTTGCGGGATTGGTGAAGACTTCATCGATCGCTGAACTCGTGGTGGTTGGGAATGATTGGCTCGTCTGCGCGGCCGGGCACGGTTACCAGGCGGCTTGGTACATCGTTTCGAACGCTGCGGCATCGGCCGGCACCGGATTCGAAAAGTTCACGGGGTCGGCGAGGGCGTCTTCGACCAGCACCGGCAACAGTCCGTCCTCGCCGCCGAGGTCTCGTATCGATTTGTCGATGCCGATGTCGCTGCGCAGTCTGACTACTGCATCTATCGCACCCGCCCCGGTCGCCGGACCGGAAGGCGCAAGGATGCGCGCGACCTCGGCGTATTTGTCGGCGCGCTCGGACATGTTGTGCTCCATTACATGCGGCAACATCGTGGCCAGCGTCTGACCGTGCGCCGCGTTGAGTCGTGCCGAAACCGCATGGCCCGTGCCGTGCGCTGAACCCAACCCCGCCACATTGAATGCGATGGCGGCCATTGCGGAACCCAGTAGCATCTCAGAACGAGCCTCGATGTCGCTGCCGTCGGTCACAACGCGGCGCAGATTGTTCGCGACCTTGGTGATTGCCTCTAGCGCGATGGTGTCCGAGTACGCGCTCTGCCCGGCGGACACAAACGCTTCCACGGCATGCGTCAGCACGTCGAATCCACAGGTCGCCGTGGGATAGGTCGGCAGGCCGACGGTGAGATCTGGGTCAAGCACGGCAAATGCCGGCGTTATGCTCGGGTGCATGACATAGGTCTTGCGGCCAAGCGCTGTGTTTGTGATGACGCAGGCGCTATTCGTTTCCGAACCTGTGCCAGCAGTTGTCGGCACAGCGATAACGGGAGCAGTGGCATTCACCGGTGTTCCGGTCTGCAGGTCTTGCACGGTTCCGCCATTGGCGGCCAGTAGGGCTACAGATTTGCCGCAATCCATCGATGAGCCGCCGCCGATAGGAATGACGCAGGCATCGCCAAGCGCGCGAAGCCGTTCCGCGCCAGCCTCGACGTTTTTGTCGGTTGGATTGGGCTCTACGCCATCGAACACTTCCACCGCCAGATTGGCAGCGCGCAGTGCATCCAGGACCGGATCCAGTACACCGCTGGCCGCCAGGTTTTTGTCGGTGACAATCAGTGCCGCGGTCTTCCCGAGCGATTGGATGTGGTTGCTTAGCTGCTGGCTCGAGCCCCTGCTGAACGCGATGGTCGGTAGGGGGCGAACGACAAAGTTTTGGTCTGCTAGCACGATTGGGTCCTCTCTGGTCTGGGGCAAGCACTTGTTGCAGGAGCATACCGCAGCCAAGGTGGCGCCGTTAGCGGCACTTACGCTCTCAGACCGATCGTCCCCGGTCAGCGATGGCGCCAATCTCGCGACTGAGCGTCAACACGCACAATCCTCACCGCAAACGGAGAGATCATCCAGGTACATTCCCCATGTGCGATAGCTTTCAAGCCGTTCTGCCGGCAGCCCAAGAGACTCCGCGATAGCTTTGGCTACAACCGCGAAACGCTGGCGGTACTTGTAGATGAAACAAAAGATGTGATTGTCATGGCGCACTGAAGCACCGACCAGAAAAATCCCCGGGCTCAGCGTCGACTCATCCCAGGTCGTTAGCTGCGGCATGCCATCTGAGCGCAACTCGAACAAGTCGGCAATCAAGCGGTGACTGCCATCGAATCCCCCGGCAAGTAGGGGTGCGGTTGCCACCTGATGCCGAGAACCGTCCGCGGCAACCACTTCGTAGCCTGCGTCTTCTTCGTCATCGCCTGCTTCACCCAGACGCTTCACCGATTCGATGCGGGTGTTTGGAAACAGCTCAACCAGTTCAAGGAACCAATCTTCACGGATGCGCTCCAGGGTGTAGGGCGAAAGCGACACGCTTGGATCCGAACTGGTCTTCTCCCAGGGGCAACCACCGTCGAACAGGCGTACGCGTTTGTCTTGATAGGCCAGGTGGAAAGCCGCATCAAAACCGCTCTCGAAGCCGCCGATAACGATGAAGTCATCGCCCTGAAGCTCCCCATAACTATCAACCGTGGCGGTATGTCGGCACAGTTCACTGCCCGCAAAGCCGCCCCGGCGAGGGTACTGAAACTCGCCGGCTGCCCAGACCACGTGCCATGCCATGACCGGACCGTCTGAGGTCATGATCCGATATCTGGCGCCCTCGGCGACGACCTCAGTGACGTCCGTGTTCTCTCTGACCGGCACGCCGAAGTGGTTGACGATCGCCTGGAGATGGGCGGCGTATTCCGGCCCACTCGGGTGTTCCACCTCGAGGCTGTAGGCCGGCGACACGCCGATCGCGACCGAATTGAGATCAAGCATGCCGACTGAGTTTGTCGCGAAAGACGGGGTGATAAAGCGCGTTTCGGCTGGCCAGGCGGCAAAGGACGCACCGACACGATCCCGTTCCAGAACGATGTAGTTGGCGACTCCCGCATCGTTCAGCGCCACAGCGACGCCGACCCCGGCGGCACCGGCGCCGACGACGACCACGTCGAACGTGGGCTCAGTTTCTTCACCGTTCATGTCTGATGAATGCACGCGAGATAGACAATGTTATAAAGTAACATAACGTCCTTCCCTGGGCGAATGGAGAGCCTCATCTTGCGTTGCTTTCGAGTTCTGTTGCTTGTCCTCTGTTCGTTGTCGCTGCCCCCCAACGCCCTTGCGCACCAACAGTGGCTGCTGCCAAATTGGTTCATCGATTCAGGCGATGGGTCATGGGTGACGTTCGACCACACCTTCAGCGACAGCCGATTCCGACCGGGTTCAGGGCCGAGCAGCTACTACCAGTGGTGGGCTGTCGGCCCGGAAAACCTAAAGGAGTCGATACCGTTTCTATACCTCGGTAAGACCCGTGCGATTGGCGAGATCGAACTCACGAAACCGGGTACCTATCGGCTCGAGGGTGTCGAAAATCGGATGGCGTGGACGCGAATCAAAGTCGATGGCGAGGAGCGTTGGCAGCCGGGGACACGAGCTGATCATGTCGGCCGCGAGATTCTGACCTCGCGCAGTTACTTCAACAAGGCGCTCGCTTACGTGACGCTAGGGGAGTCCTCGTCCGTGCCCGCTTCGACGAATGGCGATCCGCTGGAGATATCGTTTGGCGTGCACCCCAATCGCATCGCAGTAGGAAAGACCATTCGCTTCCGCACTCTCGCGTCTGGTCAGGCGCTGACCGGTCAAGACATCGAAGTCTATACGGAGCTTGGTGGCGCGCATGACGACCCGGTCAGTCGTTGCACTTCCGATCGCGAGGGCTGGTGCGAGCTGATCTTCGAGCGAGCCGGACTGCATCTGCTCGTGACGAGCGCCCGGGGCGAATATCCGCCGGGGAGCGAAACGGACGGCTATTCGCACGGCGTTAACGTCATGTTGCGGGTTGAGCGGTAGCCAGGGCGATCCGCCATTCGCCTGCGGATTGTCCTGCGAACAGGGGCAACACCCATCTGGCGGGCTCGGCCTTGAGGGATGAGCTGCGAGCGAAGACCGCCAGCTCCCTGGAAACTGTCGTGAACCTGGTCGCCGCTACGCTCAAGTTAGTCGCGACTGCCGTCAGGGCACCAGGTCTTCGGCGAGCCAGTCGCCATCCTCACCGCGCCGATAGCACGTTCGTTCGTGCACGCCCTGGGACAGCACCAGCCGTTCGACCTCGATCGGGTCGATGATGATGCCTACCGCCGTCGGTGGCGCCGCGCCCGGCACCGTGTCGTCTTCCATGAGCGCTGTGACTAGCGTGGCGCGGTCGACGGGCGTGCTTTGGGGTTCGCTCTGATAAAACCAGTCCAGGCGCTTCGGTATGTCGGGCCGGGATTGCCAGCTCTCGTAGAGCACGGCGTCGGGCACGCGCGACCAGTTCGCCTGCAGCCGATACTGCACCTGAATACTTGGCAGATAGATGAGTAGGCTGAGCTGCGGCGTGCCGTCGAGCTCGCGCCACTTGGGGCTGGTGGCGCTGAAGAACAGCGCCAGTTCCTCGCCGAGGTCGCGCAGCACCAGCGTGCGCTGCGCGACGCCGCTGGCTGTGCGTGTACCGAGCGCGCACAGCGCCGCCCAGGGGTCTTTCTCATCGCGGGCACGCTGGCGATCGCCGCGCAGCGCATCGAGCGGATTCATAGCTGATCACCGACGTAGGCGATGGTCTCGCGATCCACGTTCACGGGCAGCCAGGCCTCGAGATAGGCAGGATAGAGTGCCGGCAGGGCGTCGAGCGCAAACCACTCGACCGCATCCGAGTCTTCCTCTAGTCCCGGACCGACGCTGATGTCCTGAGCGGCGGGGATCGTCACGTCAAACACGAAATCGATGCACTGGTCGTTCGCCTCTTTGTCGAAGTCTGGATGCTTGGCGGGCACGTATTCGCGGATCAGGCGCAGGCTGCCGACGGTCGCCTCGACGGCGAGTTCCTCCGCGCACTCGCGCACCAGCGCCTCGGTGAGCGATTCGCCCTCGTCCTGACCGCCGCCGGGCAGCACCCAGCGCCATTCGCGGGCGTTGAGGCTTTGGCGCACCAGCGCGATGCGCTGATCGCGGACCAGCAGCGCCCGTGCCTGGGTGCGTACCGGGTGACTCATGAGATAAAGATGCCGTGTCCGGTCCGTTCGATGTCGGCGAACTCCGGCGGGGCGTTCTCGCGATGCCGACACATCAGGCCGTACACCAACCCGTGGGCGCTCGCTCGCAGGGCGTTGGTGAGCAGGCTGTCCTCGTCGACCTGCTCGGCGCGCGACAGCAGTCGCTCGAAGGTGTGGATGAAGTTGTTGCAGTGACGCGCGCGGATTTCCGTGCCGTAGAACAGCTCGTAGCGGTTGTCGTCGCCTTCGGTCATGAAGTTCAGTTCCATCAGGCTCCGCGAAAACACCTCCGGATCCTTCATTGACAAGCGTGCGAACAGCGCCGCCTGCTCCTCGCGGCTGATGGCGCCATCGCCGGTGCCGCCCTGGCTGGACAGAAACAGAAAGGACGCGATGGTGCCGAGCTGGGAGCGCACGTGATCGGCGACGCGCAGGAACGCCTCCTGGCGCGCGTGCTGTTCGCTCGCGGCCATCTTCTCGGCCTGCACCGCCTGCTGCTGGGTCGCGCGCTCGATCTCGACGGCCTGGGCCCGCAGCGCGTCGGTGTTCTGCTGCAGCTCTTCCTGCTGCAGGAAGTAGCCGATCACCAGCCACAGGAACGCGAGCGGCGCGAATGCCCCCTCGAGGAAGCTGCCCATCTGATCCGCCGGCAACTCGAAGAACCGCGACCAGCCGACGGTCGTCGCGATGTACAGATAGCCCAACAGCAGCCAGACGGCCGAGACCGCGAGGCCGAAATAGATGCGCCAGTCTGTCCCGCGAATCAGTCTTCGCCTTCGTTCAGGCGACGCAGTTCGCCGATATCACGCTGGATCTCGCCAATTCGGAACGTAAGTTCGGTGAGGTTTTCCGAGATCTGCCAGACGAGATAGACGCCGATGCAGATCGCGACGAAAGCGAGGAAAGAGAGCATGGAGGGCTCCTGCGGTGACCAAGTTGAACGTTGGCTGGCTAGTCTACTCGGGTGACGCCCGCGCGCCAGCGTTGCGCATCGGATCTGTCTCAGTCGGGCCGGTGTGTATCGCGTGGCAAAATACGCAGCATGGAACAACCATCCGCAGCACAGGAATTGCCCGCAGAGTTCGTCGCCCGACTGCGCGCGTTGTTCGACGCATCCGCCATGCCTGGACCCGCACGCCACGCGGACTGCGCGGCCGTGCTCGACAGCTTTGCAGCGCCCAAGCGGATCGGTCTGTGGGACAACCCACTGGTGCCCGGCGGGTTCGACGCGCTCATTGCAGACGTTAGCATCGACCCGGCAGGGGTGACCTCGCTCGCGCACGACGTCGTCGCGCTGCCGGCGTCGGCGCGCGAGGCCGTGATGCAGCACCCGCTTGTCATCGAGGGCGCGATTTACCCGATGAATCCGTCGAGCCTCGTCGCTGCGCGCGCGCTGGACGCGCAGCCGGGCGACGAGGTGTTGGACCTCGCCGCCGCGCCCGGCGGCAAGAGCCTGGTACTTGCGAGCGCTCTGACCGTCGACGGCGAGGCGACGGGGCGGCTCGCCTGCGTCGAGCCGGTGAAGCCACGCTTTCATCGGCTGCGGGCAAATCTCGAACGCTGCGGCGTGCGTCAGGTGGACACCTACCTGCGCGACGGCCGCGGTGTGGGGCGCGCGGTGCCGGAGCGCTTCGATCGAGTGCTGCTCGACGCGCCCTGCTCCTCCGAGGCGCGCGTGCGGCTCGACGAACCCGACTCCTGGCGCCACTGGAGCCCGCGCAAGATCAAAGAGTGCGCGCGCAAACAGCGCGGCCTGCTGCGTTCGGCGTTCGCCGCGCTGAAGCCGGGCGGCACGCTCGTCTACTGCACCTGCTCGTTCGCACCGGAGGAAAACGAGGCGATCGTCGAGGGTCTGCTGACGCGTGAACCCGGCGCGCGGCTAGTGCCCGTCGAACTGACGATCGATGCGCCAACGCGTCCGCCCGTGAGCGCCTGGGGCCGGAACCGCTATGCGCTCGAGCACGCCCACCGCGTCCTGCCGGATGCGCTCTGGGACGGTTTCTTCATCGCGAGAATTCGCAAAGCGCTGAAGGACTAGCGCGGGCTCAGCAGTTTCGGCGTGGCGAAGGCCACGAAGGTCGCCGCGCCGTAGCCCGCGTTGGCCCAATCTTCCTCGGCCAGCAAGAACGCCGCGCAGCCGAAGGTGGGCAGGTTATCGATGACGCGGGCACCGGCGAGTTGATTGACCAGCGCGGTCATGCCGGGATTGTGCGCGACCAGCGCAACGCAGTCGCAGGTGGGGGGTGCCTCCCGCGCGGCGTCCAGCAGGTCGTGGGGCGCTGCGTGGTACAGGCCGGGCTCCTCAACCGTGCCCCGCCGCCCCAGGCCGAAACCGTCGGCGACGAACGCCGCCGTCGCGCGGGCGCGCGCCGCCGTGCTGGTGATCAGCCAGTCCGCGCGCAGCGGCTGGGCTGCGAGCCAGCGGGCCATCAGGGGGCCATCGCGACGGCCCCGATCGTTCAGGGGCCGCTCGAAATCGTCCTGCCCAGGATCGGCCCATGAGGACTTGGCGTGGCGGATGACCCACAGCGCCTTCACCGCGTTGGTAGCCGATGATGCGCCCGATAGCTGGGAGTTTTAGTCATACGCGGCGAAGAACTCTTCGAACGCCTCGAACTGACCGCCCGCCGCAGAAGACGGCACGATGATCGGCGTCTTGATGCCGCTGTCGAACCAGGCCTCGATGCCCTCGCGCACCTTGCTCACGCTGCCGAACAGCGTCGTATCGGCGAGCCAGCGATCGGACAGCGCCGCCGCGACGCCGGCCTGATCCCCCGCCTCGATCGCAGCCTCGACCGCGTTCATCTCTTCTTCGTAGCCCGCGCTCTTCCAATAGCGGCGATAGTTGGGCAGGTACGCATAGCTTGTCAGCGTCTTGCGATTGACGGCTTTGGCGGCCTCTTCATCGTCGCTGATGCAGGTCGGGATCATGTCGCCGATAAAGAAGTCGTCGCTGGCGCGCAGGTCGTCGGGCACGTGGGCGAGCGACGTCGTCATGTGGCTGCGCGCGCCGTTGGCGAACACCATGCCCTGTCCGATCTCGGTCGCGAGCTGGATCATCTTGGGCCGCAGGGTGGCCAGGGTGATCGGCGGCATCTGACCAGCGCGCGGGGTATTTCTGACATCGTCGACGAAGTTGCGAATGTCGCCGAGCGGCTTGCCCTGGGTAACACCAAGGCGATCCATGGCGGGCGCGTGACTGACGCCGATGCCGAAGCGAAAGCGGCCGCCCGACAGCTCGTTGATGGTCGAGACCGTGTTGGCGAAGTCGCTGGGATGCCGAGTGTAGATCGGCGTGACACTCGTGCCGAAGGGAATTTCGCTGGTCACCATCGCGAGCGACTGACACAGCCCCAGCGCGTCGGCGAGGCTCGGGCAGTAGATGCCACTGAAGCCTCGCGCCTCGATCTCTTTTGCGACTTCGAGCGTGCGCAGGCGGCGGCCGGGAATGGCGGCCAGGCTGAGTGCCGGTTTCTGTGAACTCATCGATCTCCCCTTGAGTGTGCGTGAACCAGTTGCTGTATGCGTCTAGTGCGAGCGTGCGGCGCGTTGGCGTCAATTAGCCTCGGGCATCGTTGCCACGAACGCAACCACGCTAGCTGTTCCCGGTGAGGCACGCGAGCAGCAGCGCTTTGAAGGCGCGCTCGTCGCGCCAGCCCGTCGCACAGTGGACGCGCGGGGCATCAGCGTCGATCAGCGTGCGGCCGTCGTCCGTGACCTGTATGCCCAGCGTTTCCATGGTCAGCCACTCGGTTGCGAACGCGAGGTATACGGCCACGGTGTCGTACAGCGGCGTGGTCTGTTCGCGCGGATCCAGACCATCGAACAGGCGCTCGCCCAGCGAGGCCGTGAACGCGTCCTGCGCGCCGGCCACGATCCTAGCCAGCGGATCTTGGCTTGCGCGTAGCGCGTGCCAGTCCTCGCCGGCGAGCACGAAGTTGCCGCAGCTATCCAGGGGCGTGATGGTTTTGTCCCAGGGTGCTGCAAACACGCGCTGCGCCGCCTGAGGATAGAGCCTGACGTTGTATTCGCGGTGCGGCTTGGGCGCGCCGAGGTAGCCGCGCCGTACGCTGCCCTGCATGCCAACGAAGCGCGCACGTTCGGCGATGCGCGGCTCGCGCTGCAGGGCCGCGGCGAGATTCGGTAGCGGCCCGATGCTGATCACCGTGACCGGCTCGGCGCTGGCCATGATGGTGTCGATCAGCGCGCCGACGCCGTCGCGTACAACCGGGCCGCCATAGTCGCCTAGCTGAAAGTCGCCCAGCCAGTCCGCGTGGGTGCGGGCGGTGGTGTCGAGCGGCAGGCCGACGCCGACGGGTACATCGAGACGATTGGCGACGGTCAGCACGTGTGCGGCGCAGGCGGCGACGTAGTCGGTGTCGCCGCAGGCGCTGACGACCAGCCTCAGATCGAGCTCGGGACAGCGCAGCAGCAGAGCGAGCGCCCAGACGTCGTCGGCGTCCATGCCGATGTCCGTGTCCAAAATGACGGGGATCGGCTTCAAAACCAACGGTACCGCGCGTCTTCGCGATCGGGGAGCGCCACGTGTTCCTGGTACAGCCGCTCGCGTCGGAACGGCAGCACCAGCGCGAGCCCCGCGACGAAGCCGCCGATGTGTGCCCAGAACGCCACGCCGCCGCCGCTGGCATCCGTCGTGAAACTGCCGACGAACTGGATCAGCACCCAATAGCCCAGCATCAGGAACGCCGGCACCGATACGGTCACAATCACGAACAGCGACAAGATCCGGGCGCGAGGATAGAGCAGCGCGTACCCACCCATCACGCCGCCGATGGCGCCGGACGCGCCGACCATGGGTATGGCGCTGTCGGGGTCGGTCGCGGTCTGGGCGGCGGCGGCCGCTAGTCCGCACAGCAGATAGAACACAGCGAAGCGCGCCGGACCCATCGCGTCCTCGACGTTGTCGCCGAAGATCCACAAAAACCACATGTTGCCGAGCAGATGAAACCAGCCGCCGTGCATGAACATGGAGGTCAACAGCGTCTGGATGCCGCCTTCGCCGTTGACGATGCAGACGCGCTCCTGATCGATCGGGAATCCGGAGCCGGGCGGCGCGGTGCCCAGCAGGTCGCCCGGGATCAGACCGTATACACACAGCGACTCGCCAAGCGCCGCTGGGCTGCCCATACCCTGCAGAAACACCCAGGCCAGGCCGTTCAGCGCTATGAGACAGATGGTAGCGATGGGTGGATGCGCGAGCGGATTCTCGTCGCGCAGCGGAAACAGCATGGCGATCCCGGTTTATGCTTGGCTGCCAATTAGCGTGACGGCATAGGCCGGGCATGTCCAATCTTCTGCAGGCGAACAAGATCGGCCATTCGGTGGCGGGGCGCGAGCTGTTTCGCGGCCTTGACCTCGCGGTCGCGCGCGGCGATCGCATCGGCCTCGTCGGTCACAACGGCGCGGGCAAGACGACGCTGCTCGATTTGCTGGAGGGCGTCGTCGAACCGGACAGCGGTGTGATCACCCGCCTGCGCGGGCTGACGGTCGGTCGGGTGGCACAGTTTCTGCCGCCCGAGCTGGCGTCCCTGCCCATGCTCGAGGTGGTTGCTCAGCAGGTCCCGGCGCAGGAGAGCTGGCGCGCGCAGAGCGTGCTGGCGGAGCTCGGCATCGACGAGTCGCACTTTGCTGTTCGGGCCGAGGCGCTGAGCGGCGGTCAGGTGAATCGCCTGCTGCTGGCCCGCGCCCTGGTCTCGCGTCCTGAACTGCTGCTGCTCGACGAGCCCACGAACCATCTCGATCTCGCGACGCTGAACCTGTTCGAGGGCGCGCTCGCGAGCTTCTCTGGCGCAATCGTCCTGGTGTCTCACGACCGTGCGTTTCTCGATGGCCTGTCCACCAGCACGGTCTATCTGCGCGATCAGCGCGCCTACCGGTTCGAGCTGACCTTCAGCGCCAGTCGCGAAGAGCTCGCGCGGATGGATGTCGCGGCTGCGGAGAAACGGGCTGCGGAAGAAAAAGAGATCGACAAGCTGCGGGCGAGCGCCAAGCGCCTCGCGCACTGGGGGCGGACCTACGACAACGAAGATCTCGCGCGCCGTGCGCGCAACATGCATCGCCGCGTCGATCGTCTGGAGGAGGAAAAGACCTTCGTCAGCCGCGGCTCGGGACTGGCGCTCGGCCTGCAGACCGCCGCGACTCGCGGCAATCGGGCACTGTCGCTCGACGCCGTCGACGTTAGCGCTGGTGCGCGTGAGCTGTTTCGCATCGACGAGGCCTTCGTGCGACCCGGCGAGCGCGTTGCGCTGTTGGGCCACAACGGCGTAGGCAAGACGACGCTGATACGCCGGCTGCTCGCGGCCGTCGAGCACCCCGACGATCGGGTCCGCTTTAATCCTCAGGTACGGCTCGGCTACTACGATCAAGAACTGCAGGCCACCTCGGGGGCGACGCCGCTGGCGCGGTTCGTCGGCGCAGATCTGGAGCTGTCCGAGCAGGCCGTAACGCGCGCGCTGGTCGCGGCGGGTTTTCCGTTTGATCGCCACGAGTCGCGCGTCGGTTCGATGTCGGGCGGCGAGCGGGCGCGGGCGCTGTTTGTGCGACTGTCGCTCGAGCGCTGCAATTTTCTGATTCTCGACGAGCCGACAAATCACATCGATATCGACGGCCGCGAACAGCTCGAGGCGCAGCTGCTCGCGAGCGATGCGACCCTGCTCTTTACCTCCCACGACCGGGAATTCGTCAATCGCCTCGCGGAGCGGTTCTGGCTGATCGAGGGTGGCGCGCTGCGGGAGGTTTACGACCCGCGACCGTTCTTCACGTCGACCGCTGCCGCGTCTGGCGAGCGAGCGCGGCGCGGCGCCAACGACTCGGGAGGGCGCGCGGCCGATGCGGGCTCTGCGACCGCCACGTCGGAAGAGGACGAGCTTCTCGAACGGATCGATACGCTAGAGCGTCTGCTCGCAGCGGATCGTGCGCGCAAGCCAAAGTTTCAAAAACCGGCTCGGCAGGCCGAGTGGCAGGAGGAACTCGACGCGCTGCTGGGGCGTCTGGAATAGCAAATCTGCCGCCGCGCAGGCGCGCAACCGTGCCGGCTCAATCGCTCGCCAGTCTCGCGCCGAGTTCGGTCAGCGACTGCACGCGCAGCGACGTCAGCTCCGGCCAGGCGTCCGTTCCCGGATGGTGCAGGTGAACCGTGTAACAGCCCGCGCGTTGGCCGGCCGCGAGATCGTGACGGTAGTCGCCGACCATGGCGATCGCGCTGACGGGCAGCCCGAGCCGGGCCGCGAGCAGCGCTATGCCGTCGGGTTCGGGTTTGGGCGCGGCGTCCTCACGCCCGGCGATCAGCGGCTCGGGGAATCGCTCGAGCGCACCGATCGCGCGCAGACTGATGATCGCGTTGCGACGCGAGTTGCGGGTCAGCAGTCCGTAGGGCAGGCCGCGTTCCTGCAGCGCGTCGAGCAGCTCGAACAGGCCCGGCGCAGGCACGGACTCGGTGGCGATGCGCGCCTCGATGGCCTCGAGCTGCTCGTGCATCCGCGCCGCGCGGGCGGCGGGCAGCGTCGCGATGAACTCCAGGATTAGCTGACCAGACGGAATACCGAGTTCAGCGCGTATCGCTTCGAAGTCGTGCTGCGGGACGGTCAGGGTGCCGTCCATATCGAAGACGAATCCCCGACAGCCTGCCAGAGTCTGCGCGTCTTCCGTTCGCTGCACGTGAGCGTCAGCGTTCGACGAGTTCGCCGAGTGCCCGCAGCAGCGCGGCGTTCTCTTCGGTAGTGCCGACGGTGATGCGCAGTCGATCCGGCAGGTCAGCGAAGTAGCGCACCAGGATGTTCTGCACCTTTAGCGCCTCGTACAGCGGCTGCGCGGACTCGCCGTTGGGCGTGCGCGCGAGGACGAAGTTGGTCTGGGTCGCAGGCACCTCAAAGCCGAGGGCCGTCAGCGCGTGCGCGAGCCGCTCCCGATTCGCCCGCACCTTCGCCCAGTTGTCGCGCGCGTAGTGGCGATCGGTCAACGCCGCCAGCGCCAGCCGCTGCGCGATCGCGTCGACGTTGTAGCTGTCCCGAGTCTTCTCAACCATCGGCTTGATGAGCCCGGCGTGACCGATCAGGTAGCCGAAGCGCAGGCCGGCGAGCGAATAGCCCTTGCTCATGCTGCGCAGCAGCAGCAGGTTTGGCGTGTTCGCGACCAGTCCCGTCAGATCGTGATCCGTATCCACAAAATCGACGTAGGCCTCGTCGACGAGCAGCACGCCGTCGATCGCTGCTGCCAGCGCCTCGATCTGCGCGCGATCGATGAGCCGACCGCTCGGGGCGTGTGGGTTGACCACGCAGGTCAGGCGCGCGCCGGCGGCGTTCACCTGCGCAGCGAAGTCCGCCGGCAGCTCGAAGTCTGCGTCGAGCGGTACGTCCAGGCGCTGGGCGTCCTGTACGGCCGCGAGTACGGGATACAGCGAGTAGCTCGGCACGGCGTTCGCAAAGGTCTGGCCGGCGTCCAGAAAGGTGGTGATCGCGAGTCGCAGCGCCTCGTCGCCGCCGTTCGTCGCCATGACGTTGTCCGTGCCGACGCCGTGCAGCTCGGCGGCCGCGCGGCGAAAGTCGGCCGCGAGCGCGTTGGGATAGACGCGCAGCCGGGTGACGTCGAAGTCGCGCAGCGCGCGCTCTACCGCCGGCGACGGCGGGTAGGGGTTCTCGTTGGTGTTCAGCTTGATGATGCCGCCCAGCTCGGGCTGTTCCCCGTAGCTGTAGCCGCGCATCGCACTGATCGCTTCTCGCTCGTAGGTCATGAGCGCATCGCGTTAGAGCGGTGGCTGCACGCAGTTCACCGCACGGCCGAGATACTCCTCGATGTCGGGCAGGCTGAAGGCCTCGTTTTCGTCGACGAAACTCACGGCAGTCCCCTCGGCGCCCGCGCGACCCGTGCGGCCGATGCGGTGCACGTAGTCCTCGGGGTCCTCCGGGAGATGGAAGTTAATGACGTGCGAGATGCCCTCGACGTGAATGCCGCGGCCGGCGACGTCGGTTGCGACCAGCGTGGAGATCGCGCCCGACTTGAACCGATCCAGCGTGCGCAGGCGCTTGGTCTGCGGCACCTCGCCCGAGAGCTGTTCCGCGTTGACGCCCTGCTTGACCAGGTACGCGTGCAGATCGCGGGTCTGGTCGCGGCGGTTGACGAAAACGATGGTGCGGCTCGGCTTCTCGCTCTTTATGAAGCGCGCCAGCAGCGAGCGCTTTTCGCTGTTGCCGACCAGCCAGAATTGCTGATCGACCGTATCGGCCGCGACCTGGTCGGGCTCGATGACCACGTGCTCCGGGGCCAGCGTCCAAGACGCCGCGAGGCGCATCACGTCATCGTTGAAGGTGGCGCTGAAAAACAGCGTCTGGCGCTGTTTCTTGTGCGGCGTCTGATAGACGATGCGGCGCACGTCGGGGATGAAGCCCATATCGAGCATGCGATCCGCCTCGTCGATGACGAGTGTCTCGACGTCCTTCAGATAGATGTCGCGGCGCTGCACGAAGTCCAGCAGCCGGCCGGGCGTGGCGACCAGAATGTCGAGGGGGCCGGCGTGCAGCGCATCGCGCTGCTTGTTCATGTCCATGCCGCCGACCACGGCGACGATGCTGCAGTCGATGTACTTGGCCAGCGAGATCGCGTCGGCCTCGATCTGCAGCGCGAGCTCGCGCGTGGGTGCGAGGATCAGCGCCCGCGGCGAGCCCGGCTTGGCGGCACCCCGGCGCTCGTTTTCCCACTGCGACGTCAGCATGGTGATCAGGAACGCTGCGGTCTTGCCGGTGCCCGTCTGTGCCTGGCCCGTGACGTCGTAGTCCGAGAGGCTGTAAGGCAGCACGGCGGTCTGGATCGGTGTGGCCGTATCGAACTGCAGATCTTCCAGCGCGCGCAGCAGCGGCACGGGTAGCGCGAAGTCGTTGAAGCTTGCGAGTTCCATCGGCGCGGCGGGCGCGACGTCGTCGCCCTCCGTCTCGGCGCTTGCCTCCTCCGCATCGACCGGTTCTGCGTCGCCATCGGCCGCCGCGGTCTCTGCAGCTTCGGCTGCCGTGTCTTCGGTCGTCGCAGACTCTGCCGCCGGTGCGTCCGCGACCGGTGACTGCTCCGTTTCTTCCGCGCGCTCGCTGGTTTCCGCCGTCGTCGCATCAAGCGGCGTCTCGCTGGCCTGCTCTGGGCCGGTATCCGCTTGCTGCTCTGCGGCAGCGTCCGCTTGCTGCTCTGGGCCAGCGTCTGCCGACCGCTCGGGAGCGGACGTCTCCTCCGGCGAGAAGTTCGCCTGGGTTGGTTCCGCAGCGGCATCGACCGCATCGCCGCCCAGGATCTCGTCGATGGCCGCGGATTCCGGGTAGTCGCCCGGTGCGGTGGCGTCCGTACCGGTGTCAGGCGCCTCTTGCGCGTCGGACGCGTCGCTTGCGGGCGGCTCGCCGGCTGGGTTGGGCGTATCGTTGTCTTGCGTGGTCAAGCGTCGGTTTCCTCTTCGGGCGGCTTTTCTTCTATTCCCAGTCTTGTTCTTAGTCTGGGGCTGGGTCTCGTTCTGGTTCTGTGGCTCTCGGCTGTTCGTCGTGAACCGAACAAGATGCCGCGTCTGTTTTATGTCTCTTGTCTTTTGACTCGTTTATCTCGTCTGTTGTCGCATCGCTTGCCGCGCTTTTTGTGGTGTCTATGCGCCGCTGGCTAAGCAGACTGTAGTTTGGTCAGGCTCGCGAGCCTGATCGCATTCGTCAATACGCGCATCGCGGTGTCCAGCTCTTCCAAATCCGGATAGGTCGGCGCTATGCGTATGTTCCTGTCCTGTGGGTCCTGCCCGTTCGGGAAGGTCGCGCCGGCGCGGGTCAGTTTCACACCGCTGGCCCCCGCAAGTCGAACAACTTCGCTCGCGAGTCCGGGCAGCGTGTCCAGCGAAACGAAGTAGCCGCCCAGCGGTTGGGTCCAGGTGGCGATCTCCAGACGGCCCAGGTCTTCGGCGAGAATCGCCTGCACCCGCTCGAACTTGGGACGCAGCAGCCTAGCGTGATCGGCCATGTGCGCGTGCAGACGTCCGTGCAGGAAACGCGCGGTACGCAGCTGATTGATCTTGTCCGGACCGATCGTCATGAAGCCGAGGTAGGACTCGAGCGCGGCGAGGGTTACGGCCGAGCCGGCGACGAACGCGACCCCGGCGCCGGCGAACGTGATCTTCGAGGTCGAAGCGAACAGCCGCATGTGATCCGCGGTGCCCGCCGCTTCGGCGAGTGGCAGCAGCGCCGCGAGCGACGGGGCGTCGTCGCTCAGCGCGTGCACGGCATAGGCGTTGTCCCAGAACACCGTGAATCCTGGGTGCCGCGCCCTGGTGGGCAGCCGCGCGATGCGCTCGACGGTCGCGTCGCTGTAGACGCAGCCGGTGGGATTTGAAAAACGGGGCACGCACCAGATACCGCCAATATCGGCGTCCGCCTCGACCAGCGCCTCGATCTGATCCATGTCGGGTCCGCTCTCCGTCAGCGCGACGGCTTGCATGTCCAAACCCAGGGAGTCGCACAGCGCGAAGTGTCGGTCGTAGCCCGGCACCGGGCACAGCATCGTCGGTCGTTCACCCCGCCAGGTGCTCTGCACGGCCACGCTGGCCGCCGCGTGCATGAGCTGCAGGCTCGAGTTGCCTGCGGCCATTACGCTCTGTGGCTCGACGCCGAGCAGCTCCGCGCCCAGTTCGCGCGCCTCGTCGATGCCGTATAGACCGCCATAGTTGCGCGTGTCTGTACCGTCGCGGGCCCGGTAGTCGCCCTGCAGGATGCCGTCGAGTTCGTTCGATAGCGCGAGCTGATCCGCCGCCGGTTTGCCGCGGGTCAGATCGAGCTGCTGGTTGTTGCGCTGCAGGCGCGCCTGCGCCGCGCGCAGGCCGTCGAGCTCCGCGTTCAGGGCGTCGCTGTCGAGCGTCAGATAGCTCACTGGGTGAGTCCAGTGGTCTCGGGCTGGCCGCACATCAGGTTCAGGTTCTGCAGCGCTGCACCTGCCGCGCCCTTACCCAGATTGTCGTAGCGGCTGGTGATCATCACGTCCCCGTCCGCCCCGGTAACCACGAGCTCCAGGCGGTTGGTGTCGTTGCAGCCGGTCGGATCCAGGTAGCCGTCCGGCGCCAGCTCGTCGAGCGTTCGCACGCGTATAAAAGGCTCGCCGTCGTAGCGCTCCCGCAGCAGCGCCTCCGCTTCCTGTTCCGTGCAGCCCAGGGTTGCCGCCGGCAGCGTCACGTGGACGAGCATGCCTTTGTAGTAGGCGGCGACCATCGGGGCGAACAGCGGCGCGCGCGCCAGTCCGCTGTAGCGCTGCATCTCCGGGCGGTGTTTATGGCCGAGCCCGAGCGCGTAGGGCCGCACCCGCCAGCCAGGCTCGTCCGCGGCCGGCAGACTCTCGATCCGATCGATCAGGCCGTTGCCGCCGCCTGAATAGCCCGACACCGCGTGGACGGCAATCGCGGCGTCCGCGCTCAGCACGCCGGCATCGATCAGCGGCCGCAGCCCCAGGATCACGCCCTGGGGGTAGCAGCCGGGGTTGGTGACGTATCGCGCCTGCGCGATGCGCTCGCGCTGCTCGGCGTTCAGCTCCGGCAGCCCGTAGCACCAGTCGCTGGCCACGCGGTGCGCGGTTGAGGCATCGATCAGCCGCGTTGCGGCGCCGCGGGTCAGGGCCGCCGCCTCGCGCGCCGCCGCGTCCGGCAGGCAAAGAACGGCGATATCCGCGGCCCGCAAGAGCTCCTCGCGGCGCGCGTTGTCCTTGCGACGCTCCGGCTCGATCTCGATCAGCTCGATGAACGGCAGGGCCGTGATACGGCCGTGCAGGGCCAGCCCGGTCGTGCCGGCCTGGCCATCGATGAACACGGTTGTGGAAGCTTGTGAAGAGGCCACGTGTGACTCGAAAAGGGATTGGCGCCAGGGCGCGGGCGGATGACGAACGATTGCGAACGCGGATATTACGCACGCAGCCGCCGCCTTGCTATGGGCGCCCTATGGCTGCTCTGGGTCCTGTCGTTCGGGCGCGGGCGCCTGAAACCAGCTCAGCGTGGCCGCTCGGCTGGCCTGCAGTGCAAGCCAGAAACCGCCGATCGGCAGCAGTAGATACTGCAGCAGAAACACGACCGTGAGCGTGACGACGTGGCTGACGGCGTCCTCCGCGCGATCGGCCAGCCGCTGCAGCTGCGCGCGCAGGTCTAGCTGCGCCGTCTGCTCGCGCATGAACTCGCCCATGCGTTCCAGCAGCCCGGCGTCACTCGCCTGCGGGTCGGCCTTTGCGGCAGGGTCTTCATCCTGCAGAGCGCGCAGTTCCTCACTCGTCTGAGTCAGCTCGGCGATGGCCGCGCTCTGACGATCTGCCAGCGACAGGTTGCCCAGCCAGTTAGCGGCGAAGATCACCACGGCAAATACGAGGCGCAGGAACAGCAGCAGGGTGGCGAGACGCAGCACCGGTCGCTGGAATCGGTGCCATGAAGGCACTGCGACGCACAGGACGAACGCCAATACGCCGAGGCTCGCAAGCAGGTTGATCCAGACGCTGCCCAGGAGCTCGGTGACGACGATCTGCGTGCCGAGCGACACCGAACCGATGAGTGCGAGACTCGAGAAGCGCTCGACGATGTCGTTGAGCGGATCCAGCATCTCGCCGGCGGAGACGCTGACGCCGACGCCCGCCGGCTGCAACGCGATTTCCGTCCCCTGGGCAACAGAGATCAGTCCGTCCAGCGTTCGCGCCACGCCGAAGGCCACCAGCACCCGCTGCAGCGCGGACTGCGCCTCAGCGCGCGCGACGTTGTCGAGCCAGCCGCTCCAGCACAGCGACGCGAGGACGACGAGGGTGGCCAGGGTCAGTTTCGTGCGCATGGCCGCAGTGTACCGCGCGCTGCTCGGCGGCGACGCCTCAGGCCCAGGTCTGGCGGCGCTCTTCGGCGAACAGGGCTTCGATTTTTTCTTCGATCACTTCCTGCAGTGAGCGGCGTTCTAACTCCGAGCGGTCGGTGAGCGCATCGAGGCGCAGGCGGTGCATATGCAGCGCCGGCCACTCGGAATCGAATTCGCGCAGGTCGCCCTTTACCAGAATAGGAAGAAAGGGATCGGACGGCGGCCGCTTGTTCGCGATCGCGCGCACGCCCTTCTCGAATGGGACCTGACGCTTGCCGAGCGATCTTCCGGGCTCGGCGTTTGCGAGCTGCAGTCCGCGGCGGTTGACCAGCTCGCCCGGCACCACGTAGATGCCCGTTGCCATGACCGCGCTGGGCGGAATATGGAAGAACGTGTCGTGGAAGGCGTTCGGGTCCGGCAGGATCACCAGCTTGCGGTTGTGTTCCCGCGGGAAAAACATGTTGTAGGTGCTGTAGACCTGCTTAACGAAGCGCGAATACACGCACAGCGTTTGTTCGAACTGCAGCACGAAATCGCGCGCGCGACCCTGATTGGCGATCCCATCGAGGTCCCATGACAGATCTGGATTGTCGGGTAGGGCGCGTGTCATCGATCCAGTATAAGGATTTGCGCTTCACGCAAATGCGCACTCTTTCGGATTCTGGGCATCCCGCGGCGACATCGGGCGCGCCGCGAGGCGGGCGCCAACGCCGGATTTTGTCATACAAAATAACCGCTTAGGCTGTTCCTGCCAGGCCGTGCAGGGTCTCCGCGCGCGCCGACTCCCAGGCTTCGCACAGCGTGGCGTAGTCGTCGCCCGCCGGGAGCTGATCGATCAGCGGGACGTCCGGATGAAAGTGCCTGCACTCGTTCAAGAAACGGATCGTCTTGCCCGCGTCGAACCACTCCCAGACGGCGCGCCGCAGTCGCTGCGTGTCGCTGTGGGCGCCCTGCAGGCGCTCGAACGCGGCAGGAAAGCCCAGGCGCTTCAGCACATAGGTGACGTCGGGATCCAGCCAGGCCTGGGGCCAGCGGTTCGATTCCGCTGCCAGCGCCCGGGCGCCGGCCTGAAACTGCCGCAGCGCGGCAAAGCTGGCAGCGGCGTACACGCCGTAGTTTGCGAGCTGATTGGTCTCGATCAGTGTCATGAGCCTGGCGATCGCCGGGCCGGTACCGAAGGGGACCCGCGCGCTAGCTCGTGCCGCCACGCGCACCGGCGGGCCCGCGGCGTAGACGAGCGGCGCGATCTTGGCGAGCTTGTTCAGCAGATAGAAGTCTTCGGCGGCGTTGCGCCGTGGAAAGCCGCGCACGGCGGCGTAGTGCGGCGCAGACACGCTCAGTACGCTGCCGAGCGCCGGGTAGCCGTATGGCGAGCCAGTCGCGTGTATTTGTTGGGCTACGTAACGCATGTAAAGCTCGTACAGCGCGCCTGCCGTCTCGAGCGCGTGCTCGTTGCCGTCCGCGTGATGGCGAAACGGCGCGATGACAGCGGCGGCCTCGGTACGCGTGCCCGCGGCCTCCGCGCGCTCGAAATGACCCGGCGGCAGCCGCGCATCGGCGTCGCTGTTGTGCAGCCAGCGGCTATCGATGATGGCGCGTTGCATCAGGTCGATCGCGAGGTCGTTGCCGATCTTGCGCGCGACGCCCGTCGCGCGGCGCGCCGGCAGCGGCCGCGTTGCCGCGTCGATCGTCAGGACCGTTCGCCGGCCGTCGAGCGCGCGCAGATGCCATGCGGACCCGGGTGCCGGTAGTGTCGCCAGCGTGCGCTCACGAGCGTCCCGAGGCGCATCGTCCGGCGCGTTGATGACCGCGACGATGAGGGTTGCACGATCGCCGGCGGGACAGACGCTGGTCGCGAAGTCGCGCGGCTCGTCGTAGGCCGGGACGATCAGCACATTGGCAAAGCGCGCGCCGTCGAGCGCCGCGGCGATGGCCTCCACATCTGTCGGGCAGTCGGCGTGGCGGGCGAGGTAACCGGCGATATGGCGGGAGCTGCGGGGTGCTTCGTTTATAGAGCTGGGCGAGTGGGACATGGTGCAGCGCGCCTGCCTGTGCCGCGGCCTCTTAGTGCAGCGCCGCGCGCGGCGGTAGGTCGGCCACGATCCGCGCCTCGTGGCGCACGAGCTCTGCCAATCGCGACACGATCTGATCCCGTGGGAAGTACAGGGCGGCCAGCTCGCAGAACAGCGTCCAGTGACGATCTTCGCTGGCGCTGATGGCCCGATAGAAGCGCCGCAGCGACTCGTCCTCGAGCTGCTGCGCAAGCAGCGCAAAGCGCTCGTGGCCGCGCGCCTCGATGACCGCTGCGACCAGCAGCCGGTCGAACAGATAGACGTCTGTGCCGCGACGGATCAGGCCATTCATGGCGTGCACATAGGCGTCGCGCGAATCCGCTCCCGGCGCGCTGCCGCGGTCCAGCAGCAGGCGCACCACCTCGCGGTAGTGGCTGAGCTCCTCCACGGCCAGATCCATCATCGCGCGCAGCAGGTCCGGCTTGTCCGGGTAGTGCGAGGCGATGTTCATGGCCATGCCGGAGGCTTTCTTTTCGCACGACGCGTGGTCGCGCAGAAAGGTGTCGAAGTCGGCCTTTACGGCGTCCAGCCACTGCGGCGCAGAAGGCGCCAGGCGCAGCTCGAAGGGGTCCGCGCTGCCCATGCTCAGGCGTTGAACACCCCGTTGAGCCAGGTGGAGATGTCGCGCAGTTCTTCCATGCACACCTGATGGCCCATCTGATACTCGTGCCACTCGAGGTTGTAGTTCAGGGCCCGCAGCGCCTCGCGGCCGGTGATCGCGCGCGTGATCGGAATCATCGGATCGTTGATGCCGTGCACCATGAAGATGGGCGCGTCGAGACTCGCCAGAGTGATCTCGTCGGTCAGGTGTTCGTGATCGTGGACGTAGGTCGACAGCGCCATGATGCCGCCGAGTCGCTCGTTGGTGCGCAGGCCGTGCTGCAGGGCGATCACGCCGCCCTGCGAAAACCCGGCGACGACGATGCGCTCGGCCGGCACGCCGGCCTGCTTCTGGGTCTCTACCAGAGCGCTGAGGCGTGCGGCCGACGCCACGATGTCCTCGGTCCCGGACAGCGGCGACTGTGGGTCGATGTCGTACCACGCTCGCATGCGCATGCCGCCGTTGATGGTGACCGGTCGTTCCTCCGCGTGGGGAAAGACGAAGCGCAGGGGTGCCTCCAGGCTGAGCTCTTCCACTACGGGCAGAAAGTCGTGGCCGTCGGCTCCCAGGCCGTGCAGCCAGATGACGGCGCCCGCGCAGTCCTGCGTGGGTTCGACCAGGATTTGATCGTCGGTTTCGGTAACGGTGTGCTGGCTCATCGGTTCCTGCGGCGGCTGGCTCGACGGGCAAAGCTTATCAGGAACGCGCCCCGGGCACGGGTTGTTCGCGTCGTTCGCAGCGGGGGTGATCGGGATTTTGGCGGCGGCGCCACACCGCCGCCGCTTCGACGCCCGCGGCCGCGCCCGCGATCGCACTGCCACCCCCGCGGCGCTCGCGTTAGGATATCCGACCCTCGTTCGCTGCAGATTTCATGGCCGAAGAAGCGCTTCTCCCCGAGCGACCCCAGACGCGCGATATTCGCCTGCTGCGGCCCGCACTCGCGTTTCTGCGCCCCTACGTCTGGCAGATCGCGGGGGCCAGCATCGCCCTGATCCTGACGGCCAGCATCACGCTCTCGGTCGGGCAGGGGATGCGCGTGGTCATCGACGCCGGCTTCGGCTCTGACGATCCCGGTGTCCTGAGTTCCAGCCTGATGCTGTTTGCGGGCCTGGTGCTCGCGCTGGTGGTCAGCACCTTCGTGCGCTTTTACCTCGTGTCCTGGGTCGGCGAGCGGGTCAGCGCGGATCTGCGCAGCGGGGTGTACGCGCGGCTGATCAGCCTGCACCCCGGCTTCTTCGAGGAGAATCGCCCGACCGAGATACAGTCGCGCATCACGACAGACACGACCCTGCTGCAAACCGTCATCGGATCGTCGGTCTCGATCGCGCTGCGCAACATGCTGATGTTCCTCGGCGGACTCGTGCTGCTCATCGTCACCAACACCAAGCTTGCGCTCATCGTGCTCGGCTGCATCCCGCTGCTGGTCATGCCGATTCTGCTGTTCGGTCGGCGCGTTCGGAGCCTGTCGCGCAGCAGTCAGGACACGCTGGCCGACGTCGGCAGCTACGCCGGCGAGAGCCTGCGCAACATCAAGCTCGTGCAGTCCTTCAATCGCCAGCGCACCGATCGCAGCGCCTTCGACGGGCGCGTAGAGGATGCCTTCCTCGTTGCCGTGCGGCGCATCCGCTACCGGGCCTTTCTGATCGCGCTGGTCATGCTGATCGTGTTCGGCGCCATCGGCTTCATGCTGTGGGTCGGCGGTCAGGACGTCATGGCCGGTCGCACCACGCCCGGCGAGCTGGCGGCGTTCGTCTTCTATGCGTTCATCGTCGCCGGCTCCGTCGGGGCGATCAGCGAGGTGATCGCCGACCTGCAGCGCGCCGCGGGGGCGACCGATCGACTGATGGAACTGCTGGTCGCCGAGGACCTGCTACCGGAACCCGACAGCGCCGATAACACGGCGGCCTCGATCAGTGCCGCGGCGCCCATAGCGTTCGACGACGTGAGCTTTGAATACCCGTCGCGGCCGGATGTCTTGGTGCTGCAGGACATTAGCGTCCGCGTCGAACCCGGCGAGTTGCTGGCTATCGTGGGCCCTTCGGGGGCGGGCAAATCCACGCTGTTCGAGCTGCTGCTGCGGTTTTACGACCCGACTCGCGGGGCGCTGAGACTCGACGGCCGGGATCTGCGTTCGCTGCCGAAGCAGTTAGTGCGCCGTCACTTTTCGCTGGTGCCGCAGGACGCATCGCTGCTGTCCGGCACGATTCGCGAGGCTGTGGCGTATTCCGAGACCGAGTCGTCCGCGCCCGACGAATCGCGCGTCTGGCGCGCGCTGGAACGGGCCAACGCCCGCGCCTTCGTCGAGCGTCTGCCGCAGGGTCTCGACACGCAGCTCGGCGAGAGCGGCACGGGCGTGTCCGGCGGCGAACAGCAGCGCCTCGCCATCGCGCGCGCGCTGTACAGCGAGCCCACCGTGCTGCTGCTGGACGAGGCGACCAGCGCGCTGGATGCGGAGAGCGAGTCGATGATCCGCGCGGCGATCGATGCCCTTCGGGGCGACTGCACGGTGCTGGCGATCGCGCATCGCCTGTCGACGGTTGTGCGGGCCGACCGCATCGTCGTGCTGGATGCCGGGCGTGTCGTCGACGTGGGCACGCACGAGGAACTGCTGCAGCGCTGCGACCTGTACGCGCGCTTTGCGGCGGTGCAGTTCGACTCCAGCGCCGCTTAGTGCGCCCCGGTGACGGGCTGTCCAGAGCGCGGCGCGGCGTGGATAATTCGTGCAGAAGACAGATTTTCGTTGATCACCTGCGGCCGACCGCTGGATCGACGGGACGCGGCATCAGGATATATATAGAGGGTAGGAGGGGACGCTATGGGGCCACTGGCTGGCTATCGCATCATCGAGCTCGCGGGCATCGGACCGGGACCGTTCTGCGGCATGATGCTTTCCGATATGGGCGCCGAAGTGATCCGGGTGGATCGCATCGTGGACAATCCGCGGCCGTCGAAGGACGTGCTGGCGCGCAACCGCAAGTCGATAGCGGTCGATCTCAAACAGCCCACCGGCGTCGAGACCGTGCTGCGGCTGGTCGAGTCTGCCGACGGGCTCTTCGAGGGTTTTCGTCCCGGCGTGACCGAGCGACTCGGGCTGGGTCCCGAGGACTGCATGGCGCGCAATCCGAAGCTGGTGTACGGCCGCATGACGGGCTGGGGCCAGTCCGGACCGATGGCCCAGGCCGCCGGGCACGACATCAACTACATCGCGCTGTCCGGTGCTCTGCACGCCATCGGCCGTGCGGGCGAGCGACCGGTACCGCCGCTCAATCTGGTGGGCGACTTCGGCGGCGGCGGGATGCTGCTCGCGTTCGGCATGGTCTGCGCGATGCTGGAGGCGCAGAAGTCCGGCGCGGGTCAGGTCGTCGACGCCGCGATGATCGACGGCGCGGCGAGCCTGATGTCGATGTTCTTCAGCATGCGCGCGCAGGGCGTCTTCACGGAGAACCGCGGCTCGAATCTGCTCGACGGCGCGGCGCACTTTTATGACACCTACGAAACCAGCGACGGCAAGTACATCAGCCTGGGGTCGATCGAGCCGCAGTTTTACGCGCTCTTGGTCGAAAAGGGCGATCTTGATGCAGCGCAGTTCGCGCCGCAGATGGACGCTTCGAAGTGGCCCGAATTGAAGGCAGAGCTGACCCGGGTGTTCAAGACCCGCACGCGCGACGAGTGGTGCGAGATCATGGAGGGCAGCGACGTTTGCTTCGCGCCGGTGCTGTCGATCTGGGAGGCGCCGGAGCATCCGCACAACCAGGCGCGGGACGGCTATCTGACCATCGACGACGTCGTGCAGCCCGCGCCGGCGCCGCGCTTTTCTAGGACCGAAACTGCCACACCTAGCGCGCCGCGACCGCCTGGCTCCGACTCCGAGCAGGTTCTGCTCGACGCAGGGTTCAGCCAGCAGGAAGTCGACGGTCTGCGCACGAGCGGCGTGATCCCGGGCTGATGTCCGGCCCGGCCGCAGGCGCGCCGTCGCAGCGCGAACTCCATACGCGCTCGCTGCGGAACGCGACGGACTTCTGGCGCGAGCAGTCGCAGCGCATCGATTGGTTCGAGCCGCCGCAGTCGGTGCTGTCCACCGACGAGCGCGGCGTCGATCGCTGGTTCGCCGGCGGCAAGCTGAACACGGCTTGGCTCGCGCTCGATCGCCACGTCGAGGCCGGTCGCGGTGACGAGATCGCCCTGTACTTCGATTCCCCGGTAACGCAGACCAAGGCGCGCTACAGCTTTCGCGAGCTGCGCGACTGGGTCGCTCAGGTCGCCGGCTCGCTCGCGGCGCTGGGCGTCGAGAAAGGCGATCGGGTCATCATCTACATGCCGATGGTGCCCGAGACCATCGTCGCGATGCTCGCGTGCGCGCGGCTCGGCGCCGTTCACTCGGTAGTGTTCGGCGGCTTCGCGCCGCCGGAGCTTGCGCTGCGCATCGACGACGCCGAACCCAAGGTCGTGCTGTCGGCGAGCTGCGGCATCGAGTTCGATCGCGTCATCCCTTACAAGCCGCTGCTCGACGCGGCGCTTGAACAGGCGCAGCACAGGGTAGAGACCTGCGTGATCCTGCAGCGGCCGCAGCAGGCTGCGGAGCTGGTCGCGGATCGGGACCTGGACTGGCTCGCGTTCGAGGCGCTGGGTACGCCGGCGGACGCCGTCCCGGTCGACGCGCTTGATCCGCTGTACATCCTCTATACCTCTGGCACTACCGGAAAACCGAAGGGCGTGCTGCGCGACAACGGCGGCCATGCCGTGGCGCTGGCCTACTCCATGGCGGAGATCTACGGCGCCGCGCCCGGCGAAACTTTCTGGGCGGCGTCCGATGTCGGCTGGGTCGTCGGGCACTCCTACATCACATATGGCCCGCTCATCGCCGGCTGCGCCACGCTCGTGTTCGAGGGCAAGCCCGTGCGCACGCCCGACGCCGGCACCTTCTGGCGGGTGATCTCGGAGTACGGGGTGCGGGTCTTCTTCACGGCGCCGACCGCGTTTAGGGCGATCAAGAAAGAGGACCCGGACGGCGAGCACGCGAAGCGCTGGGACCTGTCCTGCCTGCGCACGCTGTTCGTTGCGGGCGAGCGTCTGGATCCCCCGACCTATCACTGGCTGGACGACGTTCTCGACTGCCCGGTGATCGATCACTGGTGGCAGACCGAGAGCGGCTGGCCAATCTGCGCCAATATGGTGGGACCTGGACTGATGCCGGTGAAGGCGGGCGCGCTCGCCTTGCCGGTCCCGGGCTGGGACCTGCGCATCCTCGACGAGGCGGGTGCAGAGCTCGGCCCGAACGAGGAAGGCAACGTAGTGCTGAAGGCGCCGCTGCCGCCGGGCGCGCTGCCGACCGTCTGGGGCGACCACGAGCGCTTCGTCGATGCCTATTGGTCGCGCTATCAGGGCTTCTATCTGACGGGCGACGGTGGCTATCTGGACGACGACGGCTACCTCTACGTCATGGGGCGAGTCGACGACGTGATCAACGTCGCCGGCCACCGCCTGTCGACGGGGCAGATGGAAGAGGTGGTCGCGGCGCATACGGCCGTTGCCGAGTGCGCGGTCGTCGGCGCTAGCGATGAAGACAAAGGTCAGGTGCCGCTCGCGCTGGTGGTCCTAAAGGACGGTGTGAACCTGGATGCCAGCGCGTTGATTGCCGAACTCGTTGCGAGCGTGCGCGCGGAGGTCGGCGCCTTCGCCAATTTCCGTCGGGTCATGCTGGTCGATCGCCTGCCCAAGACCCGGTCGGGCAAGATCCTGCGGCGCATCATTCGGCACTTGGCGGACGGCGAAGGCTTCGGCGTGCCGTCCACGATCGAGGATCCGGTCGTGCTGGACGAGCTGGCCGAGCGGTTTGCCGACGGCGCGGAAGGGCAATGACTCAGGCTGCGGACGGCATCGAGATACGTGTCGGCGAGCCCGCCGACCTGCTGCGCGCCCACGCCGAGATTCCGGAGTTCGCCGATCAGGAGCTGGACCCCGCCGAGGTCGCGCGGCGGCTGGACGCTACGGCGCACGTTCTGATCGCCTGGCAGGGCGAGGAGCCGGTTGGCTATAAGGTCGGCTACGACCGCTACGGGGATGGCTCTTTCTATAGCTGGCTGGGTGGCGTCGCTCCGGCGCACCGCGGCGGCGGGATCGCGCGCGTGCTGCTGGACGCGCAGGAACGCCACGCGATCGATGCGGGCTATGACCGCATCTACGTCAAGACGCGCAATCGCTTCGTGGCCATGCTGAAGCTGCTGCTGTCCGGCGGCTACGGCATCGTGCGCGTCGAGCTGCCGGCCGATACGCCTATCGCAGACGCGCGTTTGACGTTGGTGCGCGTGCTGCGCGCTTAGCCTCCCTTCTTACGGCCCGACGATAGCCCTCAGCCGCGCGCGAGACGACGCGCCATGTCGACTAGGCGCAACGCCGGGATGATCCACAACCGCAGCGCGACGGCGGCTCTTCGGCCCGCGCGTGAGGTAGGGTTTCGTGCGGGCTGCTCGGGTTGAGGGTACGCTCATGCCACGGCAAGGGAGATCGCCATGCAACGACTCAGTCAGATCGAGGTGCGCACGGAGCACGCCACTCGAAGGATCGAGCTTTACCAAGGCGATCTGACGCAGATCCCACAAGATATGGATGTCGATCTCCTGGTGGTGTCCGCCTTCCCTGACGACTACCTCACCACATCGACGTCTGTGGTGGGCGCGCTCAGCCGCGCAGGGCTGTCGGTCGCGGAGCTAGCCGCGAACAAGCAGCTCGACTTGCGCAGCAGCCGCTCATGCTGGTTGTCGCGACCGGTGCCCAGCGGCTTCGGCTTCGATCAGTTGCTGTGCTTCGAACCGTTGCTCAACGGCCCGCCAGAAGAGGTGGTGGACGACGTCTTCGACTTCCTGAACCTGTTGCTGCTGGATAGCCACAGAGATGCGATTGTCGCCATGCCGGTGGTGGCCTCAGGAGACATGGGTAGGCCGTCGGCGGAGATGTTAACGGCGATTGTCGAAGCGTCGATGCAGTGGTTACGTGTCGGCTTGCCGCTGGGCGCGTTGAAGATCGTTGAGTTGGACGACGACCGTGCGCGGCGCCTTCAGATAGTGTTCGATGCGTTGGGTCGGGCCTCGCCTGAGAGCGTGCCCGCGATGCCTGGTCGTCGTGCCCGTCCGCCTGCTCCGTCGCGGTGGTCTCGGGGCGACGTGCAGGGCGCGTTGGATCAGGACGGTTCGCTCATCGGTGGGATTATGAACCGCGGACCTTCCCCACCGTCGCCCGTGCCACCGACCGTCAGACCGCCGTCCGTGCCACCTATGCCACCAGAGGACCCCTGGGCGTGGGACTGCTTCATCAGCTATAGCCACGAAGATAACGAGGCCGTGGACACGTTTATAAATGCGCTCAGGTCACGATCGCCCAATCTACGGATCTTTCGTGATTCTCAGTCGCTGCGCACTGGCAGCGCCTGGATCGAGAAGTTGGCCGAAGCCATCGACGAGTGTCACCGGTTTGTGGCGGTGTACTCACCGCGGTACTTCGATTCGCGCTGGTGTCAGAAAGAGCTGCAATCCGCCATCGTCCGCGATATGGCCGCGGAGGATGAGCTGCTGTATCCCATACTCATCGTGCCGGTGCCGGATATGCACTCGATGTATCAGACGTTCAACCACCGCGACTGCACGGTGGTGGATCACGACAAGCTGGAATTCGCCGCAGATGAGCTGGTGGCGCTGCTGTCCGGCTAGCGGTTTACCAGCTATCGTCTCCTTAGGAGGGGCCGGAGGATAGGAACTATAGCGCGCCTGTTCGTGATATGACGCGAGTAGCCCGAAGTTGGTTTTGCGATCTGAAAGGGCCGTGAACGTCGGGCTGAGACCAGGCCATGGAACGCCGGTGGTGCCCTACCTGGTTGGCAATAGCGCCGACTGCATCAAGCTCGCGAGCCGGCTACGCGGCCGGGGCATTGGCGTGCATCCCATGATCTACCCGGCGGTAGCGGAAAGCAGGCGCGGCTACGATTTTCGTGGCTGCCAGCCACACGCAAGAAGACATCGAAGCCACGGTCGCCGCCCTTACAAGCTGCGTAGGCTGACGCGCACTTGGTCCGATTCGCTTAGTCCCACCGCAACCTGTGCAGCTCCAGCGCGCCCGCCTTGCCGCGCACCTGTACCGGCGGCAGAGGTTCGGTGTGCCAGCGACCGGGATCCAGTCGCGCTTCGGTGCTCGACGCGATAACGATCTCGCCCGCGTTCGCTACGTCGCAGACGCGGCTAGCGACGTTGGTTGTTTCACCGATCGTTACGTACTGCATGAAATGTTCAGAGCCGACGTTACCGGCGGCCACCCTGCCCGTGTTAACACCGACGTGGATTTGCAGCCGCAGTTCAGTCGGCAGCCGTTTGTTGATATCGATGGTTGCGCGCTGCATATCCACCGCCGCCGCTATGGCGCGCTGCGGATCGTCGTCGCGCCGATTCGGTGCACCCCAGACGGCCAGCACAGCATCGCCGATGTACTTTTCAAGCACACCGCCATGCCGAAACACAACGTCGGCGATCACGGGAAAGTACTGATTCAGCAGCTCCACCACCTCGGTAGGCGTCAATCGAGAACTGAGGTCCGTAAACCTCGAAATGTCCGCAAACACAGCGGTGACCTCGGTTTCGACAGCGCCCAGCGACAGTTCGCCCTGCAGGATCTTGCCCATGGTTTCAGGCGGAAAGAAACGCTGCAGGTTGTTGCGCGTCAAGGCCGCATCTTCAAGCTCTAGGTAAAGCCGCGAATTCTCAAGCGAAACCGCTGCCTGAGCCGCGAGCACCTGTAGCACGCTCAGGCGCTCTACCGTAAACACCCGGGGAGCATCGTGCTCACAGGTCACCATGCCAACCAGCTTCCCCTGACTGACGAGCGGCAGGCACAGCAGCGACCCGGACTTTCCATCAGCGCTGTGAAACCGACGGTCCGAGTGTATGTCCGCGATAACCGAAGGATCCTGCGTGCGCGCGACGTAGTTGACGACGCTGAGCGCAAGCCAATCGGGCGACACGCCGCTCGCGATCGAGACGCTTTCGCCTTCCGCGATTCCCTCTACGGTCAGCTCACCGCCGTCAGGCGGGGTCAGCAGTAGTGCCGTACGTTGAGCCCCCGCCGCCTGCTGCGTGATCTCAAGCAACCGCGCGAGCAGCTTGTCGAGCATCAGCTCGCTTGATAACGCGCGCGCCGACTCGACCACGGATAGCGTATCTAGCGACATCAACGCGCCGACCGTTGCGCCGCCCGAGGCCGCCGCTTCCGTCGGCGTTTCGATATTCGGCAAGATGTCGCGATAGTCTTGAGCAAGGGTCGCAGCCTTCGCCGCGGCTCCCCACTTCACATAGCCGAAGTGCGCCTCCAGCAGATAATTTCGAGCGAGCGCCTCGCGACCGGTTGCCAACGCCTGGCGAGCAGCGAGCTCGTTGCCTAGCGCCGCCTCGTGGAGATAGCCGGATCGCGACGCCGCCAGAATGGCATCGTCGTAAGAAACGAGCTCGCGAGACCCGACGCGGGAAAGCTCTGCCTCGATCAACAGCGTTCGATGCAGATAGTTGTCCGGCGCAGACTTCGCCCATTTGCGCAGCTTGCGCAGATTCGCGCGCACCAGCTTCAGAGTTCGTCGTCGCTCGGTCGCATCAACCTGATCTAAACGCTGTAGACCGGCCAGTGCCTCGAAGAAGAAAAAGAACGAAAAGTCGAGCGAGCCCACGACATGATCGAGCAGTTCCCTCCCCGCGCGCGCTGCTTCCCACGCGGCTTCGACCTCGAAGTAAAAGCAGGCGAGGATGAGTCGGTTTACGTGAATCGTAAACGCGCCAGCGCCGTCCTCCTCGGTTACGTAGGTCTGAAGCGCCTTTTCGTCGTCGAAAGCACGCCCCTGTATCAGATGAGGTTTGGATACCGGCTCGATGAAATTAAGAGCGACCTGGCGATTGAGTTCCGACAGGAGCCGAGTCTTTTCCTGGCCGAGCTGCCGCAACATGGCCGACGTTGCCCGCATGTCGTCCGCACACTGACTGAGGTTGGCGCCGTGCGAGAAGGCATGAAAGTCGTGGGTGAAGAGACAGTAACCGGCGCTCTGGAAGTCACCGGTTTCAACCCCGGCGCGGTAGCCTTCGAGCAACGGCGCGAGCGTTTCGCGCACCGGCAGGCGCCAGCAGCGCGTGAACGCGTTGACCCAATGAACGGTCCGCGCCAGGTGATCGCGAGCGTCGAGGCGGTGCAGGACGTCCATGGCCAGCTTGCCGAATTCGTAGCCAAGATCCAGATCGCCGATCACGCCACACAGAATGACGCCAAGCGATGCATACGCATCGGGCGAGTGTTCCGAATTCCCTTTGCTGATACTGATGTCCACCATGCGAAACACGAGCAATGGCAGCAGATTGGGTTCGACGGAGTAAACCGGGACCGACGCGATGCTGAGCAGCTCCATCGTCTTCAGGTCGCGCGGATCGGTCGCCTCAGGCAGGTCAACAAAGCTCGCGGGGCGACGCCCGCGGATGCGTGCCTTTAGCGCAACGAAGCTCGTAATTATGTGCGCCTGAGTGATTCGCTTGGGAAATTTCAGCCCCAGCAGCTTGAAGGCCTGACGCGATAGCGCCACGCCTTCGACCAGATGGCCGTCGGCAAAATAGGCCTGAATGTGGATCAGCAGCACATCGACCTTCACGAGATCGTCGGGCGCATTGGCGAGCATGATCTCGCCGAGCCGCAGGACTTCCGCGAGGTTACCGCTGTGGTATGCCGCGCCCTGCGCCTGCTCGTGCAGCGACCAGAGACGCCCGTTGTCGCCACCGAACTCGCTACCTCCCGCTAGCTCAATCCCGCGCTCCAGGTAAGTGGCCGCGGAGTCGAAGGCCCCCGCCTGATTCGAGCGACGCCCCGCGCGCAGGTTGAGATCGATGAGCAGGTCTCGTTCAGCCCATTCCTGAATTCGTGTGCTACCCGCGTTCAGATGATCAACGACTCGAAACAGCAGCAGGTCATCAGCGTTGCCGCGGGCGAGCCGCTGATACAGGATCCTGCCAATGCGCAGATTCAGCTCGGCCGTCGCCTCGTCGTCGTCGGCATAAGCGGCCTGCTGCACACGGTCATGAACAAACTTGAAGGTATGACCATCGCTGCCTCCCAGAGCGACCAACATGCCCTCGCGGACGGCGGACTGCAGCCGCCCACCCATTTCGCCGGGTCCTCCGGGCGTCTCGGTGTCGATGGTGCCCAGCAGTTCGACGTCGAATTCGTTGCCGATGATGGCGGCACAACGCAAGGTGTGGCGCAGCTCGCCCGGCAGTAGATCGAGCCGCTTGCGGACAAGATCGACGACGTTATCAGCGACATCCGCCGAATGGACGCGGTCGTGATCCCAGGACCAATAGCCAAGCCGGTCGTCGAAATCAACCACGCCGTTGTCCACGAGCGACTCCAGCAGCTGCCCTGTGAAAAACGGGTTACCGTCCGCTTTCTCGAGCACCAGGTCTGCAAGCTCGAGCGCAGCCTCACGCGGGCAGCGCAGGCTATCGGCGATCAGTGAGCCGATTGCCTCTCGATCGAGCGGTCCGATCGACACCTCCGTCAAGCTCGCGCCCGGCGAGTTACTGAGCGCCAGGCGCACCGGATGCTCCGCATCGACCTCGGCGTCGCGAAACGCGCCGATCACATACAGGTGGGTGACCTCTTCGCTATCTAATAGTCGTCGCACCAGCGCCATCGAGCCTACATCGGCCCACTGCAAATCATCGAGGAACAACACGACGGGGCGACTCGGACTGGTCAACACGGCGAAAAGTTGTTGAAAGCCGAGGTGTAGGCGATTGCGCGCCTCCACGGGCGGCAGCTCGATCAGTTCCGGCACTTCACCGAGCAGCAGCTCGATCTCCGGCGCCACCTCCGCGAGTGCACCGGCTCCGTCTCCGAGAGCGGCGAAGAGTTCCTGACGCAGCGATTTCAGGTGTGCATCCGACTCTGCGGCGAATTGACGAATCAGCTCGGCTACGGCGACACGCAGTGCTGAGTAGGGCTTCGCGCGACGCAGTTGTTCAAACTTACCCTCTACGAAGCGACCGCCAGCCACCGCTATCGGATTGCGTAGCTCCGCGACCAGCGCGGACTTACCGATTCCCGCCGCACCGGATATCAGGGTTAGCTCGGTCGCACCCGCGGCAACCCGCGCATACGCGTCGTTGAGCTTGGTGAGCGTCGTCTCGCGCCCGTAGAGCTTACGCGACATTGTGAACTGCAGCGGCACATCGCCGCTGCCAAGCTCTGTCGGCTGCAGGTCCTGCGTCTGTTCAAGATCGAACAGGACACCGCGAGCTCCCTGATAGCGATCCTCGGGCGCCTTGGCCAGCAGTTTGCTCGCAATGGCGGCGAGATGGGGTGCGGCGGTCGCGTTGCGCTCGGTGGCGCTGGGCGCTTCGACCGCAATGATCCGGTGAGTCAGCGCGAGCGTGCTGTCAGCCTCGAAGGGCGCATGTCCCGTCAGCAGGTGATACAGCGTCGCGCCCAGGCCATACAGATCGGTACGCAAATCAATAAAGCCACCGGTCCGGCCTGTCTGCTCGGGCGCGCGATAGGCAAGACTAGCCGACGCTTGATGACCCTCCGCCGCCTGCTGTTGCGTCAGCCGCGTCGCCTCCGCCAAACCGGTAAGCCACACGCCTCCCGCGCCGTCCGTTAGCACGTGACTGGGGTCGATACGCTGATGCACAAAACCCGTGCGATGCAGCTCGAGGACGGCCTGCGTCAGTCCGTGCGCAACCGCATCCATCAGCTCGGCCGTGAAGGAACCATCGCTGATGGGGTTCAGATTGGCATCCTGGTACTCCAACGCAATGCCGGTACGTAGCTCTATCAATCCCAGACAGGTGACAAACAGGTCGGGGCGGTCGAGCGCCAGGAGTGTGTCAGCCTCGGCTTGCAGCCGGGCGCGTCTGCGCGGCGTAACCTGCTCACGAGGCAGGTACTTCAGGATCACGGCCTCGTTATCGCGCAGGCGTTCCGCCCGCACGACCATGTGTTCGCCGCCCGTGCGGCTTAGCACGTCGACTACTCGATAGCCCGACAGGTTGAAGTGGGCGGAGCTGCGAGTTTGTTCGGTTTCGGACAGAGGAGGCGTCCTTTTTCTCGGCGGCTGCTATCTCAGCGGCTACTAGCTGTCAGGGGTAAACATGATCTGGTCGATCATCTCATAGCTGGCTTGCGCATCGGGAGCGCACCGGCGAGGGCGGCATGGCACACACGTCACAGGTGGCGAACGGTCTGTGGTCTGCCGCGGGCATCGCGTTGGGCACCCTGGCTGGGGGAGACACGGCGGCGTATCGCTAACGCATCGGGTGTATCCGGCGATGATGCAGCCCTACCAGGCGGCGGATGGCCGCAGGTCGCAATTCAATATGGTCCTCACCGACGGATTGCTGGATCTTCTGTCAACCGGGCTTGCGGCCACTGAACTGCTCGCCGATTCGCGCTTCAGCGATCCGGAATCGCTGTGGACGCATCGCGAAGCGTTCGGAGATGCCCTGGGCGCGCGGGTCGCGATAAAGGGTTCCGATCGGTGGCTCGCGATCTTCACGGAGCTCGCTGTCCTCGTGAATCGTGTTGCGGTGCTGGAAGAACTGGCGAGCGACCCACAGATACTCGCCAACGAACTGGCAACGCCACCGCCGGGTCCGTCAACGGACCTGCCCCTGCTGAGCGATCACCCTGTGCAGGCGACGAGCGTCCCTCGCGTGGGCGCACGCCGCGCCCCTGCGCTGGGTGAACACACCGACGAGACCCTCGGCGAGCTGGGTTACACGAGCGAGGCGATCGAAGCACTGCGCACGACGGGTGCGTTCGGTCAGGACGACGCGATCTCTGATTGGCGGTGCCATTCCTGGTCACTGTGCCTATTCAGGTAATGCGACTTCGGGCTGGCCAGCCGCCTCGGCGTCAGCGTGTGCTCCTTCGCGTCCGCCGCGGCTGATGGACTGCCACAAACCCCAGCCAGTCAGCACAGCAGCTACGATTTCACCGAGAAACTCGAGCACGGGCAAGTAGGTCTGCAACCAGGATGCCCCCGATTTCTGCTGTGCATAGGTCTGCGCCGCCGGGTGCAGCGTGTCCTGCAGATCTTCTTTGACCATACGAATATCGAGATGTGCCAGGCGTTTGCGCAGCTCTTCGCGCCGCGATACCAAGAAGTGCATCAGGTCGACGACGGTGGACTCGCGTAACCGGGAACTCGCGACCAGCGTCGCCGGCGTGGTGAACGTCTGTATTGGCTTGGCAGGTCGCGGGGGATTGACGCCGAAGAAACCCACCGGCACTTCATACGGGTGCAGGTTAGGCATGCCAAGGTTGAACAACTCAGGATTAATCGACAGCAAGCGTACGCCTTCGAGGCGCATGATGTCGCGCACGACCTCGTGCCCGAAGCCACCGACGATGAGGGCGAGGTCGACGCCACCGTCACGCAGCAGATCGCGGGTTGTCTCGTAGTTGGCCGGGATGTGCTCGATGGAATCGCACGAAATGCCGTAAAGATCGATGAAGTGCATGACTTCCAGATAGACCTGGCTGCCTTTGCCGATGGAGGCGACGCGCAGGGTTTTGCCGTGCCCGCTAAACGACCGGAGAAGTTCCCCCAGATCCGCATAGGGTCCCGTCGTCAGAAACAGATAGATCTCCGAGTAGAGTTCCAGCACCGGCGGCGCCCGTGTCAAATCGAATTCTGTGTTGCCCTGCGCCAGTCCCAGGTGAATGTCGCCTTTCGCTATCTGTTCAATGGTCTCGACCGAACCACCGGATTTCAGGAGTTCAAGATCAAGCTTGAAGCCGAGACCGACGGAATTCTCCGCCGCATAATCGTCGATGACCTGCAGCACCTGCGCGTAAGAACCGCCGACCGGCGACGACACCTTGAGTCGCTTGGATAGGGCGCCCGAGATGACATCCGACACTGCCGCGTACATCAGGTAGAGGAAAAAAACGACGAGTAGCGCCTGGAAGAACCGCTTGTTCGTGTGATACGAGTCGACGGCGAACTCCCTGATCTCGGGAATGTTGAGTTGAGCTGCCATAGTGCTCTCCTGTTTCTCTCCAACAACACTGTCACACAGACGCCGTTCATCTCAGCGCGCCGGCAGACAGCTTGCGCCGCGTCCGCTGCCCGGGTCGTCGCTTGCTAGGCGGGCACCCGGGCGCCTTGATGACATGCGCTTTGACGTCAGATGCAGCGGCGTGGATATGGAAAAAAATCAACCAAACACGAAGACGAACAAGATAAGACGCGAGAAATGAAGCACGTAGCGGAACAGGAGAGACAAGGCGGATAAGCGCACCGACCCAACTCACAACCGACTATCTGGTCGTCGGCACCGGCGCTATGGGTATGGCCTTCGTAGACACACTGCGGGATGAAACCGATGCGGACCTCATCATGGTGGACACCCATGGCAAAACCGGTGGCCACTGGAACGGCAGCTATCCCTACGTACGCCTGCACTAGCCTTCTACCTTCTATGGCGTGAATTCACAGGCCCTCGGCGATGATCGGATTGATACTCAGGGCTGGACAATGGCCCATTTGAATTGGCATCCGGAGCCAACATGGGCGCTTACTTCGGCGGTTTGATGGAGCGTAGGTTTGCGCCGAGCGCCGAGTGCGCTACTACCCCAATTGCAAGGCCTTGCTGAACGCGGAGCGCGCACGGTGCTGCGTTTCGGTCGCGGATCAGCGATGCCCACTGGCAGCTGGAGGCCTCCGCCCGCGTCGTCGATGCGACCTACATGAACGTTAAGGTGCCTTCGGTGATCTGACCGCGCCACGAGGTCGGAGCACGCGCCCAGGTCATACCGCCCAATAGGCTACCTCGCGCTGAGCGCCCCACCGACGGCCACGTCATCGTCGGAGCTGGCAAGACGGTGATGGACGCCTGTCTGTGGCTGCACGCGGCACGGGCCAATACCAGTCCGCCCGGAACGACGTCCGACGACCAGCCCATCGCCCCGCTCACCTGGGCCACCCGTCTATAGCATATCTTCGATATCGACATGACTCAGTGCCCGCTCTGCGGAGATGGCGGTGACTGCCGTATCGCTGTTACTGGGATCTAACGCTGTGTGCGTGGTCATGAGCAGCTTCGATGTCGGGCGGGATGCGGTAAAAATTGATCTGTCAAACTGTCGAGAAACGAATGGAGGCGATTTGCCTCTGCTTGGTCTAACGCACAAACGGGATCCCCTTGCCGATATCAATAGGCAAAGAGGGCCTAATCGCTGGAACGATCTCCTAGAGAGTAGCCGTCAGTTCCGCATCTTGGGCGAGGATGCTAATCGAAGACGCAAACTATGGTGCGTTTGGGGTTCGTCAGTAGTTGTCCTGCACCGCATCGACCTTCTCCACTGCGAGCATCTGTTGTCTGAGAACTGGAATCAGTAGCGAACAGGAATGGCAGGCCGTTGACTGTGCGGTGCTGGCTTTGTAGTCGATCTTTAGGCTCACTCTGAGAAACCTCTCGAAGTCGAGAATCTTGAGCATCGCCAAAAAAGCCCCGTAGATGAACGCTTCACCGTGGTACTCCTGGCCGACACTCGAGAGATCCTTGTCGCAGTTCTGGCCGCAACTGATGATGAAAAAGTTGGACGCGGCGCCGCCGTCCAGCGGCGTGCAACAGACTTCCATTCGGCCGGCGGCGTTGTAGCGGGTTTTCTCTGTCGAATCGCCGACGGGTAGATTCTTCAACGAGTTTTGCGCCAGCGCCCGTAGCTCTTTTTCGGTGTTTCGAACGTCGCTTGACACGGCTTCTGTGCTTGCGAAAAAACCATTCAGTATCGGCTCGTGCGCCACTGCAAGGCCGATGCCGCAAGGTTTCACTGTGTAGCGGATGCTCTTGTTGTTCCTACCCTGATTCAGATCGCCCATGAAAGAAAACTGCCCGAGGTCAGCGAAGTCGTGATCGTCATCCACGAAGGCGATCAAGTTCTTGTCCAGCGCTATGGTGGCATCGATGACCGGAGCAGGCTTCTTGACCTGAAGGTTTGCGAGTGCCCCCCAAAGCTCCTTCACTGCTTTCACGGCGTCCGTCATGTGCTCGTCGATAACCGCGGCGCCGACCGGGATGTCCGCATCGCGCATAATCTCCTTGAGGCTGTTCCAAGCGGCTTCCTGTTGGGCCGGCGTATTTGTCGCAGCGAGTTCTAGCTGCAGATGTTGGTTCGTCGCTTTCTTTAGCTCTTTGGTGAATTTTGATTCCTGCTTCTTGTTCATCTGCCCTCCTGGAAACACTGCGCACGGTCTCTGCTGAACCGGGCGACGAAGGCCGCCACGGTACGCTCAGTTCCGAGGGTACACCGAAGCATAGAGATCTGACTTCGACGGTGGCGTACCCGGTTGCTGTTGGTCAGGCGGATATTGTCTGATTTAGATAGCGACAATAGCTGTCGTGTGTGCCCCGCTGTCTTGGGTTCCGAGATAGGGCTGTGGAGATAGAGCCACGATTTGAAACACAGTCTTTCCAAAGCTGAACGTCTCCGGACGCGCGTATATGCGCATGTACAGCATACGCCGCCTGCAGGTGACCCCGATCGTATTCTTCCCTTGAGAGTGAACAGGTCAATTCTAGAGTTTTCTGGCGTCTTAAAAATGAGGGAGAACTCGAACGAAACGCTCACGGTTCACAGAGACACAGATCATCTCGATTCTGTGCGAGGTGGATGCTGTCGGGCGGCAAGGCATCGTGCGCGTCGAGCTGCCGGCCGACACGCCCATCGCAGACGCGCGTTTGACGTTGATGAGGGTATTGTGCGCCCAACCTGTCTTTGTAAGGCCCGGCGATAGCCCTCAGTCGCGAGCCAGACGCCGCGCCATGTCGGCCAGGCGCGCGCCGGCCGCCTCGGCGATCGCCGCCTCTTCCTCGGTCAGTCCTGCCGGTCTCACCTCGCTGTGGACGTGCGTCGCGCCATAGGGCGTGCCGCCGCTGGCAGTAGTCCGCAGCTCCGGCGTCGTGTACGGCACCCCGCAGATCACCATCCCGTGATGCAAGAGCGGAATCTGCATGCTCAGCAGCGTGCTTTCCTGACCGCCGTGGAGCGATGCGCTGCTCGTGAACACTGTGGCCGGTTTGTCGACCAGGGCGCCGCCCAGCCAGAGATCCGCGGTGCCGTCGAGAAAGTGCTTCAGCGGTGCGGCCATGTTGCCGAATCGGGTCGGGCTGCCGAGGGCGAGTCCGGCGCAGTCGCGCAGGTCCTCTTTGGTGCAATAGACGGCGCCCTCGGCGGGGACCGGCGGGGCGGTTTCCTCAACGACCGTTGCGACCGGCGGTACCGTCCGCAGCCGCGCCTCGATGCCTGTGCGCGTGACGCCTCTCGAGATATGGCGAGCCAGCTCCGCGGTCGCGCCGTCGCGACTGAAGTAGAGCACCAGAACGAAGATGTCGGGCATCGGGATCCTCTTGGGTCGGCGGCTTGGCGCGGCGCGCCCGCGAACACGGTCGCCGCATGCCCGGTTACTGTAAACCCTTCGGTACTGGGCGATAATGATCGTCAGTCGATCGGGAGAGATTCGTTGGTTCGCACGCACGGCGCGAAGAAGTCCTCGGCGGTATCCGCTGTTCCTGCTGTTCCCGCTTTTTGGTTGGCGCGCGGGCGCTTGCTCGCTGCTGCCGGAAGGCGCGGGTGGGCGATGCTCCTCGTCTGCTGTGGGTTCGCGGTTGCGGGCTGTGCGGATCGTGGCGGCGCGGCGCTCGCTGACGGTGGCAGCTTCGATTTTGGCGCGCAGGGCGGCTGGGTCGTCGTCAACTATTGGGCGGAGTGGTGCGGGCCCTGCCGACATGAGATTCCAGAGCTGAATCGCCTGCATCTCGATGAGGAGGACGTCGTCGTTCTGGGCGTCAACTACGACGGCTTGACCGGCGACAAACTGCGCGCGGTCGTCGAGCGCATGGACATCGATTTCCCGGTTCTGGTTGAGGACCCGCGCGAGCGCTGGCAGCAGGCGCTGCCCACCGTATTGCCCAGCACCTATCTGATCGCGCCGGACGGACAGCTCATCGACGTGCTGCTCGGGCCGCAGAGCATGGCGAGCATCAAGGGCCGCATGGACGAGCACTCGCCGCCTGGCTGACCCTGGGCGCTGGTTCGCTCACGGCCGTTAGCAAAACGCTCGTGCAGCCGGTGGGCGCCCTCGCAAGATTGCAACTAAGCTGACACTTAATCCACGAACCGTTAGCCTGTGTCGGATCATCCATCCTGGGGAGAGCGCGCATTTCCGGCCGCAAAACGCGAAAAGCACTGCGCAAGCTGGAAGATCGCCTGCGCCGACAGACTGCCGCTGTCGAGGCACTGACAGCGGCGGTTGAGGCGCTGGCGCTGGAGCTGCGCGCTCGCGAGACGACTGCGATAGACGTGGCGGTTGGGCGGGAACAGGCGCCAGCCGACGCCCCGCCGCGCGCCTTCGAATTGCCGGGGGATGTACCGGGCGACACCCTCGCCCGCAGCGTCAATGAGCAGATTACCGCCTGGCTGACCATTCGCGGGCTACGCGACAGCGACGCGCGGCCGCTCTGGCAGGACATCGCGGAGGATCTGTGGCGCAGCGACGGCGTGCGTCGGCTCGCCGGTCAGGATCGCCGACTATTGGAGGGTCTGGTGACGCTGGACATCCAGCGTCGCCGCGCGCACTGACGCATCGCCGCCCCCGTGGCGCTGCCGGCTGGCGGGTCGGCGGCCGGGCGTCCCGACCCACGCTGTGCGGAGAACAAGTCATCCTGTCTTGCGATCTCATGTGAGATATTTCCTGCAGAGTGGGCAGACCAATTTGTAGTACAAAACGCCTGAGGACCCTGGGGCTTGACTCGAGCACCGGCACGGCGCACGACCAACAAGAGCAATGACAGCGGCGCGCGAACGATTCCGCAGAGAACCCCAGGAATAGCAGGGACGACGAGGAGGACAGGGAAGACAATGAGCGATACATCTTCGGGATCGGACGAAAGGAATCGGATCGCGGGCGCAAGCGCAGACAGCGGAAGCACAGACGCACCCGCCGCCGCGTCACCCCAGTGGCTACCGTTTCGATTCAGCGGCGACGGCGCGAGTTTCTTTCGCCTGTGGATCGTGAATCTCGCCCTAACGCTGGTGACGCTGGGGATTTACTCGGCGTGGGCCAAGGTGCGCACCAACCGCTACTTCTACGGTCACACCAGCGTCGCCGGCAGCGCGTTCGAATATCACGCCGAGCCGCTCGTGATCCTGCGCGGCAGACTGATCGCGGTCGGCGTGCTGGTGGCCTACACGCTCATCAGCAATTTCTTCCCGTTGTTCGGTCTGCTGGTCCTTCTCGCCCTGATGGTGATGCTGCCCTTCATCGTTGTGCGATCGATGCGCTTCAACGCGCAGATGACGAGCTGGCGGGGAATCCGTATGCGGTTTCTCGGCGAGGTCGACGGGGCCTTTGGCGCCTATATCGGCTGGCCGACTCTGGGCTTGTTTAGCATGGGTTTGCTGTGGCCCTTCGCCTGGTTCAAGAAGGCTGAGTTCGGCGTCAACAATCATCGCCTTGGCGCGACGCCGTTTCGGATGACGGCCACCGCCGGCAGCTTCTATCGCCTGGCGATGATGTTCACCCTTATTTCCGTGCCGCTGTTCCTGCTGTTCGGCTGGCTGGCTGCCGATCTGTTCGGACCCCTGCTCGACGCAGCCGCGGAGGCGGAGGACACCGCGAGTTCGGCCGAAGCCGAGGCGCTGGTGCTCGGGCCGCTGTACGTCGTACTGTTCGTCGGTTATCTGCTGTTGTTCTCGCTGTTTTCGGGGCTGCGCTTCATCACGATCTATCGCCGAATTGAGCTGGGCGATAACGCCATTGAAACCGACCTCAGCATCTGGCGCTTTCTGTGGGTCAGCGTGTCGAACACTGTACTGATCGTTCTTACGCTCGGCCTGTTCTACCCCTGGGCGCGCGTGCGGATGACGCGGCTCTTGATCGAGTCGCTCGAGGCCGAGGCCCACAGCTTGGATGGCTTCGTCGCCGCCTCGCTGCAGGACGAAACGGCGCTGGGCGATGAGCTGGGCGAGGTGATGGATTTCGGCATCGGCGTGTGACCTGCGGCCTCCGCATCGCCATCTTTTGGTGATCAGATCGGTGATCAGATCGGTGACCAGATCGGCGATCTGTCGGGCCATCAAATGGGCGAGCAGATGAGCAACACCGAGATATCCGGTGGCTACCTCGACGGGCGCACCTCCGCGCAGCACCCGGCACGACTCGTCGTGCACGGCGATCAGGTGGCGCTGATCGTTGATGGTCGCACGCACTCTCTCGACCGCGCCGACCTGAGCTGGTCGGATCGCATCGTGAATATGCCCCGCAGGCTCTCCTGGGGAACCGCAGAATCGTTCGTCACCACGGACAACGAGGCGGTCGATGCGCTGCTTCTTCGCCGCGGAGATGACGCCGCCAGCCTCTGGATCGCGAGGCTCGAACGCAGCGCGCCCCTCGCGCTGGGCGCGCTGGTGCTGGTGGCTGTGCTGTTCGGCGCGTTCGCCGTCTGGGGCGTGCCCGCGATCTCTCGGTCAGTCGCCCACAGCCTGCCCGACGCGCTGACGACGCGGGTCGCCGAAGAGACGCTCGAGTTTCTCGATGACCGGTTTTTCTCGCGATCCAAGCTGTCGCTCGCGCGTCGGCGGGAACTGCGCGAGTATTTCCTAAGCGTCGATGACTTTCCGCGGCGCATCGAATTTCACGATGCGCCGGACATCGGGCCGAACGCGTTCGCGCTCGCCGGCGGCGTCGTGGTGTTCACGGACCAACTCGTCGAGCTGGCGGCAAGCGACGTCGAACTCCTTGGCGTCTATCTGCACGAGGTCGGCCACGCGCGCGCGCGCGATGCCGAGACGTCGGTGCTGCAGAGCACGATCTGGGTAGTGCTGCTGGCCTTCATGACCGGCGAGGTGGCGGGCGTGAGCGACGTGCTGATCACGCTGCCGGTTGCGCTCGGACAGATGGCCTATACGCGCGACTTCGAGCGCAAGGCCGATGACTATGCGGTGGCGACCATGATCGCCGCCGGCATCGATCCCTCGCCTCTCGCGACGATGCTGCAGCGTCTGGAGACCGCGGTGCGACCTGCGTCTTGCGATGAATCTGATTGCGACGATACAACTACCGACACGGACTCGGCGGATGCCGAGTCGGGCGCCGCGCATTCGCACACAACGGACGAGTCCGCGGCACGACATGCGCGCGAGGCAAATCAGGCAAGTCAGACAGCAAACCAGCCGGAAGAACCTGCGGGACACTCCGACGACGAATCACGCGCGAGCTGGCTGGGTTATCTGTCCACGCATCCGCTCACGGATGAGCGCGCGCGACGTATTTTCACGGCAGCGCGAGCGGCCGGCTGGAACGCGCCTGTGCCAACGGAAACGCCGTGACCCTGTGACGGCGATCGCTCGTTCGCGCGGTGCAGAGCGTTTATTCGCAGACATTTCCACAAGTTTTTAGCTTGCGAAAACAACGTCGTTTTTGCATTGAAATTTCTTACGCTTTTGTCGCGAAAAAGAGCAGTAATACGCTGCGCTTGTTTCGCGTTATCTGTAGGCTTCGCGCTCGCCAAAATTATCGGGAGAACGTCGTGTCGGCAGAGATGAGCGCAGCTAGCGAAAACCAGGACGCAGCAGACCGTCGGATCATGGTGCACATCGCCTACTGTGGTGTGATTACAACGATCGTCGCCATCTTTTTGGCTACCGTTGCGAACACGGTCGGTTGAATGCCGTGCCGACGCGCCCGCGATCGAGTCGTGGGCGCGCGGCGCGTGAATCCTCTGGCTACGCTTAGCGCGGGTCGTTAACGCGGCCGCCTGCGCTATTGCTGATGCCGTTGCAGCTCGGCAGACGGTATTTCTCACAGCCCTTCCACAGTTCCGGCAGCTCGCTCGTCGATCGGCTCTGCCAAAACCTCCGCCATCGATTGACGACCAGATTCGGGTAGGTCGTGCGGCCCCTGCTGCCGTTGTAGCGCGCCAGCGCGTCGACAAGATCGCCTTCCGCGCGCGCCAGATAGTGCGCAAGTATCGTGGTGCCGTAACGAACGTTGGTTTCGATGTGCGTCAGGATATCTTGCGTTCGACCGATCTCCAGACGCCAGAACGGCATGATCTGCATCAGGCCCTGCGCGCCCGCGCGAGAAATCGCGTAGGGGTCAAAGAAACTCTCGACGTGCATGACCGCCAGCACGAGGTCTGGGTCGAGATCGGTCCGTCGAGCGTTAGCGTATACGGCGCGCAGAATGCGCTCGCGAATAGCGCGCTCCTGGACATAGCGGCGCAGGCGATTGTCGCTCGCTGCGATCCAGACCTGGGCCTCGAAGCGATCATAGTCCGGCACCTCCGCGCGCAGGGCCGCGTCGAGGCGGGCGACCAACTGCGGATCGACCTCGGCGCCGTGTGCGCCTGCCAGAGTGACGCAAAGCGCAATCCCCAGCAGCGCCCGCCCGACCCGTCCTGTCCGGGGGCGGCTGCTAGCCGTCCAGGCTTTGCAGCACATCGCCGAGAGCCACCGATACGTTGTCCGCATCAATGCGGCGTCGGTACTCGACCTCGTTGTTCTTCAGGCCGCGGTCGCCGACCGTGATGCGATGCGGCAGGCCGATAAGGTCGGCGTCCGCGAACTTCACACCCGGACGTTCGGGGCGGTCGTCCAGCAGGGCCGTGCGGCCGCTGGCGTGGATGTCGGCGTAGAGCTGATCCGCGGCGGCCCGCACGGCGTCCGACTTGTGGTAGTTCAGCGCGACGATGTGCACGTCGGCGGGTGCCACGGCCTCGGGCCAACAGATGCCCTGCTCGTCGTGCTTCTGCTCGATGATTGCCGCGACCATGCGTGTGATGCCGATGCCGTAGCAGCCCATGAGCAGGGTTTCTTCTCGCCCCTCCTGGCTAAGCACGCTGGCACCCAGAGTGTCCGAGTACTTCTTGCCGAGCTGGAAGATGTGGCCGATTTCGATGCCGCGAGTGAACGCGAGTTCGCCCTGTCCGTCCGGCGACGGGTCACCGGGCACCACGTTGCGCAGATCGACCACGGCCTCGACGTCGAGCGCGACGTCGCGTCCCCAGTTGGCGCCGGTGTAGTGGAAACCGTCTTCGTTGGCCCCACACACGAAGTCGGTGCACTGTGCGGCGCTGTGATCGACGAGCATGGGTAGGGACAGGCCAACCGGACCCAGCGAGCCGACGCCGGCGCCTATGCGTCCGCGCAGATCTTCGGGGTCGGCGAAGCGCAGGGGCGCGGCGACACCGGGCAGCTTCTGCGCCTTTAGTTCGTTCAGCTCGTGATCCCCGCGCAGTATCAGACCGATCGGGCCGCCGTCTTCGCCCTCGACGAACAGCGTCTTCACACAGCTTGTTGCCGGCACGTCCAGCAGCTCCGCCACGGCCGCGATGGTGCGGGCATCGGGCGTTGCCACCTTCGCCAACGCACCGTCGCCGGGCGCGGCGGGCGCGCTGGGAAACACGGTCGTGGCCTTCTCGAGGTTGGCGGCGTAGTCGGAGACCGTGGAATAGGCGATGGTGTCTTCGCCCGAGTCTGCGAGAACCTGGAACTCGTGCGAGTTGTCGCCGCCGATGTTGCCCGAGTCGGCCTCTACGGCGCGAAACTCGAGGCCGAGGCGCTCGAGAATGCGCGAGTAGCAGTCGTACATCGCGCGATAGGTCTCATCCATGCTGTCCTGATCGATGTGAAACGAGTAGCCGTCTTTCATGATGAACTCGCGCGATCGCATGACCCCGAAGCGCGGCCGAATCTCATCGCGAAACTTCGTCTGAATCTGGAACAGGTTGCGCGGCAGCTCGCGATAGGACTGAATCTCGCGCCGCACGAGATCCGTGATGACCTCCTCCTGGGTAGGCGACAGGCAGAACTCGTTGTCGTGGCGGTCAATCAACCGGGCCAGTTCCGGTCCCATGACGTCCCAGCGGCCCGACTCTCGCCACAGCGTCGCCGGCTGCACCACCGGCATCAGCACCTCCTGGGCGCCGCTCGCGTGCAGTTCCTCGCGCACGATTGCCTCGATCTTGTGCAGGACGCGAACCCCCAGCGGCAGCCAGTTGTAGATACCGCTGGCGACCTGGCGGATCAGCCCCGCGCGCAGCATCAGCCGATGGCTGGCAATGTCCGCATCCGCGGGGTCCTCTTTCATCGTGGGCATCAACAGCTGACTGGCGCGCATGAGGGTCTCGTATGGTCTGTGACAAAGGGTGATTGGACGCGGGATGTCCCGACGTTCACGGGTGCTGCGGGCGGGCGTGACTCGCCTGTCTGTGAACTTCCTGACAGCGAAAGAAGCCGACCCGAGTCAAACCCGACGGTGCAAGTGTACCGGTCCGGTCGCGCGGATGGGGTTACGGCGGGTTGCTTTCCCGCATAGGCGCCTGAGCTGGCTCGAAGAACCGGGGGCGAGGCGTACAGAAGGCATGAGAAGGCGCGTCGGGGTACGCAGGCGAACCCCGAACGCGCGAATCGCGCAGGATGCGCGTCTTAGCTGACCATCTCCTTCAGCTTCTTCAGCGCGGTGACCCGCGCCCGGACGCTGGCCGGCTTCGGCGCGATCCAGATCTCTTCGCCGGTTGCCGGGTTGCGGCCGCGGCGCTTCTTGGTGGCCGGGCGCTTGACCGACTTGATCTTCAGCAGGCCGGGCAGGGTGAACTCACCTACCGCGCGCTTCTTGATGTGACGCTCGATCAGGACTTCCAGCTCGTCCAGCACAGCCGCGACCTGCTTCTTGCTCAGCTCGGTGTTGTCTGCGATCTCCTGGTAGATCTGCGTCTTCGTCATCTTGGTCTTGACGGCGGTCACGTTGCGCTTAGGCGCTGCGGCCGCCTTGCGCTTGGCGGGTGCCTTGCGCTTGGCCGGTGCTTTTTTCTTAGCCGGCGCTTTGCGCTTGGCGGTAGCCTTGGTCTTGGCAGGTCGTCGTGCCATCGGATGCTTATCCTCGTAACTGAGTTTGCGCCACTCAAGACTCGCTGCGTCTGGCAGTGCAGGCCGTTTAGGCTCGCCGCACAGGGCAGTTGCTGCTTGGGTGGAGGTTCGCTCTTAAGGTTGAAGAAATTCCCTTGCGGGTAAGTACAGGCAGGCATGCCCGATGGGGGCAGCTTTATAGCCTAACCAGTGTTAACGAGCAAGAACCCGACGCGAAAATCGCTGTATTTTTGCTAGTTTTTCCAACATCATGCGCCGCGCCAGCCTCGTTGCGCAGTAAAAAACCTCAGTTTTGTATGCCGAACGGTCTTTGGCGGCGAGTTTTAGGCGCGCAGCGCCGCCCGTCTGCGAGCCCGTCGCTCGATGCGTTGACCGTGTTGCGGGTGGCCTTAATCACTATCATTGGAGTTTTGCGGACCGCGATCGATGCCCATCTACGAATACCAGTGCAAGCAATGCGGCCATCGGCTCGAGGTCATCCAGAAGATCAGCGACAAGCGGCTGCGCAAGTGCCCGGCCTGCGGTAAGCAGAGCCTCTCTAAGCTCGTGTCCGCGGCGGGGTTTCGCCTGAAAGGCGGCGGCTGGTACGAGACGGACTTCAAGGGCGGCAAGAAGAAGAACGTCGCCGGCGAAAAGTCGGATAGCGGTTCAGGCGGCTCGGGAGGCTCAGACAGTAAGGAGGGCTCCGGCGGCGGGTCGGATTCCGGCTCCGGCGGGGGTGATGCCAAGGCGGCCGCCAAGAAATCGGATGCGGCGACCTCGAAGAGCGGCAGCCAGACGTCTTCTAAAGGGGCCGGGAAGTCCAAGAAAGACTAGTAAACACCCTTTCCCCAACTGTCAGACGGGCCGTGGGCCGCACACCGCGGCGTCGGACCCAGAAAAACCCTCCCTGCGCATGGACTTTGCCGCTACCATGCGCCCCCCTATATTGCCGACGATCAAGCGTCCCAAAGAGGAATTCCCATGCGCAGCCACTACTGTGGGCAACTCTCAACCGAGCAGGTCGGTGAGCAGGTCGAGCTCGTCGGCTGGGTGCATCGGCGGCGCGATCACGGCGGCGTGATCTTTCTGGACGTGCGCGACCGCACGGGCCTGATCCAGGTCGTCTACGATCCCGATACCGAGGACAGCTTCGCGACGGCGGATCGCGTACGCAATGAATACGTCCTGCGCATGGTCGGCCGGGTGCGGCCGCGTATGGAGGGCAAGATCAATCCGGAGCTGGCGACCGGCGAGATCGAGGTGCTGGGCAAAGAGCTGACGATCCTGAACGTCGCGGAGACGCCGCCGTTTCAGCTCGACGAGCATTCTGAGGCGGGCGAGGACGTGCGCCTGAAGTACCGCTACCTCGATCTGCGGCGGCCGGAAATGCAGGAGCGCCTGATGCTGCGGGCGCGCATATCCAGCAGCGTGCGCCGGTATCTCGACGGCGAAGGCTTTGTAGACGTCGAAACGCCGACGCTGACGCGCGCCACCCCGGAAGGGGCCCGCGACTATCTGGTACCCAGCCGCACCCAGCCGGGCAACTTCTTCGCGCTGCCGCAGTCGCCGCAGGTCTACAAACAGCTCCTGATGATGGCGGGCATGGACCGCTACTATCAGATCGCGCGCTGCTATCGCGACGAGGACCTGCGCGCGGATCGGCAGCCGGAATTTACGCAGATCGACATCGAGGCGTCGTTCGTGACGTCGCTCGACATCATGAACATGACTGAGAGCATGCTGCGCAGCCTCTTCGCGGAGGTGCTCGACGTCGAACTGCCCGACTTTCCGGTGCTCACGTTCTCGGAGGCCATGCGGCGCTACGGCAGCGACAAGCCGGACCTGCGCAACCCGCTGGAGCTCGTCGATATCGCCGATCTGATGGCCGGCGTCGAGTTCAAGGTCTTCAACGGCCCGGCCAACGACCCCGCCGGTCGCGTCGCTGCCCTGCGCGCGCCTGGCGGCGCGCGCCTCACGCGCAAGGTCATCGACGACTACACCGACTTTGTGGCGCGCTACGGGGCCCGCGGACTCGCCTATATAAAGGTGAATGATCTGGCGGCCGGCGCCGCGGGGCTTCAGTCGCCCATCCTCAAGTTTCTGCCCGACGACACCGTGGCCGAGGTTCTGACGCGGGTTGGCGCGCAAGACGGCGACCTGGTCTTCTTCGGCGCGGATAAGGCGCGCGTGGTGAACGATGCGCTCGGCGCTCTGCGCAACAAGGTCGCCGCCGATCTCGATTTGGTGGCCGACGGCTTCGCGCCCTGCTGGGTCATCGATTGGCCGATGTTCGAAGAGACTCGCGGCGGCGGCGTGACCGCCATGCATCACCCGTTCACCCAGCCCACCTGCGACGCGGACGAACTGCGCGCCGACCCGCTGGCGGTCAAGGCCGATGCCTACGACGTCGTCCTGAACGGCTATGAGCTGGGCGGTGGTTCGATTCGGATTCACGACGCGCAGATTCAGGATGCGGTGTTCGACGTGCTGAATCTCGGTCAGGAAGGCCAGCTACAGTTTGGCTTTTTGCTCGATGCGCTGAAGTACGGCACGCCGCCCCACGGCGGCATCGCCCTCGGTCTCGATCGCCTGGTGATGCTGATGAGCGGTGCCGACAACATCCGCGACGTTATTGCGTTTCCGAAGACGCAGACGGCGAGCTGTCTCATGATTGGCGCGCCGGGGGAGGTCACGGAAGAACAGCTGCGCGAGCTACACTTGCGCCTTCGGCTGGCCGAGAAGAAGGCCGAGTGACGATCGGTGGTGTCCCGCGCGAGCAAGTAACGATAAAGATCGGCAACAGACAATAGAAGGTAGCGACAAGAGAGCGGATGACAGATGGCTGGCCACTCCAAATGGGCGAACATCAAGCACAAGAAGGCGCGCAACGACGCCAAGCGCGGCAAACTCTGGACCAAGCTGATTCGTGAGGTCACCGTGGCGGCGCGGCTGGGCGGTGGCGAACCGAACGACAACCCGCGCCTGCGCGCCGCCGTGGACGCCGCGCTCGGCGCCAATATGCCCCGCGACACCATCGATCGGGCGATCGCCCGCGGCGCGGGCGGTCAGGAAGGCGCTGACGTCGAGGAGCTCGTCTATGAAGGCTACGCGCCCGCCGGCGTGGCCATCCTGATCGAGGTCATGACGGACAACCGCAACCGCACGGTGGCCGAGGTACGACACGCGTTCAGCAAACACGGCGGCAACCTGGGTACGGACGGCTCCGTCGCCTATCTGTTTAAGCGCTGCGGCGTGCTCAACTACGCGCCTGGTGCCGACGAAGAGACGCTGATGGATGCAGCACTCGAGGCCGGCGCGGACGACCTTGAGACTGAGGACGACGGCGCGATCACCGTCTTTACGAGCTTTGAGTCCTTCGGCGCGGTTGTCGATGGGCTGAAATCGGGCGACCTCGAGCCGGACAACGCGGAGGTCACCATGCTTCCCGAGACCACCGTCGCCTGCGAAGAGGACGACGCCCTCAAGGTGCTGCGTCTAATCGATGCACTTGAGGAGCTCGACGACGTGCAGAACGTATACTCGAATGGCGACTTCCCCGAGAGCGCGCTTGCGGCGCAATAGACCGCACCCCGCGCACCCAGCGCAAGAGGCAGCGGCCTGAGCCATGGCGCGGATCCTCGGCATTGACCCGGGTTCGGTCGTGTCCGGCTACGGGATCATCGAGCAATCGGGATCCCGAGCTCCCGTCTATGTGACCAGCGGCTGTATTCGCAGTCCGCGCGGCGAGATGCCCGCCCGGCTTGGCGTGATCTACGCGGGCGTTCGCGAGGTGATCCGGGCCTACCGCCCGGATGCGGTGTCCATCGAGCGCGTGTTTCTGGCCCGTAACCCCCAGTCCGCGCTGAAGCTCGGCCAGGCGCGGGGCGTCGCCATCGCGGCGGCGGTGGCGGACGATCTGCCGATCGCCGAGTACGCCCCGCGCGAGGTCAAGCTTGCGATTACCGGGACGGGTGGCGCGGCCAAAGATCAGGTGCAGTACATGGTGCGCGTGCTGCTCGGCCTTGACGGGACCCCGGCGGAAGACGCGGCCGACGCGCTTGCGCTCGCTATCTGTCATGTCAATACTGCCGCGGAAGTCACATGACGGCGCCCGGAGCGCGGCGTGGATCAGCGCCGGCCGGTTCCGAATGCGTCAGGAAGCCACAGATGTACCGTGACGCTCAGTTAAGAAACCGGCACAAATCGGACCGCCGCGCCGTGCGGCTGCTCCCGCTTCGTGCCCTCGCGGCGCTATTCATGGGGGTGCTGCCATGATCGGCCGACTCCGCGGCCGGCTCCTCAAAGTGCTCGATGGCCAGGTGCTGCTCGACGTCAACGGCGTGGGCTACGAGATCGAGATTCCCACCGGCGCGGTTCAGGCGGTCGTGCCGATCGACGGCGCGGCAGAGCATGACTTTGACGGCGGGGCGACTCGCGACTGTACCCTCCATACCCACCTTGTTGTGCGCGAGGATGCCCAGCAGCTCTTCGGCTTCAGCCAGGAAGCCGAGCGCGACCTGTTTCGCAATCTGATTCGGATCAACGGCGTCGGTCCGAAGATGGCGCTCGCGCTGCTGAGTGCCTATGCGGGGGCAGATCTCGCCCGCATCGTCGCTGACGAAGATCTGGGCGCGCTCACGCGCGTCCCTGGGGTCGGCAAAAAGACCGCCGAACGTCTGCTGATGGAGCTGCGCAACCGTTTCGAACTATTACCAACCGCTACCGCCGATATTCGCCAGATCGCGCCCCGCGATAGCGTCGCGGAGGTCGAGCAGGCGCTGGTGGCGCTCGGCTACAAGCCGCAGCACGCGTCGACGGTCGTCGCCGAGGCAATTGCGGACGCCGGACCGGGCGCGGCCTCTGCCGATACCCAGACGCTGCTGCGCGCCGCCCTGAAGCGCCTGGCGCAAAAATCGGAGATCGGTCAGTGAGTCTCGAACCCGATCGTCTGATCGCCGCCGGCGAGCGCAAGGAAGACAAGCGCTTCGATCACGCGCTGCGCCCGGCCACGCTCAGCGAGTACGTGGGCCAGGATGCCGTCCGCGAGCAGATGGATATCTTTATCCGCGCCGCCCGCGGCCGGGACGAAGCGCTCGATCACACCCTGATCTTCGGCCCGCCGGGTCTCGGCAAAACCACGCTCGCGCACATCATCGCCAATGAGATGGCTAGCGCCCTCAAGGTCACGTCGGGCCCGGTACTGGAAAAGCAGGGCGATCTCGCGGCGCTGCTGACGAATCTCGAGCCCGGAGACGTGCTGTTCGTCGACGAGATTCACCGCCTGAACCCGGCGGTCGAGGAGATCCTCTATCCGGCGATGGAGGACTTTCAGCTCGACATCGTGATCGGCGAGGGACCGGCCGCCCGCTCCCTGAAGCTCGAGCTGCCGAAGTTCACGCTGGTCGGCGCCACCACTCGCACCGGCCTGCTGACGTCGCCGCTGCGCGACCGATTCGGTATTCGCGCGCGGCTCGAGTTTTACTCGGAGCTCGAGCTGACGCGTATCGTCGAGCGCTCTGCCGCCAAGCTGCGGCTCGCGGTCGAACCGGCTGGCGCCGGGGAGATTGCCCGGCGCGCGCGCGGCACGCCGCGCATCGCCAATCGGCTGCTGAAACGCGTGCGCGACTACGCGGAGGTGCGGGCCGACGGGGTGGTCACGGCCGAGGTCGCCGATGCCGCGCTGAATCTGCTGAACGTCGATGCGCAGGGCTTCGACAGCATGGATCGCCGCGTGCTGCTCGCCATCATCGACAAGTTCGACGGCGGACCCGTGGGCCTCGATTCCCTCGCCGCGGCGATCAGCGAAGAGCGCGACACGATCGAAGACGTGCTGGAGCCCTTCCTGATTCAGCAGGGCTATATGATGCGCACGCCGCGCGGCCGTGTGGTCACCGCAAAGGCGTACGAGCACTTCGGTCTGCCGCGTCCTGCCGCAGCGAGCGGCGCGGCGGTCGCGGATTCCCCTCCGGGCGCGCCGTCCGATTCCGTTGCCGGCGCTGCTTCGAATCCTGGACGGGACTTTGAACTCACCTGACGCGTTCGCGTCTCTCCCACGTCATAGAGGAACTTCGCGTGGCCGAATCCTTATCTATTTATGAGTTGATTGTCGACGCGAGTCTGCTGGTGCAGATCGTGATGGGCATCCTGGTTCTCGCCTCGCTGATCTCCTGGGTCATGATCTTTCAGCGCTGGTTCGCGCTGTCGGGTCAGCAGCGAGCGATGGATGCCTTCGAAGACGAATTCTGGTCCGGTGTCGATCTGCGCAAGCTGTATACCGAGGTCAACAGCGACGGCGGCCGCCTCCGCGGCTACGAGCACGTGTTCGTGGCGGGCTTCAAGGAATTCAGCCGCCTGAACGACCAGGCCGGTGCCGATCCGGACGCGACGCTGCAGGGCGCCCAGCGCGCGATGCGGGTCGCGCTGAATCGCGAGGAAGAAGAGCTCGAGCGACACATTCCCTTTCTTGCCACGGTCGGCTCGACCAGTCCGTACATCGGCCTGTTCGGCACCGTATGGGGCATCATGAATTCGTTTCGCAGCCTCGCGAACATGAGTCAGGCCACGCTGGCGACCGTCGCGCCAGGAATCTCGGAGGCGCTGGTCGCCACCGCGATGGGACTCGCCGCCGCCATCCCCGCGGTGATCGCCTACAACCGATTCTCTGCGCGCGTCGAAGTGCTCGCCAAGCGTTTAGAGACCTTCAGCGATGAGCTGATGGGCATCCTCGCGCGGGCCGCGCACAGCAATCAGCGGCGCAGCGCCTGATGGCCGGACGCCGCAAGCCGATGGCGGAGATCAACGTCGTACCGTACATCGACGTGATGCTAGTGCTGCTGGTGATCTTCATGGCGACGGCGCCGCTGTTGACCCAAGGCGTGCTGGTCGATCTGCCGGAGGCCAACTCGGAGCCCATCGCCGAACAGCAGGAAGATCCGCTGGTGGTGTCGGTCAACGCCGAAGGTGCAATCTATGTGAATCTCGGCATATCCAGTGACGAGGAAGAAGGCACGCGGGTCACTGAGTTTTCGCTCGCCGACCAGGCCGGTAAGGTCATCGGGGCGCGTCCGGACATCCCGGTCTACGTGCGCGCCGATCACAGCCTCGACTACGGTCGCGTGGTGCGCATCATGACCGTCCTGCAGGGCGCCGGCGCCGAAAGCGTCGGCCTGATCACTGATCCGGTCGCACCGCAGTGATGTCGTCCGCCGTTCTTTGCTTGTGTCTAGGGCTGTGTTGGGCGTGCCCGACGCCTGCGATCGAGTCGCTGGACGCCTGAGGTGTTTGGCGCAATTCGCAGCTACGCCGCGCCCGTGCTGCTTGCCGCGGGCCTGCATGCGGCCCTGATCTGGTATCTGGTGGTTGGCGTGACCTTTGTCGATGAAGAAGCGCGCGTCATCAAGCCGCGCGTGATCAATTCCAGTCTCATCGTCATGGAACCGCAGCGCGCTCAGCCGAAGCCGCGCGTCGAGGCGCCGCCGCCCGCGCCGGCGGCTGCGCCGCCCGTCCGCGAGGACCGCGTCGACCCGCGATTGCTGGAATCGCAGCGTCGCGAAGCGGAGGCGGCCGAGCGAAAACGCATCCAGATCGAGCGCGACAAGCGCCGCAAGGAGACGGAAGACAAGAAGCTGCGCGAGCGCGAGCGCGAGCAGCGCGAGGCCCGCGCCCAGGCGGAGGCGGCCCGCGCCGAGCGCCTCAAGGCCGAGGCCGAAAGAGCGGAACGGCTGCGCCGCGAAAGGCTGGAGGCGCTCGCCAGCAGCTCCTTTTCGAAGGCCTTGGAGGACGAGGCGGACGCGCTCGCTGAAGACGAGGCGGCGCGCGTCGCACAGACTTTTTTCCAAGCGATTCGCAGCAAGATTGTGGCCAACTGGTCGCGGCCGGCCAGCGCCCGTAACGGCATGAAGGCGACGCTGCGCGTCGAGCTCGTTCCGAGCGGTGAGGTCGCGGGCGTATCGCTGGTCGAGTCGAGCGGCGATGGTGCATTCGATCGTTCGGCGGAGATGGCCGTGCGGCGGGCGGGTCAGTTTTCTGTACCTGACGACCCGGCGCTGTTCGAGCGGCGCTTCCGTCGATTTAATTTGTTGTTCAATCCAGAGGATTTGCTACGTTGAACACCACCCACTTTTCACTCGAGGGCATCCCCGGTCGTCGATCGGGCGTCACGCCGCTCGCCCTGTTTGCTCAATTCCTGATTTGCGTTTGCGCCGTCGCTGCGGCGTGCGGGCCGAGCGTCGCGCGCGCAGAGTCGCTCGATACCGTCGTCATCGATGCGGGCTATGACAAGCAAACCAAGATTGCGGTCGTGCCGTTTCGCGTCGACCCTCGTGTTCCCGCCGGCGCTCCCATGGAGGGCATCATCGAGTTCGATCTGCAGCGCTCGGGACAGTTCGAGGTGCTGCCCGCGGCAAACATGCTGTCGCTGCCGAGTCGCCCGTCCGAGGTCATCTTCCGAGACTGGAAGATTCTTGGCATGGAGTACCTGCTGATCGGCCGGGTCGCGCCGACATCCTCGGGTCAGGCGCTCTACGTCTACCTGTTCGATGTGGTCAACGAGCGGCAGCTCGCGGGGCGCCGCATCGAGGGCAGCCGCGAAACCTGGCGCGACAGCGCCCATCTCGTTGCCGATCTCGTCTACGAGCAGGTCACCGGCATCCCGGGCGCCTTCTCGACCAAGCTGATGTACGTGCTTGCGCGCAACCTGGGTACCCGGTCGACCAGTTTTCGGCTCGAGATTGCCGACTCTGACGGCGAGCGCTTGCGCACGCTGTATGAGTCCAGCGAACCGATCCTGTCTGCCACCTGGTCTCCGGACGGCGCCCAGATCGCCTATGTGTCGTTCGATCTCGGCCGGCCCGCCGTCTACCTGCACGATATCGCTTCCAATCAGCGCGAGCTGATTGCGGACTTCCCGGGCAACAACAGCGCGCCGGCGTTTTCCCCGGACGGGCGTCAACTCGCGCTCGTGCTGTCCAAAGACGGCAACCCGGAGATCTACGTCATGGACCTCGCGACGCGGGCTCTGCGGCGCTTGACTACCAATCGCGCCATCGACACCGAGCCCGTTTTCAGCCCGGATGGCCGCACGCTCGCGTTTACCTCCGATCGCGGCGGCCGGCCGCAGGTCTACGCGCTGGACCCTGCGACGGGCGCGGTCAACGGCAGACTGACCTATGAAGGGGACTACAACGCTCGGGCGCAGTATTTGCCGACAGGCAAGCAAATGGTGTTTGTCCATCGGCGGCGCGGCGTCTTTCACATCGCCTGGCAGTCGCTGGAACGTGAAGACTTTCGCATTTTGACGCAGACAAGACTGGACGAATCGCCCTCTGTTGCGCCAAATGGGGCCATGCTGATTTATGCCACACAGTATCAGGGCCAAGGTATACTCGCCGTCGTTTCGCTGGACGGTCGGGTGAAGTATCGGTTGCCGTCGTCGAACGGCGAAGTCAGGGAACCGGCCTGGTCACCTTTTCTCCCCGCAGTCGTGACGGCACAACCCCTGCCCTGAGCGACGGTTGAGGCGGTCTACGAACTGCGATCTAGCGGAGAAGTAGTGGTGAGAGGGGATGCTCAGAGCGAGAGACGTCCCGACCAACGGAACATTCAAAAACAGATATAACGCAAACGGTCTCGGTGCCCGGGACCGGAACGGCAGGAGAAGAAGAGATGAAGACAGACTGGCTACGCGCAGGCCTGAGCCTGGTTGTCGCGGGAGCGCTGCTCGCAGGCTGTGCCAGCAATCCCCCGGCAGAAGAAGAGCCGAGCCCGGCTGACAACGTTGAGCGCGACGCGCCGCCGCCGGTACCGGCGCAGCCGTCGTATCCCGCGTTCAACACCGACGGCAACCCCAACATTCCGGGTACCAATCAGGCGCTCTCGCGCACCTTCTATTTTGGTTATGACCAGGCGACGCTGTCTCAGAACGATCTCGCCATTCTCGAGATGCACGCCGATGTTCTCTCTCGTTATCCCGCCAAGCGCGTGACGATTCAGGGTCACTGCGACGAGCGCGGCACGCGTGAGTACAACCTGGCCCTGGGCGAGCGCCGCGCGGACACCGTGCGCCGTTTCCTGCTGTCGGCAGGTGTGCGCAGCAATCAGATTGCCACCGTTTCCTACGGTGAAGAACGTCCGGAAGATCCCGGCCACAGCGAGGCTTCCTGGTCGCGCAATCGGCGGGCGATCATCCTCTACCCTCGCTGATGGATCTGGCCTGATCCGCGCGCTTGTTTGCGCGTTGGATCAGACGAATCGGCGGACGCGCGCGCTGCGTGCACGTGTGACGGTACTCATCGGTTGTGGAGAAGCATCGACGAATCGGGATGACTGGCGCTGCGGGATCCCGCGGCGCGCGTCCTCGCTGGTCGGCTGCGCTTAGCGAGATCCTGGGCGGCGACTCGCCCTGTTGGGTATTCCCTCGCTTGGCAGCGTGCGCGCTGCTGTTCGCGCCGCTGCTGGCGCTCGCGGCCGTCCCCGTCGAGGATCAGAGCAGCGCGGTTACCCCGGCCGCGGCACCGGTCGCCAGTGGCTCCGCGGCGCCGGGCAACAACGCTCAGCTGTTCTATGAACTGCAGCAGCTGCAGACCGAATTGCAGCAGCTGCGCGGTCTCGTCGAAGAACAGGCACACGAGATCGAACGCCTGCGTCAGCTGCAGCGGCGCCAGTACCTTGAGGTCGATCGTCGCGTCGCCGGCCTAGCGACAGGAGCGACGGGAGCGACCGCGGCGAGCGCGCCGCAGCCTGCCGCGCCTAGTCCCCCGAGTCCCCAGAGTTCCGCGACCGCAGCGCCGGTGCTAACGGGCCCCGATCCGCACTCCGATGACGAGCGCGCGGCCTACAATCAGGCCTTTGAGCTGATGAAACGACAGCAGTTCGATGCTTCGATTGCGGCCTTCGAATCGGTGTTGCGCGAACATCCGGGTGGCATCTTTACCCCGAACAGCCACTACTGGCTGGGTCAGCTATTTCTGATCGAAGATCGCCTGAGCGATGCGAAAGGTGCCTTCAACGAGGTCGTGGGCCGCTACCCGGCTCACCAGAAGGTACCGGACAGCCTATACAAACTAGGCGTTGTCGAGCATCGCTCAGGTAACATCGCGGCCGCGCTGCAGCACTTCGATGACGTTTCCAAACGCTACCCTGACACGCCCGCTGCCGGGCTGGCGAGGTCCCATGCCGCGGAGCTCCGCTGAGCGAGTCCCGACCCTGCGGATCACCGAGGTGTTCCTCTCTCTGCAGGGCGAGACGAGTCGCGCCGGCCTGCCGACGGTGTTCGTGCGCCTGACGGGCTGTCCGCTGCGCTGCCAGTACTGCGATACGGCATACGCATTTTCCGGCGGTGAACAGTTCAGCTGCGAGTCGCTCGTGGCGCAGGTCACCGCTTTTGGGGTGCTCCATGTCACCGTGACGGGCGGCGAGCCGCTGGCGCAGCCAGATTGCCTGGTGCTGCTGAAGGCACTGTGTGACGCGGGCTTCGACGTCTCGCTAGAGACGAGCGGCGCGCTGCCGATCGACGCCGTGGATGCGCGCGTCGCACGCATCCTAGACCTGAAGACCCCCGGTTCGGGTGAGGTGGCGCGCAATCATCTGCCGAATCTGTCGCTGCTGAATGCGAAGGACGAAATCAAGTTTGTGATCTGTGATCGCAACGACTACGAGTGGGCACGTATGACCTGCGAACGCTACGGGCTCTACGCCGGCCCAGCGGCCGTGCTGTTTTCGCCGAGCGCCAACCAACTGCCGCCGCGCACGCTCGCCGACTGGATTGTCGAAGATCGTCTCGCGGTGCGCTTCCAAACGCAGCTGCACAAATCGCTGTGGGGCGACGAGGTCGGCCGCTGATGGCGCGGCCGGCCGTCGTGCTGCTGTCCGGCGGGCTAGACTCCGCAACCGTGCTCGCCTGCGCCCAGGGTGCCGGCTTCGACGCCTATGCTCTGTCGTTCGACTACGGCCAGCGACACAGCGCCGAGTTGGACGCCGCGCGCCGAATCGCGGCCGGCGCGGGGGTGACCCATCGGGTGGTGCGGCTCGACATTGGCCAGTTTGGCGGCTCGGCGCTGACGGATACCGACATCGACGTGCCGGAGGCGCCGCCGGATGCAGACGTCGCGGACACCGACGAGATACCCGTGACCTATGTGCCGGCGCGCAACACCGTTTTTCTCTCGACCGCGCTGGCCTGGGCCGAGGTGCTTGGCGGCACCGACATCTTCATCGGCGTCAACGCGGTCGACTACTCCGGCTATCCCGACTGTCGGCCGGAGTTCATCGCCGCTTTCGAGACCATGGCGAACCTCGCGACGCGCGCCGGCGTCGAGGCGCAGGGCGCGGCCGAGCGGCTGCGGATACACACGCCGCTGATCGACCTCGCCAAGGCGGACATCATCCGCTTGGGGCTCGGTCTGGGTGTCGACTACGCCGAGACGGTGTCCTGCTATCAGGCGGATTCGGCCGGGCGCGCCTGCGGGCTTTGCGATAGCTGTCGAATCCGTGCGGCAGGCTTCGCGGCGGCGGGAGTCCCCGACCCGACGCGCTACGCGTGACGCGCGCGCTCGGCCTCGAGCCGCCGATCGCAGCCGGTACGGCTTGTCTTGAGTTTCGGATTCTCGCCGCTACACTATGCGTCCCTCGCAGCGGGCGGTTCGCTCAATCGGCCACCGCGGCTCGCGCATCGGGACGTTAGCTCAGTTGGTAGAGCACCGGGCTTTTAACCCGTTGGTCCTGGGTTCGAACCCCAGACGTCCCACCATTCTTTTGCCTCGCGCAGGACGCTTCGCTCGCGCAGCACTCACCGCTCTCAGAGGCCGTCTGTCCCGACCGCCGCCGTTCGAGCAAGTCCCGGCCTCGACGTCGTCTACCGCTCAGCGCAGCCGCAGCGTCCAGACGAGTTCATCGGTACCCCGGTCGATCTCGGCCGCGACCCGTGCGCGCGGAGCGTCCAGGGCGCCGCGCCACAGGTCCAGCCAGCAGTCGAGCAGCAGCGTGCGCGTGTCGCCGTCGAGGCCGCGGACGACGCGTAGCCCTCGCTGGGTAAACGTGCGCTGATCCTGCCGATCCGGCGCGGCAACGATCTCGTCGCCCATCCCGCCGAGCATGCGCATCAGGTAGTCGCTTGCTGCGTCGAGTCCGCCGTCCTCGGCGCCGATCATCGCTGCCGTTTCGGCGAAGTACTGTAGTCCGATCAGTCGAGCCGCACGCCGGCCGTGGTCGCGGACGCGCTCGCGGTCGATGACGTCGACCAGCGTGGCAAAGCCGTTGCGCAGGTATTCCAGCGCGTAGTTGCGATTTGCCTTCTCCAGCCGCTCCACGCTCCACTCGTCCGGCGGCGGCGCCGGCTGGCTGGCCGCGTCGAATGGGGGCGGTGTTTCGTCGCGTGCAAACTGCAGGCGCTCCGCGTCGCTGAGCTCGTGATCGAATTCGCGGAAGTACCCGCAAAGGCCAAACTCGCCGGTCATGTCTTCGGAAACACAGACAAAGCCGAGGCGGGGATTGTTCAGGGACACGCCGTTGTGGGCGTACCAGCCGCGCAGAAATCCGCGGCTGACCTCCACCGGGATACCGCAGATCGTCGGCCCGTGATACATCCAGCGCGGATAGCGAAAGCGGACCCAGGCCTTGCGATCGTGCTCCGGCATGAACTCGACGCCGACGCCGCCGATGTTGTTCGACAGCACGTGATAGCGAGCGCACGCAACGGCATCGGGCAGACCGTCGAGGCCGAGTTTCCTGAAACTCGACAGGAATTTCTCCTCGTGCTGGCGACGGAACAGTCGGAACATCCAGTCGCCCATCACGTCTGGACCCTCGCGGCTGGCGATCATCAGTTGCAGTCCCAGAAACCAGGCGTGGTGCAGGTGCGCCTGCGCGCGGATAGGGTCGATTAATGGCTGCGCGGATGACTGTATGGATGACTGCATGGTGTGCGTGGCCTACTCGGGTAACTCGTTGGTCGGAGTGTCGCGGGGCAAGCTGGGTCGCGGTCAGGCGCGTAGCGCCACGCCGTGCGTAACCCAGGTGGCAATCTTGGGACCGGGCAACTGTTCCGCCATGCGCTCGCTGATTTCGAACCCCGCCGCCGCGATCAGCTTGTCGGCCTCCCGACTCAGATGGCAGCCGCCCGCAATGCGCTTCCAAAGGGGTTCGATGCGGTGTTGCCAGCGCGCCACGCCCGCTTCCGGTGACAGTCCGTGTTCGATGAAATACAGCGCGCCGCCCGGACGCACCACACGATGCATCTCTGCCAGCGCGCGTGCCGGATCGGGGATCGTGCACAGCGTCCAGGTGCACACCAGCGCATCGAAGCGCGCGTCGTCGGCTGGGATCATCTCCCCGGAGACGCCGAGCAGCTCCACATTCATGCCGCGCGACGCCGCGCGCTCGCGCGCCTTCGCGGTCAGCTCAGCGGCGGGATCCAGTGCGGTCAGCTCGACGTCACCGTCGTAGTAGCGCAGGTTCAGTCCCGTGCCCACCCCGACTTCCAGCACGCGGCCGCGGGCGCGCGGCACGTACTGCTCGCGCAGTCGCATCAGCGGCGGCTGCGAACAGCCGCCCTCGATAAGCCGCGGCAGGATATGGCGTGCGTACCAGCCCATAGGTCATCTCCCCGTATGGGTCGTGCTCGCCCTGAGTGTGCAGCGATTCAAGCCGGATGCAACCGCGCGCTCAGCGCTACTCCGTAGCGCTCTTCCTCAGCGCTAGTCCCCTAGCGCTCTTCCTTAGCGCTCGTCGTCTGCGCTCGGGTCGTCCGTGTCCGCCACCAGGCCGTCCAGATTGGGGCTGGTGTCACCGATCACGGTGCCGACGTCTCTGGCGCGCCGGACCGCACCGGCGCCGAACTTCTCGTTGACCGCATCCAGCACGCCTTCGAGCTTGCGCGGCCGCGGATCCGCGTCCAGTAGGTCGAGCTGCCGCGGCTGGCTGGCGCGGGTCAGTTCGAACGCGGCCAGGCCGACCAGCCGAAACGGACCCGGGTGATCGAAGCGCGGCAGCAGCGTGCTGGCGGCGCGCAGCAGGTCGTCGGCGGCGTCGGTGGGCGAGCGCAGCGTGCACTGCCGGGTCAGCGATTCGAAGCGCGAGGTCTTCAGCCGCACGCGCACGCCGCTGGCCACATAGCGCTTGTCCCGCAGCCGCCGCGCGATGCGATCGGCGGAGCGGCGCAGGTGCGCCAGTATCTCATCGGGATCGGTGATGTCCTCGAGCAGCGTGCGCTCGGAGCCCATGCTGCGACCCCGGCGGCTGCGCTCAACGGGGCGCGGGTCGCGCGCGTGGGCGAGCTCATAGAAGTGTGCGCCCGCGTGGCCGAGTTCGGCGCGCAGCCGCTCGGGATCGGCCGCCGCGACGTCGGCAATGGTCTCGTAGCCGAGCGCGTTGAGCCGCGCCTGCGTCTTGGGCCCTGCCCCCCACAATCGCGCCACCGGCAGGGGCGCGAGCCAGGCGCGCGCATTGTCTTCCTCGACGACCGTCAGTCCGTCGGGCTTGTCGAAGCCGCTCGCCACCTTGGCGACATATTTGGTGGCGGCCATGCCGACAGAGATCGTCAGGCCGGTAGCCTCGCGCACCGCCGCCTTAATGCGCGTGCCGATATCGCGCGGCGTGCCGAAGATGTGGGCGGCGCCGCTCATGTCGATGAAGGCCTCGTCCAGCGACAGCGGCTCCACCGTCGGCGAGAAGTCTTCAAACACGGCCATAATCTGCGCGGAGGCCTCGGTGTAGCGCTCGAATCGTGGCGGTATGACGACGGCGTCGGGGCAGCGGCGCAGCGCCTCGGCCATCGGCATGGCGCTGCCGACCCGAAACGGGCGGGCCTCGTAGCTGGCCGTTAACACCACCCCGCGCCCTGAGCGGCTGCCGATCAGCAGCGGCCGGCCGATCAGGCTCGGATCGTCGTGCTGCTCGACCGAGGCGTAAAACGCATCCATGTCGGCGTGGGCAATGACGCGGGACCAGCTCATGCTGGCTATGTATACAGGCATCTTTGACGATCGCCCAGCCGGTGACAGTCAAGGCTGTTGTTGGCGCGTGCCACCGGTTAACGTGGAGACTCGGAAGGCAGGAGGTTTCACATGGCACTCGCTCAGCTCAGTCGCTCGATCGAAGGCAAGGTCGCAATCATCACGGGCGCTGCCAGCGGCATGGGCCAGGCAACCGCGCGGGTGTTTGCGGACGCGGGCGCCAGACTCGCCCTGATCGACATCAACGCCGAGCCGCTCGAGGCCGAGACGGCGCACATCGCGGCCGCCGGAAGCGAGGTGCGCGCCTATGCCCTCGACCTATCGGACGGGGCGAAGATTCGTCCCACCATCGAACAGATCGCCGCCGACTTCGGCGCGATCGACATCCTCGTCAACAACGCGGGCATCTCGATTCGCGCGCCCATCGACAGCGAAGACTATGACGCGGCCTGGGACAAGTCGCTGGCCGTGATGCTCAGCGCGCAGATCAAGGCCGTGCGCGCGGCGCTGCCCTGGCTGCGCCAGGCCGAACACCCGCGGATCGTCAACATCGCCTCTACCGAGGGTCTCGGCGCGACCGCTGGCGGCGGTCCCTACACCGCGTCCAAGACCGGCGTCATCGGCCTGACGCGGTCGCTCGCCGTCGAGCTCGGACCCGAACGCATCACGGTTAACTGCATCTGCCCGGGCCCGATCAAGACCGGCATGACCCAGGCGATTCCCGAAGAACACAAGACGATCTTCGCCAAGCGCCGGGTGGCGCTGCGGCGCTACGCGGATCCGGAGGAAGTGGCCCACGGCACCCTGTCGCTCGTGCTTCCCGCGGCGTCGTTCATCACGGGCGTTACCCTGCCCGTCGACGGTGGATTAACGATCCGCAACGCCTGATGCGCGCCCAGCCAGGCGGTCCGGGCTCTCGGCACACCCTATGTGCGGCGCGGCCGCAACCTTGACGCGAAAGACCGGCAGTCCGTGAGCGAGGCGATCGCGCAGCAGCGGACGGAAACCGTGTCCTGGCCGACCGTGTTCGCCTACGGCGCGCCCGGCGTGGTCATGGGCTACATGTACCTGCTGATGTCGCTGTACGTCATGAAGTTCTCGACCGACGTGCTGCTGATAGCGCCTGCGGTCATGGGCGTCATTTTCAGCATCAGCCGCATCTGGGACGCCGTCTCCGATCCGCTGGTGGGATACCTGAGCGACCGCACGCGCAGTCGGCTGGGGCGCCGGCGCAGTTGGATGCTGGCCTCGATACCCGTCATCGGCCTGTCGTTTCTGATGGTCTTCGCGCCGCCGGTCACGCTCGGCGAGACCGGCGTCATTGTCTGGATGGCTGTGGCGATCATCGGCTTCTATGGCCTCGCCAGCGTGCTGTTCGTGCCGCACATGTCGCTCGGCGCCGAGATCTCGATCAACTATCACGAGCGCAGTCGGCTGTTTGGCATGCGCCACATGTTCTACACCTTCGGCAGCATTCTCGCGCTGATCTCCATGCAGATCTTCATTTCGGCGGAGGCGGCGCAGGCGTCGGAGAGCGACGGGCACGCGCTCTTGCGGGCCACCGTGTTCGATCACGCCGCCATCGCCGGCATCGTGCTGACGATCGTGGTTTGCCTTGCGGTCGCGGGTCTGCGCGAACGGCCGGAGTTCAGCGGCCGCGCCGCCGGCAGCCCCTGGCAGGCGTACAGCGACGTGTGGCGCAATCGGCACGCGCGGCTGCTGATCATCGTCACCTTCATCGAGAACATCGGCAGCGCGGCGATCGGCGCGCTGACGCTGTACGTGACCCAGTATGTCGTGGGCACGCCGCAGCTCGCGCCGGCCATCATCCTTGCGTACATGATTCCGTCGACGATCTCGGTGCCGATGTGGCTGCCGCTGTCGCGGCGATTTGGAAAGAAACGGCTGTGGATGTTCTCCATGGCGCTCACGGGCCTGTCCTTCGGCGGCATGGTGTCGCTGGCCTTCGTCGATTCTCAGGACGCGCGCGTCTGGATCATCTTCGTGCTCGCCGCGTTCGCGGGACTGGCAGCCGGCTGCGGCGGCACGATCGGTCCGTCGGTCCAGAGCGACGTCATCGACTTCGACGAGCACGAGACCGGAGAGCGCAAGGAGGGGTCCTATTTCGCCGCCTGGAACTTCGTCTACAAGAGCGCCTACGGCGTCATGCTGCTGATGACCGGCTTCGTGTTGCAGCTCACCGGTTTTGTGCCCAACGCCGAGCAGACCCAGCTCGTGAAAGTAGCGATGGTTGGTCTGTACGGTGCGATGCCGCTGCTGTGCTATGGCATCGGGGTGCTGCTGTTCTCGCGTTTTCGTCTCGATGAGGCGGAGCACGCGCGCATACGCGCGGTGCTGGATTCGCGCGCGCGCGAGCCGTAGTTTCTGGGCCGGGCAAAGAGGGGAACAATAATGAGTCTCATGGATACGCTGCGCTGGCAGATCGGCGACGTCAGGATCCATCGCTACGTCGAACTCACGACGGCCTCCCTCGGCCCGCATCTGCTACCCCAGGCCACGCCCGAGGCGCTGCGTTCGCTACCGTGGCTCGCGCCCTTTATAGACGAGCGTGGCCGGATGATTCTCAGCATGCATAGCTTTGTCGTCGAGACGCCCGATCGCCTGATCCTCGTCGACACCTGCATCGGCAACGACAAGGAGCGCGCCTATCCGAAATGGAACCACATGCAGACCGATTTTCTCGATCGTCTGGACGCCGGGGGCTTCGCCGCGGAGCGGTTCGACACCGTGCTGTGCACCCACATGCACGTCGATCACGTTGGCTGGAACACACGGCTGGTCGACGGCGCCTACGTGCCGACTTTTACCCAGGCGCGCTACCTGTATGCCGAAGACGAGTGGGCGCACTGGCAGCATGAGGAACAGGAGTACGGACCGGTCATCGAGGATTCGGTGCGGCCGATCATCGATGCCGGGCTGGCGGATTTCGTGGCGGGTGACTTCGAGGTGTGCCCTGAGATCCGGCTGGAACCCACGCCCGGGCATACCCCGGGCCACGTGAGTATTCACATCAGCTCGCGCGGCGAGGAGGCCGTGATCACTGGTGACATGATCCACCATCCCTGCCAGATCGCCCACGCGGACTGGGCGAGCACGGCCGATACCGATCAGGCACGCAGCACGGTGACCCGCCGCGAGTTCATGGCCCGTTATGCCGATCGGCCGGTGCTGATTCTGGGCACCCACTTTGCGACGCCTACCGCGGGGCGGCTGGTGCGCGACGGCGCGAGCTACCGCCTCGACTACTAGGCCCCCAGGCGCAGCCGCGGCCACGGCGCGCCCCGAGCGGCGCGGCGAGACTCAGGTCCAAGAACCTCGTCGGCGGTGCGTTTACAATGTCGCCATGATCGACAGACGCACCATCTTTCTGGGTCTGGCTGTCTTCGCGGGCATCGCGCTCGCCTCCTTTCCTGCGACCTCTCTCGCCGCCGAATATCAGCCCATGTTCTCGCCGGACTTCCTGCGCCGGCTCGACCCCGAAAGCCGCGAGCGCTTCGCCGCGCTGGAGGCCGAAAACCGCCGTCGCTGGGAAAATCGCAACCCGCAGGCACCCGATCCGCAAGAGGCCCTGAGCGCGCATGAGCAGACACAGCTTGCGCTGCGGCGCATCGAGGAGAGCCGCGCGCTCGCGGCCGCGCGCGAGCGGCGCGATGCACGGGCCGAGTCGAACCGGGCGAAGCGCAAGGCCCAGTGCGATCGCATCGCGGCGGAAATCGAATCGATGAAAGGCGGCGGCGTCTTCTATGAGGAGAATCCCGCCACCGGTGAACGGGTGTACCTCGGGGAACTGGATGTCCGCAAGAGAGTCAATACTCTCGAGAAACGCTACAAAGAGTCCTGTTTGGGCTGACTGCTCGCTGCCGGCCGGCACCCCGCCGATCGAATCAGCAACGCCTTTCTTCGTCTGGTTTGAAGCGACTGATCTGACGCGACTGGTCTAAAGTGCAAAAGCCCGCGGATTCCGGGAGTTCCTGGTGCGCTCAAAACTCAGCTCTAAATGCCGCTGGCCGACCGCAAGGCTGTTGCTTGGCGCAGGTCTGCTTGCGCTTGCCTCAGCGGCCCAGGCCGACACGATCTATCGCAGCACCGGCGAGCACGGCGAACCGGTCTTCTCCGACCACGTCGAAGGCGCGCCGGTGCAGCTGCGCGACGCCGCGTTCAGCGTCTCTGACCCCGAGGCGGTTGCCGAGCGCCATGACGACATGCTCGCCGTGGCGCTGGCGCTCGCCGCCGAGCGCAGGGCCGATGCGCAGGCACGCAGTGCGCGGGTGACCGAACGGCGCAGAGAGCGCGCCGCTGCCGCCGCGCCCGTCGTCGTTGATACCCGCTACGTTGCCCCGCCGATCGCGCGCGGTTTCTACCGCCCGCGATTCGACCGCTATGGTGGTCTGCGGCGCCAGGGTCCGCCGGCCCCATCAAGGCGCGACGATCGCCTCGCGCGTCAGTATCCGCGCGCCTTCGGCGCTAGCGCCGACTAGCCACCCGCCGAGTCGCCGAGGGTCAGCCCGAGGTCGCGCCCAGCGCCCGCTGTTCGCGCAGCAGTTCGCGAAACGTCTCCACCTCGTTCAAGAGATCGATCGCGCTCTGCGGCGCGCCGTATTCGCCGAGGACGTCGGTAAAGGCGCGCAGCGCCAGATCCGGGTCGTTGCAGGTCTGGCCTAGCGTACGCAGGTCGCGGAGCGCCTGGCCGTCGCGAAACTGACCGACCAGACGCGTCAGGCTCACAAGGACCACCGCCCGTCGCGCGAGCCCCAGCTTGCCGTCGGTCGCGATGTCTTCGCTGGCCCTGCGCAGCGCGTTCAGCGCGCCGTCCGCGTTGGTCTTGAAACCGTCGATCGCCGCATCGGCCCGCGGCTTGATCCACTGGGCGGAGCAGATCTCCGCGGGCGTCAGGCTTGCGCAGCCCGACAGGGTCAGCCCGATGAGCGCGAGCACGCTCGCACGCAGGTGTTTCATGGTTGGGCTCCTCGGTGGTCTTGAATGGTTGTCAGTGCGTGGCTGGGGCGCCGATAGGTGCGGGCTTCAACGCGGCGGATAGCCGCCGATCCAGACGGGGCTGGACCAGGCGGTCGCGTCATTGGTCTGGGTCGCGCGCACGAAATAGTAGTCGCCCTGGTTGGTGGAGCTGTCGTCGATGTCGAAGCGCACATCCAACGGTCCGTCGCGATCGAGTCGCCGCAGCGTGACGCTGTCTTCCCAGGACTCGCTCGGCAGCGTCTTCGCGACGGCGTTAGCCGCGCCGGTGCGCGCCAGGTCCTGCACGGACAGCGACAGTCGGCTGGCCGGCAGCGCCGCGTGACGGCGCCAGATCTGGGGCGCGCCGCCGAACTCCCGGGCTGGCTCCAGGCTAATGTCTATCCGCGCGCCGCGTTTCACGTCCCGCAGGGTCAGGTCGATGGAGCTTGAGTTGCCGCGGGTTAGCGTCGCGAAGCGGATAGCGTTGCCGTCAGTGGCGAAGCGCGATGCGGCGAGGTTTTCGAAGTTGACGGGCGTCGCCGCCTCGATCTGTGCCCCCCGGACGGTCAGCGTGCCGACCCAGTGGCGCCAGCCGCGCGGGTTGTCGCCGCGCTGCGCGGGCCGCGACGGGCTTTGGAACGTCACCCGATAGCCGCCGTCTCGCGCCGTCGCGGAGGCGGGGGACGCATCGGCGTAGCGGCGCTGCCACAGCACCTCGTCGTTACGAAACACGGTGACCGTGTCGATCGGCGCGGTACCGATCACCCGTCCGGTGATGGCGCGCCGCTCGGCGAACACCCCTTGCCCGCCCATGGACGTGTCGTTGACGGCGAACCGCAGGATCATGCGCTCGCCGCTGGTCGCGTAGGTGCGGCGCTCGCGCATGGCGTTGAACAGCGCGTCGCGGCCGTGCTCTCGCGCGAGCACAGCGGCCAACCCACCTCGCTGCGACAGGGAACCCCCCTGCGGCATCGTGTAGCCGGGCTGGCTGAGATGATTGTCGCTGGCCGCGATGAAGCCGACGCGGTGTCCCTGGCGCAAATATGCCCGCCCGAACCACTCGAAATCGCCGTGCTGGGACATGATCTCAATGAGCGGCTCCAGCGCCGGATCGCCGAGCCGATAGTCGCCGGCCTGATGCGCGTGGGGTATGACGAGGACGTCGCGCGGCGGGTGGTGCGCGCGCAACCCCGCGTGCAGCTGGCTCAACGTCGGGAAGAACTGGGCGTTAACGATGCGGCGGGGCGCACCCGGCTGTGCGGATGCTGCGCCTTCGTACGGCGAGCGGAACAGGACGTTGTGATGGCCGCCCTGGGTGTTGTTTACCGTCCACTCATAGCCGAGATAGGCGACGAAGCTACCGGGGCGGTCGTAGTCCGTGACTTTAGCCGCGAGAGTGCGCCACTCGAAGGCGTCCAGCCAGATGTCGTGCTCGGAGTGGGTCACGAAGTCGAGCCTGGCGTCGTCTCGGGCCCAGCGCATGAAACGATCCGGCGTACCAACCCCCTCCGCGTAGCCGGAGTGGCCGTGGGTGTCGCCCCAATAGACACGCGTTTGGGGGTTCGCCTCGACCAGCACTGGATTGGCGGTGCCGACGATTTGGCCGCGATCCGAGCGGATGCTGAAGCGGTACACGCCGGGCTCGGCGAGCTTGATCCCGGCGACGGTGCGCATGGGCTCCTCGCCGTCTGGCAGCGTCGAGTAGGGCTTGCCATCGAGCAGCACCTGCCAGCCGGGCAGCAGCCCGGTCGCGCGATTGAAGTCCCGATCCCGCACCCGTACATGCAGATCGAACGGCTCGTTGACGCCGACCACGCTGGGCGCGAAGCCGTGGATGCCGGCGACCGGCCCGCCGACCACCTCGATGGGCTGGATGGGCAGCGTCAGGAAGTGGCCGGAGCCGTCGAGATCGACGTACAGCGGCAGCGGCATGCGGTCCGAGGCGATGCGCGACATCTCGAAGCCGCGGCTGCCGCCCGCGCGATCGCCGTAGGTGATGGTGACCGTGTCGCCGGGGGTCAGTTCGCCTTCGGTCAGTCGAAAGAACAGCGTCGGCGCGCTGCCGCGGAATCCGCCGTGCATACCGCCGTAGCCGACCTGGTCCGCGGTGAAAGCGACGCCTGGATTCGATGCTGCGATGCTGACGTAATTGTCGGCGGCGGGGTCGGTGGCCTGGAACGCGCCGTAGCGGGGCATGAAGTGGCGCGCGACGAGCAGGCCGCCGCTGCGCTGGATCGCGCGGCTGCCGACGGTGTAGGTCTGGCGCAGCGTCACAAAGCCGCGTGCCGGAAAGGGTCCGAGATCGGCGCGCAGGGTACCGACCGCGTCGGGTGCCTCGTCCAGCAGCGTGAACTCGCGAATCATGGCGTCCAGCGCCGCATCGGCGCCCGGTCGATTGTTGTAGGTCAGCGTGCCGACGACCGCGAGCGTCGCGTTGACGGGTATACCCTGGCCGGTGAGCGCATAGGCGTTGAGCCAGTCGTGAAACACCCGCGCGCGCTCGCCGCGTGTGCTCGGGGTGGTCGCGGCGGCGGCGACCTGCGCCTTCAGGCTCTGCACCGCCGCGCGCTGGGCGGGCGTCAGGTAGTCTTCTGCCGCCGCTGCCAGACTCGCACACAGACCGCCGGCGCAGAGCAGCGCGGCCAGCAGCGCGCCGCCCCACAGCGTTGGCCGCCTGCCTGGTGCGCGGATGGTGGTAACGGTGGGTCCTGTCATGGGGCTTGGCTGCCTGCGGTGCCGGGCGCGGAACCGCACCATAGCATTGGACACCAGAACCCCGGACATTAGTGGGTACTCACTAGCTCGTGAAAAATCGATTGCACCTCGGGATCGAAAATCGGCACCGAATCTCGCGCGTTCAGTGGCGACTGCGCCACCTGCCCGCAGCTGGTCACGACAACACACGGCGGTGTCGCGCGCCCACGAGCGCTGAGGGCGGCCCGCCCGTCCGACAGCGACTAGCCGATCTGCGTCGGACACGCGCATACTGGTCGCCCAAACATGAGGCAACCATGACGCGCTTTGAGCCCGGTAGCTTTGATAACGCAACGCTCGTCGAGGTGATTCGCGTGAACGAGTCTCTCGAGGCCGCGGAGGCCATGCTGCGCACGGAGCTCGCGCGCCTGCGAGAGGGGCTCGAGACCCAGCGGCTGCTGGCCGCGCGGGGGCGCGATCCGCGGGCAGCGCGCGGCGCGCTGCGGGCCCAGGTGGCGGCTATCGAAGAGCGCGAAGACGCCCTGCAACAGCTCCTGGTGCTGCGAGAACGGGAGACCGCCGACGACGCCTGAACCCGCGCGGGGCCGAACTTAGTCGAGCAGTGCCCCTAGCGCCGCCGCCAGGCGCTCGTTCACGGGCGCCTGGCCTGGGACAGACGGTCCCTCCAGTCCCGCGATCGTCGCCAGCCCACCGGGGTTGGCGATGTTGGTCTCGACGAGATACGGAAACGCCATGTCGACGGCCGCAAAGCGCGCCCCCCGGCTGTCCAGAACCGCGGCGACCTCTTCGATCTGCGCGCGCTCGGCGTCGCTGAGCGCACATAGCTGGGCGCGCGCGCCCTGACTCAGATTGGCCAGATAGGAGCGATCGGGCACCCGGCGGTAGCTGCCGATGATGCGACCGCCCACCACCAGCGAGCGGACCTCGCCGGTGCTGATCTCGTCGATGAAGGCCTGTACCACGCAATAGCGATCCCCCGCGGTGGCCTGCGTGATTGCGCGCTCGAGTTCGTCCGCGCTCGCGCAGACCCGGATGTCGCGACCGAAGCTGCCGGCGCTCGGCTTCACCACCCAGCGCTCGATGTCCGGCCGCTGGGCGCAGTAGGCCAGCAGGCTCGCGGCGTCGCAGCCGGAGGCCGCTGGGGGTGCGTGTGGCAGGCAGACGTGCTTCGCGTGCAGCTCCAGCATGGCGCTCGCGCTGTTGACCATGCGCCCCGGGGGCAGCTCGGCGAGGATCTGGCAGCGGTCGAGGAAGTCCTCGGCGCTGCCCAAGCCGAGCATCCAGACGAGATCGAAGTCATCCAGAGGCGAGTTGCCGGCCACGACGACGCCGTCGCGCAGGCCGACGGCGGTGTGTGGAAAGCGCTCGATGAACCAGCCTGCAGCCCCAAGCGCGGCGCTGATCCTGCGCTGGTTGTCGTTGTTCGGGGTGCGGTCGGAGCTGAGCAGGGCGAGGCTGGGCATGGCGCCATGGTACCGGGCGCTGGCCGCCTCGGGCGGCCCCGCCGCAAATGTAAAGGGCCCGTTACGTCGGGGTGGTAAACTGGGCCCATGGAAACGATCGACGCAGCCCTACCCGACTTCACATTGTCGAACGAGGAGATCCCGCTCTACGAGCCGGCGATTCTCGACGACGATAAGCGCGACGCGCTCAAGGCAGAGATCAAGGCGTTGCTGAAGGAGCGCGAGGCCGTGCTCGTCGCCC
>JBCCGT010000011.1:0-168993 GCA_039029135.1 Pseudomonadota bacterium | reverse complement strand
GCCCCGATGATGGCCTGGACCGATCGCCACTGCCGACGCCTGCATCGTTGTTATGCGGCCAAGGCCGAGCTGTTCACCGAGATGGTCACGACGGACGCGCTCGCTTACGGTGACGCAGACGCACTCCTGCGCTGTCATCCAGACAGCGGCCCGGTGACCGTGCAGCTGGGTGGCTGCGACCCCGAGGGCTACGCCCGCGCCGCGGAGCGGGTCGCTGCCGCCGGCTTCGCGCGCCTGAACATCAACGTCGGCTGCCCCTCGGATCGCGTCCAGCACGCCCGTATCGGCGCCTGCTTGATGCGCGAGCCCGCCACGGTCGCCGCCTGTGCCGAGGCCGCGCGCGGCGCCGGCCTGCCCGTATCGGTGAAGTGTCGCCTGGGCCTGGACGGAGACGATACCGATGACTTCGTCATACAATTTATCGACCGTGTAGCCGCAGCCGGCGTGTCCGAGTTTTACCTGCACGCCCGCATCGCCATTCTGCGTGGCCTGTCGCCGGCCCAGAACCGCCAGGTGCCACCGCTGCAGTACGACCGTTTGCAGCGTCTGCGTGCGCGCTATCCGACGCTAACCCTGCACGCCAACGGCGGCATCGACTCGGTGGCAGTTGCTAGGTCACGTCTGCGCGAGACGGGCTGCGACGGTGTGATGATCGGCCGTGCCGCCTACCAAAATCCCTGGCTGTTGGCGGAACTCGAAGCGGCCTGGCGGCACACGCCGCTGCCCGACGGCCCGCTCGCGCCACTGCCGCCCTATCTCGACTACGTCCGCGAGCAGCTTGCCGGCGGCGAGCGCCTGCACGCGCTGACCCGGCACCTGCACGGCATCGCCCGGGGACTGCCGGGCGCCCGCGCGTTTCGCCGCCACCTCAGCGAGTACGCGAATCGGCCCGACGCCGGCATGACGGTGCTCGAGGACGCGCTCGGGTACCTCGGCCAGCCAATACCGAGATCCGGGCGGGCGGCGTGATGGGAGGCGCGCTGCGATGCTAGACCGCCTGCGCGATCTGTTTGGTGTGGCGGTCGGGCCACCGCCCAACGCCGCGACCGGCGGTGCGGCGGACCCTGAACTCACGGATGCGGACTACCTCCCCCACGCCGCCGCCATGCTGCTGTTGGAGGTCGCCTGGGCCGATCACGAGCTGGCCGCCGAAGAACTCGACAGCGTGGCACAGAGTCTGCGGGACGTGTTTCAGCTCAATCCTGACGATGCGGCCAGGCTCCTCGACAAGGCCCGGGAGAATCATGAGCGCAGCGTCGGCGTTTATGAGTACACGCGTGCGCTGAACGAGGCCTGGGAGGAAACCGCGAAGGTTCGCCTGGTGGAGGCCCTGTGGCGGTTAGCCTTCGCCGATCAACAGATCACGACCTTCGAAGAACACACGATTCGCCGCATCAGCGAGTTGCTCTACGTGCCGCACAGCGCCTTCATTGCAGCCAAGCGCCGCGCTCGAGATCGCGCGCCGCTCTGATCGCGTCGCGCGGCCGCGTCCTTCTAAACCTGCCCTGCTGGCCTTACTCGGCCTAGTCTCCTGAGGCGCCTACCACTCCTCATCCTCATCGAATTCGTCGAGGAACGGATCCGCTTCCATCTTGCCGTCGTTGACGAGGAACTCGCGCCGCTGCAGGTAGGCGTCGCGAATAAACAGATAGCGGTCGCCGCTAACTAGCGTCTCCACCTGCAGCAGACGGGCGCGCGCGTCGACCACCGTCAGTGCGATCGCCGAAATGCGCTGATCGTTGTTCTGCAGCAGCCGGATCGGGCTGACGAACCCGGAGACGATATTGCCGAAACCCGCCGTCGCCGTGGAGCCACCCATGAATGGCGCGACAAGATAGGGGCCGGCCGGTACGCCCCAGACCCGCAGGGTCTGGCCGAAATCCTCAGTGTGGGCCGGCAGCCCCGAGGGCGTCGCCGGATCGAGCAGCCCGCCCATGCCCAGGGTCGTGTTAATCACAAAACGCCCGAGATCCTGTCCCGCGAGTCCAGGTTTACCCTGCAAGAGCTGGTTGACCGCCACCAACGGCGTGCCGACGTTGCTGAGCACGTTCGAGATACCCGCGCGCAGAAACTTGGGCACGATAAAGTTGTAGCCGCGCGCCAGCGGCTTGAGCGCGCCCCGGTCGATGGCGTCATTAAACGCGAACATGCCTCGGTTCAGACGCTCGAACGGATCGGGATTCGACTCGGCGTGGACAGGTGCCGCTATTACCAGCGTCAGCAGCGCGGCGATGGACAAGCTTCTGGGCGACGGCATCCGATAATTCCTTTATCTATCGTAGTTAGCTGTTGTGCGTATGGTTTGCTGGCTGCGCAGACAACATTCGATCCGCAGATCATGCGCGTGCGGCCGGTACCTGCGCAGTGCTCGGCAATCGTGACTCTCAGAGAGCAACGGTGAACACAGGGTGAACGAACGGCCGGACTGTAGCAGGTTCGGGGCGCGTTGTTTGCTCAAAAGCAATTCCCCTTCCAGGCCACAAACTACGGGCGTACCGCTCGCGTTCACGGCGAAGGTTCAGTCTTCCGCCGGCAGTTCATCGGGCTCATCGGCAAGAGGTCCGAGGACAACGCCCCGCGCGTGCAGCGTCACGAGCACCGGTGCCATCCGTGCGAGCCACTGCCCGACATCCCGGCGCGGTGACAGTTCCTGTGCCAGGTTGCTGAGTCCGTGGCTCAGGGTATGACCCTCGCTGAGCAGAGCCAGCAGCCGCACCGTCGGTGCATCCGATTCGATAAAACGCACTCGCAGCGCGTCGTCCCGGTACACGATCAGAAAAGTCGCGCTGGCCTCGGTCGCGGCGGCGTTCGCGGCGCCAATCCGATGCACCGGGTACCGATAGCCCAACGGCCAACACAGTTCGGACAGCGCCCAGCGGTAGCCCAGGGCATCCGCTACGGCGAGATCGGTGCCGATGTCGCCCGCAAGCGTCAGCGCCGGTGCTTCCGCCTGACGCGTATCCAGCTCCAGCTCTACCCACTCGTAGTGGCACAGCTCGAGCAGCCAGGGTGGATCGATGCCCTGCTCGCGCCGGGTCGCCAGAAACTCGAGAAACTCCTGCGGAATTTCCAGAAAAAACGGCGATGTGGCTCGATGTCTCGCAATGTAGTCCCGGACCAGAGCACGCCAATCCGTATCGGCGAAGGTGCTCTTCGCGACCGGGAAGGTGGTCGCCAGAAAGTTCTCGATGTTGTTGAAGATCAGGTCGACATAGATCTGCAGCCGCCGCGCCTCCTGCCCCGTCGGCGCCGGTTCCGCATCGGGGCTGCGCACGAAGGTCGTCAGGTCAAACTGCAGCGACTGAAACTCGGGCTGGTTGCGACCGCGGTCGCTCACGCGCCGGAAGTCGTCGAGGTCATTTGCTGAGCGCTCGCGCGATCGGTGTGGCCCAGATACACGACGGGGTCTCGCGGCGCATAGCTCCGCGTGGTGACGGCTGCGCGCCCCTGCGCACTGCGAATGCGCGCGACCTCCGCGAGCAGCTCGGCGCGCTTTGGAAAATTAAAATCGCGTTCCAGCAGCACCGGGAACACACCGTGCGCTTCGAAGGCAACATCCAGCAGCTCCCAAACCGGTTCGATGACGGCACTGCCGTGGGTGTCGACGCGCAGATCGCTAGACTCGACATAGTGTCCGGCGATGTGTCCATACGCGATGCGCTCGCCCGGGAGCGCACGGATATAGTCGGCGGCGTCGAAACCGAAATTGATGCTGTTGACGTAGACATTGTTCACGTCGATCAGCAGATCGCAGTCTGCCTCGTCCAACACCGCGTTGACGAACTCGATTTCGGTCAGTTCCTGGGACTGGGCGATATAGGCGGACACGTGCTCTAAAACGATGCGCCGCTCCAGCCGTTCCTGCACCGCGCGTACGCGCTCGGCCACATAGCGCACCGCCTCTGCGGTGAAGGGAATGGGCAGCAGGTCATAGAGGTGTCCCTGATCGCCGCAGTAGCTTAAGTGTTCGCTGTAACAGCGAATCTGGTAGCGATCGAGGAACGCTTTCAGCTCGGTTAGAAACTGGCTGTCCAGAGGCGCGGGCGCGCCGATCGACAGGCTCAGACCGTGGCACACGAGCGGAAAGCGCTCGGCAAAGTCGGCAAACAGCCGTTCGAAGCGGCCACCAAGGCGCATCCAGTTCTCTGGGGCGACTTCAAGAAACGCCGCCTCATCGGGGCTGAGATCATCGAGTTCTCGCAGCAGGCCGCGGCGCAGACCCAGCCCTGCACCGGTCACCGGGTACCGGCCAAGGTTGGATTGGGCGCACATCGCAGGCTGTCGCGAGCTTGGGGCGGGACGACGTCGGGGCACGCGAACTGCGGTGGTCGGCGCGCCCCGATCGGTCAGCGTCTGCTCAGATCAGGCGCCGCCGCACTTGCCTTCGCCGCACTTACCCTCGCCGCACTTACCCTCGGCGTCTTTGCCTTCGGCGTCCGCGGTGTCTGCGGTGTCGGCATCGGTGGCTTCGCCACACTTGCCCTCACCGCACTTGCCTTCGCCGCACTTGCCCTCGGCGTCCTTGTCCTCTCCGCACTTGCCTTCGCCGCACTTGCCTTCGCCGCACTTGCCCTCGGCATCCTTGTCTTCGCCGCATTTGCCTTCGCCGCACTTGCCTTCGGCGGCCTTGGCCGCGACGTCGTAGCCCTGCTCGAGCTCCTGCACGGCGGCATCTCCATCGGCCTCGGTGCTACAGCCGGCAGCGAGGGAGGCCACAAAGGCCGTGCCTAGCGCCGCCGCGATGGGCTTCAGCCGAGGCTTCAACGTCGTGTTCTGGCTGGTCATCGGTGTCTTCTCCTTAATGCTCCAGACGGGTCCGCCCGCGGGCGGCGCCGGAATTTAGTCCGCGTTATGCGAACCGGTTTTGATCGATCGTCCCAATTGCGGTCAAGCCGCGCAGTCGTCGAACGCAGCGCCAGCACCGCCACACGACGTGACGCCACCAACCGCGAGCAGCACCTGCGGTACTGCGGATGGACCGCCACGACCCGCTCGCCGCCCATCTGTCGAACTGTGACTCGGCCGCCCTGCGTTGGTTCCCATGGTTCGCGCAAAAATGCCAACTGCCTACCGGGGTGGCAGTGCACGAAGCCAGCGACATACGCCGCCCAAGGTTACCGCTCTAGGCCACGCCAAGCGATGTCGCCAGGGCGTCTAGCCGGCGTCCGATCTTAGTCTCTGAGACGCCGCGGTGCAGGCCAAGCGGCTGGGCAAACTCGGCGAGCCGCCAGTGCTCGAACGCAAGCCGCAGCGCGCACCATTCCTGTGCGGCGCCGGACTCCGGACGTGCCATCGCGGCGTCCTCCAAGCCTCGCCAGCGCGCCCAGGCCGCATCGATGCGATCCATCGTCTGCTCGTCTTTGCGGACCCGACCCTGCAGGTGCTCGAGCCGATACGCCATGCCCGCGAGCGCATCGGGCGTAAGCTCGAACAGCGGCCAGTCGACACCCTGTGGGAAGGCCGATCCGAACAAGCCTGTGAGCTGCGCGCCCATGTCGGCCGCGGCGCGGCGAAAGGCCGGCGACGTCAGCTCGTCGAGCTTGCGCACAATCTCGAAGCGGCGCTGCAGCGCGGCACACAGCGTTTGCTCCAAGCGGTAGAAGGCCTCCAGGGCCGAGGGTCGGCGATCGCTGATGCGAGCCTCGAAGGCCTCGGTCTCGCTGGGCAGCGGCTCGCCTTCGAAATAATGGTGCCAGTAGAGCTGGTTCAGTACCCGATCGATCAGCTCGCCCGTGCTGCCGAGCGATGCGTAGTGCAGCCCAAGCTCGACGTTTTTCTTCAGTTCTTTCGCGACATAGCGTGCGGTCTGGCGATCCGTCAGACGCGCGAGCCGCGCATAGCCCTGCCGGTTCAGGTCACGCGCCTCCATCGGGGTCGCGCACATGACGACGTCGACCGCCTCGCCCACATCCACAAGGGCGGGATACACAAGCGCCTCCTCTCTGCCGCGCAGGTGGCGCTTGGCCGGCAGCCCCTGGTCCGGAAAACTCGTGACGCCCTGCTGCTCGAAGCGGGCCGCGCGCGCGCGGCCATCGTTGGACGCCTCGGTCTGCAGCAGCCGTTCCTGCAGCTCGCCCAGATCCCGCCCCTGTGCCAGCAGCCGGCCGCGCTTGCCGAGCACGCGAAAATTGGGGCGGAGGTGGCCGTCGATGTCCGCGGCGCGCCAATCGGCCGGCGTCACGGTCACACCGAACTGCTCGTCGAGCGCATCCGCCAGCCGTTCCAGCAGGCTGCCCTGACGATAGATGGTGGCAGAGGTCAACACGGGCAACAGCTCGCGCACGCGGTCGGGAACAGGCGCGAGCTTGCGCCGTATACGCTTCGGCAGCGTGCGCAGCAGCGCCTCTAGCAGGGTATCCAGCATGCCCGGCACCAGCCAGGCGAACGGCTCGGGCGAGAGTGCCGCCAGCACGCCGAGCGGCACCTGCACGTTCAGCCCGTCGTCTTCCTCGCCGGGCGCGAACCGATACTTCAGCCGCAGGCGCAGATCATCGAACGCCAGCTCGCCGGGATAGTCGGCGAGCTCCGGAGCCAACGCATCGGCGCGGCGCACATCGGCCGGGGTCATGAGCAGGGCCTGTAATTCGGTCTCTCCGGCCCTACGCAGCCAGCGCTGCAAGGCCTTGGTGCCGGCGATGGCCTGAGGCAGCCGCTCGTCATAAAAGGCGACCAGCGTGTCCTCATCTGCAAGCAGATCCCGCTGGCGACCACGCGCCTCCAGCGCCAGGACGCTCCTAATCTGTTCTAGATTGTGACGTACGAAATCGGGTGGCTTGTCCAACGCGCCCTGCAGCAACCCCTCGCGCAGAAATCGATCTCGGGCGAGCGCCGCGTCGACGCTCGCGAGTCGCACGGCGCGCCGCTCTGCCAGCGTCAGCCCGTAGAGTACGGTGCGCTCGAAGATCATCGCCTCGCCGCGTTTGGCATCCCAGTGCGGTTCGCTGTGAGAGCGTCGCAGCAGGTGGCTCCCCGCGCGCTCGAGCCACTGCGGGCTCACGCCGCCGACGCAGCGGGCGTAAAACCGGCTGGTCTCGGTGATCTCCGCCGCGATCAACCATTTGGGGCCGCGCGCGGCCAGCGCGCTGCCGGGGAAGATGCGAAAGGTCGCGTTGCGGGCACCCCGATACAGCCCGCGTTCGTCGTGCTGCCCCAGCAGACTGAGAGAGCCGGCGATGAGCGCCTCGTGAATGGCACCGTAGCCAGCGAGATTGCTGCTTTCGCTCAGCCCCGCTCGCCGTGCGTCGCCGCGCAGTTGGGTGTAGAGACTGCGCCACTCTCGCATTCGCACCGGCGACAGATACTGACGCTGCAGGGTCTTTCGATACTGATTGTTCGAGCGCGCCTGACGCTCCTCCTCGGCCCATTCCCATATTTTCAGGAAGCTCAAAAAGTCGGAGCGCTCGTCGACAAAGCGCTCATGCGCCGCGTCGGCTTGGGCGCGCTTGGCGAGCGGCCGCTCGCGGGGATCCTGCGTTGCCAAGGCGCTCGTGATAATCAGTAACTCGCGCAGGCTGCCGAGTTTATCCGCCGCGATCAGCATACGGGCGAGGCGCGGATCGATCGGAAGCCGGGCCATCGTTTTTCCGATGGCGGACAGGCGCTCGCCCGCCAGCGCGCCGAGTTCCTCGAGCAGCCGCTCCGCGTCGGTGATCGCCTTTGGCGCCGGCGGGTCGATGAACGGAAAGCGTCGCACGTCACCGAGCGCAAACGCGCGCATCGTGAGGACGACAGCGGCCAGGTTCGACCGGCGGATCTCTGGCTCCGTGAAGGCCGGCCGCCCTTCGAAGTCGCTCGCCTCAAACAGGCGATAGCACACGCCCGGCGCGATTCGGCCGCAGCGCCCCGCGCGCTGGGTCGCGCTCGCCTGGCTGATGGGTTCGACCGGCAGACGCTGAAGCTTCGAGCGGTAGGAATACCGGGACAGGCGCGCCTCACCAGGATCGATGACGTAGCCGATGTTCGGCACCGTCAGCGAGGTCTCTGCGACGTTCGTTGCCAGCACGACGCGGGGCTTGCGGCCCGGCTGGAAGACGCGCGCCTGCTCCTTGGCCGACAGGCGCGCGTATAGCGGCAGGATCTCCCAGCGATCGCCTAGCAGGTCTCGCAGCAGCCGCGCACACTCCATGATCTCGCGCTCGCCCGTACAGAACATCAGCACGTCGCGCGCGCCGCTGATCGGACGCGAACGGATGTCGGCGAAGCACGCGGCCAGTCGCTCCTCCAAGGTCTCGGGCTCGGCGACATAGCGTATGTCGACCGGAAAGCTGCGGCCGCTGACGCGCACGATCGGCGCGTCGCCAAAGTGGCTCGCGAACGCAGACTCGTCGATCGTCGCGCTGGTAATCACCAGCTTCAGGTCCGATCGTCTCGGCAGCAGATCCTTTAGCACGCCGAGCAGAAAGTCGATGTTCAGCGAACGCTCGTGCGCCTCGTCGACGATCAGCAGCTCGTACCGATTCAGAAAACGATCGCTGCGCAGTTCGGTGAGCAGCAGGCCGTCGGTCATCAGCCGCACGAGCGTATCGTCGCCGCTGACGTCGCTGAAGCGCACGCTGTAGCCGACGACGCCGCCGAGTTCGACCTGCAGTTCCTCAGCGATGCGCGAAGCGACCGCGCGCGCCGCGATCCGTCTGGGCTGGGTGTGGCCGATCGCGCCGTTGACGCCGAATCCCGCGCCGAGACAGATCTTGGGCAACTGGGTCGTCTTCCCCGAACCCGTCTCGCCGGCCACGACGACCACCTGGTGATCGCGCAGCAACTGCTGGATCTCTTCGACGTGCTCGGTAATGGGTAGCTGAGCGGGATAGCTGATCTCGGGCAGTCGTTCGCGACGCGCCTCGAGCGCGAGCCTGCTGCGCTCGGCCAGCTCCGCGGCCGCCTCGCCGTCCCGACGCAGCAGCTGCCTATAGCGATGACGATCGCGAATCAGCAGATCAGATTCCGGCGCTCGGCTCATGCTGCGGCCCGATGGGTTCCCTGCAGGTGCGCGGCGCAATGCCGCCTTCGATCAGAGGTCGCGACGCAGACTATGGGAAGCGCCGGCCGCCCGCAGCCGGCCGTCGATCGCTACTTGGACAGGAATCCCATTCCGTCTTCGAGCCCGCGTACGGTCAGCGGGAACATGTTGCCGCCGACGAGTTCCTGCGTCATCGCCACAGACGACGAGTATTCCCAAGTCTCCTGAGGCGTCGGGTTGATCCAGACCAGACGTTCGTAGAGCTCCGTGAAGCGCCCCATCCAAGCAGCGCCCGGCTCTTCGTTCCAGTGCTCGACCGAACCGCCAGCGTGGGTGATCTCGTAGGGTGCCATGGTGGCATCGCCAACGAACACGACCTTATAGTCGCCCGCGAAGCGGTTCAGGATCTCAAAGGTTGGCACCCGCTCTGCCATGCGGCGGCGATTGTCCTTCCACACGGATTCGTAGATGAAGTTGTGGAAATAGTAGCTCTCGAGATGCTTGAACTCGGTGCGCGTGGCGCTAAACAGCTCCTCGCAAACCTTGACGTGCGCATCCATCGAACCGCCGATATCGAGGAACAACAGCACCTTGACCGTATTCTTGCGCTCGGGCCGCATCTTGATGTCGAGCATGCCGCCGTTGTGCGCGGTCGAACGAATCGTGTCGTCGATATCGAGTTCTTCCTCGCGACCGGTGCGGGCGAACTTGCGCAGCCGTCTGAGCGCCATCTTGATGTTGCGCGTACCGAGTTCGACGCCGTCGTCGAGGTTCTTGTACTGACGTTCGTCCCAGACTTTCTTCGCTTTCTTTTTCTTTCCCTTGCCGGGACCGTTCGGGCCGTCCTTGCCTTCCTTGTCGGCGTCGCCCTCTTCGCCTTCTTTACCTTCCTTGCCCTTCTTGGCTTCCTCGGCAGCGCGCTTTTCTTCTTCTTCGCGCGCCTTTTGGAAAGCCTCGATAAGCTTCTCTAGGCCGCCGAGACTCTTGATCTTCTCAAGCTCTTCCGGCGTCAGCGACTTTTCAAACTCGCGCCGCAGCCACTCGTCGGGGATCAGCGACTCCAGCATGCCGTGCAGATCTTCGAGCCCCTTAAAGTAGGCCGAGAACGCCCGATCGAACTTGTCGTAGTGCTTTTCGTCCTTGACCAGGCAGGTACGCGACAGCAAATAGAAATCGTCGATGTTCGCGTAGACGACGCGCTGCCTCATGGCCTCGAGCAGATCCATCAGCTCCCGAATCGTCGCCGGAACCTTGTACTTGCGCAGCGTCAGAAAGAAGTTGATCAGCATGGGTTACCCCCGGCTATCGCGCCTGTTCATGAACGCGAGGCGTTCGAGGAGATGCACGTCCTGTTCGTTTTTCACCAGTGCGCCATACAGCGGCGGAATGGCCTTACTGGTGTCGCGATTGGTGAGGATCTCATCGGGAATGTCGTCCGCCATCAGCAGCTTCAGCCAATCGATCAGCTCGGAAGTCGACGGCTTCTTCTTCAGACCGGGTACCTTGCGGACATCGAAGAAGATGTCCATCGCCTCTTTGACGAGATCTTTCTTGAAGTCCGGAAAGTGCACATCGACGATCTGCTGCATCGTGTCCCGATCCGGAAAGTTGATGTAATGGAAAAAGCAGCGACGCAGGAACGCGTCGGGCAGTTCCTTTTCGTTGTTACTGGTGATGACGACGACGGGTCGGTTCTTTGCCTTGATCGTGTTGCCTAACTCATAGACGAAGAACTCCATCTTGTCGAGTTCCTGCAGCAGATCGTTCGGAAACTCGATGTCGGCCTTATCGATCTCGTCGATCAGCAGCACCACCCGCTCCTCGGCCTCGAACGCCTCCCACAGCTTACCCTTGCGAATGTAGTTGGCGATGTCCTTGACACGCTCATCGCCGAGTTGGGAGTCGCGCAGCCGCGATACGGCGTCGTACTCGTACAGGCCCTGCTGTGCCTTAGTCGTCGACTTGATGTGCCACTGAATCAGCGGCGCGCCCAGCGAGGCTGCCACTTCTTCTGCGAGCATCGTCTTGCCGGTACCCGGTTCGCCCTTCACGAGCAGCGGCCGCTCGAGTTTCACTGCGGCGTCCACCGCCATGCTGAGTTCGTCGGTGGAGATGTAGGTATCGGTGCTGTCGAAAATCATATCGTCGGCTTCGGCTCTTGTGCGGGCAAAGGATCTACCTTAATTGAGCGGCACTCCATTTCCAAGCTGGCAACGGTGTCGCAGGCGCCGGTGGCACGCCCTCTAAGCGCCTGCTTCGGCGGTTGGCTCGGGAGGCTCGTGCGGGGTTCTGCGAGCCTGGGCCGCGCGGTAGATGGCGGCCAGCGTCACCACGACGACGACCGCAAGTGAGACAGCGGCAAGACGTCCAATCGCACTCTCCGGCTGGCCGTCGCGCTGCAGCACGGCCTCGAAGAACACGATCAGATAGGCCGGCGCAAAGTGTCCAGGCGCGGCGGGCACCATGGCCGGCGTCAGGCAAATCACGGGCGTCAATGTGCGCAGCAGCGTCTTCGGCCACCACCAGCGCCACGACCGCGTGAGCCAGGCGATCCCCAGCGTCACACCCAGCGTCATGGCGCCGATGATCAGCCAGACGTCGCGGTCGCTCAGTTCAAGCATGGGTGTTGGCCTTTATTGTGAAACTGGGTCTGCGTGTTTGAGTCTGTGCACCCTCGGCGCCAGCCGCCGATCTTGGAACATCAGCCCCTTGCCTACGCATCGAACTCGGGCGGCGGCATCTGCAGGTAGAACCCCTGCTCCGCAAAGGCCGCATAGACGTCAGCGGGGTTCGCGCGCGACAGCGCCCGATCGGCGGTGAGCTCGAAGGCAAAAGAGGCCTCCGGCTCGCCGAAGCGCTCGAGCAGCGCGGCGGGCACAACCGCGAGGTCCTCGGCCTCGGCCTCGGCAGACGATGGCTCCGCGGCCGGCACCAGCAGATACATCCCCTCGACCCGCGGGCTGCGGTACACCTGTACCCGCATGGGCGCGGCGCTGTGCGCGCTCATGCGCCGCGCTCCGTGATCCCGGCAGCGCGCGCGAACGGCTCGCCCAGAGCCTGCGCGCGCCAGTTGCCATAGTGATGCAGCGAATCTGGCTCGTCGCGCTGGGCGCGTACCAGCGTTTCGATATCGCGCTTGCGTGCCAACAGCTCAGGCGCCATGCCGAGCGACTCCGCCCGCGCGCGGGCGACATCGCGCAGCGACTTCACCTGCTTCTGCTCGGCGCTGGTCAGCGGCTTCGGGGGTCGCTCCGGCGCGGTCGTCGCCGCGCGACCAAAGCGATGCGTCTCCAGCAGTTCCTCCGCGTACCGTTCGGCCGCCCGTGCCTGCAGGTGGGCGTGGACGTCCCGCCTCGACAGCCGCGCGTGCCGGGCCAGCTCCAACAGCACATCGTCCGCGACTACCTTATTGCGCGGCACGTCCTCCGCGCGTGCCTGGCGCTCTCGCCAGGCCGTCAGGTCGCGCAGCGCCGCAAGCTCCGTGTCCTCCAGGCGCCACGCGCCGCTGATGCTGAGGTAGTAGCGCTGCGGTTCTGTCGGCTCAAAGCGGGTGCGCTCGGCGAGCTCCTCCAGGCACCAGTCCAGCGCGCCGCGTTGCTCAAGCTCCGCCCTGAGCCGGTCGAATAGCTCAAGCAGATAGGCGACGTCGGCGTGGGCATAGGCGAGCTGGCGCGTCGACAGCGGCCGTTTCACCCAGTTCGAGCGCGTCGCGCCCTTGTCGAGCGAGACGCCCAGGCGCTCCTCGACCAGACCGGCATAGCTGATCGCGTAGCGGTCCGTAAGAAACGCGTTGGCCACCTGGGTATCAAACAGGCGCGGCGGCGTCACTAACAGATGATGGTGCAGCAGCTCCAGATCCTCGGAGCAGGCGTGCATCACTACCCACTCATCGGTCGCGAGTCGAGTCCGCAGGGGTGCCAGGTCATCGATTGCCACAGGATCGATCAGCGCGCTCTCTCGCTGCGTTGCGAGCTGATACAGGCCGGGTATGGGAAAAAAGGTGTTGGTGCGCATGAACTCGGTATCGAACGCGATCGGATCCCGCCAGTCCGCGGCGGCAGTATCCAGAGTTTCCGCTCGGTCGATGTAGCGCTGCGGCTGGCTCACAGCGAGCGCCGTCCCGTTAGCGCGTGGGCGATGGTGCCGCCGTCGACGAACTCCAGTTCCCCGCCTACGGGTACCCCGTGGGCGATGCGCGAGACCTTCTGCACGTAGGGCGCGGCGAGCTGACTGATGAAGTGTGCGGTGGCCTCCCCTTCGACCGTCGGGTTAGTGGCGAGAATCACCTCCTCGAACGCCCCGTCCTGCAAGCGCTCGGTCAGCTCGCTGAGGCCGAGCTCTTCCGGACCGATGCCGTCGATCGGCGACAGCCGTCCGTGGAGGACGAAATACTGGCCGTCGAAGCCGCCCGCCGACTCGATCGCGAGGATGTCGGCCGGCGATTCAACGACGCAGAGCAGCACCTGCGAACGGCGCTCGTCCTCGCACAGCGCACAGATCCGCTGCTCGGTCAGGGTCCGGCAGCGGTCGCACTGACCGACCTCCGCCGCCGCTCGAGCGAGGCGCTCTGCCAGCGTCTGACTGCCCGCTCGATCACGCTGCAGCAAATGGAACGCCATGCGCTGGGCGCTCTTGGGACCGACGCCTGGCAGCACTTGCAGACTGTCGATCAGCGCATCGATGAGCGGACTGGAACTCACGTCGGCAGGTCGGGAGGAGCGGCTCAGGAAAACGGAAACTTGAAGCCCGGTGGCAGATTGAGGCCATCGGCCATGCCGGCCATCTTGTCCCGATTGGCCGTCTCGACCTTGGCCACCGCAGCGTTGAACGCGGCCGCGACCAGATCCTCGAGGATTTCACGGTCCTCACCAAGCAGGCTCGGGTCGATCTCCACGCGCCGCGCCTCGTGTTTGCCGTTCAGCGTCACGCGCACCATGCCCGCACCGCTCTCGCCGACCACCTCCATGCGCACCAACTCCTCCTGCATGCGCTGCATGTTTTCCTGCATCGCGGACTGCATCTCCCGCGCCTGCTTCATGAGGTCGTTGATTCCTACCATGTTCGATTTGTTCCTCTTGGTCCCGCGCCTGCTTTATCAGGCAGCGCCGGCGCTGTCGTTTTCCACCGGTGCGATGGTACTCATGTCCACCCGTGCGTCGAAGGTCTCGAGCAGCGCGCGCACGTCGTCATGACTGGTGAACTCGTCGATGGCCGCCGCCTGCCGCTCCTCGGCCTCGCGCAGATCCTGCTGCGCGGGCGTTTCCCACTCCGGGGACCCGACCTCGAGATCCACGCTGATCGACCGGTCGAGCGAGCGCGACAGGTGCGCGCCCATTTCGCGCGGGTGACGATCGCCCAGCAGCGCATCGTGCGCCGCGTCGAGCCGCAGCGACCAGCGTTCCCCGGCCTCGGTCACGGTCTTGTCGAGCAACACGCTGTTGCGCAGCAGCATGGCGAGGACACCCTCGCTGGGATGCTCGCGCAGCAGCGCATACCAGCCATCGGCCGGGGCGCGCGCCTTGACGGCCCGGGTTGCAGGGTTCGGCGGTCGGGGTGGATCGACCGGGGCGACTTCGGTGCGCGCGGCTGCCCCGGCCTGCTCGCGCGCGGGCTCCGGCATCGACGGCGCGGAACTCGGCCGTTCTGGGCGCTTGTCTGCAACGGGGTCGGCGCCGTTCGCGGGCGCATGGGCCGCCGCCTGCGACTCGTCCGAGGCGGGCCGTGCCGCGGCAGTCGGATCGGCGCCGGCTGGCTTGTGCGCCGCGTGCGCGGAAGCGGGCTTGGCGTCCGGCGCGACGCCCGCGCGCGCACCGCTGTTGTCCGCTGCAGTGTCTTCAGCGTCGGTCTGCCGCTGGCGCGGTGCGTCCTGGGGCGGCGGCAGCGCAAACTGCAGCATGCGCAGCAGCGTCATCTCGAAACCGATCCGCGGTTCGGGGGCGTACGCCAAATCGCGGTGTCCGCGCAGGGCGATCTGATAGTTGAGCTGCACCGCCTCGCCGTCAAAGCGTGGCGCGAAGTCCCGGCCGAGAGGCACATCAGCGCTGTCCGGCAGCGCCTGCGCGACTGCGATATCGTGCAGCGCGGTCACCAGGTCGGCGAGTACGGCCTGAAAGTCTACCCCGCGTTCCGCCAGCTCCGCCGCACAGGCGAGCACGGCCGTCGGTTCGCCGCTGGCAATGCCCTCCAGCAGCGCGCGCAGCTCATCGCGTCCGGTCACGCCGAGCAGCGACGCGACGTCCGCCTCCGTGAGCTTGCCGGCGCCAAAGCTAATGGCCTGATCGGTCACGCTCAGCGCATCGCGCATGCTGCCGCGTGCCGCGCCGGCGATGATCTCTAGCGCACCCGTTTCGTACGGTACCGATTCAGCCTGCAGTGCCTCCGCGAGATACGCCGTGATGCGTTCGGGCGTCATGTTCTTCAATTGGAACTGCAGACAGCGGGACAGAATGGTGACCGGCACCTTCTTGGCTTCCGTAGTCGCCAGCAGAAACTTGACGTGCTCTGGCGGCTCCTCAAGGGTCTTCAGCAGGGCGTTGAAGGCGTGCGTCGACAGCATATGCACTTCGTCGATCAGGTAGACCTTGAAGCGGCCGCTGTTGGGCATGTACTGCGCGTTGTCCTGCAGATCGTGGATGCTCTCTACGCCGCGCTGCGACGCCGCATCCATTTCGATCAGGTCGACGAACCGACCCTCGCCGATCATCACGCACGCATCGCACACGCCACAGGGCGAAGAACTGACGCCGCGCTCGCAGTTGAGACACTTCGCGAGAATACGCGCGACCGTCGTCTTCCCCACGCCGCGCGTCCCGGTGAACAGATAGGCGTGGTGCAGGCGGTCGTGATCGAGCGCGTGGGTCAGCGCCTGAACGACATGATCCTGTCCCACCAGCCCGGCAAAGTCGGCCGGACGAAGCTTGCGCGCGAGTGCCTGATAGGTCATGACGGCATTGTAGGTGGCCGGGGCGCGGCGGTCACTCTCGGTGACGGCGCGTGCTACCCCGGGTCGCCCCGACCGGCCATAGACCTGCGAGAATATGAGCCGACGATATTGGAACGCTGGATGGCGGATCCCTATGCACTGGAACCACGGATTTTCGATCATCGGTCACCGCGGCGCTGCAGGCCTGGCCCCGGAAAACACGCTCGCAAGCTTCCGGGCGGCGCTCGCGCACCGGGCCGCCGCTGTCGAGTGTGACCTGTACCTGGTGGACGGCGAGCTGCTGGTCATCCACGACGACAAGCTCGATCGCACCACCAACGGCACTGGCCGCGTGGCCTCGACTCCGCTAAACCGTATCAGAGCGCTGGATGCTGGCGGCGGTGAACCGCCGCCGCTGATCGCCGAGGTGCTGCAAACGCTGCCGACAACGGTGGCGTTGAACATCGAGCTCAAAGGCCCGCAGACGGCAGGGCCGACGGCGCGTCTGATCGCACGTCTGCAGCCGCGACAGGCCGTGCTGGTCAGCTCGTTCGATCACGACGAACTGCGCGCGTTTCGCGCCCTAGACGAGATCACCCCGGTGGGGCCGCTGTATCACCGCGGCGTTTCAACCACCGGGATGATCCAAACCGCGCGGGAGCTGCAGGCCGCGACGATCAATCTTGCCGATCGGCTGGCGACGGCGCAGAGGATCGGCGAGATTCGAGCCGAGGGCTTCGGCGTGCTGGTTTACACGATCAACTCGCCCGAGCGGGCGGCAGAACTACGCAGCCTGGGGGCGACCGGTGTCTTCACCGATCGGCCCGATATTGTCCTGGCCTAGCATCGCGAGGCTGTCTTCGCGAATGGCGCTCGGCCAGCGACCGTTTGTCGCTACAGCGCGTCTAACTCCCTGCGCAGGCTGTACCCCTGATCGGTCACGATACGCTCCAGGACTTCGACGCGCGCCCGCAGGTCTGCCAACTCGCGATCATGCTCGTCATCGTTGAGGCCGCGCCTGTCCGCTAGCCGTCGCTGGGTCTTCAGATAGTCGCTGATGACGCTGCCGCCGACGGCGACCAGCACGATGAACATGACCATGATGAAAACGTCGCTCATCTAATCCACGGCTCCTTGGTTTTCGTTGATAGTAGATCTAGCGCCTTTCGATCCGCCGTTCGCTGGTCGTCGCCCGACCGTCCTCGTCGGTGCTAGCCCGGCACAGGCGCTTAGCGCCGATCGATCGCGTTCAGTTCCCGCTGCAGCTGAAAGCGATCCGAGGTCACAGCACCTTCCATTTCGCGCAGCCGGCGCTCCGCCTCGTCCAGCGTGCCGCGCACCGAGCGCAGCGTCTGTCCCGAAGGCTCAGGCTTGGCGCTGCGACCAGCCGAAGCGCGCCGGCTCGGTATCTCAACGTCGGCCACGCGGCTGGCGCGGGCGCTGCGGCGCGCGCGCTTGACCCGTCGCTTGTGCCAGCGGCGGCGGGATCGCGCGGGCAGCTCCTCCACCCCGTCGTACTCGACCTCGTCGAGTACGAAGTAGGCGATGAAGTAGGCCGGTAAAATGACCTGCGGCATAAAGATCAGACAGCTAACGGCAATGAAGCGCAGCACCCAGATCTGCACGCCCAGATAAGGCGCTAAGCCGGCACAGACGCCACCGACGCGACCGAGATAGGGATCGCGGCCAGGTCGAGCGACGACCGCCGATCGGCCCCATACGCCCCGACGCTCGCCGTCGTCGGCATAGCCGCCGCCCCGCGGCGCGTCGTCAGCGCCGCCGCGGGCCTCCTGCTTGAGCTTATCGGCCGCGTCTTCCAGGAACGACGCGGCGCGATCGGCCAGCGTCTCGCGCCCGGTGCTGCCCAGGTCGCGCACGGCGTCTTCGAGCCGGCGCATGGCGCGATCGAATTCGTGGTCGGTCTGCGGACGCCTGCCGCGGTTGCTTCCCGTCGTGCTGGCCATTAGGCGCGTTCTCCGTTCATTGCCTGGCGGGTTGCGGCCGGCCGTGCGCCGCCGCGCCCGTTGACGGCGGCGTCTGCGCTGCTGCGCCAGTCCGGCGCCTCTTCGTCGAGCAGCGCTTCCAGCGTCGCGATGCGTTCCAGCATGCGCTCGGCGTTAACCGCCATCAGTTTTAGGTCGTCTCGCTCCGCTTCGGTCAGCGAATTCAGCGTGCGCTGCTTGGTGCGGTAGTGCATGAACAGCCACAGCGGCAGGACGAAGATGATAAAAACCAGGGTTGGGACAAAAAAAGCCACCACCATACCGTCCATTAGAGGCTCCGCTGTTTAGTTGCTGCACCCGCTGCAGCCTGCTCGACACCGTAGCCGCGGCGCTGGCCGCGGCGGATGTCGGTAATGAAACGACGTTCGCAATCCATCGAGGCCGCGATTCAGGCCTGGGTGCCGTTGTTACCCTGACCTGCGCCGTCGCGCGTACCGATGTCTCGCTTAAGCTCCGCCAGCTGATCGTCGAGCGTCGAGTCATTCTCCAGATCGTCGATCTCGTCTGCCAGCGTCTTCTGCACCATGTCGTAGGCCTCAATCTGGCCCTCGAGATCGTCCATCTTGCGCTCGTAGGCCTCAAACCGCGCCATGGCATCGTCGATGTTGTGTTCCGAGAGCTGGCGCCGGACGCCCAGCCGGGTCTGTGCCGCCTGGCCGCGCGCAATGATCGCATTCTGCCGGGCCTTTGCATCCTTGATCTTGGCCTGCAGCGCGCGCGTGTCGGACGCCAGCGTTTCCAGAGTCGCATCAAGGTGGCCGAGTTCTTCCTCGACCGCGGCTGCAGCCTCATCGACCTTGTTGCGCTCACCCAGCGCGGCCTTTGCCAGATCGTCGCGGCCTTTGCTGATCGCCACTTCCGCCTTGCGGACCCACTCGGCTGACTCCTCGCGCATCCATTCCGCCTTGCGCGTCAGTTCCTTCTTGTCCGCCAGCGCCCGTGCCGAGGTGGTCCGCACCTCAACCAGGGTCTCTTCCATCTCCTGAATGATCAGCCGCACCATCTTTTCCGGGTCTTCCGCCCGATCCAGCAGTGAGTTGATGTTCGAGTTCACGATGTCCGAAAGTCGCGAATAAATGCCCATGTCGATTCTCCGTTAAGCTACGGCGGTTGCCGCCTCTTTGCGCCTCGTGGTCAGTTCCGGAGGCGCCGTTGGTGTTGCCAGCCTGCGTTTGCTTGCTGCTACGGCGGCTTCCGCAGCGATTAATACAGTTTCCGTGCCAGAACTGTCGAATCATCACATCTATTTGATTTATATAGATAATTTAGAGCGCTCGGCGCGACGCCAGGGACTGATCAGACGGCAGATTAGCCAAACTCACCAACACTTGGCACGATCTTCAGGGCGGCGACGGCCGTTCGCAGCCCCCAGGCGATCGACCGTCCACCAGACCGGTCGCGCCGAGCGCCAAAACCGCGGAGCGTCAACAAGGAAGCTCGATGGCGATACCCAAAGACCACGAACGACTGATCGGCGAGGCCCCGGCCTTCCTCGCCGTGCTGGATGATATCTCGCGCATGGCGCCACTCGAGAAGCCCGTGTTGGTCGTCGGCGAGCGCGGCACGGGCAAGGAACTCATCGCCGCCCGCCTCCACTACCTGTCCAACCGCTGGGAGGGCGCCTATCAGAAGGTCAACTGCGCGGCGATCAGCGAAACGCTGCTCGAGTCCGAGCTGTTCGGTCACGAGGCGGGTTCGTTTACCGGGGCGACGCGCGCGCACAAGGGCCGTTTCGAGCGCGCCGATGGCGGGACGCTGTTTCTGGATGAACTCGCGACCACGTCGCCCGCCGTGCAGGAGAAGCTGCTGCGCGTGATCGAGTACGGCGAATTCGAGCGTCTGGGCGGCCAGAAGACCCTGTCGGTCGACGTGCGGCTGGTCGCCGCGACCAACGTCGATCTGCCGGCCAAGGCGGCGGCGGGTGAGTTTCGCTACGACCTGCTGGATCGCCTCGCGTTCGACGTCGTCACCCTGCCGCCGCTGCGGGAGCGGCAGGAGGACATACTGCTGCTGGCCCAGGCGTTCGCGATCAACATGGCGAGCGAGCTGGAGCGAGAGCTGTTTCCAGGATTCAGCGCCGCGGCCGCCGAGCGGCTGGTGGCCTACGACTGGCCGGGCAATGTTCGCGAACTCAAGAACGTCGTCGAACGCAGCGTCTATCGCGCGCCGGATAACGAGGAAGTCGACGAGATCATCATCGACGCCTTCGACTCGCCCTGGCGGCCACGGGTGGATCCGGCGGCGGGCGACGGCGCCTCTGGCGAGGAGAGGGGGAAGGCCAACGGCGCCTCCGGTGCGGCGGACGGCGAGGCGGACGGTGCGGCGAATGGCACAAAAAGCGGCGCGGACCTTCCCGCTGCGCCCTCCGCCCAAAGCTGGCCGCTCGACCTGCGTGCAGCGACCACAAACTACGAGATTGGCCTCATCGAGGCCGGCATGGCGGAGGCGCGCTTCAATCAGCGCAAAGCGGCAGAGCTGTTGGGGCTCACGTACGACCAGCTCCGCGGCCTGCTCAAGAAGCACGACCTGCTCGCCAACAAGGAGTGAGGCGAGCGAGAAACAGGGACCCAAGATCGCGCGATCTTTGGTAGCATGCGCCGCTCGCAAACGGTCGCTGCGGCGTGCCGTTTCGATGGTGACCCTCCCGGTCCCCTCGCGACGATATGTTGTGAACCCCGTCAGGCCCGGAAGGGAGCAGCGGCAACAGCGGACTCGGGCGCCGAGGTGTGGCTGGTTGGGTCGCCGCCCTACCCCATCGTCTTGTGGGGTCCGTACTGGAGAGGTGTCCGAGCGGTCGAAGGAGCACGCCTGGAAAGTGTGTATGGGCGAAAGTCCATCGAGGGTTCGAATCCCTCCCTCTCCGCCAAGCCAGTCCGCCAAGCTCAGCCACCAAGCTAGTCTGCCGTGCCGAAGCCGGATCTCGGCAGCCGAGCGTCCATCGCTGAGTGCTCTCGTCTTATGCGCCAGGATCACCGACCGCTGCCCGTCAAGAACCTGTTTGGCCATCTGGAGGGCTGGTACGTTCGGCGGCGCCTCGCACCACAGGCGGAGCACTTCGGACCCAACTCTATGGTCCTCAAACCCTGGCACGTGCACCTGCACGGTCGCGACATTCGCATCGGCGCCAATGCACACATCATCGCCGCCGCGGATCGACCCGTCGCGTTGACCACCTGGCAGACACCGCCGGCGCAAGGCCACATCGACATCGCCGATCACTGCCTGATCTGCCCCGGCGTCCGCATCGATTCGGCACAGCGGGTCAGCATCGGCGCCGGCACCATGCTGGCAGCCGGCAGCTATATCACGGACGCGGACTGGCACGATCTACACGACCGAACGGCGATCGTCGGTACCCACGCGCCCGTCGTGCTGCAAGACAACGTCTGGATCGGTGACGGCGCCTGCGTTCTGAAGGGCGTCACCGTAGGCAGCAACAGCATCGTTGCCGCGCGCGCCGTAGTGGCGAACGACGTACCGCCCAACACGATAGTCGCGGGCAACCCCGCCCGACCCGTGCGCTCGCTTGACCCGCAGATACCGCTGAGGACGCGCGCAGATCTGTTTCGCGACCCTCGCGCGCTCGCGGACGAGATGGCGAAACTCGATCGCTATGTGCTGGGCCGCAACGGCTGGTGGAATTGGCTGAGAACGCTGCTGGCGCCGCGCAGGGGCGACTAGCACCTCACCGGCGACGGGAAGCCTACTGCCGCGCGGTCCTGAGCCTGGGCGCCGGCGTTGCGCTAGAACTGCGAAACGGACAGATGCCAATGCCGCCGCGGCGTAGAAACAGCCCCTGCACGCTCAGGCGCTCGGGGCCGCAGGCTTCGAGCAGGTCGGTGTACAGACGCTCCACCATCGCCTCGTGGAAGCCCTGATGTTGCCGAAACGACACCAGATAGTGCAGCAGGGCACCCGCCTCGAGCTTCGGCCCCGCGTAGTCGATAACGATCGACGCCCAGTCTGGCTGGCCGGTTACCGGGCACAGGTGCCGAAACAGGTGGCTGTGCCAAACCCGTGCGACCGGTTCGGCGGCGACGGGCGTCAAGAGCGCCGCGTCGGGGGCGAACGCCTGGATTTCAATGGCGGCGTCATCGATGCACTCCCCGGGCAGCCGCCGATCGATCGGCGCCATCTGCGACAGGGTCTGCAGTTCGACGCCGACAGCGACGCCAAACGCAGCGGATAGGTCGGCATTCAAGGCCCGCAGCACGTGGGCCTCGCTGTCGAAGCGGCTGAGCGCAAACGCGTTCAGATACAGCTTCAGGGATTTGCTTTCGACGAGCGACGGAGAGTCCGCCGGGATCGACAGCTCCAGATAGCGCACCGCAGGAACGCCCCTGGGGCCGAGCCACGAGAATTCAAAGCACTGCCAAAGGTCCACGCCCAAATACGTCTCGGGCAGACCGACGAAGCGCCGCACGCGCGCGCGAGAAATGGGCTGCAGCACCTGTGCTGCCTCGTCGTAATGCTGCGGCGGGTCGATGTTCGCGCCCAGCAGGGTGTCTGCGAGCGGATGATCTGGATGAGCGTCGGGCAAAAGGGCGTGCTCCAGCAGCGAAGGTTCGATAAGGCGCGACAAGGTCCGGGGTTGCGGTAAGGTTACCGCGTGCGGTGCCGGACAGGTGCCGGACGAGATGTCCGGCGGCGTCACGTTCGCCAGCCTGCTCAAGCGCATTCGCCGGAGCGCGAGGCTGCGCTATGGCCACGCCCCAGGGGCGACACCCAGGGAAGATCATGCTGAAAATCACGACCCGCCTGAACACCGAAGAACTGGTTGCGGCGCTGCACGCTCAGGACAAGGGCGAACTGCGCGATTTTGCCATCGAACTGCTCGTCAATCACCCGGACGCCCGGCTGCTCGAAGAAGTCGCGGATCGGCTGCTGGCAGAACTGCAGCGCCGCGCGGATCCCGCGGAATAGGCGCGCTTCGCCGCCGCTCGGCACGCTGCTCGCCCCGCCCTCTCGATGCGGCGATTTGCCCCCGCCCGGACTTGTCCAATGCCGCGCTGCGCCTCTGTAGAGGCCGATGCGGCTTGCTATACTCGCGCGCCCTTTATCCCGGAAACGCCAAGAGTCCTGCATGCCCACCGTTACCTTTGAGAACATCGATGGCACGGAATCCGTCGTAGACGTCGATTCCGCCCAGAGCCTGATGGAGATCGCCGTCAACGAGGGCCTCGAGGGCATCGACGGAGAGTGCGGTGGCGCCTGCGCCTGCGCGACCTGCCACGTTGAGGTCGCGGAAGCCTGGTACGAGAAGGTGGGCAAGCCCGAGGACATGGAGCTCGACATGCTCGACTTCTGCGAGGAACTGACGGAACGCTCGAGACTCGGCTGTCAGGTGTTTATGACGGACGACCTGGACGGACTGCGCGTGAGAATCGTCGGCCGCTAGCCCGACCCGCTCTGGTGTCCCTCCCCCGTGCCGTCGAGGGTCAGGCGCGCGACGGCTGACACGCGCAGCATGGTCGCGCTGAACGAGAACATGGACACACAGCAGACCACCAGAGCCGTGCGCGCTCCCAGGGTCTCGCTCAGATAACCCGCGAATAGCGCGCCGATCGGCCCCGCGCCCATCATCGTTACCGCAAAGAAGCTCATGACGCGGGCTCGCTGAGCCGCCGGCGCCAGCTCCTGCATTACCGTGCGCGACATGCTCATCGCGACGCCGCCGGCGAGGCCCCAGGCGAACACGAACAGCAGAAACAGGGGAAACGGCACCTCCAGCGCACAGCCCGCCAGCACGATGGCGCCGACGACGTGTGCGATCAGCACCGCGCGCCCAGGTCGCGCCACCACGCCGAAACGCAGCAGCCCGGCGATCATCACGAACAGGCCAGCGGCGTTGACCATGTTCATCAGCGCCAACGCGGTCGAGTCGGTCGAGTAGTTTTCGCGCACGAGAATCGGCAGCGTGACGATGTACGAGCCCATGAAGAACAGCCCAAGTGCCGCATTCATCAGCAGCACGTCGCGCATCTCCGCACGCGCGGTGACCGTGCGCGCGCCCTCCGCGAGCGAGCGTCCGATCGCACGGAAAAATCGCTCGCCGGTTGGCTGCGGCGTGAATGCGACGGGCAGCCGCGAGATGGTCCAGGCCCCTAGCAGCAGCAGCGCGATCTGCAGCGCCACCAGCGGCACCGGTCCATTCGTATCGGCCAGCATCGCAAGGCCGAAGCCCAGCATCTGCGAGCCAAACTGGGCGAGCGAGGTCTTGACCACCGTCCGCTGGACTGCGCCCCCGGCGACCTGATTCAGCAGGCCGTCGCGGGCGGGTGTGAGAAAGGCGTTGGCGGTACCCAGCAACAGCGCATAGACAATCAGACCCGAGAACGTCAGCGCGTCGTTTACCAGCAGCGCACCGAGCCACAGCAGCGGCAGCACCGCACCGCACTGCGCCAGCACCGCGAGCCGCGCCGTGCCGTAGCGGTCGCCTAGCGCACCGCCCACCAACAAAAGCAGCGTGGCGGGTAACAGCAGTGCAGCTTGCGCGATGCCAATGCTCTCGGGCGATTCGCGCAGCACCATGGTCACCAGCCAGCTGAATAGCACCGTGTGAATGCCGTAGACAGCGAACCAGCTTCCCGTGCCGAAGAGGTAGCCATTCAGCGGTGCGATGCGACGGCTCCTAGCGGCAGTACGGTGAACAGGCCGAGCGTTTGTGACCGGCGCCGCGTCAGCGCGACGGCAGATGCGTCAATCACCAGATGCGCACCCGCCGCTCCGGCGCGAGATACATTCCGTCGCCGGGCTGGGTGTTCCAGGCCTCGTGAAACGCATCCATGTTCTTCATCACGCCGATCACGCGGTACTCGCCCGGCGAGTGCGAGTCGGTCACCAGGCGCTCGCGCAGAGCCGCATCCCGCCACAGTGTTCGCCAGACGATCGCCCAACCGGCAAAGAATCGCTGATCGCCGGTGAGCCCGTCGATGACCGGCGGGTCCTGATCGCCAAGCGAGCGCCGATAGGCGCGATAGGCCATCGTCAGACCCGCCAGATCGCCGATATTCTCGCCGAGCGTCAGGCGGCCGTTGATGGGCGTATCCGGCAGCGGCGTGTAGTCGTCGTACTGGGCGACCAGCCTGTCGGCGCGCGCGACGTAGGCCTGCGCGTCGCCCGCCGTCCACCAGTCGCGTAGACGACCCCTGCCGTCGAACTTGCGACCTTGGTCGTCGAAGCCGTGCGAAAACTCGTGGCCGATAACCGCGCCGATAGCGCCATAGTTGAGCGCCGCGTCGATGTCGGGGTCAAAGAACGGCGGCTGCAGGATGGCCGCCGGAAAGACGATCTGGTTAAACGTCGGCCGGTAGTAGGCGTTTACCGTCTGTGGCGACATGCCCCACTCGCTCCGATCGACGGGTTTCGTCAGCTTGTCGATTTCAAAACGCCCCTCGGCCTCGCGCGCGAGCAGAACGTTGCCCACCAGATCCTCGGCCGCAAGCTCGATGCCATAGTCTCGAAAATCGTCGGGATACCCGAGCTTCGACTCGAACGCTGCGAGCTTATCGAGCGCTTGGCGCTTGGTCGCATCGCCCATCCACGCGAGCGACGTGATCGATTCAGCGAAGGCGCCGCGCAGATTTTCGACGAGCTCGGATATCGACGCCTTGGCGGATTCCGGGAAATACTCCGCGACGTAGAGCGCGCCCAGATCCTCACCGATCAGTGCGTTGACGAGAGAAATGCCGCGTTTCCAGGTTGGTCGCTGTTCGCTCTGACCGCGCAGCGTCTGGCGATAGAACGAAAAATTCTCTGCGACGAAGGCCTCGCTAAGATAGGGCGCGTACGCGGCAAGCGTGTGGTACTGCAAGTACAGGCGCCAGTGCGGCACGGAAACGTCGGCGACAAATGCGGGCAGCGCAGCGAAGTAATCGTCCTGCGCCAGGACACCAAGCGGCACGTCGCCGAAGCCGCCGCCGCCAAGAACGGCCTGCCAGAACCCCTGACTATCGAGTTCCGCGAAGGTCACCTGATTACGATAGATGCGCTCGCGGTCGCGGTTTTGCACCCGCGTCCAGTGCCGCTGCGCGAGCCGCAACTCGAGGTCGAAGATGGTCTGCGCGGCCTCGGCCGGCGCGGCGAACCCGGCCAGAACCAGCATGCGCTCGATATGCTCGACGTAGGCCACCCGATTGGCCTGGTATTTCTCGCCCTCGTCGAGATAGTAGCTGCGATCCGGCAGCCCCAGCCCACTCTGCCAGAAGTAGGGCAAGTAGCGCGTGGGATCGTCCGCGGCGGCCTCGACGAAAAATGCGAGCGGCACGGACACGCCGAGGTGCTGCAAGCGGCCGAAGGCCGCAGCGACCGCTTCGTGGTCCGGCAGCACGGCGAGCTGCCCTAACAGTTCCGTCAGCGGCGTCAGCCCGCGGCGCTCGCGTTCCGCCGTGTTCATGAAGCTGGCGTAGAGCGCGCCGACGCGCGCAAGGCTGGCGCTGCCCGCTTCCGGTTGCTCGGCCGCCGCCTCGACTAGCCCCTTCAGCCGCAGCTCGGTGCGGTCGTAGACGACGTCAAAGCCGCCGTAGCGCGTCTTGTCGGCCGGAATTTCGGTGGTGCTGAGCCAGTGGTCGTTGACGTAGCGATAGAAGTCGTCCTGGGGACGGACGCTGTCGCTCAGGGTGATGGCCTCAAGGCCGCTACGAGGCGGCGCTATCGGGCCCGTCGACGAACACGCGGCGGCCTGCAGCACCACGAGGGCACAGAGCCCGCGAACAAGCAGCGCGCGCGGCCGCGCCTTCGGATACACCTGGCCTGAGTTGATGCAATACAACGCCCTACCCTCTCTTGTCTTTTTACCAGTACGTACCCTGCGTGAATGCTGGCGCTGCGCTCGACGCCTTGCCGAGCAAACACGCTGGACCCACGACCACAGATATCTGTGCGGGGTCCGTCGCGGCAGCATTGTAGTGTGAACTGGATCACACGATAACCTTGATTGGCTGCGCCACGTCACACGCCGGCTTGCGCCTTGTGTCGCCTCTCGCTGGCCAACGCGAAAATCCTTCGGTCCACCCGACTATACGGATCTGGGAAAGGTGACCCGACCGACAAGTGCAGCGAACACCCCGGGCGACGCGAGCGCGGACGCCGTCGCGACGCTGTCTGCGAACGCAGGGGCAAGCACCGCCGCACAGCCACAGCAAAGCACGGCCCCGCAGCTGCGGGTCGCCGCGTCCCGCGAGCGGGCCGCAGCCGAACAGGCGCTGCTGGTGAAGCGCCAGGCCACGGTCCTGCAGACCGTGGTCGATTTGCTGGAGGAACCGACGCTACACACCAGCCTGCACAGCCTCACCGGCGAGCTCTGCAGGCGCTTCAAGTGCGATCGGGTCGCGATCGGCATGCTGCAAAACCGCGACGTGCAGATCAAAGCGATCTCTCAACACGGCGCTTTCGACCCGACCACGCAGGAAAACCGTGCCCTCGCGGAAGCCATGCTGGAGGCGATCGACCACGATGCGCCGATACACTACACCGGCCTCCAGGCGCTGGAATTCAAACAGGGCAAACACAATCGCGAAGTCACCAGCATCGCGAGCGATTCGCATGCCGAACTCGCCGGCAAGGCGCCGGATAAAGAGATCTTTACCATCGCGCTGTGTCACGCAGAGCGCGCCTACGGGGCGCTCTGTTTTCAGCGCACCAGTGCCGCACCCTGGCAACCCAACACGCTAAAGCTGTTCAGCCAGATCACCGCCGTGGTCGCACCACTGCTTGCGCTGCGCGCGGACGCAGAGCGCTCGTCGATGTCGCGGCTGCGCCGCGACACCCGGCGCTCGCTGGAGTGGCTGTTCGGTCGGCGTTTCGTGGGCGCAAAGCTGCTCGGCAGCCTGGCCGCCGCGGTCTTAACCGCGAGCCTGTTTTTAACCACGGACTTCAGAGTCACGGCCGCGGGAGAACTGCGCCCGATCGAGCACCGTGTGATCAGCGCGCCGATGGACGGCTTCATCCGGGATACGTTCGTAGCGCCCGGAGACCTGGTGACCGAAGGCGATCGAATGCTCACCCTCGATACCGCGGATCTGACTCTGGAACAGCAGCGCTGGCAGGGCGAGGTCGAGAGTGCGGGGACCGCCCTGCGCGTTGCCATGGCCGGGCGCGATCGCAGCGAGGTTGCGATCGCCAAGGCATCCCTGGATCAGGCCCGCGCGGAGCTTGCGCTGGTCGAACAGCGGCTGGGGCGGGCCAACATCGTGGCGCCGCGCGACGGCATCGTCGTGAGCGGCGATCTGTCCCAATCTCTCGGCGCTCCCGTACAGCGTGGTGAAGCCCTGCTCGAGATCGCGCCTGACAAGAACTACCAGGCCATCTTGCAGGTGAGCGAGATGTACGTCGGCTATCTGCAGCCCGGATCCACGGGCACATTCGTCTCTCGCGCCAGTCCCGATCAGGAGCTTAGCCTGCGCGTCACCGCGATCCATCCCATCGCCGAGGGGTTCGAAGGCACAAACAGCTTTCGGGTCGAGGCCGATCTGCTGGACGCACCGCAGGACCTACGACCCGGTCACACCGGCGTAGCCAAAATCGGCGCGGGTGAGGCGACGGTGTTTTGGGTCTGGACCCACGCCTTTACCGATTGGCTGAGCCTGAAGCTGTGGAGTTGGCGCCCTTGAGCGACGCCCCCCTATTCAGCGCGCACTGGCACCGCGTGCGCGATCTGCGCGCGCGACTTGCCCCCGACGTACTGTCGCGCAGGCATCGCTATCGCGGCGAGCTCTGGTACGTGCTACACCGTCCCTCGGTGCGCGGCATCCAGCGCGTCAACTATCGGGCTTTTCAGCTGCTCAACAGTCTCGACGGCGACCTGACCATCGAGTCTGCCTGGGACATCGCGCTGCGCGAGTACGGCGATCTCGCACCCACCCAGGACGAGGTCATCGAACTGCTCGCGACCCTGCACGAGGCTGAGTTACTGGTCATCGATCGGAAGCTTGACGCCGAGCAGCTGTTCGCGCGTGCGCAGGCGTTCACCGATGCCGACACCCAATCCCGGCTGCTGAATCCGCTGTTCATGCGCTTCAATCTCGGCAGTCCAGATCGCGTCCTTGCGGCCATCGCGCCCTACTGCGGTTGGCTGTTCGCGCCGGTGGGTCTGTTCGCCTGGGTGGCACTGTCGATCGTGACGCTGCTGGTGACGCTGCCGCAGAGCGATCGCCTGATGGGTGAACTCGCCGCGTTCGACCCATTCGCGCCACAAAACGCGCTGATCCTGCTGCTGTATCCGCTGCTGAAGCTGTTCCACGAGCTGTCCCACGGCCTGGTCGTGCGCCGCTACGGCGGTTCCGTCGGCGAGTGGGGTGTCGCGCTGATGGTGCTGATGCCAATTCCCTACGTGGACGCCAGCGCCGCATCGCTGTTCAACGAGAAACGCCGGCGCATGCTGGTGGGTGCCGCAGGCATCATGGCAGAGCTGGGTATCGCCGCCCTCGCCGCCATTCTGTGGTCACTCACCGACGCCGGTATGCTGCACGACGCAGCTCTGCTGCTCGTCCTGATCGGCAGCCTCTCGACGCTGCTCATCAACGGCAACCCGCTGCTCAAATTCGACGGCTACTACGTCCTGGCTGATCTGCTGGAGATACCCAATCTCACCAAGCGTTCCATCCGCTATACGCGAGAAAAGCTCGCGCACGGACTCTTGGGAATTCGACCCAGCAAGCCGCTTGAGACCGCTGACAGCACCGAGGGCTGGTGGTTGTTTGGCTACTGTACGCTGGCGACCGTCTACCGATTCGCGCTCATGCTGGGCATCGCCTATTGGCTGTCCGGTGAGTTCTTCTTCATCGGCGTACTGCTCGGCCTGTGGGTCCTGTTCAACCTGTTCGTCCGGCCAGCGGTCCGCTTCGTGCGCTTCCTAAGCCGCCAGCGCGGTTCCGGCCGCGTGCGCGCAAGCGGCGCGGCCGCCTTGATCGCCGCCACGGCCTGGGCACTCGTGATCTACGTGCCACTGCCGTACACCACGGTGACGCGCGGCATCGTCTGGCTACCGGATGACGCGATCGTCAGGGCGCCCGAACACTGCGAGATCGTGCGCTTCGTGCCAGCCGAAGCCGCGGTCATCGAGATGGGCCAGGAGCTGTTCGTATGCGAACAGCCCGAGCTGCGGAAGGAACACCTGGTAGCCCGCAGCCTCCTGAAGGCGAAAATTGCGGAACGACAGCGACTATCGCCCGGACAGCGCGCGGAGCGCCGCATTCTTGACGCGGAGATCCGCACCGCCCGGCTTGCTTCCAGCAGGCTGGAAGCCCGCCTCGCACAGCAGTCCGTGCGCGCCCGCACGAGCGGCCGGCTGGCACTGAAGGACTCGATCGAGCCGGAGGGGCGCCACTTTCACCGCGGCGAGATCATAGCCTTTATCGTCCATCCGCAGCAGCGCAAAGTCCGGGTAGCCATCGACCAGCAGCGCATCGATCGGCTGAATCGCCAACCGCAGCGCGTCGAGGTGCGCTTCGCCGAGGCAAACGCGCTCACCTATGCGACGAGCATCGAACGACAGACGCCGAAGCCCTCCGCCCGAATGCCCACCAGCAGCCTCACCACCGCCGGCGGCGGCTCGCTGGTCGTCGACCCTCGGGGCGATGGCCAAGATCTGCTGGAACCCGCGTTCGAGATCGAGCTGCAGTGGCCCGCTGCCGCGCCGCCGCTGCGGGTCGGCGGGCATGCCGAGGTGAAGTTCGTTCACACCTCGGAACCGTTGGGCCAGCGCCTGGCCAACCGGTTCCGGGAAGCGTTCCTGGGTCACATTTCCGTCTAGAACTGGGTCACGCCCGTCCGAGGGAAGCGGCACAGGCGCGATCGGGAACACCGCGCAATCCTGAACCGCAATGCAGATCACGTCTGTCATCTTGCGTATCCGGTATAAAGACTGGGCTTAACCGCACCGTAGTTGGGCACGCACCGCGTGCCTATGGAAAGTTCTCGCTGCAGTACCAAGTGAGGAGCGGGTTGCAAACGATTGCCCATCAGTTAACTGCCTGGCCGCGCGTCCTCGCGTCGATGTTCGACGCGGGCTCGGCGCCGACCTATGCGCGGCCTGGGCTCAAGTTGGGCCAGCATCCGGCGCGCGCCGAGGAGCGCTCGCCGCTCGAGCTAGGCTATCGCTGGCTCGACCAGCTCCGCCGTCCCGTCTCGCTCGCGACCTTCGACGCGCTCTACTGTGAAGCCGAAGACCACGCCGTCGCGCTCGCCGCCCTGAACAGCGCCGAGGTGAGGCGACGCGCCAGGAGTGCACAAGACGCGCCGATGCCCGAGCGAATCGCGCTGCTTAGCGAGGTGAGTCACCGCGCCCTGGATCTGCGGCCGCACAAAGTCCAGCTGTTCGCCGCCTGGGCGCTCATGCATGGCCGCATGACGGAAATGGCCACCGGCGAAGGCAAGACCCTGACCGCCGCATTGGCAGCGGCCGCCATCGCCGCCTCGGGCACCCCCGTGCACATCATTACGATCAACGACTATCTGGTACAGCGCGATGCGCGCGACATGATGCCGCTGTTTCAGTGGTTCGGCGTCAGCGTCGGGGCCGTCACGTCGTCTGCCCAGGACGAAGAGCGGCGCGCGGCCCACGCCGCCCGCGTCGTCTACTGCACCAACAAGCAGCTCGTGTTCGATTACCTGCGGGATCGCCAACTGCCCACCCGCGGCCGCCTGTCGCGTGATCTCGGTGAACTGCTCGACGTGTCGCAGCAAGAGCCGATGGTCCAGGGACTGTGCTTCGCGATCATCGACGAGGCGGACAGCGTGCTGATCGACGAAGCTCGCACGCCCCTCGTGCTCGCCCGCGAAAGAGCGCGCGATCGCGTCGCCGGTACGCAGGCCAGCGTGGCGATGAGCGTCGCTGCTGTGCTACACGAGGGTGCGGACTTCCTGATCGACGACGAGATCGATCATGTCCGCATCACCGAAGACGGCGCGGAAGCGGTGGTTACCCTGACGCGCAACCTGGGCGGCGTCTGGGACATGCCCCGCTACCGAGAGGCGATGATTTCTCAGGCGCTCTACGCGCGTCATCTGCTGCTGCGCGATCGTCATTACATTGTCCGCGACGGCGAGCTGCTGCTGATCGACGAGTCTACCGGTCGTGTGCTTACCGATCGGAAACTGCAGCACGGCCTGCACAGCATGCTGGAGATCAAGGAAGGCTGCGAACCCAAGCCCGAAACCGAAGTGATTGCGGCGCTGTCGTTCCAGCGTTTTTTCCCCCGCTTCCATCACCTGGCTGCGATGACGGGCACCGGCTGGGAGGTGCGGCGGGAGATCGCCCGGCTGTTCGGTATGACTACGGTGCGCGTACCGCCCAATCGACCGTCGCGCGTCGAGCACCTCGGAACCGACGTCGTGGCAGACGTACTCGCGATCTCCGGCCGCTGTGCCGCGATCGCTCGCGAGTGTCGCGGCAACGGTCAGCCGCTTTTGATCGGCACTCGCAGTCTGGAACTGTCGGAGCGCATCAGTCGAGAGCTGGTGCGCGAAAACATTGACCATGAACTGCTCAACGCGCGCCAGGATGCGTCCGAGGCACGCATCGTCGCGCGGGCCGGCGCGCCCGGTAGCGTAACCGTGGCCACCAACATGGCGGGACGCGGCACGGACATTCCGGTATCTAGCGCCGCCGCAGAAAACGGTGGGCTGCTCGTGCTGTCGGTAGAACTCAACGACTCACTACGCGTCGACCGGCAGCTGTTTGGTCGCACCGCGCGCCAGGGGCGTCCCGGTTCGGTGCGCTGTCTGTGGTCGCTGGATGATCCCCTGTTCGATGGCAGCGGCAGTCAAGCGCTGCGAGCTTGGCTCGCACCGCGACTGCATACCGCCTACGGGCAATGGTTGAGTCGCGCCCTCATCAGACTCAGAAAGTGGCAAATCGAGCGCATGCATGGACGGCAGCGAAAAGCGCTCCAGAAACAGCAAGACACACAAGACCGCCTGCTCGCGTTCAGCGGCAATGGAGATTAACGGTGGTACCGATGACACATAGCTACAGAATGATGGCCGCGACGCTCACCGCGCTGCTGCTCACTCAGCCCGCCGCTGCAGCCGAACGCTTCGAATGCCTGCTGGAACCCATGGTCGTCGCCCAGGTCGGCAGCCCGGTCCAGGGCGTGTTGGGTGAGCTGTTGGTCGATCGCAGCGAGTTCGTCGACCGGCACCAACCCGTCGCGGCGCTGCAGTCGCGTGTCGAGCAGGCCAACCTCGAACAGGCCAAGGCTCGAGCCGCGATGAGGGCAGAGATCGCCGCTCGCAAGGCCGATCTTGAGCTCGCCGAGCACAACATGAGCCGGCTTGAGGATCTGCACAGCCGGCAGATGATTCCGACCCAGCAGCGCGACGAGGCTGCTGCACAGCTCGAGATCGCCATGGCCGCGCTGAAACAGGCGCGCGAAAATCAGCGGCTTTACCAGCATGAACGCCAGCGCGCCCAGGAGCTTCTGGAACAACGGACCATCAGAAGCCCCGTCGATGGCGTCGTCGTGGAACACACCGCCTTTCCGGGCGAGTTCATCTACGACAACCCCGTCATGACGATCGCCCAGATCGATCCGCTGCGGGTTGAAGTCGTACTGCCAGCGAGCAAGTTTGGTGAGTTCAAGCCAGGCGATCAGGCGGTGGTGTTCCCAGAGCTAGGCAGCACCACGCCGCTGACCGCCGAAGTCCAGGTTGTCGATCGCGTCCTGGACACACGCAGCGGCACCTACGGCGTGCGACTCACGCTTCCGAATCCGGAGCTGACGATCCCCGGCGGTCAGAAGTGCTATCTCGAATTTAACTCCAAGGTGACGTCCAAGGACGTCGTTGCCAGTCGCTAGGCGGCTGAAACACGTACCTGTCAGATCGCAGAGCAATCTATGAAGAAGAACGCGTCCAAAGCACAAAGCGACAGCTCGCAGGCCAAGCAGGGACCGATGGCGTACGGCATCGAGGACCTGAAGCTCGAACAGGCCGATCGCTCGACCAGCATCCAGCTCAATCATTGCTTCGCTCACCAGACCTCAAAACTGGCCTATCGCATAGTGGCGAACAGCAACCCATCGCTGTTTAGCCACATCAGCATCGAGCAGGACGGCACGCTGGTTCTCGAATACGACCCGAGCGGTCACGGCAGCAGTCACCTGACCGTGCGCGCTACGGATGACAACAACGTGTGCGCCGATCAGACGTTCAAGGTCATGCGCGCGCGCGAACGCCATGAACCATCGCGCGTCGCGGGTGAGGTCAAGGATCTGCGCTGCGCGCGCGGCGCCGTCATGGTCAGCCTCGGCTTGGAAGATATCGACTACGCGCCGCACATAGAGACCGACGCGACGCCCTGCGATCTGCAGTTCGAGGTGACCTTCGTGCCAGACGCGCTCAGCTTCGGCACGGTGGTTCTGGCGGATGGCAGCACAAGCGTGCAGAGAGGCAACTACAGCCTAGAGCAGATTCGCGGCATGCAGTTTCGGCCCGAAAAAGATGCGATGAACGGGCCAGAGTTTTTCAGTTTCCGCGTCTATCACGACGACAATCCCGATGCCCTGTTCGAGATGGTGCAGCTCGATGTTGTCGCGCCCGAACTGCTCGAACCCAAGCCTACGCCAGCGGCGGCAACCGAAGAGCCGGCAGCCATTGAGCCAGAACCGACGGTCGCGGAGACCGTAGAGGCGAGCACTCCGGAGTCGACGACAGCTCAAGCGAACCAATCTACGGCGAGCGTCGCGGAGCTGACGGACGAGGAGACCGTAGAACAGGAGACAGCGGCAGACGAGGCGGAAACGGCGGTCGCGGATGAGGTCGCCGCTGAGTCCGGCGCCGTCTGCGACCGAGACGATATCGCCCATGTTCTTAACAGCGGGACGGCTGAAGACGACAGGGATGTCGCACCCCCCGCCGACGCGACGTCCGCTGTTGCAGTAGACGAAGACGCTCAGACGGACGTAAGCCACGAAGTCGCAAGCACCGCCCAGGCCGGCAGCGACCTAATCGAGACGGCAGCGGACACAAGCGAAACCGAACTCGATACGGAGATGGACCCAGAGGCTCAGGCGTCGGCAGAACACCCGGCTGCCGAAACACCAACCGACGACGAGCAATCGAGCGACGCCTCAGAGGCAGATGCAGAGACAGCGGCAGACACAGAAACAGATTCAGAGACAGAGACAGCGGCAGACACAGAAACAGATTCAGAGGCAGAGGCAGAGGCAGAGGCAGAGGCAGAGGCAGATACGGTACCTGAGTCTCTCGTTACCTCACAGACGGCCGACAACATGGCTCAGCCGGATACCGACAAGGTAGCGGCGGCAGAGGCGCACGCAGACGACGCCATGGCGGCAGCGCCGGTCGAGCCTGAAGTCGATGACGCTATCACGGCAGAGGCCGGTCCGTCGGAAGCAGCGGGCGCCGAGACCCGGAGTGCCGAGATCGACGCCCCGGCAGACGAGCGCGAGGAGATCGATTCGACACTCGATCCCGCGCTCGCCCAGACCATCGAAGATGCGACCCAGCTCGATTCTGGGGTCGCATCGGATAACGCTCTGCGCTTTACCTCGTCGCCCGTGACGAGCACCGCAGAGGACCTGCCCTACTCCTATGCGGTCACAACGGCGGGAGCGAATGGTCGCCAGCTCGCCGCGCGCGACCTGCCAGCGTGGCTTAGCTTCGTTGGCGGCATCGACGGCACGGCGTTTTTGAGCGGTATACCGATCGCCGGCGAATCCGGCAGCTACGAGATCGTTCTGGAGCTGTCCTGCGGCGACGAGACCGCAGAGCAGCGATTCAGCATCGATGTGGCGGCATCTGCAACCGCGGCCACCAGTGGCGGCATGGAATTGCTCGACGAACTCGGCCTCTAGCCACGCTCTGGATCGGAACACCGTCATGGATAGCGCCAGCGAAGGAACGACAGCACCCGCCCAGACGGTGCGCAGGACTTCTCCCCGCCCCTGGACTCAGGCCTGGCGAGCGATCAGCCGTTCGCGGCCTCTGCAGCTCGCGCTGTCACTCACCCTGTTGACAGCGAGCATCCTGATGAGCGCAGACTTCATCGGTTTGCGCAATACCGAGCAGGAACTCAACCGCAAGGCGCGATCGACCATCGCTGAATCGCTGGCGGTGCAGATGTCTATGCTCGCCAGTCAATCGGAACCGGCGATTCTGCGCCACGCGGTCGCGACCTTTGTGAAGCGCACCGAAAACGTCGAAGCCGCGAGCCTCGAGCGCAGCGACGGCATTCAACTCGCGGCCTACGGTGCGCGGGAAAAGCTTTTGGAGGTCGGCAGCAACTCTTCTCTAACGCACATCAGTGTGCCCATCTTCGAGGGCACGCGAGCGTGGGGCTCGGTCAAGGTCGTGTTCACGGACGAGAACTTCGTGCTGCGCGACATCTTCTACTTTCTGTTCGTCATGGGCGCGGGCTTTGCGCTATATATGCTGTTCCTGCGCAAGGCGCTGCTGCAGCTAGACCCGAGCCAGGTGGTTCCCGGTCGCGTTAACTCCGCCTTCAACGTCCTGTCAGAAGGCGTGGTCATACTCGATCGCGAGGGGCGCATATTGCTGGCGAACACGTCCCTGGGCGAATCTCTGGACACGCCGCCCGACACCTTCGTCGGCCAGCGACTGGACGATTGGAACTGGGAGCGCCCGAACGATCTGGACACGCCCTGGACGATGGCGCTGCAGAACAACGTCAATCCGATGAATCAGCCCATGCGGCTGAATCTGGAGGACGACCAGTCGCGCACTTTCATGGTGAGCTGCGCGGTGGTGGCAAACGACGAGACCCATCGCGGCGTGCTGGTGACGTTAGACGACATGAGCGCCATCGAGCGCAAGAACCGCGAGCTGGCGAGCACCCTGCGCCGCCTGCGGCGCTCCGAGGAGTCCATCCGGCGCAAGAACGAGGAACTGGTTGCGCTGGCCACCAAAGATCCGCTGACGGGACTCGCGAATCGACGTTCCCTGATGGAGCGTTTCACCGAGTCGCTGTCGCGCGCGCGCCGCGAGTCCCGTGCGCTGAGCTGCCTGATGACAGACATCGACTTCTTCAAGAAGATCAACGACCGCTATGGTCACCAGGCGGGCGACGAGGTGATCTGTGCGGTCGCCGACGTGCTCAATTCCCACACGCGCGATTACGACATCATCGGTCGCTACGGCGGCGAGGAATACGTCGTCGTGCTGCCCGATCTCAACGCCGAAGAGGCCGCCGAACTTGGCGAGCGGCTGCGCTCAGAAGTCGAGAAACTCGGCGAGCAGGTCACGGTTCCCGTGGACAAATGCAGCGCGAGTTTCGGCGTCGCCGAGCTGGAGGAAGACGTCGAGGATCCGCAGTCGCTGATCGACCGCGCCGACCAGGCGCTGTATGCCGCGAAGCAAGGCGGACGCAACCGCGTGGAGATATACGACCCCAACGTTCGCGCGCTACATCCAGCGCCTACAGAGGAGCGCAACGACGAGGCCGAGGCCGCGGAGGCACGCGTGGCTGCGCTCGAGGCCATGGTCGACGATCAGAGTCGCGAGGTCGATCGCCTGCGCGAGTACGACGAGCTGACGGGCATGCCGCAGCGCGATCTGTTCGAACAGCGCGTTACCTTCGAACTCGAGCGCGCTGAGCGCTTCGAGAACACCATCGCCGTACTGTCCGTCGGTATCCGAGATCTGAGCCGACTCGTCGCGACTTTCGGTCATACGTCGAGCGACGCGCTGGTGGTCGCGTTCACGTCCCGCCTGGAAGACCTGTTTCGCAAGAGCGACACGGTCGTCGAGATCAGCGACGAGCACAGCCTGTCCCGGATTACCTCCAACGAGTACGGCGTGGTGCTGACCGACCTCGCGCGTGAAAGCCAGGTCCTGCCGATCATCTCGCGCATTCGACGCGCCCTCGCCGCTCCATTCGAGATAGAGGGTCAAAAGGCGCACCTCGGCGCAAACATCGGCATCGCGACCTTTCCCAAATGCGGTGACAGCGCGATGGAACTGATGGCCAGCGCCAACGACGCCCGCCGGCGCGCCGCGCTGTTGTCAGAAAAGGTCAGCCACAGCTTTTCGGCCGAGCATCTCGACGCGGAGTCGAAGGCCTACGTCCAGCTCGAATCGGATCTGTACGAGGCGATCGAGGCGCGAGCGCTCGACGTCTACTTCCAGCCCAAGTACGACGTTGATCTCGAATCGATCGGTGCGATGGAGGCGCTGATACGCTGGCGCCACCCGACCCGCGGCTTCATCCCGCCGAGCGACTTCGTGCCGATCGCGGAAGCCAACGGCATGATCAGCAGCCTGTTCAACATCGTCCTGGAGCGCACGGTCGAGCAGATCGCGCGCTGGCACGAGATGGGCTGGGGCCACCTGAAGGTATCGGTCAACATCTCGCCGCTACAGCTACGCAGCTCCAACCTCGTGGCCGATATTCTGCGGATGCTGGATCGCTTCGACGTCAGCCCGAGTCAGCTCGAGGTCGAGCTGACCGAATCCGCGATCATCGAATCCCCCCAGCGCACCCGCGTGGTGCTCAACAGTCTGCGCGCCGCGGGCGTCAGCGTGTCTATGGATGACTTCGGCACCGGCTTCTCATCGCTGTCGCTGCTGGCCGAGCTGCCGCTGGACAGCGTCAAGATCGATCGCTCGTTCATCGAGGCGATGCGAGACAGCCGACGCGCCAGCGCGGTCGTCGAGTCGGTGATCAACATGGCACACGCGCTGAAGCTGCGCGTCGTGAGCGAGGGCGTGGAGACCCAGGATCAGTACGATGCCCTGGCGGCCATGGGCTGCGACGAGGTGCAGGGGTACCTGATCAGCCGGCCCCTGCCGGCTCACGAGCTGGAGCATCTGTTGGGGAAAGATAAGCGCCGGCGCGCTTGATTGCCGGCTAGCCAGGGCGTTACACGCTTTCAGGGGTGAGCGCCAGGGGGCAGCCAGAAGCGCAGCCGAATACCGCACGACACGCGCATGGTCGCGGTGACCGGGCGAGTGTCTCGTTAAGGGCAAGATCGAAGGGAAGGAGTGGAGCGGGAAACCGGGTTCGAACCGGCGACCTCAACCTTGGCAAGGTTGCGCTCTACCAACTGAGCTATTCCCGCAAACAGGCCTCCGACGCCAAGCGCGTCGGGTGCGAGACTCTAACAAAGCCAACGCCCGCCGCAAACCCCGAACACGGGCAATAGGCTGTCATCTGCCAACCGCGCGCCGCCCACCTCCCGGCGCCGCAGAGTTGTACTCCCCCGCAGCCGAATGCGTAACGCAGCCTAGCGGCCGCTCCCATACTATTTTGTCAAATTATGTGACTATTTAGCGAGTATGCACCGTCTGCGCCGGGCGCTCACACACCGACCAGCCGACGTTCGAACGATCGCATTACAACCCACCCGCAAGCCCTCACCGCGACCTTACTGAGTCTGAACGGTTGTTCGCGTTGAATGAGCATCCGTCTAAGCGGACCCATATCCACACAACGCGGGCTGATCAACATGCAACTTTTCCGCCGCTGCGCCGAAATCACTACCCTCGCCCTGTGCGGCCTGCTGGTCGCCGACCTGACGCTGGCACAGGACAATCCCATTCTTGCCGAGGCTGACGCGACGTCCCGGGACGCCGCGTCGTCGATTCGGCGTATTGAACCCCTCGTGCGCTCAAGTCGCGACGAACGCCGCGTGTCGAAAAAGTGGCGCACGCTGGATGGCACCGACAATCATCGCCGACAGCGCGATCTGGGTGCCGCACATACCGAACTGCGTCGTCTGGTTCCGAGCGACTACGCGGACGGCCTGGAGGCACCCGCGGGCGCCGATCGACCCAGCGCGCGCGCGGTCAGCAACGCCCTGTCTGCGGCCCCGGAAACGCCCCGATTGGCTCGCTGGGGTAGCGACTACATCTGGCAGTGGGGCCAGTTTCTCGACCACGACATCGACCTGACAGATGCCCACACTCCGGCGGAACCGTTTCCGATTCCCGTGCCGGCTACGGATCGGCTGTTCGATCCGCTCGGCAGCGGCGCGGTCACGATCAACCTGAATCGCTCGCTGTACAACGTCCGTACCGGCGCGACTGAGCCGCGGCAGCAGATCAACGAGATCACGGCCTGGATCGACGCATCGAACGTCTATGGCTCCGATATGGCACGCGCGGACGCGCTGCGATCGCACGACGGCACCGGCCGTCTCGCCACCAGTCCCGGTGACTTGCTGCCCTTCAACGTCTTCGGTCTGCCGAACGCCGGCGGCGACAGCGACGCCCTGTTCCTCGCGGGCGACGTGCGCGCGAACGAGCAGCTCGGCCTGATCGCAATCCATACGCTGTTCGTGCGCGAGCACAATCGCTACGTCGCGCGTCTGGCGAAGAAGCGCCGAACGCTCACGGGGGATGAACTCTATCTGCACGGCCGCGCCTACGTCGGGGCGCTGATGCAGTCGATCACCTACAACGAGTTCCTGCCGGCGCTGATCGGCGAGGACGCGCTGCGCCCTTATCGCGGCTACAAGCGGGATCGAGCGGGCGGCATCAGCAACCTGTTCTCGACGGCCGCTTATCGCTTCGGGCACAGCCTGCTGAGTCCTACGATTTTGCGGCGCGACAAGAACGGCGAACCGATCGAGCAAGGCGATCTGGCACTGCGGGATGCGTTCTTTCGCCCCTCGCGCATTGTCGACGAGGGCGGCATCGCACCGATCCTGAGGGGTTTGGCGATGCAGCGCTGTCGTCAGGTCGACCCCTTTGTCGTCGACGATCTGCGCAACTTTCTATTCGGTCGCCCGGGCGCCGGGGGCTTCGATCTGGCGGCGCTAAACATCCAGCGCGGTCGCGACCACGGCCTGCCGTCGTACAACGACACGCGCTCAGCGCTGGGGCTCGGTCGCCGAGCCAGCTTCGCCGAGGTGTCTAGCGACGCCGACATACAGGCTCGACTCGCGCGCGCCTACGGTACCGTGGACGACATCGACGTATGGATCGGCGGTCTGGCGGAAGACAAGGTGGAGGGCGCGATGGTGGGTGAGCTCATCCGCGCGGTGCTCGTCGAACAGTACACCCGGCTGCGTGACGGCGATCGGTTCTGGTACCAGCGCTACCTGAAGCGCTCGGACCAACGGCTGATCGAGCGCACGACCCTGTCGCAGATCATCCGCAAGAACACGACGGTCGGCCGCGAACTGCCGCGCGACGTGTTTCGCATTCGCTAGCGCTCGCCCTGCCCGCCTCGCGGCCAACGCCGTGCAGGCGGGATGCGGGCGGCAATGGAAGCGGGCAGAAATGGACACACGAATTCGAGCAGGAGAAGACACACGATCTCTCGGGTGAAGATGGGGAAAAGGACACACGAATTTTTGTCCGACGCTCGCCAGGGCGTAGAAAAGGGCGCAAAAGAGGACACACGCCCCTGTTCGGGACACACGACTGTACGGCTACCTGGCCGCGCTGTGCTCAAGCCAATCTCGACGACACTGTATGTTAATACAGTTATCAGAAAGCAGCGTTAAGTCCTTGATATAAAAACCATTGCAACCCGTCTGGCACTAGGGCTACTCTTGCTGACCCAAGGGGTTGGAGCGTCCGTTAAGTGCCCTTCTCGAGTCACCGGCAGCCCGGCGTCGCACGCCGAAACCGACTACTGAGCGCGCTTCGTGTGTCCGTTGGCAGACGTGTGTCCCAAAGCAAGCCCATCCCTCGGCGTCCCGAAGCAATCCAGATCGGCAAGCGCCGAAGTCGTGTGTCCCTTTTTCTACCCATGATTCCGCTGATCCTCGCAGCCCAAAGCAATGCGGCGGTGACCGTCACCGGAGTACGCGTCGGCGAGCATGAGGCCTACACGCGGGTTGTGCTGGATTTGGATCGACCGACGCAGCCCGTGGTGCGCTCGCTGGCGGGCGGCGATCTGGAAGTGGTCCTGCGCGGCGCTCGCTGGGCAGCACAGGCGATCGAGCGCAACACGGGCCTGGTCAGACGCGTTGGTCCCACGACGACCAGCAGCGCCGACACCCTACGCCTGCTGTTCGACCTCAGCGGCCCAGCGCGCCAGGAACTACGCGCACTCAAGGGGCCCGATCGGCTGGTGATCGACCTGACTCCACGCAGCCGGCCACCCGAATTCAAGATCATGATCGACCCCGGCCACGGCGGTCGCGCGCCAGGCGCTGTCGGCCCCGGCGGCACGCTCGAGAAGACCGTCGTGCTCGGCATCTGTCGACGACTGCAAAGCGAACTCAACGCCCAGCCGGGCATCACTGCCCTGCTTACCCGCAGCGGCGACCAGACGCTGTCGCTGGTCGAACGCATCGAGATGGCGCGGGACACTAAGGCCGACCTGTTCGTCTCCGTGCACGCTGACGCGCTCAACGTCGCGTCCGTGCGCGGCGGTTCGGTGTATGTCCTGTCCAACGAGGGCGCGAGCAACGCCGCGCGCAAGTGGTCGACCACACATCACAAACAGGACAGCAAGCGCCTCGCCGGCGTATCGCTGTCAGATCGAGAGCCGGGCCTCGCCGCCGTGCTCTATGACCTCGTGCAATCGGACACGCTGCGCCGCAGCAACGCGCTCGCGGCCGACGTCCTCGGCGGCTACGGCGCGCGTCAAAAGGTGCGCTTCGACGAGGTGCGCCTCGCCAACTTCGGGGTGCTGAAGGCACCGGATATTCCCTCGATCCTGGTCGAGACCGCGTACATCTCCAATCCGCAGGACGAGCGCATGCTCGCGAGCGCCGCCGGTCAGGCCGGCATCGCCCGGGCGATAGCGACAGGTCTCACCGCGTTCGTCAGTCGACCCGGCGAGATTGCGCGCGTCGAGCGGCGCGAGCAGCGAGAACTGGTGGCGGCCCAGGAGGCTCAGGAAGATCGGGAGCGCGCGTCCTTGTCGCGCTACGCCGTCGCGCGCGGCGACACGCTGTACGCCCTCGCCCGCCGCTTTGGCGTGACGGTGGCTACGCTGAAGAAAGACAACCGGCTGACCTCGAATACGCTGTATCCGGGCATGCTGCTAAAGATCCCCGGTGCCGCTCGCCTCGTCGCCGGTGAGTAGCGCGAGCGCCTAGTCGCCCGGCTCTGCGCGCGCCGACTCCACGCGCACCCCCAACGGCCCGCCCGGCACAAAAGTCTCGAAGCGCTGTCCGTCGCGCTCGATGACCAGCGGAAAGCTCTCCGTCGCGGGCGAATTTCGCGTTCGCGAGATCAAATCCCGAATCCCAAACAAGCGCTCGCCGTCCAGCGAGACCAGCAGGTCACCGGCCTGCATGTCGACCCCGGCGGCCGCCGAGCCGCGCAGCACGTTGCGCACCTTGACGCGATTCGACTTCCCGCTCGCGTACAAAAATCGATCGTAGTCCGCATCACCGAACTCCTCGCGGATCACCGTGGTCTCGCGGCCGAGCTGCGCGCGTTCGTTGCGCAGGCGTCGCCGCTCTGCACTGTCTTCGGTGACGTTCGCGGCGTGCTGCAGTCGCAGCCGCTCGAGCGCGAGTTCGTCGAGCCGGCTCAGCATTGCCTCGGCGCGATCGGGCGCAAAACCCGCTGCCACCAGCTCCGGCACGGTCGGCGGCGAATCACCGCGGCGTCGCGACTCGGCAGGCTGGGTTGCGGCGACGTTAGCAGTCTCGTCCGCGGCGGTTTCGCCGGACGGCGATTCGTCCGCGACAAAAAACTCCGCCTCGTCGCTCGCGTCCGCGGCACGCAGTTCGACCAGTTGATCGCTTAGCGCCGCAAGGCGCGCATCCTGTGCATCGAGCCTGGCTAACAGCTCGACGGTTTGCGTATCGGTCTGGGGCGGCGGACTCACCGGCAGCGAGCCGTTCAGCGCAACGCTCACGACACCCGCCGCGAGGGCCCCGGCTGCGCCCGACCATAGCAATGTAGAGGTGTCCGCCATCGGTTGCTCCTCGACGCAGGGCGCGACCGTCACCCGGGTCGTGTCCTTCAATTCTGTGACCCGAGCGGCGCCGTTTCGTTCGCACCCGCGCGTTGGCGCCGACTCGCTCGCACCCACCAGCGTCCCAGGCCGCGAACCGGCAAGCCTTGGCGCGCTCAGGCCACACAGATACTCTAGTCGCCTGTGTGATGTAAACCAGCGTGGGGAGCGCCTGATGAAAACCACAGCCGCCGTTGCATTCAAAGCCGGAGCGCCGCTCGAAATCGTCGAACTCGACCTCGAGGGGCCGCAGGCCGGCGAAGTGCTGATCGAGGTCAAGGCCACAGGCATCTGTCATACCGATGCCTTCACGCTCTCCGGCGATGACCCGGAAGGCGCCTTCCCGGCGGTTCTGGGTCACGAGGGCGCTGGCGTTGTCGTCGAGGTGGGACCAGGCGTCACCAGCGTTGCGCCGGGGGATCACGTAATACCGCTATACACGCCCGAGTGTCGGGAGTGCGAGTACTGCCTGAACCCAAAGACCAATCTCTGCGTCGCGATTCGCAGCACCCAGGGCCAGGGCGTGATGCCGGACGGTACCAGCCGCTTTTCCTTGGACGGCAAGCCAGTCCTGCACTACATGGGCTGCTCCACGTTCTCCAACTACACCGTGCTGCCAGAGATTGCGCTCGCAAAGGTTCGCAAAGACGCTCCCTTCGACAAAATCTGCTACATCGGCTGCGGCGTGACGACCGGCATCGGCGCGGTGTCGTTCACGATGAAAGTGGAGTCCGGCGCGACCGTAGGCGTGTGGGGATTGGGCGGCATCGGCCTGAACGTCATCCAGGGTGCAAAGCTCGTCGGCGCCTCGCGCATTATTGGCGTCGATGTGAACCCGGCAAAGGCAGAACTCGCGCGCCAGTTTGGCATGACGGACTTCATCAACCCGACTGAACACGATGATCTGGTCGGTCACATCGTCGAACTGACCGGCGGTCTCGACTATACGTTCGAATGCATCGGGCGCGTCGACACCATGCGCCAGGCCCTGGAGTCTGCGCATCGAGGTTGGGGCCAAAGCTGCATCATTGGTGTCGCCGGCGCGGGTCAGGAGATTTCGACGCGCCCGTTCCAACTCGTCACCGGCCGCACCTGGAAGGGCACCGCGTTCGGCGGCGCTCGCGGTCGCACGGATGTCCCACGCATCGTCGACATGTACATGGAGGGTCGCATCAACATCGACGACCTCATTACGCACACCATGCCGCTCGCTGACATCAACAACGCGTTCGACCTCATGCACGCGGGTGAGAGCATTCGTTCCGTGGTGGTCTATTGAACGGACTAGCGCAACCGCGCGCCGATCTTGTGCGCGCGCAGCACAGCGGACGGCGCCCGGCCTGGCGACGGATCGACCAAACCATTGAGTGAGGCAACTTCAGGTAGCGTCGCGCCCGCACTCACGCTGGCGGGCAACCCGGCGACGGGGCCGCGCGGCTATCTCAGTTGGGCGGCATGCCAGGGCGCGCGGGATCCCTACTACATCCTGGTCGTCATCTACATCTTCTATCCCTACTTCTCGAACGTCGTCGTGGCCGACCCGGTTCGCGGCCAGGCGCTGCTGGGCTACACCAACTCGATCGCCGGCTTCGCGCTGGCACTACTCGCGCCGATACTCGGCGCCGTCGCCGATAAGAGCGGTCGTCGCAAACCATGGATCGGGTGGTCGACGGTGTTCATGGTCGCGGGCGCCAGCGCGCTGTGGCTGACCCTGCCTGCGGGCGCCGGACTCGGCGTGTACCCAACGCTTGGGCTGCTAATCGCCATCAGCATCGCGTTCGCGATCTCGGAGATTTTTCACAACGCCATGCTCGCGAGCACCGCGCCCGCGAATAAGGTCGGTCTGATCTCGGGGCTCGCGTTTTCGTTCGGCAACGTCGGCGGGCTGTCGCTGATGCTGTTCGCGCTCTACGCCTTCTCGCTGCCCGGCAGCGTCGACTGGTCATTCATACCCACGCAGCCGCTGTTTGGTATCGATCAGGCGACGCACGAACCGGATCGCATCGTCGGCCCGATGGCGGCGGCATGGATGCTGGTGTTCACGCTGCCGCTGCTGCTGTTCACACCCGACGGCGCTCAGGCTCGCGGCGGGCAGCGTTTCGCGGCCACTCTGCGTTCGGGCCTGGGCGAGCTACGCGACACGCTGCGCGAGGTGCGCGCGTACGGCAACGTGGTCTTGTATTTGTTGGCCCGCATGCTTTTCTTTGACGGCATGGTCGGCGTCATGACTTTCGGCGGCGTCTACGCCTCGGGCACCTTCGACTGGGGCAGCATCGAACTACTGATCTTCGGCCTGACGACCAGCTTCACCGCGATGATCGGGGCCTGGCTCGGTGGACTCGTCGACGACGCCATCGGCTCCAAGCGTGCGCTGCAGATCGCCATCGCCATGAGCGCGCTGCTGCTGGTCGCGCTCGTGTCAATACAGCCGGACAGCATCGGCTTTTTCTACTCGGTCGAGGCGGACAACGCCGTGTGGTCCGCCCCCTACTTCCAGACGCTGCCGGAACTTGTCTACCTGTGTACGAACCAGTGTTTCGCGCTGTTCTTTGTTACCGGACTATCCGCATCCAGAACGCTAATGGCCAAGCTCGCGCCACCGGATAAGATCACGCAGTTCTTCGGGCTCTACGCCCTGTCGGGTACCGTGACCGCCTTTCTGGCACCGCTGATGGTCGGCAGTTTTACCGACGCGTTCAACAGTCAGCGCGCGGGATTCGCTTCACTCACCCTGCTGATGGTTCTGGGTTCGGTGCTCTTGTTCTTCGTGCGCGATCAAACCAACGCCAAAAGCGAATAGGCCCGATCCTGCGGACGCGAATGCGGTCGCCGCCGCTCAGCCAACCCGGCTACTCACCAACCCGACTAGGCAGCCGATTCGATCAATCCCTGATCGGCTAGCAGCGCCTGGGGCGTCGCGTCGCGGCCACGAAAAGCGCGGTAGATCTCGGCCGCGGGCTGGCTGCCGCCCAGGGCCAGAACGGTCGCCTTGAACCGGTGCGCCACCTCGCGCACGGCGTCGGTATTGTCCAGGCCGACCTCGCGGAACGCGGCAAACGCATCGGCCGCGAGCACCTCCGCCCACTTATACGAGTAGTAGCCGGCGGCATAGCCGCCGGCGAACAAGTGCCCGAACGCGGGCAGCTGGCTTTCCCCAGTCAGCATCGGCGTGACGACCGTCGCCGCCGCGATTTCGCTTTCGAGCGCGAACGGCGAGTCGACCGAATCGTCGATGCCAAAGCGCTCGTGCAGCGCCATGTCGGTTTTCGCGAACTGCAGCTGGCGCAGGGTGCCGTTGCCGATCATGAAATTCTTGCTCGCCTGAATGCGGTCGATGATGTCGGCCGCTAACGTCTCGCCCGTGTCGACGTGGGCGGTCATGCGCGCCAGAAACGGCGGGTGCTCCATCCAGAATTCGTTGAACTGACTCGCGAGTTCTACCGAGTCCCATTCGACCAGGCTCATGCCCGAGGCGCCGCCCTCGTCGATCTCGGTGAACATGTGCTGGGTGGCGTGCCCGAATTCATGGAACAGCGTGCGCACCTCGTCCAGCGACATGAGCCCCGGCCGGCCGTCTGCTGGCGGCCGTGCGTTCATGACGAACAGCGCCACCGGCAGCGACGCCGATTCGCCATCCATAGCGAGCGTGCGCGCGCGATCCACCACGGTGTTCATCCACGCGCCGCCGCGCTTCTCGCCGGGTCGCGCATAGGGATCGACGTAAAAACCCGCGATCACCTTGCCCGCTTGGCGAACTTCGAAGAACTGCACGTCGTCATCCCAGCGCGGCAGCTCGGCGTCGGCGGTCTCCGTAATCTCTACGCCGTACAGCGTCTGCACCAACTCGAACAGTCCGTCGAGCACGCGCGGCAGCTGAAAGTACTCGCGCAACGCTTCCGCGTCATAGGCGTAGCGATCTTCCTGCAGCCGCTCCGCCCAGAAGCCGACGTCCCAGGGTTCGGGCGCATCGGCACCCTCCGCGCCGTTCGCTGTCATGAACGCGCGCAGCTCCGCGTACTCACGCTCCGCGGCCGGCCGGGCCGCCTGCTCGAGCTCGCCCAGCAGCGCCCAGACCGCGTCCGTCGATTCGGCCATCTTGCTGTCGATGCTCAGCGCCGCATAGTGATCGAAGCCGACGAGCTGCGCCTTCTCCTGCCGCAGCCGCAGGATGTTCTGCAGGATCTCGCGGTTGTCGAACTCGGCGGATGTCCCGCGCGAGCGAAAGGCGCGATAGAAGCGTTCGCGCAGTCCGCGATGCTGACCGTGCTGAATAACGGCCATGTAGTTCGGCCCGTTGACGACGAAGTGCCACGCCTGCGCATCGGCGCCCGCCGCCTCGGTCTTCTGCCGAGCCTGCTGGACGACGGCCTCCGGTAGCCCAGCTAGCTCGGCGGCATCGGTGACCGCGAGGTTGGACGTGCCCTCCTCTTTCACCAGGTTGGTCTGAAAATCGTTGCTGAGCTGCGCCAGCTCCTCGTTGATCGCCTGATGGCGATCGCGGGCGGCGCCCGTGAGGTGCACACCGGCGCGTTCCATGCCGCGCAGGGACTCGCTCAGAATGCGGGCCCGGGTGGTGTCGAGCGAGCGGCCTTCGGCGGAATCGCGCAGGGCCTTCAGACCGGCGTAAACCGCCGTGCTCTGGGACATGGCGTTCGACAGGGCGATGACGGCCGGCCGCACGGCATCGTAGGCGCCCTGCAGCGCGTCTGAGTACTTCACGCTCAGCAGATGGCCAACCGGCCCCAGCACCGCGCCAAGATCCTGTTCGATCCACTCCAGCGGATCCATCAGGCCACTCCAGGTGGGCTCATGATCCTCCTCGAGCGCCCTGAACCGCGTCTCGCAGTCGGCGAGCAGCGCGAGGGTGCCGGACTCCACGTCCGCCGCCTCGATGCCCTGCCATAGGGGCAGATGGGCCAACCGCCCGGATCGGCGCGTGCGGGTGAGACGAGATAGCGCCGCCTGATCGGGGACGGGCTGACTGGCTTCGGTCATGGTCGTCGAGTGCCTCAGTGTCGATGGGATCAGTGTCCATGGCTCGCCGTTCAGCCGCAAGCCGCGCCGCCGAGCGTGCTCGCTACCCGCGCTCGGCGCGTCGTGCAGCGACCCCGGCGACGGTCAGCGCGCCACCCAGGAGAGCCCCGAAGCAGTTCATCACAAAGTCGGTACCCGACGGGAAACGCCCACGAAAGCCGAGCTGGGAAAACTCGATGCTGAAGCTCAGCAGCGCAGCACTGGCGACCGCCAGCGCCAGCGTGCGACAGCGGAAGCGCCGGGCAAAGGCGAGCGCGACGAACGCGCCGAACGGCATGAAGCCCAGCGTGTTGACGACGACATCGCGCCAGCGCCAGCGCTGAAACGGCCGCAACGCGAAACGGTACCAGCGCTGCAGACGACGCGTCTGGCGCCAGATACCCGCCGGCAGATGCACGCGCTCACGCGCTGCCGCAAAGTCGAAGACCACGCGACCATCGATGCGCAGCGCCGCGTCGGCGAGCGAACCGCGCCAGGGCCGGTTGCCACCGGGCTCGTTGCCGAGACTGATCGGAAACGCGGTGTCCCAGCCATTCAGAATCGCAGCCGAGTCGTGCGCGACCTGCCCGTCGACGACGATGCGAACCCGACCACCGCTCGCGCTGATCTCAAGCTCGCGCTGCGCTCCGGTAAACACCCGCGGTACGCGAATCTCCGGCATGCCGTTCGCATTCGCGCCTTCACGGCGCAGCCGCAGCACCAAGGCCGCGCCGTCTTGGCCGACGGTGAGATTGCGCTCGAACGGATTCGGCGACCACGTCAGGATGCGGGCTGGCCCGCTCTGGTCTGGACCCGCGCTCGTGAGCGTGAGGCGCACCTCGAGTGAGGTCGGCTGGGCGGTCGAGACTTCCGGCGTGATGCGAGCGATGCCGCGGCCCGACAGCGTCAACCGCGTCTGGCTCGCCCCTGCCGCAGACCAGGCGGCGTCGTTAGGTTGCCAGCGCAGCGGCAGCCGAAAGTCATAGGGCCAGAAACCCGCCGCCCAGTAGGCCAACACCAGCACCGCCAGCAACCCGATGCGCTGGGTCTGCCCCAGATCGGCAACAAACCGCGCAAGCGGTGTGCGATGCAGTTGATTTAGCCGCACCAGCGCGCGCTTGACGATTGGCAACATGACGGCGGCGCGGTGACGGACAAGGATTCGCGACGTAGTGTAGCCGAGCCCGGCGCCGCTGCAGCAGTCGGCCGCGTCAATCTGCTATGGTTTGCGAGCTCGGATGCGACCGTACTCAAGCGGAGACACGCCATGACCGATAGTCCCTCTTCACAACGCGGCAAGCCCACCGTCGGCCCCAATCGCAGAGGGTTCGTGCGCCGCCTGGCCGCTCTCGGCGCCGGTGCGCAGGCGCTCGCGACCAGCGGTAGCCTGCACGCGGCCAGCGAGGCCGGCAAGGCTCACGCGCAGGAACCGGCGGCGTGGCCAAAGATGGCGTATCGCAAACTGGGCAACACCAACTTCAATGCCAGCCGGCTGGTGTTCGGCTGCGGCGCGGCGCTGTCGCGAAAGCCCCGCGACGAGCTGCTGCACACCGCGTTCGACGCGGGCATCAACGTGTTCGACGTCGGCTACAAACACTATTACAACGACGCCGAGAAGCACCTCGCGCCCTTTCTGAAAACGCACCGCGACCGGATCTTCCTGATCTCGAAGGCTGCGGTACCCAGCGAGGTTGGGCCGAACGCAGCGTTCCCTGTGGCCGAGGCGAAGCGCGCCGCGGCCGGCTGGCTCAAGTATCTGGATGAGAGCCTGCGCGAGATGCAGGTCGATCACGTCGACGCCTACTACCTTATGGCGTCGTACAACCCCCAGGTCGTGGTCAGCGAGGAAATACTGGGTGCGTTCGAGCGTGCAAAGCGTGCGGGCAAGGTCTCGCACCTCGGCGTCAGCACACACCGCCAGGCCGACAAGGTGCTGGCGGCCATCACGGAGAGCGGGGTCTATAGCCTCGCGATGATCGCGGTCACGCCCAGCGGCTGGTACGACTGGGAAACCCGAGAGGTGCTGCCCGATTCGCCGCCGCTGACCGGGTTGCGGCCGCAGCTCGACGCCGCACGCGCGGCCGGCATCGGCCTCATCGGCATGAAGGCCGGGCGCTTTCTGGCAGGCCGTCGCTTCTTGGGCTGGGGCAATCCCGACGCGTTCGATGAACACTACGACGAGCGCTTTATGCAGGCGCCGCTGTCGACGTTCCAACGCAGCTACGCCTATGTGCTGGGGCACGGTCTCGACGCGGTGAACGCGGACATGCAGAGCCTCGTGCACCTGCGCGAAAACCACGTCGCGGCGGCGACCTCGAACCTGTTTTTCGACAACGGCGCGACGGCCTGAAGACCTCGGTACGAGACGGCGTACCGCCAGGTCCCGCGACTGCTGCGCATGCGAGCACCGTGCCTAGGATGGGCCGCCCCAGTCTGAACGGTTCGCGCGCAACATGATCGCAGACCGACAGCCATGAGCGACGGAAAAACGCTGTTCTACCAGCCCGCCTGCGGCATCTCGGGCGACATGCACCTCGCGGTGCTCATCGATCTTGGTCTCGACCCGGATACCCTGCGCCAGGAGCTGTCGCGACTGGGGTTGAATGCTCAATTCGAGCTGCAGATCGAACGCGCGGCTAAACAGGGCATCTACGGGACGCGGGTGCGCGTGATCGCGCAGGATGAGACCCATCACCGCCACTACGCGGACATCGTCGAGCGCATCCAGGCCGCACAGTACGCGCCCGCCATCGAGGCACGCGCGCTGGCAATCTTTCACGCCATCGCCGTCGCCGAGGCCGATATACACGACGTGGACATCGAGCGCGTCCACTTTCACGAGGTTGGCGCCGTCGATTCGATCGTCGACATTGTCGGCGCCGCCATCGGACTGGAGGCGCTCGGGGTACGGCGTTGCCTGAGTCAGGCCGTCGAAGTCGGCGGCGGTACCGTCCGCTGCGCGCACGGCGTGTTGCCCGTTCCCGCACCCGCCACCCAGCGCATCCTAGCGGGCGTGCCCTGCGACTACGGCGGCGTGGACGGAGAAAGCACCACGCCGACCGGCGCGGCGATACTCCGCGCAAGCGTCGACGCGTGGGGCGATCCGAAGGGCCTGACCATCGAACGCACGGCCATCGGCGTGGGCCACAAGGATTTTGCTAACCGCCCCAACGTGCTGCGCGCGAGCCTGGTGACCGAGTCGGAAGCGACCGGCGCCCCGAAGCCATCCGATACCGCGATGACGGCAGACACACACTTCAAGCTCGAGGCGAACATCGACGACATGGCGCCAGAGGCGTTCGATCCCCTGCTCGCCGATCTGTTCGCGGCCGGAGCCGGCGACGCCTGGTGCACGCCCATCGTCATGAAGAAGGGCCGCCCCGCCATCCTACTGAGCGCGCTCGCCGACGGGAATAGCGTCGCCCGGCTGCGGGATCTCATTCTTAATCGGTCGACGACCATCGGCCTGCGCATCCTGCCGTTCACCAAGCACACGCTGCCGCGCGAAACGCTGAGCGTCACGACCAGCGTCGGCGAGGTTCGTGTGAAGCGCGTGACGCAGCCAGACGGCCGCACCCGCTGGAAGAGCGAACACGACGACGTGGCCCGCTGCGCGGCGCAAGCGGAGCTGGATTACTTGAGGGCGCGTCGCATCATCGACGCCGAAATCGCCGCGCGGCTGGACGACGCCTAGCGACGGCCAGCCGCGTAGGGGCGAGATGCTCGCCAATCTGCTTCCCTGCGCGTCGGCGAGCGCCTTACGGCAGGCCCGCGATGCGATCAAATACCGCGAGTTTGTCGGCGTAGAGGTTTGCGCTCGATTGGGTCTGCGCGCCGAACACCTGAAGCTCGCGACCCTCACGGGTGTACGCAAGCCAAGCCGGCAAATCGGGGCGGTTGGGATTTCCCGTTGCGGCGAACTGAAACCAGTAGCGCGACAGTTCGCTCGCGAGCTCGACGTCGCGTTGATTCCAGCCGTGCCCTACCCGGTCGACCGTATCGAACACGTAGGCGAGATCGCCTGAGTGATACGCCCCCGCCGAGCGCAGGTCCGCACCGAGTCCCATATCCGGATCGAACGGCAGATAGATCCGCACGGCCGGCGGCGCGTGTTCGAAGTGGTAAAGGTACGCCGGCTGGCCGGCGCGCTGGTTCAGCTCGGCCCAGGCACGCATGCCCCAGGCCATGAATCGGTCGGTGAGTATCCGCTGTGCCGCTGCACCCGGCGACGCGGCGATCTCCGCCGCGTAGGCCTCGCTCAGTTCGGCGGCTCGATCTGTGCCGTACTGACGCACGAGTTGGGCGTCCAGCGCCTCGCCGGTGAGCGCGTCGTCGCGCGGAAACAGATTGATGCCCTCGTTCGCGAGGGCACCAACCAGAACAGGCACCGCGTTGTGTTCACCGGCCAGAAACGCATCGATCGGCGGTTTCGGTACAACCCAGCCATCCACGACGATGCGACTGCGCGCCGCCCAGTTCGACGCCGACGCGGCCGCCAGCAGCGCCTCGGGCGTCAGCGCGCGCAGCTCGGCCGCGGTCGCATCGACCCCCAGCCCTGCCTGCACGGCAAGCGCCGCGCCGCGCGCCTGACCGTTCAGATCACGACTCGTTGCGCGGCTTTCGAAGCCGCCCGCGCTCTGACCGATCGCCCGGTGAAACAGGCCCGCTGCGAGCGGCGAAACGCTCAGATGACAGACGCTCTGCGAACCGGCCGACTGCCCGAAGATGGTGACGTTACTGGGGTCGCCGCCGAACGCCGCGGCGTTGCGCTGAACCCACTCGAGTGCGGCGACCTTGTCCAAGAGACCGTAGTTGCCGCTGCTGTCGTGCTCGCTTTCGGCGGCGAGCGCCGGATGGGCGAGAAAGCCGAAGGGGCCGAGCCTGTAGTTGATGGTCACGACCACGGCACCCAGCTCAGCGAGTCGGGTGCCGTCGAAGACCCGAGAGTGGCCGTAGCCGCCGGTGTGCGCGCCGCCGTGAAACCACACCATGACCGGTCGCCTGTCGTTTGGGGCGCCGGCACTCCAGACGTTCAGGTACAGACAGTCTTCGCTGCGCTGGAAGTGACCGCGGCTCCAGACCCAGGCGTCGCCCGAGAAGTCCTGCCAACAGGCGGTTCCGAAATCGAGGGCGCTGCGGACGCCCAACCAGGGCTCGGGTGGCTGGGGACGGCGAAAGCGCAGATCGCCAATCGGCGGTGCGGCGTAGGGAATGCCGCGAAACACGCGCACGTCGGCCGCGGCGTTTGCGAAGGCACCCTGGATCGTGCCGGTGTCGAGTATGGCCTGCTGGCTGTTCATCGTCCCGCCCCCGCCGTCATCGGCAGATTCCGGTGACAGCGCGGTGCACGCGCATACGATGACAAGCAGTAACGCCAGCGCTATTGCTCGCAATGGTTCTTCTCCCCCTGATCACCGTCACCAGTGTAGCGCGCCTTTTAGCGGCGCGCGTACAGCCGCCGCCGGCGGGGAGATCGGGCTACTCCATGGTGCGGACAGCGACGCTGGTTGCGCCACGAACCACGCCGCCTTCCTCGAAGGTAACGCGGATTCGTTTGGTCGCGGCATCGAGTTCGATGGCCCCAGTCACGGCAACGAAGACGCTGAAGGTCGGCGTCTCTTCGTTCGCGATCGTCAGCGTCACCGTGTCGCTCGGCTCTTCAGGATTGATGCACGCCGCCGTCTCCGAGTTCGTCGCGCACAGGGACAGCTCAATGCGCTCGTCCCCATCCGTCACGCTCGCGCGCACGGTGAACTCAGCGCTCTCGCCCTGGTTGAAGGTCGCAATGCCAAAGCCCGAGATCTGCTCTTCGAGCGACACCTCGACGATCCCGTCGCCAGACGCGGTCAGCGCGACGGCAATCAGGTCTGCAACCGGATTGGGTTCGACGACCAGCAGCAGCGTGTTGACCCCGTCGATCACATCCGTCGCCGGCGCGTTGGCGCAGCTATAGCTCAGCGCAGCCTCGGCGCTCGCGAACGCGGCGTCGGGCTGATAGGCAATCACAAAAGCCTGCGAAGCCCCGGCGGGGATATCGACCGGCGTGTTAGCCGTACCGGTAAGCATATTGGTCGTACCGTCGGTGGTCTGATAGTCGAAGGATCCGCTCACCGCGGTGCGCGGTGCCACGCCGCACGCGCGTGCCACGCTGTCGCCGCTGTTGATGATCGTGGCGAAGGCTGTTGCCACGGCGCCGACTTCGACCGAGCGGCTGTCCGGAAGCGTCGCCGCAACGATCGTCGTGGCGGGTGTTCCGGCACCGAGCTGACCGAAGGCAACGTCGCTGAACTCCGCGTCCGCAACCGCTACATCTCCCACGACTTCGTCAAGCGCGAGATGCGCGATGCGCTCGCTGCCGGCGATGTAATAGTCGTTCGCCCCGCCGGCGGTGATAGCCAGCGGCGCGAAGGGGGTGTCGATCACGTCTGCCTGCACCAGCGTGTCCGGATCGAGAACGGCGATGCCAACCTCGCCGCCAGCGCCGTAGCTCGCATAGACCACGTTCTTCACGAACGTCACGCCCGTATAGGTCCTGCCTGCGGACGACAGCGACGCGAGTTCGACCCCGGCGGCGCTGAAGCGAAACACGGCGCTGCCCGCGCTGAAATACAGATCCCCATCATCGCCAACGGCCACCCGCTCGGGGGCGAAGGCGGTGTTGAAAGAATCGCCTTCGGCGAGGGACGCTTCGTCGACATAAAGCACACCGTCTTGGGTACCCCCAGTCGCCACAGCAATCTGATCGCCGGCCGCTCCGGCGTCGGCCGTGGCATCGACGAACGTCAAGCCAGCGCCCGCAGCCAGGTTGGCAAGTTCGACGCCATCGGCATCGAGCAGCCGGATGCGACCGGCTTCGACGACGACGAGCGAGCCCGCTGACGTGACGCTGAGCGCGCGCGCATCCTTACCCACCAGCGGCGCGCTGCCTTCCACTAGCGACTCTGCATCGCGGCTGGACGCTACACCATTGAACAGCGCGAGCGTGTCGCCGACTGCGAGGGCGCGTGGATCGAGCACAAAAGCCACATCGGCGGCGGCCGGCGTAGCCAGGCGCGCGAGTTCCCCGCCATCAGTGTCGAGTCGCAGCAGCTCACCCCCGACCGATACATACAGATCGACGTCGCCGCCAGCGCCAATACCGTCGATCGCGCTCGCCACTGCAAAGCCCACAAACTCGTTCAGCGTGTTCGGACTGCGTGCGCTGATGCGGTTAGTCGCGCCGTTTTCCGCCAGGTACAGGCGGGTGCCCGTGAGGGTGGCGTCGACGAAGCTCACGCCGGCGGGCGCGCTGATGCTGGTCACGAGATCGCCGTTGACCTGCAGCAGTTGCAGTTCGTCCGCGCTGACGAGATACAGTCGTCCGAAGCCAACCTGCAGCGCTACGGGCGTGACGGCGATGTCGATGAAATCTGTTTCGGCCAACGTATCGGGGTTGCGCACCGAGATGCCGGGCGTCGCGCCCGCGCTAAGCGCATAAATGGTCCCGGCGAGAAGCTGTGCATCAATAAAACTCGCGCCGGCAACGGTGACGCTGTCGAGCACGACGCCATCGAGCCCGACGCGCGACAGCGTATCGCCGGCGGTGACCAGCAGCGCATCGGTGTTGTCCACTGCGACCGACTCTATCGCTGCAGATCCCGTGAGCGTGAAGCTGCTGGATTCCGCCAGCGTCAGCGCATCGCGCACGCTGATGGTGGGCGTGGCTCCAGCTTCCGCGACGATGACGTCGCCGGCCGCGAGTGCTGCGGGCGCTCCGCCAACGGCCAGCGCGAGACAGAGCGGACCGGCCACCCGCAGGAATCCTCTGCCGAGGACGCTGAAGCCAATTTCACTGCGCTGCTGACTCATCGTGGTCTCCTGGACTGCTTGCTCACGAAACGCTTGCTCATTACAAACGAAGAGCGCCGCGGCAATCGTGCCGCGCTCGATGCGCTCACTGGGAACGTCCATTATGCGCAATCGTTAAGTGCTTTCGCTAACGCTCTACAGAGCGTTTACAAGTGCTTACCTTGCGCCGCCAATTCCATACGATGCTGACTCACCCGATCTGGCGCAATCGGGGCCATCAATCGGGGCCCATCAAGGAGCGACCTCGCGCTCGACGGTACCGCGAACAACCCCTGCCCCATCGACGAAGCGAATGCTGACACTCCCGGCGGAGGCTCCCGCTGCCGCACTCAGAAACACGCTGAAGGTGCGCGGCACGCCCGCGTCGAAGACCAGTGAGAGGGTTTCTGTCGCGCTGACGAGGCACGTCGCCTCGGCGTCGGTCTCGCACAGCACCGCCGAAACGCCTTCCGGTACCGAAATCTCCATGTCGAGAAGCCCGCCCAGACCAATGTTGAGCGCGGCCACAGCAAGGGACCCCATGTCGTCAACCAACTCGACAGCCTCTGTGCCGCCAACCGTGCTCGTGGTTGCAATGACGTCCGCGCTCGGCGTGGCTTCAAGCGCTAGCGGCCAAGGCGCAGACGCACCGGTACCGCCGTCGCAGTCGACGCGCAAGCGCCGCTCCTGCCGCCCGTCACTGGTGTCGGGGACGAAGCTCAGCAGAAACGTTCGCGTCTGCCCCACGCCGAGGCTGATGCGTTCGAAGGCGACGTCCGGTGACGCCGTATCGTCCGAGCCTGGCATCGGGAAGAACGTGAAAGCCGCCCCGAGCGGTGCTACAGGTGAGATGCCGCAGTCATTCAGCACGCTATCACCGACGTTGCGCAGGCGCGCGAACGCGGTGACCGGGGCACCGAGCACGCCAACGCGAGAACCGGGTTCGAGCTCGACCGTCACGCGGCCATCCGCAGGCGGCGGCGCGTCGGCGGGATTGGTGGCCGACGTGTTGGCCAAAAATTCGGCGAGGTTGGTGAAGCCATCGGCATCGGCATCCTCTAGTGCGTCCGCGATCTCCGGGGGTAAGCCGACTGCGATCTCATAGTCGTCGCTGAGCCCGTCGTTATCGTCATCCGCGTCGCAGGGATCGCCCAGCCCGTCGCCGTCGGCGTCGCGCTGGTCGGGGTTCGCAATCAGCGGACAGTTGTCGATCGCGTTGCTAGTTCCATCGCCATCGCTGTCGGTGTCCAGCAGCGCCACGCTCGCCTGCGCCTGCACCAGCCCAAAGCCGTATTCGCTGTCGCGACCAGGCGCGCCAAGATCGCGCGCGCCCTGCTGCAGCGCGGCGCGAATGTCGGCCGCTGGTAGCGCCGGTTCCTGACTCCAAATCAGCGCCGCCGCCCCCGCCGCATGCGGTGTCGCCATCGATGTGCCACTGCGCAGCCCATAGTCGATCGCGCCGACGCGAACCTCGGCCAGCTCCCCCAGTCGCTCCACAAGCTGCGCACCGACGGCGTCGCTGACGCCAACAGAGGGAACACCCGTTACGGTGTCGGCCAGCGTGCCGAGAAAGCTGCCCGGGACGTTGTTATAGATAATCGCGCCGAGACCGCCGCCGGCCTCGCAGTTCACTACCTTGTCGGCGAACGTGAAAGTGCCGCGCTGTATCAGGCAGATCGCATCGGTAACCTGGGTGCACGGTTCGCCGGCAAGCCCGCAGTCGGCCAACGGCGCGCTCGCCGTCAGCGCGGGCGACCCCGACAGGTCTTCGGCAGGAAAGGCGTCGTCGCCAACGTTGAGCTCGGCGCCGAAGGCGCTGCCGCGCGGCTCGGTAGAGCGCACGCTGACGCCGGGTGCTGCGAGCTCCACCTGCGGAAACCGATTCGAGAACCCGGCAAGCTGCGAGTCGGCGTCCACCGCGCCGACTGCGATAACGCTGTCGTAGGCCGCCGGAAAGTTGGGCGTCGTATCGCTATCGTTGCCGGCGGCCGCAAACGCCAGCACGCCCGCCGCGGCCAGGCTGTCGAAGGCGTTGCGCTCGAATGTGCTCGCACACTCGCTGCCGTTGCAGCCGAGGCTGAGGTTGAGCACCCGCGCCCCGGCGTCCGCGCAGTTGCGCGCGCCCTGGACCACCACGGATGCCGGCGCGGTGTCGTTTTCGTCGCTGAACACGCGATAGATGTGGACGCTGAAGCTGCCGTCGGGCACGACGCCCAGCACGCCTTCGCCGTTCCGCAGCGCCATGATCGTGCCGGCGACGTGCGTGCCGTGGCCGCTGTCGTCCTCGCTCCAGGGCTCGAGCCCGGCGGCGGCGGCCCCGGTTACGCGCATACCGGAAGGCAGGTCGGGATGGCCCAGGTCAAAGCCGGAATCGATCACACAGACCCCAATACCCGGATCCCCGCCATAGCTGACGCTGGTCGCCTGAATCAGCGGCAGGCCGAAGGGCACGTCGTCTGCGAGGGGCCGGCGCGGCGGATCCGGTTCGATGTAGGCCACACCGTCTGCGGCGCGCAGCGCTTGCAGCGTCGCGGCATCGAGGTAGGCCGCGATCGCGCGGTCCCGCGGCAGTTCGAGCGCAACGCGTCCACCCGCGGCCGCGATGGACGCGCGACCGCGAGTCATGAGTTCGACGGCGAGCGTCTTGTTGGGCTGCGCGGGCTGCGCGGGCTGCGCCTGGGTAGCGGTCCCTGACGCGAGCTGCGCGGCTGGCGGTTCGAAGACGACAATGTAGCGGTCGGCGGCGACGGCGGGCGACACGTGCAAGCACAGCATCAGCAAGCCGGCGCATCGCGTGAGCGCGCGCAGCGGCTGCGCACCGGGGGTGAATCTGGTTGAACGCAGACGCAACGGTCGGCTTCGGATGTGCCGACGGGGCGCCCCCATAGACGAGCGGAGCGTGCGGGCGACGAGGGCCGAGGAAACCAGCGGACGCGATGCGATGTGCACTCAGTTCGAACCTGCTACTGCGCCGACGACCGGCAGCAGACGTTTTGACAACTCAAAGAGTAATTTAGTTTTACTCCACGCGTCGTCAAACAGCGGCGCGGTTGCTAGAGGCTGCGCTCCGGCGCGTTACCCCACCGGCGGGACCGTAACGAGCGGCGTCGCTATCCCGCCGACGCGGAGTCCAGCGCTTCGGGTACCGCGGTCGCCGCGGCCATTCCGGGCGGGTTATCGAACACCAGCACGCCGTCCTCGAGCGGTGCGTGCCGAATCATCTTTCGATCCGCCTGGAAGTTCTGCGTGTTCAGCCAGGGCTCTCGATCGCCCTGCTTCGGCAATCGATGCATGTCGCGACGCATATAGCCCGCCGAGAAGTCCTCGATCCAGTCCCGACGTGGCATGTCGCGATCTTCCGCGCGTAACCGCGGCGTCACCTGCTGAACGCCCTTCTCGTCCAGCGCGTTGATCAGGCGGCAGACATATTCGCTGGTGAGATCCGCGCGCAGCGTCCAGGAGGCGTTGATGTAGCCGAAGGTCTGCACCATGTTCGGCACATCGGACAGCATCATGCCCTTATATGAAAGTTTGTCGGGATACTCGAGCGTCTCGCCATCGACGCTGAAGTCGATCCCGTTACCCACCGACAGGCGCAGACCCGTCGCCGTGACGATGATGTCCGCCGCCAGCTCACGCCCGTCGTCGAGTCGCACGCCCGTCGCCGTGAAGCGCTCGAGACCGCCGGTGACGATGCTGGCGCGCTCTTCGCGCAGCGCCTTGAATAAATCACCGTCCGGCAGCAGACACAGGCGCTGATCCCAGGGGTGATAGCGCGGCGTGAAGTGCGTGTCGATGTCATAGTCGGCGGGCAGCTGCTTGCGGGTCATATCGATCAGGCGTTCTTTGGCCTTTTCGGGATTCGCGCGCATGCGGCGATAGAACCAGCCGCCGAGCCCAATGTTCTTGATCCGCGCCAGCGCGTACGCCCAGGTGTCCGGCAGGAAGCGGCGCAGCGCGTTGGCGATGCCATCCTGCGCCGGCCGCGACACGACATAGGTCGGCGAACGCTGCAGCATCGTGACGTGCTCGGCTGTATCGGCCATCGCCGGCACCAGCGTCATCGCGGTGGCGCCGCTGCCGATAATGAGCACGCGCTTGCCCGCGTAGTCGAGGTCTTCCGGCCAGTGCTGTGGGTGGATCACGGTGCCGCTGAAGTCGTCGCGACCGGCAAACTCTGGGGTGTGCCCGCGATCGTATTCGTAGTAGCCGCCGCACAGGCTCAGGAAGTTGCAGGCGAACTCCCGGCGCCCCTCAGGCGTGTCGACCGCCAGCAGCCAGCGGGCCTGGGCCGTCGACCAGCTCGCCTTGACGACCCGATGGCCGAAGCGGATGTTGCGATTGATGCCGTAGTCGCTCTGCGCCTGGGTGACGTAGCGCAGGATCGACGGACCGTCGGCGATCGCCTTGGCCTCTTTCCAGGGCCGAAAGCGAAAACCCAGGGTGTGCATGTCGGAATCGGAGCGGATACCTGGATAGCGGAACAAGTCCCAGGTGCCGCCCGGCGTGGCCCGACCTTCGAGCACGAGATAGCTCTTGTCCGGGCACTCGCTTTGCAGGTGATAAGCCATGCTGGTGCCGGAGATACCGGCACCGATGATGATCACGTCGACGTACTGCATCACCGCACCCTGCCCTGTCGGGCTCGTTTGAGTTAACGCCGCAGTCTATCGCTTGACCGAGTGCATTGGTAATGGCCATTTGTGCGGTACTGGCGCCGTTTTTGTGCCCTAGGCAACTCCCGAACGTTGGGACAATCCCGGGACAATCGCCTGCAAGCACCCGGCTGGGTTACCTTAGCCAGCAGCGCATCGCGAGAGAGGACATGGGAGCGCCGCCAGACAAGCAAGCAGATGGGCCGACACACGGTGCGACAGACAAGCCGTCACGTACCGTTGAGCGTGCGCGCACCATCGGCGAGACGCGGCCTGAGCGGATCACCGTGGTGGGCGCCGGTATCGCCGGGCTGGGCGCGGCGCTCGCCCTCTCACGCCACCCCCAGTTCGAGATCACCGTGCTGGAGCGCGATGCACCACCCCCCGTTGACGGCGACCCGTTTTTCGCCTGGCCGCGCCGCGGCGCCGCACAGTTTCGTCACCCGCACGCGTTTCTGGGGCTGCTGTGTAACCTGCTCGCCGAGCACTACCCCGACCTGCTCGAAGAGCTGCTGCAGGCCGGCGCCCGCCGCCTGTCGTTCACGGATCTGCTGCCGCCCAAAGCGCTTGCGGCCTATAAATCCGAGCCTGACGACGAGGCGCTGTGGATGCTGCTGGTGCGCCGGGCCACGGTCGAGACGACGCTACGCCGCTACGTCGAACGCTGCGCCAACGTCAGCATTCGCAGCGCCACCCGGGTCACCGGCGTCAAGGTCGATCCCAGCGACGCGGTGCCTCGCGTGCTGGGCCTGGACATCAATCGCGACGAAGCGCTCGCCGCGGACTTCGTCGTCGATGCGTGCGGACGCAACTCCCGTCTGCTGCCGTGGCTGCGCGCGAGCGGTATCGACATACCGGAGCGCCGCGAAGCCGCCGACATCGTCTATTACACAAGGCACTACCGTCTGCGTCCCGGCGCCGATGAACCGCCGCGCCAGCCCGATAAGCCGAGCGCAGGCGACCTGGGCTATTTGAAGTACGGCTGTTTCCCGGCCGATCAGGGCCACTTCGCCCTGATCCTGTGCCTGCCGCTCGCGGAGACCGCCCTGCGCGACGCCATCAAACAGCCTAAAGAGTTCGATCGCATCTGCCGCGCGATTCCCGGGCTTGCGCCCTGGCTCGACGGTCGCAGCGAGCCAACGACCGAACCCTTCGGCATCGGCGACATCACGGCTGTGTGGCGCGACTGGGTCGTCGATGACGTGCCCCAGGTCCTCAACTATCTGCCTGTGGGCGACGCCGCGCTGCGCACCAATCCGCTGTATGGCCGCGGCTGCAGCACCAGCATGCTGCACGCACACCTGCTGGCGGATACGCTCGCGGCCACTCGGGATCCGCACGAACGAGCGCTGCGCTTTGCCGCGGCGACCAGGGAACAGCTGCGTCCAATCTGGCGGGCCAGCTTCGCCGAGGATCGGCGCGGCAAGGAGCGCGCCGTCGCCGAGATTGCGGGCAGCGGGCCGCCCCGTCCCGGTTCGATCAAGGAGTATCTCGCGCTGTCTTTTGGCGACGCGCTGGCAGCGGCCGCTCGCGAGGACATTGGCGTCATCAGGGGGCTGCAGCGCACGGTCAATCTGCTGGAGAAGCCCGGCGCCTTTCTCGAGACGCCGAAAACCCGCCGCACCATTTTTCGATACATGCTACGCGGCAGACGTCGCAACGCACGCAGCCGTCTGCAGCCCGGCCCCGACCGCGCCACCATGCACCGGCTGATTGACGCCGAACCGCCGCAGGTGGTGCCGGAATCGAGCCAAACCGCCCAGCACTGACCCTGAGATGACCCACAGAAGATCAACCGCATGAGTTCAGCAGAGACCCTCATCCCGACAGCGACGACCATCAGCGCCGAGTGGCTGACCGAGCGCCTGCGCGCCTCCGTCGACCCCGGCGCGACGGTGACCGACTTCAGCGCGCACAACATCGGGACCGGTCAGGTCGGCCAGTGCCTGCGCATCGAACTCGAACTCGCGGGCGCGCAGCCGGACACGCCGACGCGGCTGATCGCCAAGCTGCCGTCCAGCGACCCCACCAGCAGCGCGACCGGCGTTGCACTACGCAACTACTACCGCGAGGTGATGTTCTACCGTGAGATCGCGCCGCGTCTGAGCATCCGCTTGCCGCACTGCTATCACGCCGACATCGACGGTGAAGGACCCGCGTTCATCCTGCTGCTGGAGGATCTCGCACCCGCGCAGCCCGGCAACCAGCTTGAAGGCTGCCGACCGGAGATCGCGGAGGCCGCAGCGCTCGAGCTGGTCGGATTACACGCCCCGAGCTGGTGCGACGAGAGCCTGAAGGGCTATGACTACCTGCACGCCGAACCGTCGCCGGAAGCACCGCAGGTCGGCGACATGTATCGCCAGCTACTGCCCGGCTTCATCGATCGCTATGGACCCAGCCTGGCCGCCGATGAACGACGCATCATCGAAGCGGTCGCCGAGGCAGCTGAACCACCACTCTTTCGGCCGCTGTCCACGCCATTCAGTCTGGAACACGTCGACTATCGACTCGACAACATGATGATCGATGAGCGCACCGGCACCCCACGGCTGACCGTTCTCGACTGGCAGAGCATTCGCGTCGGTAAACCCCTGAACGACGTCGCCTACTTCATCGGTGCGGGCATGCTGCCAGAGGTACGCCGACCCGTGGAGGAAGGCATCGTCCGGCGCTACTACGACGCGCTGTGCTCCGCTGGCGTCAGCAACTTCGAGTGGGCCGACTGCTGGCAGCGGTACCGCGAGGGCACGTTTGCCGGCTTTGGCATCACTGTGATCGCCTCGATGATCGTGGTGCAGACCGAACGCGGCGACGCCATGTTTACGGCAATGGCCCAGCGGCACGCACGCCACGCGCTGGATCTGGGCGCGGACGCTTTCCTGACCTGAGAACCACAGCGGCTCGCCAGCACAAGGTGCAAACGTAACGTTGCGATGACGAAGGAAGCGGCCTTGTAAGCGCCTGTTTACATCGGCCCTACAGCGCAGCCATCAGGCCGCAACCGCCTTACAAGCAACGGACAGCGCGGCCACACGCGCCAGGCACACGACCGTTAGGCTCTGTCGGATCAACATCGACTGGATCTGCCATGGCCATCTCCAGCCTCTGTGCCCACACGGAAGCTCGTCCCTACAAGCGCGCACGCGTCCGCTCGTCACGTACCATCGCCGCGATCATCGCGCTGGGCGTTGCGCTCGCGAACGGGACGCACGCGGAGGACTACGCGGCGATCGCCTCCGGCAACTGGGGTGACAGCGCAACCTGGCAACCCGCGGGGATACCCGGCGCGGGAGATCGGGTAACGGGGCTCGGCAATCACACCGTCACGGTCGCGGCGGATCACACGATCGGCAGCGGCGATGAAGAAGTAGCGCTGGTCATCGACGGCAGCGGCGGAGTGACGCTCGCCCCCGGCGCCCGCCTCGTAGTAGCCGGGCACATCGATCAAAAGGGCTGGCGCAACGTCGTGCAACTAGGCGCAGGCGCCGCCATCCGCTTTGATCCGGCCGCCGACGCGCAGTTCGAATGGCGCCAGAACAATGCGGGACAGCGCATCCTGTTCGCCGGCGCGGCAAACAATCGCGCGGTCATCGGCCTGACCGACACCGCCGCGGGGGGCTGGCACGTCGCGTCGGTCGGTTTTCGTGATTCTGTGTTCGGCGGCAGCTACGGCCGCATCGAAGACGCCCTAGACCCGACGAGCGGCCGAGGCTGGCGGATGTATCTCGCCGACGATGCGGTCTACTCATCTCTCGTCGCCGACCACTTCGAATTTCTGCGCTGTGGTGAGATCAGCGTGTTCGGGCTGAGCGCGGGCGACAACACCACGGTGCAGCTCGACGCGCTGACGTTTCGGGACCAGCAGACGGGCGACGTCGGCTACGCCCTGCCCGCCTTCTGGCTGGACGGCTACGCCGGCGAAACCGCTACGCCGATTGCCAAGAGCGAACCAAACTTCGTCACCAATCTGGTCTCCGACACCGGCGTAGCCCTGCGCTACGTATCAGGCTATGTGCTGGACAATCACGTGCTGGACAGCAAGCCCAGCGGCTTTGGTCAACTGCGCAACGGCAACAACGGCGGCAACGCGCGCTCGAGCAACAACCAGTTTGTCGCCATCAAGCGCGGCGGCAACGCGCTAAACCTGATCAGCGACGAAGTCGACACCGCCTACTTCTACGCGCAAGCCGACAACCCGCACGGGCTGTCGACGGCGGAGCTGCGGGGTGACGCGCTGATTCGCAACTACTGGTTCGAATCCGACTACGCCGACCAGACCGACAACGGCGACGCGATACTGACCAACGGACCGCAGAACTATGTCAGCCGCTTCGGCGCCGAGCCGATACTCGTGCGCGTTGAGCACTCCGGGACCATCGGTGATCGCAACGGCAGCGACTGGCACCCGACGCTGGTGACCTTCAACGAGTCAACCGGCGTTCGCATGGACGTCCGCCATTCCTACGCGCGCATCTCCGAGGACTCCCAGGCCATCGCAGTCGATGAAAACGGGGTCACGCCGACCGGCACGGGCCTGTCGTTCTACGCCAACGTCGTTGTCAGCGACAACCCCGTCGACTTCGGCTACGGCATCGGATCGCCCTCCGAGCGCCAGAGCATCGAAGACAACGTTTTCCTCAGCTCGGACTACAACGTCTACAAGAATCTGGCCGACAACGGCGAAGGCAAGTTTAAGGTTCACGAAACCTTCATTCGCAACGGCGACAAGAACTCGGTGCGTCGCGATCCGGGCTACTACGACCCCAGCCGCGACATCGCGACATGGGACGCCTCGCTCGGCGGTCCGGGAACGGCGGAGCACGCGATCGAGCAGATGAAGCGGCGCAACGACGACTCGGGGTTCGACCCCAGCTACACCGTCGCCAACCTCGTGCGCTTCGTCGCCCAGGGCCACGCCACGACGCATACGAACATGGTGGCCGGCGACGGCTTCAACATCGGGCCGGCGCTCTACGGCGCGCCCGAGGAGGAAGCGCCTGAGCCGATGCCCGGCATGACCATCGAGCTTGAGGACGAGCCGCGCGCGTGGGGTATCGCCGCGCGCAAACGCACGACGGACATGGGGTTCATCATGTACTCCGAAGAGAGCGTGTTCTCGCGCTTTCGCTCGGGCAAGCCGTTCGGCCGCAACCTGGCGCACTTCGTGGCCGTGGTGGAAGACAAGGGCCGCTGGTACTACGACGATCGCAAGAAGCTGCGTCAGTTCACGCCGGCCTCCGGCGACGTGCTGATCGCCCGCGTCGACTTTGGCGCGGACACGGTGGAGATGCTCGAAGGCATATTCGACAGCCTGGAGGGCATCACGCTCGGCTACTACAGCGGTGACCTGACGCTAACCCCCGAGCAGTGGAAATCGACCAAGAATCCGATCGGCGCGTTCGATCTGAACGGCACGAGCTTCACGCCCTGGCAGGAAAACGCCGCGCCCATGCCGGCGGAGGCCCAGCTAGTGAACGGCGCCCTCGAAGCCGGCCTGGCTGACGGCGAGATGGCGATCGGCATGCTGGACGGCTGGCACAGCACGAATCCGCTAGAGATCTGGGCCAGCGGTCACCAAGGCGTCACGAGCAAGGACGGCGGCAACTTCATCGACCTCGACTACGAGGGCGGTGACGCGGTGCCGGATCGCATCTGGCAGGACGTGCAGACCGTCGCCGGACAAAAATATGTCCTGACCTTCGACATGCGCGCGAACGGCGCCACCCCGCCCCAGGGTGACGGCCAGGCCGTGTGCGTGAAGTGGAACGGCCGGCGCACCCGCAACACCTGCTACAACCCGACCAACGACTCTGGCTGGAAACGCTGGCGGATCGTAGTCACCGGCACCGGCGGGCTGGACCAGATTCAGCTGCGCGAGCGGATTCGCGACGACGCCAACGACGGCGAGGGTCCGTTCATCGACAACATCAAGTTTGCGCCGCGTTGAGCGGCGCGCGTCAGCGTCGATAGTCTTTAGATCGGGCAGGCACGACTGATCGGCTTGCGTGTCGACAAGCGACATCGACACCGCGATACGCTAGCCTCGTGATCGTTGCGGCGACAGCACCTCGCGGATTCGACTGCGAAGTTTTCCGAGGCTGTGCGCCACCGAACCCATCGCGACTTAAGGCGAGGAAACGCGTGTCATGAGGCTGGCAATCGAGATCGGCACCGCCCAGACGGACAGTCTGAACGCGATGGTGGAATGGGTTCAATTCGCCGAGCGCCAGGGCGTAGACATGGCGTTCTCCGCGGAGGCCTGGTGGAGCGACGCGGCCACGCCGCTCGCCTACCTCGCGGACAAGACGGAACGAATCCAGCTCGGGACCGGCATCATGCAGATCACGGCGCGCACGCCGGCGATGACCGCGATGACGGCGCTGACGCTGCACGATCTGTCCGGCGGCAGATTCGTCTTGGGCCTGGGCGCGAGCGGACCGCAGGTGGTCGAGGGCCTGCACGGCGTTCGCTACCGGATGCCGCTGACGCGCCTGCGCGAAACTGTCGAGATCTGTCGGCAGGTGTTCAGCGGCGAGAAGGTGGAATACGACGGCAAGATCTATCAGTTACCGCTGCCGGACAGCGAGGGCAAGCCGATCAAGATTTCGCACGCCCCGACCGACATTCCAGTGTATCTCGCGACCCTCGGGCCTAACTCGCTGCGCTACACGGGCGCGGCCGCGAACGGCTGGCTCGGCACATCGTTTTCGCCGGACCATCCGGAGGCGCACCTGGCGTACCTGACCGAGGGCGCGGCGTCGACGGGTCGCACGCTCGACGATATCGATATGTGTGTCTCTGTGAGGGTCGAGATCGGCGACGACTTGGAGGCCATGATCGACAGGCGACGACCTGCCGTCGCGTTCAACATGGGCGGCATGGGCTCCGCCGAGACCAACTTTTACAACGACGCGTTCAAACGCGCGGGCTTCGAGGACGACGCGCGCGCGATCCAGGCGCTGTGGCTGGACGGCAAACGCGAAGAAGCGGCGGCGCGCGTACCCGATGCGATGATTACCGAGTTTCAGGTACTGGGGACGCCCGATATGGTCACCGAACGGTTGCGCAAGTATCGGGATGCGGGCGTGACAACGCTGAAGTTGGGGCTGGACAGCGCCGGTCCGATCGGACCGAAGCGCTACGAACTGCTCGAGCAGATCGTGGATATCAGCAAGCGGCTTTGAGCGAAAGAGTCGGGGCGTAGCGCCTGCGGGGTACCAGAAAAGATGGCGTCCCCTAGGGGAGTCGAACCCCTGTTGCCGGGATGAAAACCCGGTGTCCTAGGCCTCTAGACGAAGGGGACATGCGCTAAGGAGGCGGAATTCTAGGGGTGCGCTCGTGGGGCGTCAAGCCGCGATAGAATCATCGCTCCGAGAGACATTCCTACGCCAATTCCGGACAGAATCTCGCACGGGCAGACACCCGTTTGTCACGCTCCGAAAGGCGGCGGATGGTCTTCGCCAATCGCCCAAGAGCGCCCAAGAGCGCCCAAGAGGAGTTGTTGTCATGGCCACGATCGATACCGCCGCCGCGCTGTGGACACACGCAGGGTTGGCCACGGACAGTCTGGAGCGGCTCGAGCTCCCCGAGACCGAGCCCCTGTTTCCCACCTCCTTCACGGTCGCCGAGGCCGCCCAGGCCACCATCGGCGTCGCGGCGCTGGCCGCGGCGGAGTTGGGGGCTCGGAGGAATGGACACAGGTCTCGCGGAAATGGACACGCGTCTCCCAGAAAGACGACTTCGGGACACACGACTCCCAGAAACGGACACACGACAAAATCGGGACACACGAATTCGGTTCGCGTGGAACGCCAGGCCGCCGAGCGCGAATGCTCCGGTCTGTTCCGCTTAGATGGCACGGTGCCAAACCAATGGGCGCCCTTCTCAGGCCTGTACGCCACCGCTGACGGCCACGTGCGCATACACGCAAACTTCGATCACCATCGCGATGGCGCGCTGGGACTGCTCGGGCTCGATCACCGATCGGCCGCGCGCGAGGACGTGACCGCCGCTCTGGCTGGCTGGCGAGCCGAGGACTTTGAATCCTCGGCCGCAAAGGCCGGCCTGGTCGTCGCGGCTGCCCGCACCTTCGAAGAATGGGACACACACCCGCAGGCCCTCGCCGCCCGCGATCTACCGCCGCTGCGTCTGACGCGGATCGACTCCGCCGATCCGCGTCCATGGGATAGCCGGGCAGTTCAGCGCCAGAGCGGTCGTGAGGGCGGCGGCAGTCAAAACCACGGCACAAAAGGACACACGCCGCCGCTGTCTGGCCTGCGGGTACTCGAGCTCACGAGAATCCTCGCGGGACCGGTAGCTGGGCGCACGCTCGCAACCTATGGCGCGGACGTGCTGCTGCTGAATGCGCCCTATCTACCGAACATCGACAGCATCGTCGAAACCAGCCGCGGCAAGCGCTCGGCGCTGATCGATCTGAAGTCTGCCGCGGGACATGACCAAATGCGCACGTTGGTCCGAGACAGCGACGTCCTACTGCAGGGCTATCGCCCCGGCGGGATCGCCGATCTGGGGTTCGGTCCGGAGGCGGCAGCTGACGTGTGTCCCGGAATCGTCTACGCAAGCCTCAGCGCATACGGATCGCAAGGACCGTGGCGCGAACGTCGCGGATTCGATTCACTGGTGCAAACGGCCACGGGCTTCAATCTGGCGGAGGCGCAAGCCGCGAATGAAGAAGCGCCGCGGGGCCTACCCGTTCAGATACTCGATTACGCGTCGGGCTATTTGCTGGCGTTCGGCATCCAGGCCGCGCTCTTGCGGCAGCTTGAGGAGGGCGGCAGCTGGCACGTCGAGATCTCGTTGTTGGGAACGGCGAATTGGCTGCGATCGTTGGGGCGCGACCCCACAGGAATGCGCCGGCCACAACCGAAGATTCGTGACCACCTGCGCTCGTGCGTAGCGACGGCGGGTCGGCTGGAGGCGCTGCCGCACGCCGCGAGCATCGGGCAATCAGCGCTGCTCGATTTCGCCCCATCCCGCATGCCCGGCGACGATCAACCTGAGTGGCCGTAACTTGCGAAAGCGCGGATCAAAGCCCGGCCAGCAGGCCAGCCCAGTGCCCGCGCTGAAAGACGGTGAACGAGCCGTGCTGCGGCTGCCGAAAGTCGTACGCGATGCCCTGTTCCTGCGAGATGCGGAAACGCGCGATCTCGATCACGTCAGGCTGCGCTGCAAGCCAGTCGAACACGTTGAGCACATCGACACCGCCGACTACCGCCCGATAACCCGATTCGCCCCACGCCGGAAAGGTGCACTCGACGAAGCAGTTGTCGCGAACGCGATAGATCGCGCCGTCGCACACGAGCTCCAGTTCGCCGTCCACGTTGTGCCGTCGCTCGCCCACCCCACCTCGATGCGCTAGATCCTCGAGCACCTCGCGTTCCGAGCTGCCAAACGGCGTGCCGTTGACGGTCTCTCCCGGGAGAATATGTGCTCGCCTCACGCGCGTTCCAGCTGTTCGCCGACCCAGGCCCGCGCGAACTGCTCCGCGGCGCGGCCCGAACGCACGCCCCGTGCCAGCGCAAAACGCAGCGCCTCAGCTCTCGCATCAGCGCTCCACAGACCACCGTCGCCGTGGCGCGCGCCCAAAGCCGCGACCCAGTGACGCGCGATGTCCAGATATTCATCCTGTGAAAGCGGATAGAAGCTCAGCCACAGACCGAATCGGTCTGATAGCGAGATCTTCTCCTCGATGGCCTCGCCTGGATGCAGCTCGCCTTCGACACGGCGCGCCGTTTCGTTGTCCGTCATCGACTCCGGCAACAGATGCCGGCGATTGGATGTCGCATAGAACAACACGTTCTCTGCGGTCCGAAAGATCGATCCATCCAGCGCGCTCTTGACGCTCTTGTAGCTGCTCTCATGCCCCTCGAACGAGAGGTCATCGCAGAACAGCACGAACCGCTGCCTGGCGCCAGTCAGCCGAGCGAGAATCGACGACAGGTCCACCAGGTCGGCTTTGTTCAGTTCGACAAGTCTCAGCCCGTCCGCAGCGAAGCGATTGAGCAACGCGTGCACGAGCGATGACTTGCCACCGCCACGCGCTCCCCATAGCAGCGCGTGATTCGCCGGTAGCCCGCGCACGAATCGCCGTGTGTTCGCCTCCAACGCACGCTTCTGGCGATCAATACCGCGCAGATCTCCGAGGGTGATCTCGGGCCGCTGGACAACGGTACGGAAGCCACCGCCCAACGGTCCCGACCGCCAGCTTGCTGCCACCACGCTGTCCCACTCAGGATCGGCAACAGCAGGCAGCCAGTGCTGTGCGCGCCCCGCGAGGTCGGCGAGTCGCTGGCGCAGGGAGGATGCATTCACTTTCAGCGGGTGCTCCGTATTAGTCATGTTGCGCGTCTTATCTCCCTGTAGGTAGCGGCGAATACCCAAAGGCGCTGTGGGTCATGTGCTCGAGCGCGCAAGCGAAGTCACTGCGCGAGCCGTTCCGGCTGCGAGTGCGGAGTCCAAATGATACGATTTCGCATTGGAGGACAAAGACATGACCAGCAGCGCATCACGCGGCCCCCAATCCACATCGGCGCGCGACCTACCCACTGCCGGCGAACGCCGCAGCGGTCCAGTCGATCGACGCATTGCCCGTGAGGATCGCCGCAATGCCGAGCGCATGGCAGATGACCCCAATCCCCGCCGCGACCCGGAGTGTTACGGCCGACGCGCCACCGACCAGCTCGAGTTGGCCGGTTAGTCACGCTTCACGCAGCACCCCACCCTTAGCGAAACCATCCCAGAAAGCGGCGCCAGACGTCGTCCATCTCCGGCTCCCAGGCATCGAGGATGCGGGATCTCGCGGCCTCAGCGGGCGCGCCACGCGCGGTCAGGTGGCGATACATGAAGGCCGAAACTCGATAGTTCAGCGCACAGTGCACGAACACGGGCGCGGGACTGAGCGCATCCAGAACGGCGTCCAGGTGCGCCTGATGGGTATCCGTCGGGGCATCGAACGGCACGGGAATATGCACATAGGTCATGCCCGTCTCGGAGACCCTCGCACCCTCGTCGGGTATGGCATTGGTAGAGTCGGGCATCGCGAGATTGACCACGGCCACATGGCCATGCTCGGCGATCGCCGCGAAATCCGCCGGCGCCGGCTGGCCGGCAGTGGCAAAACGATCGGTCAGCTGAACAAAGTTCTTGATGTGTTCCACGTCGTCGTCCTAATCCCGCGATCCAGCACGCATAGGGACCACGTTAGCGGCGTCGCGCCGATAGACGCGCCGCACGCGCTCCGGCCCGTCCAGCCCGAGTTCGCCCGGGCCAAATAGCCGCAGCTCAAATCGATAGCTGGCATCAGCGCTTAGCGCTCCCTTGGTGGCGATGAGCTCGAGATGATGGCCGCTCAGACGCCAGCGGCCAGAAAAATGTTCGGAATCCTCCTGCAGCAGGAAGCTGCCGGAGGACACCGTGCCAGACAGGCTGAGTACGCTATCGCCTTCCGCCCAGCGCCAGGTTCCCGGTAGATTGAGCTTTCGCAGCCAGCGATCGCGACGCGTGCGCACGCGACGCACCCACAGCAGCACGATCCAGGCCCCAAAGATAAGAAATGGCAGCAGACTGCTCATGCGGATGCATGCTCAGTCATCGGCTGCCCGAGTGCAAATCCTAGCGCCTACCCGGCTCCAGGCCGCAGGCACGAAGCAGTCGTTGCCACTCCCGGGTGTGCGCCGTCACCACAGCGGAGAGTTGACTGACCTCGCTCGCAGCCTTGGGAGCGACAATTCCGGCGTGCCAGTCAGAAAGGACACACGAAAAACGCTCAAGCGCCTGGCGTGTGTCCGGAGCCCGAATTCGTGTGTCCTCAGTACGGTCTGCGCCAAGGGCTCGCGTTCCGGCCCGCGTCTCCGCTTGGAGCGCATCAGTCTGGACACACGACTTCTGAATTGGCCGGCTCACAATAGCCACGAAGTCGGACAAGGATACCAACCAGCCGCGCCCCGCGCCCGGCAGCTGAGCGAGCGGCGGCTGAATACGGGCCGCGTAGCGCTCTAACAGCACCGTGCGAGCGATGCGGCCGCGGGGTGTTGGCTGGCCGGAACGGCACAGCGGCTCGGCGTGGGTCAGCATGCGCAGCGCGCTCGCGTGCAGGCGATGCTGCCGCGACCAGGCCACGCGCGTGCGCCCCAGCGCCCGCCCGAATCGGAGACTGCCCAGGGTCTCGTTGAGCCGCAGTCGTGTGTCCACAACCTCCGCCCCCGTCAGGGCGCCGCGCGACACCAAGCCAGACAGGGTCTGCAGGGTGCGCTCCATTCCGCCGCCGTCGACGCCGACGTCGCTGCTATCCAGCAGTGTCTGATCCACGCTGACGAAGGCCCGCCAGTCTTCGCCTACCAAGAGAGCGCGCAGACGTGTGTCCGGAAGTCTGGCGCGCAGCTGCGCCGCGAGATCGCGATCGAACCCGGGGCAGCGGGAGACACCGTCGAGCAGCTGCAGCTCATACAGCCAGCGCTCGGTGGGAACCTGCAGGCGACCGAGGCCGCTGTTGCGAAAACCGACCAGCCCGCCCAGATCGCAGCGGTGCAGATCGAAGAACTCCAGCATGTTGATCGACAGATCACCCGGCTCGAGGGCCTCTGCGGGGAGACGGGGATAGGGCGCGAGCGGTGCGGGATCCACCAGCACTAGCGGTTGCTCGAGCACGCGGGCCAGCCGCGTGAGGTAGTCCATGCCACCTGCGGGCAAGCCAGCGCCGACGTCGTCGTCGCCCCCACAGCCCGGGATCGCAAGCCCTAAGACAAGCCCTAAGAAAAGAACGACCAGACAGCGCACCGACACGCGAGCGAGGCCACCGTCGCAGTCGACGGCCGAGATCAATTCAGCTCGTGGCGGGTGCAGCTCAGAAGCTGCGCATCGAGCCGCGTCGCCGCAAATTCTTCGACCGCCGCCAGGCTTTGCTCTGCGACGCGCCTGTCCGCCGCCGTCGCGATGAAACTCCACTGCGCCCGCCGCAGGTCGTTCTGGTAGCCGCTCTCGCAGGCAGCCAGCCCCGTCGCCTTGCCGAATCGCTGACGCAGTCCGCCGAGCGCGCGGCGTTTGTCCTTAATGGACAGGGCACCGGGCAGCGCAAACTCCAACACGAGCAACAGCACGGGAACGTCGGGTGCAACATCGTCGTCGGGAGACACATGGGGGCCCATTTCGGCGAACAGCTCGGCCATCGAGTCGCTGGATTCGGACATCTGGACAGGGCCGGCAGCGAACGCCGGCGTCGTGAGGCAGTAGCCCAGAGTTTGCCATACCCATGGTGATGGGCGAACATCTTCACGAAGGGAGAATTCATGTCACAGAAACGATCGATTGCGCCGACGGTTCCCGCGGCGACCGTACTGCTGCTGCGCGACGCGCCCGATGGCCTCGAAGTCTTCATGGTCGTCCGCCATCATCAGATCGATTTTGCCTCGGGGGCACTCGTCTTTCCCGGCGGCAAGGCTGATCCGCAGGATTTCGAACCGGAGCTACGCGAGCTGGCGATCGGCGGTACCGACGACGATGATCTGTTCGGCGCGCAGGTGGCCGCGCTGCGCGAGGCGTTCGAAGAGTGCGGCGTGCTGCTGGCCCGCAGATTGGGTGAGGATCGCCTCATCGACGGCGAGCGTCTTGCGTCCCTGCAGACCTATCGCGAGCCGATCAACAACGGCGAGCTGGGATTCGCCCAGTTTCTGCGCGAACAACACCTGGTTCTGGACTGTGGTGCCCTGGGGCATTTCGCGCACTGGATTACGCCAGAGATGATGCCCAAGCGTTTCGATACGCACTTCTTCGTTGCGTCCGCACCGCCGGATCAGCTCGCGGTGCACGACGGCTACGAGTCGGTCGACTCCGTGTGGATTCGACCGGCTGATGCGATCGGGGATGCGGAATCCGGTCAGCGGACGATCATCTTTCCTACCCTGCGCAACATCCATGCATTGGATCGCGCGACCACGGTTGCCGAGGCTTTCGATCAGCTACCGGCGAAGCCCGTCCCAGTGCTCCCCTGGATGGAAAAACGCGACGACGGCCAGTACCTTTGCATCCCGCCCGAAGCGGGCTACGACATCAGCGAGGAGAAAATGCCGGAGAGACGCGCGTGACCGAAGTGCTTTATGACGTCGCCGATGCGGTCGCGACGATTACGCTGAATCGTCCAGAGCAGCGCAACACGATCTCTGGGGCGATGCTTGGCAAGCTGTGCGAGCACCTGCTCGCGGCCGATGCCGACCCAGACGTGCGCGCCATCATCATTACCGGCAGCGGCAAATTCTTCTGCGCCGGCCTGGATCTCGCCGGCGGCGGCAACAACGACGTGACGGATGCGCTGACGGCGGACCGACCAGCCCCCTCAAATCTCGATTTGCGCAACACGCCGCCCACCGTGCTGCACAACATCGACACGCCCACGATCTGCGCGCTCAACGGGTCCGCCGCCGGCTACGGCATGGACCTGGCGCTCGGCTGTGACATGCGGATCATGGCGGACACGGCGAAGCTCGCTGCGGCCTTTACCGCTCGCGGCATCGTGCCCGAGTCGGGGGGCACTTGGCTGTTGCCGCGCATGATCGGCTGGGCGAAAGCGTCGGAAATCATTTTCACGGGCAAAACGCTGAGCGCGGCAGAGTGCGATTCATACGGCCTGACCAATCAGGTGGTGTCCCACAACGAGGTCGCCGAGTGCGCGCAGCAGTTGGCGCGCGCCGTCGCCCGCAACGCCCCGCTGGCGGTGCAGGCGTCAAAGCGGATGATGCGCATGGGGCTGGACGAGACCTTCAACGATCACGTCCACCATGTGTTCCTGCAGCTCCAGCCGCTGATGCAGTCCGCCGATTTCCGTGAGGGCATTGCCTCCTTTCTCGAAAAGCGGGAACCCGAGTTCAAGGGTCGCTAGCAGCGTCGCCGTCAAAGGCCAGTATCTTGCGTCGCCAGGCGGGTTTGCGGCCATCCTTGCAGCCGGTTCGCCACCAACGACGCTGCTGGCCCGAGGTGTGGAGATCCTCGCGCAGCTCGAAACAGCCCTGATCTGTCTTAACCGCCTCCCCCGTTCCCGTCTGACGGCCGTAGCCGTCGGCTGCGTGCCCAAAGCGCTCGATCTGGTTCTGTCGTAGCGCTTCAGCGCGACGCCGATCCTGCAGCACCAACGCGTGTCGGCGAGCATCGCTGCGTTTGAACAGGGCAACCCCAGGTTCAGCGGCAGACTCGACCAACGTGTCCCATTCGGACGGGCGCGCCAGATTCAGACCGGACGATGCCGCAGGACTGCCCTCACTGTCGGGCGGCGAATCGGCCAATTCCGCACCCGGCGACGCCAAGTCTGCATTCTCCGCGGCCAGCTCAAAGGCGATCGGGCCAGATCGGCTGGACCGCGCCGCATCGGTAGCAGCTGCATCGGACGCTCGATCTCCCGTCGCGATCTTTGGGTCGTGTGTCCCCTTCCCTGTTTGCCCTTTCTCGTCGTTCCGCTTCGCAACTTCGTGTGTCCCGATCTTGGCAGCGTCGACGTCAACCCGCGCGGGCGTCGGCGCGGCGCGCTCCGCAGGGGCGAGATCAACCCCCAGCAGCAGCTCCAGTGCAGCGCCCGTGCCGGTCGAGGCGCGGCGCTCAGCAGGCGCCGTTAATGGCAGTAGCACCGGCAGATAGGCCAGCAGCACCAGGTGCCCGCACACCGACAAGAACAGCGCGAGCCGAGGTGAAAGATTATTTAAATCAATAGATTGCGAGCTCAATCTAGAATCCCAGTCAATCTAGTTGAGGCGATGGTCGCAGCCTCGACAGACCGCACAGCACAGTGGCCGAGAGACTGGGACAGGTTGCCCGCCCTTAGCTGCCTTCCCGAGACAAGTGAGCGAGGGCCTCGGCGTTCGCCTCCCAGTTCTGACCGTCGAAGGGTGTGATGGTTCGGCTGCGGGGCGCCGGGCTCAGGCAGCGGGCGTTGATGTCATAACCATCGGGATTGGAGCGCGCGATGTACCAGGGTTTGACGCCGCAGATCGAGCAGAAGAAGTGGCGGGCAGCGCCCGTGCCGAAGCGGTACTCGGTCGCTGCGCGGTCGTCGATGATCTCGAACTGGGCCTTGGGGACTATGAGGTGGAGGTACCCACAGGCGGCGCAAATCGAGCAGTTGCAGTCGAGAACCTCGATGTCCTCCGGGGCCTCCACCGCGCCCACGAGCGCGCCGCAGTGGCAGGACACGCGGTACCGCATGGTCGAGCCGTCTAGCCGCCGAAGTCGTCCAGCAGGATGTTCTCAGGCTCAACGCCCAGATCATCGAGCATGGCGAGGACGGCCTGGATCATGGGCGGCGGTCCGCAAAGATAGTACTCGCAGTCCTCGGGATTCGGATGGCCCTGCAGGTAGTTTTCGAGCACCACGTTGTGGATGAAACCCGTGTCCCCTTCCCAGTTGTCCTCGGGCAGCGGATCCGACAGCGCAACGTGCCAGCTGAAGTTGTCGTAGCGCTCGGCCAGTTCCTCGAATTCCTCCGAATAGAACATCTCGCGCAGCGATCGGGCGCCGTACCAGTAGCTCATCTTCACGTCGGCGTTTTGCTTGCGCTTCAGTTCATCGAACACCTGCGAGCGCAGCGGTGCCATGCCCGCACCGCCGCCGATCCAGATCTTCTCGGCGGGCGTTTCCTTGGTGAAGAAATCGCCGTAGGGGCCAAACACGGTGAGCTTGTCACCCGGCTTCAGGTTGAACACATAGCTCGACATCGCACCGGGCGGAAAGTCGGTGCCGGGCGGCGGCGAGGCGATGCGGATGTTGAACTTCAGGATGCCCTTTTCTTCCGGGTAGTTCGCCATCGAATAGGCGCGAATGGTCACGTCATCGACCTTAGAAACGTTGTTCCAGACCCCGAAGCGGTCCCAGTCGCCGTGGTACTCCTCTTCGACGTCGAAGGTCCGGTAGTCCACGGTGTACGGCGGAATCTCCAGCTGCACGAAACCGCCCGCCTGGAAGTCGACGTCCTCGCCTTCGGGCAGTTTCAGCGTCAGTTCCTTGATAAAGGTCGCCACGTTTTCGTTCGAGATCACCTCGCATTCCCAGCGCTTGACGCCAAAGGCGTCCTCGGGGATCTGGATCTTCATGTCCTGCTTGACGGCCACCTGACAGGACAGGCGCCAGTTGTCGCCGATCTCGCCGCGGGTAAAGTGCCCCTCCTCCGTGGACAGGATAGAGCCACCGCCTTCGACGACCTGGCAGCGACACTGTGCGCAGGTTCCGCCGCCACCGCAGGCGCTGGAGAGAAACACGCCTTTCGCCGCCAGCGTGCCGAGCAGCTTGTCGCCGGCCGGCACGGTCAGCGCCTTCGTCGGGTCACCGTTGACCTCGATCACGACGTCGCCGGTGCTCACCAGGCGTGAACGTGCAAACAGAATGATCGCAACGAGAAAGAGCACCGTGATGGTGAACATCGCGATCCCGAGGGTGACTGTGGTTCCAAACATCTGTGGTTGCCCTAGATATCAATACCGCCGAACGACATGAAGCACAGCGACAGTAGACCCACGCAGATAAACGTGATGCCTAAGCCCCGCAGACCTTCCGGTACATCCGAATACTTCAATTTCTCGCGCACGCCCGCGAGCGCCGTGATCGCGAGCGCCCAGCCCACGCCCGCGCCCAGCCCGAACACGACGCTTTCGCCGAAGGTGTAGTCGCGCTCTTCCATGAACAGCGAGCCGGCCAGAATGGCGCAGTTCACGGTAATGAGCGGCAGGAACACCCCCAGCGCGTTGTACAGCGTCGGCACGAAGCGATCGAGAAACATCTCGAGAATCTGCACCATCGCCGCGATCACGCCGATGTAGGCGAGAAAAGTGAGGAAGCTGAGATCGACGTCCGGATAGCCGGCCCAGCTCAGCGCGCCTTCCTTGAGGAGATAGGTGTAGATGAGGTTGTTGGTCGGCACCGTGATGCCGAGCACGACGATCACCGCGATGCCGAGGCCAATGGCCGTCGAGATTTTCTTGGAAATCGCGATGAAGGTGCACATGCCTAAGAAGAACGTGAGCGCCATGTTCTCGACAAAGATGGCCCGAACGAACAGGCCCAGGTACTGCTCCAGCATTACAGCGCCTCCCGGTACTGCACGTTGGAGGCAATCTGGTATTCGGGCGCCTCAACTTGATCGGGCTTCCACGCGCGCAGCGCCCAGATTAAGAGGCCGATAATGAAGAATGCGCTGGGTGACAGCAGCATCATGCCGTTGGAGTAGTACCAGCCACCCTGCGACACCAGCGGCAGAATCTCGTAGCCGAGCAGCGTACCCGACCCCAGCGGCTCGCGAATGAGCGCGACGAGGATCAGGATCAGGCTGTAGCCGAGGGCATTCCCGACGCCGTCCAGCAGCGACATCAGCGGCGGATTCTGCATCGCGAAGGCCTCCGCCCGGCCCATCACGATGCAGTTCGTGATGATCAGACCGACGAACACCGACATCTGTTTGCTGAGGTCGTACGCCACCGCCTGCAGCACCTGATCGACCAGGATGACCAGGCTGGCGATGATGGTCATCTGCACGATGATGCGGATGTTGGTCGGGATGACGTTGCGGATGACAGACACCATCAAGTTGGACATCGCGCAGACGAAGATCACGGCGACGCACATCACCAGCGTCGTCGACATCTTTACCGTCACCGCGAGCGCTGAGCAGATTCCGAGAACCTGCAGGGCGATCGGATTGTTGTTGAATATAGGGTCGACGAGGACCTCTTTCGCCTTAGCCATCAGGCTGCTCCCTTCGTCGGCTGCTCGGGGGCGGACACGGGCCCGGCGACGCCGCGCTGCGCTCGCCGCAGTTGCTCTAGAAACGGACCGAAGCCACCCGCGCCGGTCCAATAGCGAATCATGTTTTCGACGCCCCGACTGGTGAAGGTCGCACCAGAGAGCGCGTCGACTTCGTGGCTGGCCGCGACGGAGCCAGACGGTGAGCGGGTCTTGACCAGAACGACGGCGGGAATGCCCGCGTCATCGAACACCTTCACACCGGGCCACTTGGCCTTCCACAGCGGGTTGTCCACCTCGCCGCCAAGACCGGGGGTTTCCTTGTGCTGGTAGTAGCCGAGGCCGGCCACCGTCTGCAGATCGCCTTCCAGCGCGAGATACCCAAACAGCGTGCCCCAGAGCCCGTAGCCGCGCACGGGTAGCACAACCTTTTCAACGTCACCTTGGTCGTCCCGCATGACGTAGACGATTGAGCGATTCTCGCGCCGCGCGATGGTCGCGGCGTCTTCATCCTTGGAGAGCGCTCGAGACTGGGTCGGGTCCTTAGCTGCCTTGATGTGATCGAAGGTGGCGACGTCGATCCCGTCGACATACTCGCCGGTGTCCAGATCGACGATCCGTGACTCGAAGGCGCTGAACAGTTCGTCGACGCCGCGACCCTGAGCGTCCACCACACCCGTTGCGGGCAGCAGCCCCGCCGCGCGGAGGACGTTCTGCTTCTGATCGAGCTCCTTGTTGGCTTTCTGTTGCGGCCGCAGCGCGACGGCGGACAGAGACACGAGGATCGAACAAACGAGACACACGCCAATCGCCACACCCAGGATGTTGGGCAGGCCGTCCTTATTGTACTCAGACACGGGCCAGTCTCCGCTTGACGTTCTGTTGTTCGACAAAGTGATCGATGAGCGGTGCGAACAGGTTGCCAAAGAGGATGGCGAGCATCATGCCTTCCGGGAAGGCCGGGTTAACGACCCGGATCAGGGCGCACATGACGCCGATGAGGATCCCGTAAATCCAGCGGCCTGTGTTCGTCATCGCGGCGGACACAGGATCAGTGGCCATGAAGACTGCGCCAAAGGCGAAGCCGCCGATGACGAAATGCCAGTAGAACGGCACCGCGAACATTGGGTTGTCCGATGAAATTGCGTTGAACAGCAGCGTCATCCCGGTCATGCCGATCGCGACGCCCGCCATGACGCGCCAGGAGGCGATCCGGGTAAGGATCAGCAGCGCCGCCGCGATAAGAATGGCTGCCGTCGAGGTCTCGCCAAACGAGCCAGGCATGTTGCCGAAGAAGGCCGTGGTCCAGTCCATGCCATAGCTGCCGCCGGCGGCCACCGCGCCGAGCGGCGTAGCCTGGGTGTAGCCATCGACGGCGATCCAGATGCTGTCGCCGGACATTTGCCCGGGATAAGCGAAGTAAAGGAAGGCCCGCCCGGTGAGCGCCGGATTCAGGAAGTTCTTGCCCGTACCGCCGAACACCTCTTTACCGATCACTACGCCGAAGATGATGCCGACCGCGGCCATCCACAGCGGCGTCGACGCCGGCAGCGTCAAGGTGAAAAGAATAGACGTGACGAAGAAGCCCTCGTTGACCTCGTGGTTGCGCTTGGACGCAAACCAGATCTCAAAGGCGATACCCGACAGAAACACCGTGGCATATAGCGGCAGGAAATAGGCCAAACCAAACACGACGTTATCCCACAGGCTTGCGGGGTCGTAGCCGATCAGCGCGTCGAGGAAAAACGCACGCCAGCCACCGATGCTGGCCTGTCCCAGCTCCGCCAGCGCTGTATTGGCCTGAAAACCGGCGACATAGCAGCCAACCAGGGCGGGAATAAAGGCCACGGCCCAGACCGTGATCATGATGCGCTTTAGATTCAGTCCATCACGCACGTGAGACGCGCCACCCGTGACGTAGTCGGGCGTGTAAAGCGCGGTATCGATGGCCTCGTACGCGGGATAAAGCGCCTTGAGACGACCGCCCTCCTTGAAGTGCGGCTCAATGCTGTCGAGAAACGATCGTAGGCTCAACGCTAACCTTCCTTATGAATCTGATCGAGCACGGTGCGCAGCACCGGACCGAATTCGTACTTGCCAGGACATGCGTAGGTGCAGGTGGCGACGTCTTCTTCATCGAGCTCGAGCGCACCCAAGTTGATGGCCCGCTCGATATCGCCGACCAGGAGCGCCCGCATGAGCTGGGTCGCCAGGATGTCCAGCGGCATTACGGAGTCGTAGGTGCCGATTGGGACCATGCCGCGGGTACTGCCATTGGTTGTAGTGCTGAAGTCGAGCGCCCTGCGCTTACGCCATGCGGACAGGTAGATCGGAAACACTGAGTGGCTCTTAGGTCCGGGCGTGAGGTACCCAAACAGCTTGCGCTCGCGGCCTTCAGGAAGGACACACACCTGATTGTGGTAACGACCCAGAAAAGCGAGCGCGCCACGGGCAGTGTGTCCGGCAAGCACCGATCCGGACACGGTGCGCTGCTCGCCATCCGCCAGCTCGCCCGCGGTAAGTTCATCGGTGGACGCACCGAGTGTGGTCCGCAACAGCCTGGGATTACGGATGCCAGGACCGGCTAACGCTACGGTCCGCGAACTATCTAGCCGTCCGGTCTGCAGCAGTCGGCCTACCGCGATCACATCCTGGTAGCCAATCGTCCAGACGGTCTTGTTGGCGTGAACGGGCTCGAGAAAATGAATGTGTGTCCCCGCCAGCCCCGCTGGATGGACGCCGCCGAACGCTTCGGTACGAACACGCGGGTTGCTGCCTACCGGTGGTTCCTTGCCCGCCTCGTGACACACATAGACGGTGCCCCGCGTGAGTTCGGCAAGCGCATCCACGCCGGCCGCAAACGCCTCTTCTGCCTGCGAGATGATGAAATGGGCGTCGCCGGCCAGCGGATTGGTGTCCATAGCCGTAACGAAAATCGCGCTAGGTTCGGCATCAATCTCGGGAACGCGACTGAATGGTCGGGTGCGCAGGGCCGGCCACAGACCGCTGGCGACCAGTGTCTCCACAATGGCGTCGCGCCCCATGGTCCCGGGCGTACCGGCCGCGAAAGTCTCAGCCTCATCCCCCTGGACATCGACAACCACCGAGAGCAATACGCGCTTGGCGCCGCGATTGATCGCGCTTACTGTCCCCGCCGCAGGTGCCGTGAAGCGCACACCGGGCGTTTTTTTGTCGGTGAAGAGCTCTTGGCCTGCGACGACTCGGTCACCCTCGCGGACCGCCATCGTCGGCTTCATACCGATGTAGTCCGGCCCCAGCACGGCGACGGTGCGCGGGGGCTTGTCATCGAGCGTGATCGCTGGAGCACCGCCGATGGGCAAATCCAGACCTTTCTTAATCGTGATCATCGATTCCAGGTACCTAGAGTGGCGGTGTCGTCGCGGCGACACTGTCACAAGCGCTAATGCCTCAATTCAGGATAGCTCCAAGGCGGGCGACCGCACGTCGGAGCCGCGAGAAGCAATCGAAGTGCCCGGCGACGGCCGTAAGGAGCGTAGCGGGAAAAAGACACACGTTGTCAAAGGTAGCCTAGCTCCCATGTCAGGAGACACACATGCGAGTGTCCCTGTGCCGAGGCGCGCAAATTATAGTGGCGCCCTAAGGTGATTGCCATACAAGTGCGGACGCAACAGATAGAAGTTGTCTCACCTTGAGGCTAGCCTTTCGATCGGTTACGAAAATGAGGACACATGCCCACCGGAAACGGGACACACGTTGGCATCGATCCACCAACCCCGCCCAGAGTGAAATCGGTCCTTCATTGCTTTCGTGTGTGTCCGCTGACCCCATGCACGCAAGCCCACTGCCCTCGATTACCACACGGTTGATTGCTTGGGCAGGAGCCGAGTCGGTCTTCACGGGACGCCGAAGGCTGATCTGACAGCACCACTTTGACAGCGGCGCTGCCGCGCCCAAGTATCGAGACTTCGTGTGTCTGAAAGCCGCGTCTGAAACGCTAAGGCTGAGCACGAGCCGCAAACACGCGGCCGAGCAGGCGCCGGAGCCTGTTCCCCCGGCACTCAATGTGGAAGCAGTGGACAACAGGGCCGCGTCGCGGCCCCGTCGGGTGCTTAGCCGCCGCTCTGCGCGAGCCGAGGCTGGCAGCCTAGGTCGAATCCGGTGCGAGCGACGTCGCGAGGGATGAGCGGATAGCTGATTCCGGCCCATCGCTGCACGAGGCGGACGACCTGGCAGGCATAACCGAATTCATTGTCATACCAAACGTAGAGCACGACGCGCTTGCCTTCGACAAGCGTGGCCGTACCGTCAACGATGCACGCATGTCGCGATCCGACAAAGTCTGACGACACCGCATCAGGTGAATTGGTGAAGTCGATTTGCCGCTGCAGGGGCGAATTCAGCGCAACATCGCGCAGATAGGTGTTGATTTCTTCTTTGGAGGTATCGCGATCCAAGGTGAGATTGAGAATCACTAGCGATACGTTGGGCGTCGGTACGCGTATCGCGTTGCCTGTCAGCTTGCCTGCCAGCTCCGGCAGAAGCTTAACGACAGCCTTGGAAGCGCCCGTCTCAGTGATCACCATGTTCAACGGAGCCGCCCGCCCGCGGCGGTTCTTCTTGTGATAGTTGTCGATCAGATTCTGATCGTTGGTGTACGCGTGTACCGTCTCCATATGGCCAGGCACCAGGCCATACTCGTCGACGATCGATTTCATAACCGGCACGATCGCATTGGTGGTACAGGATGCTGCGGCAACGACCGTATCGTCCCGGAACAGCTCGTTCGAATTGACTCCGGAAACGATGTTCTTGACGTCGCCTTTGCCTGGTGCGGTCAGGATTACGCGGCCAGCGCCCTTGCTCTCGAGGTGCTTTGAGAGGCCCTCTTGGTCGCGCCACACTCCGGTGTTGTCGATGATGATGGCGTTCTTGATGCCATAGGACTCATAGTCGACGTCGCTGGGCGAGTTAGCGTAGATCACGCGAATCACGTTGCCGTTGGCGATGATGCAACAATTCTCTTCGTCTACCCGGATGGTGCCCTGGAAGCCGCCGTGTACGGAGTCGCGCCGCAAGAGGCTGGCCCGCTTGATAAGGTCGCCGTCACTTCCCTTGCGGACGACGATCGCCCGCAACACGAGTTGACTACCGCTACCGGTCTTCTCGATCAGCAGGCGTGCTAGCAGTCGACCGATGCGACCGAAACCGAACAAGACTACGTCCTGAGGCTCTTCGATCGGCGGGACGTGCCGACCGATGACTTCGCCGCACTCGCGCTTCACGAACTCGATGGGTGAGACGTTGGTCGCCTCGGACTCTTCCATGAATCGGCTGGCCAGTTTGCCGACGTCGACGTGCGATGGACCGAGGTCCAACTGCGACAGCGCCTCGAGAATCGGATAGCTCTCGAACTCCGACAACTCGTTCTCCGCGACCTGACGCACGTAGCGATGAGTCTTCATGATCTGGGTGACGTTTTGATTGTAAAGCGCCCGCCCATAGCAGTAAGTCACGACGTTCGATCGATACAGACGCCCGATCAGGGGGATCATGGCTTCTGCGAGTGCCTCGCGCTCTTTCCAATCGGGGAAGTAATCCTCAAGGCTAGGTAGGGCCACAGCGGTTCCTCAAGTTATCCAACTTAACTTTGGTATCTGGTCTGCACGCTCAAACTCGTGCGGGCGGTGCGATCTCTTGCTGCGGGTCAAAAAAAAGCCACTAAACTGACATTCTCTAAGGTTTCAACAAGCATCTGCGTGAGACGCCCCACGGCACAGGCCCGGATTATTCGCCCAAGCCGGGCCGGCAGCAAGCTACGGTTCCCATTCGTATGCAACCATCCAGTGAATTTGTGACGCGGACCCGCAGCGGCGGCGCTGGCGGACCAAAACTCGATCGTCACGACCCGGGGACAGTCAACAGAAACGCGAGGGGCACGGAGCGCGGAGCAGCGTGTGCATTGGGTGCCATTTGAGAGTAAGAGGCTAATCATGGGACACACGCTGCGGCGCCGCATTGAGCTGTAGATGCTAGAGAGAAGGTTGGGGACACACATCTACACAACAAGGGCGCAGGCGAACTAGCAGCTACCAGGCGAGCTCAAGCGATTCCGAAGCAATCTAAGCGGGCTTAGGCACTACCGCAGCCGATCCAACCAGGGGGACAGGCGCCTGCAGGAATACCCAATAGACGGTGAGTTCGCTTCGACCAGATCGAGATGAGCAACTGAGTTCAAGGTGGCCGAATTGGAGGCGGCCGAATGGGACACACGGCTTCACCCCTGCTGGATCCCCTGCAGCCACCACAGCCTCCCCGAATTCACCTCGAGTGTCGCCCGAAAGGCGCATTCGCACAGACCCTGCAGTCATTTCCACTGTCGCGGGACCGTCGGCACGATCATCCTTTGCAACTATGGCAACGCCGCGAAAACTCCTCGTCGATTCAAATCGTTCAATGTTCTACCACCTGATCTCCAGGTGCGTGCGACGCGGCTTCTTGTGTGGGCGCGATCAGACCACCGGGCGAAACTACAATCACCGTAAACGTTGGCTTACCGAGCGAATCTTGCAGCTCAGCGGACTCTTCGCGGTGGAGGTCTACGCGTACGCGGTCATGGACAATCACTTTCACCTGATCGTCCACTATGATCCTCAGGAGGCCGAGAAGTGGTCGACAGAAGAGGTCATCCGGCGATGGCTAGCGGCCTGCCCTCCAGCCGCGAACGACAGGAAACACGCAGAAGCTAAGCGTCTCGCAGAAGAATCTCTGATGCGCGAGAACAAAGAGCTGCTCGAATCAAGGCGCAGCAAGCTCGGCGACCTGTCCGTATTCATGAAGCTGCTGAAGCAGCCGATCGCGAGGCGAGCCAACAGAGAGGATGAATGCACAGGCCACTTCTTTGAGCAGAGGTTTCACTCAAGCGCCCTGCTCGACGAGAACGCGATCTTGGCCGCCATGGCCTACGTAGACCTCAATCCCGTACGCGCTGGCGCTGCGATCAGTCTGGCCACATCCAAACACTCAAGCGCAAAGTATCGCGAAGGCCAAACGCGGTCGCACAATCGCGGTCGGCTGACTCCGTTGGCATCGGGATTCGAGACAAGCACGCGTCTAAACTGCTCCAGCGCAGAATACGCGCGCCGTCTACACGCGCTAGCCAGCGAGTACCTATCGAAAAATCCCGAAAAGCCCACGACGTGGTTTGCGCGGCTCCATGTAATCGCAAGGAAACAGCGCGCCTTCGGCGCCAAGAAAGCCCTTACGGCGTGGCTCGCCGAGCGAGGGTTTCAAATCAGAGAAGTGGCCTTACCCTGAGCCCAGGCCGCTGCTAACGGCCCGGCGAACGAGCCTACGGATGGCCGGGATCGCAGCCATCGAGGTCTCCTCTCCTTTCGATGAAGATTCTTAAAAATCCGGACATCCGTGGTAGCAATCACGACTACCGGCATAGCGACCCGATAGACCGCGCACTACCTATCTCAGAGCCGCGTTAACCACCTCTAACCCCGCGCTTCCAGGACACAGATCTTCTTCCTGCAACTCGTTGAGGGGCCGTTGGGGGGTCTCAAGAATGCTGTGGCAATCGCGTGTGTCCGGATCCACATACAGCAGGCCTGTAACAACCTCGCCTTTCGCCTGAGCCTCTTGGACGTGTGTCAAAGCAGAGACTCGATCATGAGGATCATAGTCCTCACGAAGCTTGTTCAATCGCAGCGTAGATCCGTCCGGCATGCGTATGTCTTCCGTCGTGCCAGCCGCATAATCGGCGGTAATCTCTTCATGCGGCATTATCAGATCCGCATTCACGACGCTTCCGGACGCACCACGTATGTGCTCATAGCTCTTGGTGGACCCGACGTGGTTGTTAAAGGCCACACACGGCGAGATCACATCGAGAAAGGCGAATCCCGGATGCAGTAGCGCACCCTTGATTAGGGGCACGAGTTGGCGCTTGTCACCGGAAAAACTTCGGCCCACATAGCTGGCGCCGATCTGCAGGGCCATGCTGACCAAATCGATCGGCTCGTAGAGGTTCGGCGCACCTTTCTTGCTGGTCGAACCCAAATCATTGGTGGCCGAGAACTGTCCTTTCGTGAGTCCGTATGTCCCATTGTTATCAACGATGTACAACATGTTGATACGGCGGCGGACGATGTGGGCAAACTGCCCAATACCGATGGAGGCAGAGTCACCGTCGCCGGATACACCGATGCAGTACAAGTCGCGATTGGCGAGATTGGCGCCGGTGGCGACAGACGGCATACGTCCGTGGACGGAGTTGAAGCCGTGCGAACGATTCAGGAAGTAGCTGGGCGTCTTTGACGAGCACCCAATTCCAGAGACCTTCGCGAATTTGTGTGGCGGCAGCGACAGTTCGGCACAGGCCTGGACGATCGCAGCACTCACCGAGTCATGTCCGCAGCCCGCACAGAGCGTGGACACAGATCCCTCATAGTCGCGACGGGTCAGCCCGAGGTCATTGAGCTTTAACGCCGGATGATGCGTGCGCGGCTTGGCTACAAAGGTCATGAGGTCACCTCCGTCAGGCGAGGCCGGTGAGTTTCTTTGAAGTACCGGGCAACTTCATCAGCGATGAAGTCCGCGGAGATCGACAGTCCCGCGTAGTACAGCACACTGACCAGGTCGGCCGTGTTGAGCTGCCCCTCGTTCACCAAAAGCGTCTTCATCTGCGCATCGCGATTTTGCTCGACGACGAACACGAAGTCGTGGTCCGCAATGAAACGGAACACCTCTTCGCCAAAGGGAAAAGCCCGCAGCCGCATGGAGTCGAGGCGTATGCCTTGTTCCGCCAGCCGATCCAACGCTTCCTGCATGGGCGCCAGCGTCGTGCCATAAAAAATGATGCCGACCGCCTCGCCCTGCTCCTGAATCTCGGCCTTCGGTACGAGCCGGGAGGCCGTGCGCCACTTGGTTTGCAGGCGCTCCATGTTGTGCTGATAGTCCTCCGGCGATTCGGTGTAGGCCGCGTATTCATCGCGCGACGTACCGCGCGTGAAGAACGCGCCCTTGTCCGGGTGGGTGCCGGGCAGCGTGCGATAGCCGATGCCATCGCCGTCGAGATCCAGATAGCGCCCAAACCGTTCGACCTCATCCAACGCGTTCGCATCGAGCACCTTGCCCCGGTCATAGCGCCTTGAGTCATCCCATTCGAAGGGCTCACACAGGTGCTCGTTCATGCCGAGCTCTAGATCGGACAGCGCGAGAATCGGTGTCTGCAGACGATCCGCGAGATCGAGGGACAGGGCCGCGAACTCGAAACACTCCTTGGGCGTCGACGGTAGCAGCACCGGATGCTTGGTATCGCCGTGGGATGCATAGGCCGCGCTCAACAGATCGGATTGCTGCGTCCGCGTGGGCATGCCCGTGGACGGTCCCGCGCGCTGTATGTCGAACAGCACAGCGGGAATCTCGGCGAAGTACGCAAGGCCCAGGAACTCAGACATCAGCGACACGCCAGGACCGCTGGTCGCCGTAAACGAACGGGCCCCGTTCCAGCCCGCGCCGATCACGATGCCGATCGCCGACAGCTCGTCTTCGGCCTGCACGATCGCAAAATTCTTCTCGCCGGTGTCCTTGTTGATGCGAAACTGGTTGGCGTAGCGCTCAAACCCCTCCGCAACCGACGTCGACGGCGTAATGGGATACCAGGCGCATACCGTCGCACCGCCGTAGACCATGCCCAGCCCGACAGAAGCGTTGCCCTCGGCCATGATTCGATCGCCCACCTTTTCGGAGCGTCGCACCTGCAGCGGCAGCGGTCCCTCGAGATAGTCCCGCGCGTAGCCGCGACCGATTTCCAGCGCGCGAATGTTCGGCTCCAGCAGATGCTCCTTGCCAGCGTACTGCTTGGAGACCATCCCGGTGATGACCTCGAACTCGATCGACAGCAGCTCGGCGAGCGCGCCCAGATAAACGATATTCTTGAACAACGAACGCTGCTTGGCATCGCTGAACTGCGGCAGAACGAGCTGTGCACAGGGCACGCCAATGTAGTTGATGTCCGCACGCTGCAGCCGCTCGGACAGTGGCTTCGAGCTGTCGTAGAAAAGGTAGCCTCCGGGCGAGATGCTGGCGACGTCCTCGTCATAGGTCTCGGCGTTCATCGCGACCATGATGTCGACGCCCTCGCGTCGACCGAGATAATCCTGCTCGTTGACTCGCACCTCAAACCATGTGGGCAGGCCCTGGATGTTCGACGGAAAGATGTTGCGCGTGGCGACCGGAATCCCCATGCGAAACAGCGCCTTCGCAAACATCGCGTTGGCGCTCGCCGAGCCCGAGCCGTTGACATTGGCGAAGCGAATAACAAAGTCGTTGTACGTCGTCATTCAGCGAAAGACCCCAGCTGCGGTACATGAATGAAGGACTTCTGCATGTCCCAGGCATTGGTAGGACAGCGCTCTGCACAAAGGCCGCAGTGAAGACACACGTCTTCGTCCTTGACCATCACGCGCGCGGTCGGCAGTTCCTCGCTTACGTAGAGGTCCTGCGCGAGATTTTCCGCCGGCGCCGTCAGGGTCTGGCGCAGATCGTCCTCCTGCGCGTTCGGCGTAAACGAAATACAGTCCATCGGACAGATGTCCACGCAGGCGTCGCACTCAATGCACAGCTTCTCGGTAAAGACCGTCTGGATATCGCAGTTCAGACAGCGCTGCACTTCCGCAGCCGCCGCCTCTTCATCGAAGCCGAGCTCGACCTCGGTCTTCAGGTTGACCAGCGACACCTTGGGGTCGACGTGCGGCACCAGATAACGCTCGGAGGGGTCGTGCTCGCTGTCGTAGCTCCATTCGTGCACGCCCATCTTCTGGCTGACCAGGTTCATGCCTTCCGGGGGGCGCTCTGCCATCAAATCCTTGCCCTGGCAGTACAGGTGAATGGAGATCGCCGCCTTGTGCGCGTGCGCCGAGGCCCAGATGATGTTCTCGGGTCCGAAGGCTGAATCGCCGCCGAAGAAGACCTTGGGCAGTCCGGACTGCAGCGTATCGGGGTCGAGTTCCGGGCAGTCCCACTTATCAAAGGTGATGCCCAGATCACGCTCAATCCAGGGACAGTGATTGTCTTGGCCGATGGCCATCAGGACGTGGTCGCACTCCATGAACACGTCCGGCTCGCCGGTCGGCTGGTAGCGCAGCCGACCGTCCTCGCCCTTTATCGGCTCGACGCACTCGAACAGGATGCCCTTGAGCTTGCCGTTTTCGTGCACGAATTCCTTCGGCGGGCGGTTGTTAATGATGGGGATGCCCTCGTGCATCGCATCCTCGCGTTCCCACTCCGAGGCCTTCATGACCTCGTAGGCAGAACGCACTACCACGTTCACGGATTCGGCGCCCAACCGAATCGCGGTGCGGCAGCAGTCCATCGCCGTGTTGCCGCCGCCGAGCACGATGACCTTGCCGGAGATGCTGGTCGTGTGACCGAAGGCGACGCTCGACAGCCAGTCGATGCCGATCGACACGTGGTTGCCCACATCGCCCCGCCCTGGCAGATCAAGGTCGCGCCCCTTGGGCGCGCCGGTGCCGACGAAGTAGGCGTCGAAGCCCATGTCGAGCATGGCCTTCATGCTGGTGATTTCAAAGTTGAAGTGGGTGTGGACCCCCATGTCCAGGATGAGATCGACCTCTTCCTCTAATACCTCGGCGGGCAGTCGAAAAGACGGGATCTGAGATCGCATCATCCCGCCGCCGGCAGCGTCGCGGTCGAACAGATGAACCTCGTAGCCAAACGGCAGCAGGTCTCGCGCGACGGCCAACGACGCGGGCCCACCGCCGAGCACGGCGATTTTCTTGCCGTTGCGCTCCTGCGGAATGGCCGGCAGGTACGACTGAATCTCGCCCTTATAGTCCGCGGCGACACGCTTCAGGCGACAGATCGCGACCGCCTTCTCTTCGGTACGGACCCGGCGACAGGCCGGCTCGCAGGGCCGATCGCAGGTCCGGCCGAGAATGCCGGGAAACACATTGGAGTCCCAATTGAGCATGTACGCCTCGGTATAGCGTTTCTGCGCAATCAGTCGTATGTAATCCGGAACCGGCGTATGTGCCGGGCAGGCCCACTGACAGTCGACTACCTTGTGAAAGTAGTCGGGGTCTTGAATGTCCGTCGCTTTCATTGCCACCGCGTTCTGCTCGCTCCCAAATGAAAACCGGGAATGAACAACTCGGCCGTCAAACGGCTACCGACCCCAACGTCGACCTAGTCGCTGCTGCCTCAGCGGCGCTTATCAAGGCTCACGGCGACCCCCGACGCCCCGCACCGGGCGTCGATGTTGGTGTGCGCTGTGCTAACACTCGATTCGGAAGACGTCGGCAAGTCTCGGATTTAGTTGCTTTATCCCCAAGCTGGCGAAGGTTAGCCTGTTCATGGTTAGGTATCCATAGCGGGTTGCGCCTGACATTTGCGGGACATGTAACGATTATCCTTGCGCTCCCGCCCTCCCCCGAGCCCGCCGTAGCAGGCTCGGAGTCGCCCCGGCGCCGCTATCGCCTCGCAGGGGCGCCGATCCTCCGATCGAGACCGTTCTCGCTTACAATCGCGCCTCCGTAGAATCCGCCCCGGACCCGGCATCGTGACCCTTGCTCTGCCCAGCCCCACCGCGCCGCCGCCCACCGGTCGACTGAACTGGCGCGGCGTCCATGGCCTCGCCCAGACGCTCGCCGCCTGCGCCGCCGCGACTGACCACAAGGGGCCAACCCTGCTGATCGCCGCGACGACCGGCGCCGCCCGCCGGATCGCTCGCGAGGCGCGCGTCGTCGCCCCGGATGATCTGCCCATACACTATCTTCCCGACTGGGAAACCCTGCCGTACGACGCGTTTTCGCCGCATCAGGACATCGTCTCCGAGAGGCTGACGACGCTCGCGCAGCTCGGGTCCCTGCAACGCGGCCTGATCATCGTTGCGCTGCCGAGCGTCATGCAGCGCCTGCCACCGGTCGGTTATGTCCAGGCGGAGAGCTTCGAGCTGGCGGTCGGCGCGCGCTTCGATATCGAAACAGAGCGTGCGCGCCTCGCGAATGCGGGCTATCTCGCCGTTTCCACCGTGACCGAGCGGGGCCAGTTTGCGGTTCGTGGAGCACTCGTTGACGTCTTCCCGATGGGTGCCGAGGCGCCCATCCGGATCGATTTACTCGACGATGAAATCGACACCCTGCGCACGTTCGACCCGGACACACAGCGCTCCGTGGATCGGCTCGAGGCCCTGCGCATGCTGCCAGCGCGCGAGTTTCCGGTGGTCGATGCGGCGATCTCTCGATTCCGCCACACCTGGCACGAACGTTTCGACGTCGACGTGCGGCGCTGTCCCGTCTACCAGGATGTGAGCGCGGGCGTGATGCCGGCAGGGGTCGAGTACTACCTGCCGTTATTCTTCGACACGCCGCTGGCCACGCTGTTCGAATACTTGCCGGCACAGACGCTCGTTGTGCACTGCGCCGAGCTCGACGAGGCAGCCGAGAGCTTTCTGAGTCAGGTCGAAGGGCGCTTTCAGTCGCTCGGCTATGACATCGAGCGTCCGCTGCTGCCAACCGGCGAGCTGTACTTGAACCTCGAGGAACTGCGAACCCGCATGGCCGCGTTCCCGCGCGCCGGGATCAATGCACCGCACAAGTACGAGGTCGATCTCGGCTGCCGGGCCCTGCCCGCCTTCGCTGCAGGCATACGCGCGCGGGAGCCGAGCCAGGCGCTGATTGACTTCGTCGCGGCAGCGGAACAGCCGGTGCTGTTCGTCGCCGAGTCGCCGGGACGGCGCGAACTGGTGGAGACCTTTCTCGGTCGCGCCGGCATCGATGCGACACCGGTTCCGAGCTGGGTGGACTGGCTACAGGCACCGCCTTCCCTCGGTCTGCTGGTGGCGCCGCTCGACCGCGGCACCCAGGCGCCCAATTTTGCGGTCATCACCGAGACCGAGCTCTACGGCGCGCGCCCGCCAGCGGACGCGGCCACCCAGAGGCAGCGTATCGACGCCGATCAAATTGTGCGCAACCTCAACGAGCTGCACATCGGCGCGCCGGTCGTCCACCTGGATCATGGCGTCGGTCGCTATCTCGGGCTCACCACGCTGACCATCGACGGCGCGGACAGCGAGTACCTCGCGTTGGAGTACTTCGAGGCGGCCAAGCTGTACGTGCCTGTCGCGTCGCTGCACCTGATCGCCCGCTACTCCGGCAGCGATGAGGCAAGCGCGCCCCTGCACCGCCTGGGCTCGGATCAGTGGGAAAAGGCGAAACGCAAGGCCGCCGAGAAGGCCTTCGACGTGGCCGCCGAGCTGCTCAACCTCTACGCCACGCGGGCAAGTCGGCAGACCGACGCGCTGACCGCGGTGCAGGCCGACTACGAGCGTTTCGCCGGCCAGTTTGAGTTCCAGCCGACCGCCGATCAGCAGCTGGCGATCGATTCCGTCGTCGCCGATATGGGCCAGACCCAGCCGATGGACCGACTCGTGTGCGGGGATGTCGGCTTTGGTAAGACCGAGGTCGCGCTGCGCGCGGCGTTCGTCGCCGTGCAAAACCAGCAGCAGGTCGCGGTGTTGGTGCCGACGACCCTGTTGGCGCAGCAACACGGCGAAAGTTTTCGCGACCGCTTCGCGGACTGGCCGGTGCGCGTCGAGGTGATCTCCCGGCTGCGCGCGGACAGCGAAGTGGAGCAGGTGCTGAACGACGTACGCAGCGGGAAGGTCGACATATTGATCGGCACCCACCGTCTGCTGGGCCGCGGGCTCGATTTCGCCGGGCTTGGGCTGGTCATAGTCGATGAGGAGCACCGCTTCGGTGTGCGCCAAAAAGAGCGGCTGAAGACACTGCGCGCAGAGGTGCATCTGCTGACGCTGACCGCCACGCCGATACCGCGCACGCTGAACATGGCGATCGGCGGCATTCGCGATCTGTCGATTATCGCGACGCCACCGGCGAAACGACTGTCGATACGCACTTTCGTTCAGGAGAAGCGCAACCATGTGGTTCGCGAGGCGCTCAGCCGCGAGCTGATGCGGGGCGGTCAGGCGTTTTACGTCCACAACGAGGTGCGCACGATCGAGCAGACGGCGCAGGAGCTTGCCGAGCTCATACCAGAGGCGCGCATCGGCATCGGCCACGGCCAGATGCCCAAACGCGAACTGGAACGCGTGATGAGCGATTTCCAGCATCGGCGCTGCAACGTGCTGTTGTGCACGACCATTATCGAAACCGGCATCGACATTCCCAATGCCAACACCATCATCATCAATCGCGCCGACAAGTTCGGCCTTGCTCAGCTCCACCAGCTCCGCGGCCGCGTGGGGCGTTCGACGCGCCAGGCCTATGCCTATCTGTTAACGCCCCATCACAGCGCGCTAACCGCTGACGCCAAGAAGCGGCTGGAGGCGATCGAAGCCGCCGGCGATCTCGGCATCGGCTTCACGCTTGCCACCCACGACATGGAGATTCGTGGCGCCGGAGAGCTCTTGGGCGACGAGCAGTCGGGACAGATCGAAGAGGTCGGATTCTCGCTCTACATGGACATGCTCGAACGCGCCGTACGGGCGATCCGCGGCGGCAAGACGCCCGACGTGAAAGCCCCGTTCGAGACCTCGCAGGAGGTCAATCTGCACGCTCCCGCCCTGATTCCGGAGACGTTCATGGCGGACGTACATGCCCGCCTGATCGCCTACAAGCGCATCGCCAGCGCCCCGGACGAGCCGGCGCTCGACGAACTGCGCGCTGAGTTCATCGACCGCTATGGCAGCCTGCCTGTGCAGCTCGACACGTTGTTCCAGATCACCGCGCTGAAGCTTGGGGCCGCACCGCTGGGCATCGCGCGCATCGATCTGGGCGACAAGGGGGGCAAGTTGGAGTTCCAGGCCGCAACGCCCGTCGAACCCATGGCGATCATCGAGTTGGTGCAAAAAAGCGGCGGCGTTTTTCGTATGGAAGGCGCCACCACCCTACGCGTGCGCAAGGACCTGGCAGATTTCGCGGCTCGAGCCGAACTCGTGACCTCGCTGTTGGTCAAGCTCGCGCCGAAGAGCACAGACAGCGCGGCGACGGGATCCATCGGCGTCGAGTCGAGTCGCACAAGCAAGGCAGGCAGCGGCACCGAGCATGTAGAATCCGCAGCGACGCCCCGAGACGGAACACAAAGTGCTCAACAGCCCAAGCCCGACGCGGGCCAGCAGCCGGCCAGGCAAAAACTCTCGCGCAAAGATCGTAAGCGCGCACGACGCCTGCGCGGCTGAACGCGACGTGACTCAGGGCGACGACCTTCGCGGCCTAGACGTACCCGCGATCGCGCTGTGGCTGTTGCTCGCCTGCGCGAGCTGCGCGCTGTACGCGATGCCGAGCGCCGCCGACGCTCAGGATGACGTCCACCAGCAGCTCCAGGCGCGCTGGTATGTCACCGAACTGATTCTATTCGCCTATGACCGTCCGATGGCGGCGGGCGAATCTGCCCTCCTGAGCGGCGCCGAGCAGGCTGATCGTGTCGGCGCGATCCTGCAGGCTCAGGCGGAAGCGCGCAAGGCCGAGCTGACCGGCGCCATCGATGCGCTTCGCGTCCCCAGCGAGTCGGCGTCCAATAACACCGATGACGCTTCAGCAGCAGATCTCACGCTGTTCGAGTTTTCGGCCGAACTCGATAACGGCGCGATCTACAGGGAGAACCTGGACCGTTTTGAGGAGAGTCTCGAGGCCCTAGAGCTCGCGTGGTTGCCCGCGGAAGATCTCACGCTCGCAGACTCGGCGGTCGCCATCGAGCGGCGCGGCAACGGCGAGGTCCTGCTACACGGCGCCTGGTTGCAGGCGGTTCCCGAGCGCGGCGCCCCCGTACCGCAGAGTATCGCGGCGGGCCCAGCGTTCTTTGCTCTGGGCGATGAGCACCACCAGCTCGAGGGCAAGATCGACGTGACCCTGGGGCGCTATCTACACGTGCGTCCGGCGCTGTATTTTCACGCCGGTCTTAGTCAGGAGCAGATCGATCGCTTTGATTTCGACGCACGGCGCTCGGCAGACGTGCCGATCGGTCGTCGCGCGTCGACCGCGAGCGTCGAGGTGCGGGACCTCAGCAGCGTCGCGCGGCCGGTTGGCGTTCAATCCAGGGGCGCCTTGGCCGACCAGATGCAGGCAGGCGACGCCGACACGGCTGGCGCTCTACCAGATGCGGCCGGCGAGGCGTTGCCCGCCTATTATCGAATGAACCAGTCGCGTCGCGTGCGCAGCGGCGAGCTGCACTACATCGATCATCCGGCGTTCGGAATCCTGGTACAGGTAACGCCCGTCGCGATTCCGCAGATGTTGATTGATCAGTTCGAGGCGCTAGAGGCTGAGGCGGGCTGAGCCGCGGCGGCCTAGAACAACTTGGCGAGCACCCGCTGGGTTTTCTCCAGCCCGTACTCCGCGGCGGCCTCTATGGTTGCCATGTCGAAGTCCCCGCAGCCGGCAGCCGGATTGACCACCACGCACAAAGACGCATAAGGCAGCTCGAGTTCGCGCGCGAGCGCGGCCTCGGGCATACCGGTCATGCCAACCAGCGTGCAACCGTCGCGGGCCATGCGCTGAATCTCCGCGGGCGTCTCGAACCGGGGACCCTGCGTCGCGCCGTAGACACCGTCAGCGGTGATATCGACCCCAGCGCGCGCCGCCGCGGCGCTGAGTCGTTCTCGCAGGGCAGCGCTGAAGGGCTGCGTGAAGTCGACGTGCCTAATGCTGCCGGCACCGGCAAAGCTGTGTTCCCTGCCCCAGGTGTAGTCGATCACATCGTCTGGCAGCGAGACGCCGCCGGGCGCGGGCTGCGCGGCGATTCCACCCACGGTGTGAATGGCAACGATCGCCGATACGTTGGCGTCGGCAAGCGCGGCCAGATTCGCGCGGTAGTTGATTTCGTGCGGCAGGATAGTCGCCGGGGAGCCGTGGCGGGCAAGTAACACGAGCTCGTGCTCGGTGCCGCTCACCCGGGCGATGACCAGCGGTGCCGACGCCGTCCCGTAGCGGGTGCTCGCAGGCGTCAACTCGTGGTGCACGACCTCGAGCCACGGCCAGTCGAGCCAGCGCTCGGCACAAAACGCGCCGGCGACGACAGCCAATCTTGGCATCACGCCTGCGCGTCCGGATTGAGCGCGCGAATCTCCTGCAGGTTACGCCAGCCACCGAGGTAGTCCATGCCGCGGCCGAACAGAAAGAGATCGGGCGCATCCAGAGCAACGTAGTCGGCCTGCGTCACGCAGTCGGCGACGGCCTTGCGCACCAGCACCGCGGTGGCGACCGTCTGCGCGCCGAGGGTTTGCAGCCGCTCGGTAACGCGCAGGACACTAATGCCGCGATCGAGCACGTCATCGAGCAGAATGACCGTGCGACCGGCGACGTCGAGGCTTGGCTCCCGCAGCCAGCGCAGCTCACCGCCGCTGGTCTCATGGCCGTAGCGGGCAACGTGCACGTAGTCGAGCTCACAGGGCCCCTGAAATCGATCGAAGATAGCCGCGCCAAATGGCAGACCACCGTTCATCACGATCATGAAGATCGGGACTTGTCCGGAGAATTCGACGTTGATTCTGACGGCTAGGCGTTCGATCGCTGCATCGATGGTCTCGGCATCGAAAACGAGCGTCGATTCCGCCAACGCCCGTTCCAGGCGCGGTGCATCCAAAGTGGCGTCCCCCAAGAAGTCATTATGTATGCGTCCGTCTGCGCGGCGCGGTATGGCTAGAAAAAGCGCACGATCTCAAGTTGCAGGTAGTCATCGTCGGCGAACGCGCCCAGCTTGTTGCGCGGATCGGCGATTGCCGTCGCCGAGTCGAATCGCCCGACCGGTGTTGCCCCGAGGAACCAACGGCCCTCCAGCGCCACGCGCCAATGATCATTGAGCCGGCGCTCGGCTTCAAGGGAAAGCAATATCTCATCGGTCGAATGATCCCAGACGATGCCGAACAGCGCCTGGGAATCAAACTGGTCATTGCGACCGAAACGCAGGCCGACGGCAAGATCGCGCTCGAAGATCGTGTCAAAAGCCGCGTTGCCGCGCTCATCGTAGTGATACTCGAGCACGAGTCCGAGGTCGCTTGTCGAGCCCAAGATCCCCACCAGCGTGTGCTCGATGCCGAGCGCCGCCGCGACGTATCGCTGCGGGCCGCCGGACTGATAGAGCGCCTCAAGCTTCACGGCCGTGTTGTTAATGCCCGTCTGAGCGCTCACTGCGCTCTGCTGGACGTCGTCGTAGAAGGGGGTCAGGGCCGGCTCGCCCGCGGTATCGGTTGCGGGCAACAGGCGCGGCGTGCGCCGGGTGCCGCTGAAGTGATACAGCTCGAGATCAGCGCCGCCAAGCGCGGTGGCAAGGCGGATCAGGCCATCGAAGCGGCGGCGGTCCGCGTCTGCCTCGAATTGACCGTCACTCAACACTGGCAGGGCCTGGGTGATGCGCCCTTCAAGCCCCGGAAATTCGCGCTCGCGAAAGCCCACCAGGCCGTATAGCTCGAGCGTGCCCCAGGGCCTGAAGAGGGTGAGCGCCGCCAGCGGCTGTCCCAGCTTCGCCTCCATGTCGATGTTTTCCACCAGATCGGTCTGATTGACGACATCGATGAGGTGATTGAACTCCACCACGCCCCAGAACACCTGCGCGACGCCTGCCTGCAGCTGCCAATTCTCGGCGGTGTAGTACCAGCTCAACTCGCGCAGGTCGGCGTGGCTGCGCCGCTCGTCATCGCTGTCCCAGCGCGCGAACGCGCGCCCGCGCAGTGCTTGCCGGCCGCCATCCCAATCGTGTTCGTAGCCCAGGCGCAGCGCCGTGGAACCCTGCCAACGATCCGCGCTGTTCGGCCCGGCGCCAGCAAACCAGCGCGACTGCCACTCAACGCCAGGATCCAGACGACCCGGCAGCCAGGGTCCGACGTCGGCCGACACACGCGGAGGGCGACGGGGAGCGGATTGGGACACACGACTTCGCCCAATAGATGGGGACACACGACCTTTCGAGGCAGATGGGGAGCCCGACGGGGACACACGACTATCAGTTCGCGTAGACACAGGTCCCTGAGAGGAGCGGAATTCGGAGGGCAGGCTGTCGGAGAGGGCATCGGAGGACACAGGATCCGGCCTCATGTGAGCGGCTGCTGGGTTCGACTGGCTCGATCCGGCTGATTTCTTCAGCGTGCCCAGGGTGTCAGGAAGCGAACTCGCCTCCGTCACAGCCAATCGTGTGTCCTCTACATCCTGAGTTTCAAACCAGCGCCAGGACGCCAGCCCGAGAGCACTCGACCGCATAGCCAGCTCTCGGTGTTCATTCGCCGCCTGTGTGCCAATCCGATACAGGGTCCCTCGCTGCGTTTGCACGGGCGTAACGGTGAGCGGTACCCCCAGCAACGTGGACAACTCGGTAGCGCGTGTGTCCGCACCGGCGGGGTCAATGTACGAACCGAACACAAGCCGATGGGATTGCGCCACCGTGGCCGCCGGTACGGCGGCGAGCGATAAAGCCAAAGTCGCACCGGTGGTCACGGCAATAACAGCTGCCCGCACGCGCTGGACCGTGCCAGAGTTCACCTCACGCGACGCAGTGCAGCCGCAGAGAAATCGCGTTCGGGGGCGAAACCGTTGCCAAAGTTGTAGTCGGCCCAGATTAGATCGGTGGTCTTGCCGGTGATGTGATTGCGCATCCGCAAAAGATGAGGGCGCCACCAACGTGACTGGTAGAAATAAAAATCGCTCGCTCGCAGCGACTTGGTGAGCCTGTCGCCTTGATTGAAGTAATCGACTCGGACGGGCCGCCGCGCTTTGCGGTCAATCCAGAATAGTTGGCGCAGATAGCCTGAGACGAGCTCTGGTCCTGGCCGTCGTTCCACAACATCGCAGATCTCTGTGGCCGCAGGTCCGCCGCGGAGTTCTATGTCGCAAGACTCTTCGCCCACCCAGCGGTAGGTGTATTTCTCGATCTCCTGGCTGGTGAGGTCTTCAAACGAAAACTCGCTGCCGAGAAACGGTCCGGAGCGATTGCGAGAGGCGATCTTCTTGACCCGTTTCAGGGCCGGCAGATAGAGCCATTGATCGTCCTCGCGCCGTTTCTGAGCATGCGTCAGCAAGGCCGTTCCACGAATGGCGGCGGGCTCTTCAAACACGACGAGTAGCCGGTCACCAGCGTCATCCACATCGGCCGCTTCCAGTTGACGCAGGCGCAGGCTCCTACGGCTTTCTCGACCGCTCGCGCTGCGCAGCACCATGTCTAACGCGACTTCCAGATCCGCAAAGCCGGCCTCTTCCAGTTCCTGGGCGCGAAACACGGCGAGTCCGCGATCATCGGGCTGCTGAGCCGCCCGGTCGCTATACCCCCCAGCGACGGCTTGCGCGCTAACGCACGCGAGCAACAGTCCCGTCCCAGCGGCGGCGGCTTGGCGAGAAAGCTGATTCCACATTGATGGCAGATCCAGATTCTTAGAGCCGTAGATTGTCGCGGTCGGCCGGATCGCGGGGTGTCAGTCCTTTGTAAAGGAATCGGCCTAACAATAGATCGAATCTACTTGCGCTTGAGCATCGAAGCCTCGGCGACCACACGCTCGAGGCCACACAGCTAACCGGCGAACCTACCCCGAAGGCCCAGCGATCTTATCAGTGACCCGTCGTCACCGCTTTCACACCTCAATCCCAACTTTGAATCCCCTAACTGAGGCGCTCCATCGCAACTCAACCGTCAGAGTCGTGTGTCCCCAAAATTTCGATCGTGCGTCCCAAATACCCCAACAGCCGAAACTCGTGTGTCCCCAACACCCACAAGAATCGTGTGTCCCCAACACCCTCATTGCGCACCGCCGGAGTGCTGTATAAAATCACACCTGTATGAATAGACAGCCCCGCGACTCCTTTGGTTCGTGAGGCACAGCTGCCGGCGCTTAAACAAGCCACCGAAACAGACAGCCACAAACCAAGAGCCCCAATCCAGGAGGCGCAGACATGGATCAACTGACCCCCCGCCAGAGCCAGGTGCTGGAGATTATTCGCAAGCACATAACCGCCACCGGCTATCCGCCGACGCGAGCCGATATCGCGCGGGAGCTGGGCTTCAAGTCAGCGAACGCCGCCGAAGAGCACCTCAAGGCGCTGGCGCGTAAGGGGGCGATCGAGATGATTCCAGGCACGAGTCGCGGTATTCGGCTGCCCGAGGAGGCCGGTCTGCCGATTGTGGGCCAGGTGGCTGCGGGCGAACCCATACTCGCCGCCGAGCACATCGAGGATCACTGCGAGGTCCCGCCCGATTTCTTCCGTCCGCGCGCTGATTACCTGCTGCGGGTGCGCGGGGACAGCATGCGAGAGGTCGGTATCTTCGATGAAGATCTGCTGGCCGTGCACAAGACTAGCGACGCCAGCAACGGCCAGATCGTTGTCGCACGCATCGACGAGGAGGTGACGGTCAAACGGCTCCAGCGCGGCCGGGCACGCCATCAGATCACGCTGCTGCCCGAAAACGCCGACTTCGAACCCATCAACGTTGACCTGCGCGAGCAGGAGTTCAGCATCGAAGGCCTGAGCGTCGGGGTGCTGCGGCGCTACTAGCGCCGCGCTCAGGCGCTCTTCTTCTTGGCCTTGGCCGCTGGCGTTTTACGCTTAACCGTCTTCGCCTTGCTGGCGGCTTTCTTCTTTGGCGCGGCCTGCTCCTGCCAGGTGCCATCGACGTAGGTCGCGCGCCAGCCGGTCGCCTTGCCGTCCTCTTCGCTCGCGACGTACTGCGCCTTTTCCTTGCGCGAGTACTTAATCACCGCCGGTCGACCGTCGGGGTCGGCAACGGGTGCTTCCAGCAGATAGCGGAATTTCGGATCGAGCTCGTTAGCGTGCGGGATGATCTCGCTAACCAGCGGCGCGCGCGTCTCGCGGTGCTTGGGGAACTGACTGGCGGCTCGGAAAATGCCGGCCGCGCCGTCGCGCAGCACATAGTGATCCTCGACCTTCTGGCAGGCCAGCTCTGGCATCGGCACGGGATCGGCTTTCGGCGGCGCGGGCTCCCCGCTGCGCAGCAGCTTGCGGGTGTTCTTACAGTCCTCGGCGGTACAGCCGAAGTACTTGCCGAAGCGACCAGACTTTAGCTGCATCTCGGCGTCGCATTTGTCGCACTCGATCACGGGGCCGTCGTAGCCCTTGATGCGGAAGGTGCCGGTCTCGACCTCGTAGCCGGCACAGGTCGGGTTGCTGCCGCAAACGTGCACCTTGCGCGTCTCGTCGAGCAAATAGCTGTCCATTGCTGTGCCGCAGATCGGGCAACGACGCTTGCTGCGCAGCAGCTTGGCCTCGCCTTCGTCGTCCTTGTCGACGTCGACGGCCTCGTCGCCCGGAATCAGGTTCATGGTTTCCTTGCAACGCTCTTTCGGCTTCAGCCCATAGCCGGAGCAGCCCAGAAACACGCCCGTGCTCGCCGTGCGCAGCTGCATGTGGCGACCGCAGTTCGTGCATTCGATGTCGGTGTCGGTCGGCTCGTTAGGACGCATGCCGCCTTCGACCTGCGCGGCCTCTTCCAGCTTGTCAGTGAAGCCCGCGTAGAAGTTGTCCAGCACATCGCGCCAGCGGGCGTCGCCCTGGGCGATCTGATCCAGCTCTTCTTCCATTCGCGCCGTGAAGCTGTAGTCGAGCAGATCCTCGAAGTTCTCCACCAATCGCTCGGTGACCAGCTCCCCTACCCGTTCGGCGTAAAAGCGTCGATTCGTCAGCGTGACATAGCCGCGATCCTGAATGGTCGAAATGATCGCGGCATAGGTCGACGGCCGGCCAATGCCGCGTTTCTCGAGCTCTTTCACCAGACTCGCCTCGCCGTATCGCGGCGGCGGCTTCGTAAAGTGCTGTACCCCTTCGAGTGCCTTGCGCGTGAGCGCTTCGCCGACCGCGAAGTCGGGCAGCACGCGATCCTCGTCGCGCTTCGAGGTCGGCGGCTGGACCCGCGTGAAGCCGTCAAACTGCAGCACGCGGCCGCGAATGCGCAACTCAAAGTCTGCCGCCGTGACCTGGACGGTCGTGCTCAGGTAGCGAGCGCGCGGCATCTGACAGGCGACAAACTGGCGCCAGATAAGGTCATACAGGCGCGCCGCGTCCGCGTCTACGCCGGTCAGGTGCTCCGCGAGTGTGCCAACGTTCGACGGCCTGATCGCCTCATGGGCCTCCTGAGCGTCTTCTTTGCTGGCATAGGTCTGCGGCTTCTCTGGCAAGTAGTCGCCGCCGAATTCCTTGTCGATGTACGCGCGGCAGTTCTCGACCGCTTCGCTCGACAGGTTCGTGCTGTCCGTGCGCATGTAGGTGATGTAGCCCGCCTCGTAGAGGCGCTGGGCCATCGTCATGGTCTTCTTCACGCTGAACGACAGGCGCGTGCTCGCGGCCTGCTGCAGCGTCGAGGTGATGTACGGCGCCCCCGGCTTGGTGCTGGTCGGTCGGTCCTCGCGATTAGTGACTTCGTAATCGGCCCGCTCGAGCACGGCGAGCGCGGCATCCGATTCTTCCTGACTGCCGGGGCGATAGTTTTCGCCGGCGCGTTTGACGACCTGGAATCGATGCCCGGCGGTGTCGCTGCCGCGTGCCAGCTCCGCAAACGCTTCCCAGTACTCTTCCGGCTCAAACGCTCTGATCTCGCGCTCGCGCTCAACGATGAGCCGCACCGCAACTGACTGGACGCGGCCCGCGGACAGGCCGCGCGCCACTTTGGACCACAGCAGCGGCGATAGCTGAAAACCGACGACGCGATCGAGGAAGCGTCGCGCCTGCTGCGCGTTCACACGATCCAGATCGACCGCCGTCGGCTCTGCGAACGCCTCCTGAATCGCGCGGCGCGTAATCTCATTGAAGACTACCCGCTTGTAGCGATCCGGGTCGCCGCCGATGACCTCCTGCAGGTGCCAGGCAATCGCCTCACCCTCGCGATCCAGATCCGTCGCCAGGAAGATCTCATCCGCGTCTTTGGCGAGCTTGCGCAGTTCATCGACGGTTTTTTCCTTGCCGCTGACGATCCCGTAGTTCGCTTCCCAGTTCTCGTCCGGATTGACCCCCATGCGACGAATCAGCTGCGTGCGATCGCGCTTCTTTTTATAGGCAGCTCGCCGCCCTGGCGTCATCTTGCGTGTCTTGGCCGCCTCCGCCGCACGTTCCTTCGGATCAGACGCCGGGGCGCCAACCAGATCGCGAATATGTCCGACGCTCGACCGCACAACGTAGTTGCGGCCGAGGTATTTGTTGATCGTGCGCGCCTTGGCGGGCGACTCGACGATGACTAAAGATCGCGCCATAGGTGAACGTCTAGCGGGCCTGAGTACCTGGAACGGCGTGGTTTATACGGGCAGGATTTGAAGGCTGTCAAGAACACCCACTCAGAACGTTAACTCCGCCGCAGTCAGAATTCGGCCTCTTTCAGCCACGCCGCATGGTGTGCCAGCAGCGCTCGCAGGGCCTGGGCAAGCGCATCGAGAATCGCTTCCCCACTCGCCTGTGCCCCCGCTGGACGGTGGCCCGCGGCGCTGTCGGCAGCACCGCCGAGACGCTCATGCCAGTAACAGACGACGCCGGTGCGGGTGACACCGAGCGCGACGGTATCCGCCGGCAACGCCGCCAGAATCTCTGGCAACGCCGCAAAATAGGGCGGCAGCGGCACGTTAGGTGTCGCACCACGGTCCAACTCCAGGTTCGGCAGTCCAGGAGTCAGCGGAAACTCGGTTTCGGGCGCAACCAGGGCCCGCCAGCTCAGCGCGCCCTGCAGCGCCAGCGGTAACGGCAAGCCGTACTCAACACATTCCAGCACCGGTTGTTTGGCGATGCCCGACGCGCTGACGCGCTCGTGGGCATCGGCGTTCAGCTTCGGCAAGCGCGCGAGCTCAACCTCCAAACCCCGGGCCCGCGCGGCCATCCTCAGGCTGGCGAGCTCGCGATCGCGGCGCGAGGGCATCAGATAGGCGATCGGACCGACGACGAGTGCCATGCCGGCGAGTACGATGAGCAGCGTTGTCACGGTGATACGGGCCTCCTCGGAGTGCCTGGACAGACGCGCATACTAGACCGTCCTGGGGGCACGCCCGCAACACCGCTGTTTTGCCGAAAGCGGGCGCAGGACGGCGGTCTCACAACGGCCCGACGCGGCGCCGAATCTACTCGATCGCCACCCCAATCGACCTCACCCGCCCCACCCCGCCGCACCCCGCCGCGCGAGTTGAGCCGTCGCCGGAGAGTGGTGTAAGGTCGCGGGCGTCTACTCCCTGAGTACAACGCCCGGGTAAAGCGGCTTGCAAGGCTACAACTGCATACTGCTGGCGGTCGATCTGACCGAAGAATCCTTGACCGTGGCGCAGCGCGCCCGCGCGCTGGCCGAGCCCGGCCCGACCGAACTGCACGTCGTACACGTCATCGAACCGCTGAGCCTCGCCTATGGCGGCGACATTCCGATGGATGTCTCGTCGGTGCAGGATCAAATTCACGAACAGGCGAAGCGTCACCTCGCCGAGTTTGCCGCCGAACAACACATCGGCGAGAACCATCAACACCTCATCTTTGGCCGTCCTGACAGCGAGATTCATCGCCTGGCGATCGAACTCGGCGCCGATGTGATCGTCGTGGGTTCTCACGGTCGCCACGGCCTGGCGCTGTTGCTGGGTTCCACGGCAAACGGGGTGTTGCACGGGGCGACCTGCGACGTGCTCGCCGTGCGAGTTGGCCAGGATGAAGCCTGAGCCGACCTCGATCCGCGCCTGATGCCAAACGCTGCGACCAAGTTCTGCGGCGCGCTGCTGCTCGTCATCGCCGTCGCACTCGCTGGCAGTCTCGCGCATAGCTCGAAAGCCGCGGGCCAGGCCTATGCCGCCGAGCAAAAAACGCTGCAGCAGCGGCGCGAATTTCGCCTGGCCGTGCGCGCAGTTCGGGCCGGCAGACGCGCAGAATTCGAACGCCGCGCCGCCCAGCTACAGGACTACGTCCTGGCCCCCTACCTCGCCTACTTCGATCATCGGGTGCGCCTCAAAGCGCTACGCCGCGCGGACATCGAGCGCTTCGGTCGCGAACACTCGGTGCTCGACCTGGAAGAACGCCTGCTGGACGCCTGGCTGCTGGAGCTGCCGGGTCAAAATCGCTGGCGCGAATATCGAGACAACTTCCGCGACACACGCTCGGCAACGCGACGCTGCTACTACCTGCGCGCCGTTTATCGCACGGGCGATCGCGACGAGGCGCTGGCGGCCGTACCACCCCTGTGGCTCGTGGGCAAATCTCAGCCGAAGGCCTGTGATTCGCTGTTTCGCACCTGGATCGATGCGGGACTGCTCACCGACGAGCTGGTCTGGCAGCGACTGACGCTGGCGCTGGCGCGCAACGAAGTCTCGCTGGGCCGCTATCTGTCGCGCCTCATGAAGACCGCCAGCGCACGCGCCGATGCCAACGCGTTCCTGGGTGCGCACACCCATCCGAGGACGCGCTTCAAGCCCGCGCAGCTGCGTGCGGACACGCCGCGAAATCGCGTCATCCTCGCCCACGGGATTCGTCGGCTGGCCCGAAGCCGGCCCCAGGAGGCGCGTACGATCTGGCTGACGGCGCGCGTAAGCCATGAGTTCTCCGGTGCAAGCGTGCTGGACATCGAGGCGACGCTGGCGCTCGAAGCCGCCGAGGACAATCTGTTTCCGCCGGTCAGTGACGACATCGCCCGCGGCTTCTCGGTCACAACACTGGAACGCATCGCCCGCGAAGGCGTGCGCAATCGCAACTGGGGCGCGGTGCGTCGCTGGACGGCCCGCCTGCCGGAACGGCGCCGCCAGGATCCCGAGTGGCGCTTCTGGCACGAGTACTCCAGCGAGCGCCTGAACGCCCGCGCCGCCGCGAGCGACGCCGAGCCGCTGGCCGAACAGCGTCACTACTACGGCTTTCTCACCGCCTTACAGGACGGGGTCGATAGCCAGCTCCACCATCAGGCCAGTCCGGAACTGCCGGAGCTGCAGGAAGCGGTTGCGGGTCGTCCCGGGGTGCAGCGGGCGCTTGAGCTGTTTGCCGTCGAAGAGAATTTCCACGCGCGCAGGGAATGGCGCGAAGCGTTCAAGACGCTGGAAGACGACGAGCGCATCGCAGCCGCGCAAATTGCGGCGCGGCACGGCTGGCTCGATCAGTCGATCATCGCGGCCAACGCGGCGGGGTTGCACGACGATCTGAACCTGCGGTTCCCCGAAGCGTTCGACTCGCTGTATGCCAAAGCCAGCCACGCGACGCACATCCCGGTCAGCACGCTGTTGGCTGTGACGCGTCAGGAGAGCGCCTTCGGCTACCGGGCCCGCTCATCGGCCGACGCTCGCGGCCTGATGCAGCTGCTTCCTAGCACGGCGCGACATACCGCGAAGCTGGCCGGTCTGCGAACTCCGACGACGCTCGATCTGTACGAACCCGCCATCAACATACGGATTGCGAGCGAGTATCTTGCGCGGCTGCTCGAGCGCTACAACCATCAACGGCCGCTGGCGTTTGCCGCCTACAATGCGGGCGAGCGCCGGGTCGATCGCTGGATCGAGGGCCAACGCGGCGTGCCGATGGAGATCTGGATCGAATCGATTCCGTTCCGCGAGACCCGCGGTTACGTGAAAAGCGTGCTCGCCTTCAACCACCTGTATTCAAAGCGTCGCGGCAAACCGGAGCCGTTGCTGTTCCCGTTCGAATATCGCGTGATGTAGCGGCCGCGGTGCACACGCCTTTAGTCGTCGACCGCGCTCGCAAGCGCCGCATCGATATCGTCGGCGGTGAACGGCCAGCGCAGCTCACCTGCCCCGTCCCGCCGGCGCCCGATTGCAACTCGCAGCACGGGCACGTGCTCCCCGTAGCGGGCGAGCAATTCATCGTCGTCCGCCACCTCAACCACCTGCAGCTGCAGGCCGGCGACTGCACGATGGCCGAACAGCAGATCGAGCGCCTGCTCGCAGGCACTACAGTGTGCGGTGCTATACAGCAGCAGTTGGGGGTTACTCATGTTGCGTAGACACCGTTATCAAAGAAGCCACTCGTTCAACGATCGATTGTTTATCTGCCCTGCGCGCAAAGGGTTCCCGCTGCGGCACAGCGCGCTTTGCGATGTGGTAGGCGTGCTTGTGCTCCACCCTGTACGCCGCCCGCTGCGCCATGAGGGTGGCGCGAGCGAGTCACGATGACGCGCGTCCTCCGCTTTGGCGCCGGTCGCTCCCGCGAGCGCTACCCGTTACCCGTGAGCGACACGCTGGTGTGGCAAGCACCCAGCGCTGCCGACGCGGGACTGACCGCAAGCGTTGATCTTTCGAGCCTGGGTACGCTGTCGGCCGGCACGCTGCTGCTCCCGAGCTTCACGGTGCCCGGCGAGGCACAGCCATCATATGTCGTCTCGCTGCACGGACAAACCGGCGTTAGCTGGCTACAGGCGATTGGTGAGGAAGATCTCAGCGCCAGCGGCGAGGCGGTAGGCGTGTCGTCGCTAGTAGACGTTTTTCGCCTGGACGCGGACCTCACGGGCGGCATGCTGACGCTGCATACCAATCTCGCCGAAGTGCCGCGCGATTATCTGCTGTGCATCAGCCAGCGCCCCGAGCGCCTGTCCTCAATCAGCCGGGCCGACGCAATCGGGCGAGCCCGTGTATCGATACCCGGACTGTCGCAGCGGCTGCTACCCCCAGCCATCCGGGATCATGCCTGCAGCCCCTGCGCGCTGCTCATGCTGCTACGCCATCTCGAGGCGCCGAGCCTGCCGACAGCCCGGGACTTCGCCCTCCGCTGCCGCGATCCGCGCAGCGGACTGTTTGGCGTCTGGCCACACAACCTGCGCGAGGCGGGTCGCCACAACGTCGTGGCCGCGGTTGAGCTGTGCAGCGATTGGTCGGATCTTCACGCACTGCCCGGGCCGTTCGTCGCCAGCGTTCGCTTCGGGTCCGGCGAACTGCCTGGCGCCCCGCTTGAGCGTACTGGCGGGCACTTGCTCGTCGTCACCGGATGCGACGCGCACTGGGTGTACGTGAACGATCCGGCCGCGAGCCTGCCCGGCGACGTGTCCCGTCGCTACCCGCGACAGGCGTTCGAGCGGGCTTGGTTGTACGAACGCGGTGTAGCTTATATCGTGGAAAACTGACCGCGTCCAACGTGCCTGACCATGCACTATTTTCTGCGCTTCATGCTGCTCGCCACCGGCTTCTGCTTGTTCACCTATGGTTTGCTCAGCTGGCAGGCAGACCGGTTTACGCTCGTCGGTATCATGCCGTTTGGAGCGGATTTTCGCTGGCAGGGGCTACACTTCCTCACGCTGGGGCTGGCGATGATACCGCCGAGTCTGTGGGAAATTTTCCAGCTTGAGATACGCGCCGCGCGCGCCCTGGGCAAGGAGCCACGCTAGTGCCAATCGTCGGCCCGAAAGACAATGCCGAGACAGACAAAGCCGCGACAGCAAAGGCCGCCGCATGAGCGAACAGCGTGTGCTGGATCAGGTCGCGGCTCGCGTTTACTTTCGTCACGCGCGCAGCGGCGACCGCAGCGAGTTCACCAATCTGATGGCAAGCAGCCGGTCGCTGCACCACCCATGGATCACGCCGCCTACCAACGCCGCCGCGTTCAATCAGTATCTCGCGCGTATCGCTCGGGAAGATCACGAAGGCTTTTTGATTTGTCGCTACGCCGATGATTCCATCGTCGGCGCGATCAATCTGAACAACATCGTCCGCGGTACGTTTCTGAGCGCGACGCTCGGTTACTACGTCGGTGCTCCGTTCGTCGGCAGCGGCTACATGAGCGAGGGCCTGGAACTCGTCAAGGCGTACGCCTTCGACACCCTGAGGCTGCATCGCCTGGAGGCGAACATTCAGCCGGACAACACCCGCAGTCTCAATCTGGTACGCCGCTGCGGCTTCGAGTTCGAAGGTCTCGCGCGTCAGTTTCTCTACATCGCCGGCGCGTGGCGCGATCACGAACGCTGGACGTGCGTCGACGAGCGCGACACGCTCTATCGCCAAGACACCTTCCGATGAGCCGATGCACAAGCCAGGAGATGAGCCAGGGGATGAGCCAAACATGAACGCGGGGAAACCGTACGGCAGCTGGCCCTCAGACCTGACCGCCGCGGCGCTCACACAGGGCGTGAAAGACTTTGTGGACCTGCAGGCCGTGGGCGATGCGCTGATCTATCTCGAGTCGCGGCCCGAGGAAGGCGGCCGCTGCACGCTGGTGCTCTACAGCGAGCGCGGGGGCCGCGAGCTCACTCCCGCCCCATACAACGTGCGCAGTCGCGCGCACGAATACGGCGGCGGGGCCTTTCGCGCGACAGATCGCGGCCTCTTCTTCGTCAACTTTGAAGATCAGAATCTCTATCGGCTCGACTGGCGCGACGAGGGCGCCCAACCAGTGAGCCTGACGGAAGGCGATGCGAGTCAGCGCTTCGCGGACATGGACGTAGCGGCAGACGGCACCCTTCTGGCCGCGGTCTGCGAGCGCCACACCGACGACGGCGTCGTCAACGAACTGATCGCCATCGACCTCAACGATCACAGCCAATCCACGCTGCATTGCGGCCACGACTTTTACGCGGCCCCGCGCTTCGCGCCGGATGCGAGCGCCGACGGTGGCGCGCTCGCATTCATCTTTTGGGACCACCCGAACATGCCCTGGGACGGCACCGAGCTGCACGTGCTGAATCCTGCCGACCCCGCGACGCCCAGTCGCCGCGTCGCCGGTGGGTTAAACGAGGCCGTCGTGCAACCGTTTTGGAATAGCGCTGGCGACCTGCACTTTGCCAGCGATCGCAGCGGCTTCTGGAATCTCTACCGGTGGGACGGCGCCGCCGAGCGCCGGCTGTTCGAGGACGACGCGGAGTACGCATCGCCCCCATGGGTGTTCGGGATGCAGGACTGTATCGCCGCGGGCGACGGGCAGCTTATCGCCGTGCGCAGCGCGGTCGACGGCACGACGCTCGAACTGATCAAGGCGGGCGACCGCCAGACTCTCTGTTCGGACTTCGCCGGGTATGGCGGACTGAGCATGATCGGCGGCGTCGTGCACTTCATCGCAGGACGCCGGGATGGTTTTCCCGCGCTGGTCGCTCTGGATCTGGCAACGCGGGACAAGCGCGTGCTCGCACAGGCGGGCGAGCTGCCGTTCGACGGCGCCCGGCTGTCGATCGCGACGCCCATGTCGCTGAATAATCGGCACGGTCAGCAAATTTACGCGAATGTCTATTTGCCCCAGACCGAAGGACGAACCACGGATGCGGGGTCGCTGCCGCCCCTGCTCGTGCTCAGCCACGGCGGACCAACGGCGTCGAGCGGCACGTCGCTGTCGCTGCGCATCCAGTACTACACAACGCGCGGCTGGGCCGTCGCCGACGTCAACTATCGTGGCAGCACGGGCTTCGGGCGCGCCTATCGCGATGCGCTGAAGGACCAGTGGGGCATCGCTGACGTCGAAGACTGCGAAGACGTCGCGCGTGCGCTCTCAGACCAGGGCCTGGTCGATCCCCAGCGGCTAGCCATTCGCGGCGGCAGCGCGGGGGGCTACACCACGCTCGCCGCGCTGACGTTCGGGTCGACCTTTCAGGCCGGGGCCAGCCACTACGGCATCGGCGACATCAGCGCGCTGGCGGCGGACACGCACAAGTTCGAAGCACGCTATATCGACAACCTCATTCCTCAGGACGAGTGGGCCGCGCGTTCGCCCATCAATTCGGTCGATCGCCTCTCCTGCCCGGTCATCTTCTTTCAAGGCACCGAGGACCGCGTTGTGCCGCCCAACCAGGCGGAGGCCATGGTTCGTGCGCTGCAGGCCAAGTCGCTGCCGGTGGCACACGTGCTGTTCGAGGGCGAGGGACACGGCTTTCGCCAGGCACCCAACATTCAGCGCGCCGCCGCGGCCGAGTATCAGTTCTTTTGCGCCGTGTTCGGTATCGAGTGCCCGGACCCGCCCGTCGAACTCGTCATCGACAACGCAGAGAACCTAGGATGAGCGATACGCTCGATGTCGTGGTGCTTGCCGGTGGCCCGTCCGCGGAGGCCGAGGTCTCGCGCAGTTCAGCCGCGGCGGTCGTGGCGGCGCTGGACGGTGCGAGCGGCCTCAGCGCGCGTTTCCTCGAACTGGATGCGGCCGCGCCCACGTTTTTGATCAACCAGCGACCGGACGTCGTGTTTCCGGTGCTGCACGGCCCACCCGGCGAGGACGGCACGGTGCAGGGACTGCTCGAGATGCTGGGATTACCGTACGTCGGGGGGGATCCGCAGGCGAGCGCGTTCGCCATGCACAAGGGCGTCGCCAAGTCGCTGTTCGCCGAACGCGGCCTGCCAATGGCCAGAGACCGCCGGTACCGCGCCGAGCAGGGCGCGGCGGCGATCGCTGTGGACGTGCAGACACACCTCGGCGACCGCGTCGCGATCAAACCCATGCAGCAGGGCTCCGCGCTTGGGGTCACGCCGCTGCCCGAAGGCGGCGATCTGGAGGCCGCGGTCACTGCCGCTCTCGAGCTAGGCAGTGAACTCCTGGTCGAGGAATTCGTTGTCGGTCGCGAGATGACGGTCGGCGTCTTAGATCCTCACGGGGAACGCCCAAGCGCGTTTCCGGTGATCGAGATCGAGACGGACGCCGGGCAGTGGTACGACTTCCACAACCGCTACGCAGCCGGCGCAAGCAGGCATCTGGTGCCGGCTGCGATCCCGGACGAGCTAACCCAGCAGCTGCAGACCGTCGCCATCGCGGCGCACGACGTACTAGGGCTACGCGATCTGTCGCGCGCAGACTTCATCGTTCGCGACGACGGTACCTGCGTGTTGCTGGAGGTGAACTCGCTGCCCGGCATGACGCCGACCAGCCTGTATCCGGACGGCGCCGCGGCGGCCGACATCTCGTTTCCAGATCTGCTGACGCGATTGATCCGCAGCGCACAGCGCCGCGCCTTCAATTAGGCCAGACCAGCGAAGCGCTGCTAACTGACCTACTGATGCGTCGCGGAGCCCCGCGACGGGGCTCCGCAGCGAGCGCCAGTTACAGGTCGTAACCGCGCTCGTTGTGCTGGGTCAGGTCAAGCCCCTGGGTTTCGGTGTCCTCGTCGACTCGATTGCCGCCCAGAACGGCGCCGACGATTTTCAGCAGCACCCAGGTCACGACCGCGGTGTAGAGGAAGGTCGCGACGACGCCGAGCGCCTGCACGCCAAGCTGCGAGCCAATCGAGATGTCTTCCTGACCACTGAACAGGCCCAGCGCGTTACTGGCGAAGATCGCCGTCAGCAGACATCCCAACGCGCCACCGACCCCGTGCACCGGAAAGACGTCGAGCGAATCGTCGATCTTCAGGGTCTGTTTCATCAGATTGGTTGCGAAGTAGCAGACGATGCCGGCAGCAAGGCCAATGATCAGCGCGCCCGCCGGGCCGACGAAGCCGGAGGCCGGCGTGATCGTGCCGAGACCCGCGACCATGCCGGTAACCGCGCCCAGCGCGCTCGGCTTGCCGTACTTCAACCACTCGATGCCGAGCCAGGTGAAGGCCGCGGTCGCGGCGGAGATGTGCGTGACCAGCATCGCCATCGCCGCGTCGCCGTTGGCCGCTAGCGCCGAGCCGCCGTTGAAGCCGAACCAGCCGACCCAAAGCATACCCGCACCGGTCACGGTCATCGTCATGTTGTGCGGCGGCAGCGGCCGTTCGGGAAAGCCGTTGCGCGGACCCAACACGATCGCAGCAACCAGGGCCGCGGTGCCCGCGGTGACGTGCACGACGGCGCCGCCCGCGAAGTCCATGAAGCCACGGTCGCCCAGCCAGCCGCCGCCCCAGACCCAGTGGCATACCGGCGCGTAGACGGCGAGCAGCCAGAGAATCGTGAACAGGACCACGGACGAGAACTTCATGCGCTCCGCAAAGCCGCCGACGATCAGCGCCGGCGTGATGATTGCGAACGTCATCTGGAAAAGTGCGAACAGCGACAGCGGAATGTCGCCGCTCATCGAGCTTTCGATGATGCCGCCGAACAGGAAGTACTCGAGGCCGCCGATGAACGAATTGCCCGAGCCGAACGCGAGGCTATAGCCGCAGATCAGCCAGAGGATCGACACGATGCAGGTGATCGTGAAGCACTGCATGAGGATGCTGAGCGAGTTTTTCGTTCGTACCAGGCCACCGTAGAACAGCGACAGTCCCGGTATGGTCATGAAGAGCACCAGCGCGGTGCTGGTGAGAATCCACGCGGTGTTCGCGCCGTTCAGGTCATCAGCCGCAGCCGGTAGCGCCAACAGCGCAAGCAGTGCGGCCAGGCCGCGCGCGACGTAGCGCGCTCGAGTGCCTCGAGTGATCATGGCCCCTCCCTAATGGATGGTCTAAAAGCAGTCCAAAGTCGTGTCTTGTTGCCAACGCGCCGCGGTCTACCAGTCGGTCTTGATGCCGAGTCCATTCGCCGCGCAGTTCCGGTGCTGCCGGCACACACTTGGTGCGTGCCGAGCCCACAAGATCCGCGCGAAGCGCCGCGTTGCGTGCACGTCGATCGCCCCAGCGATCGAACGCCGCAGACTGTCTCACAATCGCGCCGCGGCCTTCAAGATACGAACCGAATTGGTGCCATGCGGATCCGGGGCACCGCCCCAACATGGCGCATTTGCGCGCCGAGAGCGATATTTTTGCACCGTTTTTGTATGTTTTTTGAAAATCATGCACCATGACCGCACCACCTGAGCGCCGGTTCGCGAGCAACGCCGATCATCGCACCTGGATTTGGCTAGAGACGGTCCGATTGAGTCCGTCGGACCCGCTAGTCCAGCTGCTGCGCGAGTCGTCGCACCAGCGCGGGTCCACGGTAGATCAGTCCCGTGTAGAGCTGCACCAATTCGGCGCCGGCACGGCGAAACTGCTGCGCGGCCGCCAGGGAGTCGATGCCACCGACGCCAACGATGGGCATGGCGCCTTGCAGCGCGTCCGCCAACTCCGCGACGACCCGCAGCGACAGCTCGCGTAGCGGCACCCCGGACAGCCCACCTGCCTCGCCGTCCGCGATCCCGTTCGGTCGCGTGATCGTGGTATTGGTTGCGATCACCCCGTCCGGACCGAGATCGCGCAGCACGCTCGCCAGTTCGCGTACAGCAGCGGGCGCAAGGTCGGGGGCCACCTTGATCAGCACCGGCAGACTCTCCGCCCGCCCAAGCCGTTCGCGCTCGCGCAGGACCGACCCGACCAGTTCGGTGATCTCCGCGCTGCCCTGCAGCTCGCGCAGCCCGGGGGTGTTCGGCGATGACAGATTAACCGTCACGTAGTCGGCGACCTCGTGGACGTCGCCGAGCGCTCGACAATAGTCCTCTGCCGCTCGATCGAGCGGCGTGTGTTTGTTCTTGCCGATGTTGACCCCCACGGGCACACCGGCAAGCCGCGGTCGAACCGCCGCGAGAGAGCGCGCCAGCGCGGCGGAACCGAGATTGTTGAAGCCCATACGATTGACCAGCGCATCGGCATCGCGAAACCGCCGCAGACGCGGCAGCGGGTTGCCGGGCTGCGGTCGCGGGGTCACGGTGCCCAACTCGACGAACCCGAAGCCGAGGGTCGCCAGGCCAAGCGGCGCGACGCCGTCCTTATCGAGACCGGCCGCGAGCCCCACGCGCGATGGAAAATCGAGGCCGAACAGACGCACGGGCTGTGGCTGCCGAGCGCTGGGCAGCGACACGGCCCGCCCGAGGGTAGCGCCGAGGCCACGCAGCCCGGCGAGCGTTACCTCGTGGGCGGTTTCCGGTGGCAGGGCGAACAGGACCGGGCGCAGAGCCCGATAGGCATATTCAAGCAGGACACTCATGGGGCGGATTGTAACTGGGGGAGCCGCTACAATGCCCGACTGCAGGCCGGGGGGCGGCCGCAGCCGCCGTACGCCTGCGGACGCAGGCCAAATTGCCGAGAAGCGCAAAGAGACCCAATGAGAGAGTCAGACCCGTCATGAACGCCACAACCGATCACGCGAGCAGCGCCGTGCGGGAGCGCGTCAGCGCCGCGGTCGACTGGCTGGGCAGCCGGATCATCGGCCAGGACGCGCTGGTCGAACGCATCGTCATGGCCCTCCTCACCGGTGGTCACCTACTCGTCGAAGGCGCGCCGGGGTTGGCCAAGACGCGCGCCATCAAGGAACTGGCGAACACGCTGGAGGGCGACTTTCACCGGGTACAGTTCACGCCAGATCTGCTGCCCTCCGACATTACCGGCACCGAGATCTATCGGCCCGAGACCGGCGAGTTTCAGTTTCAGCCCGGACCGATCTTCCACAACCTGCTGCTGGCGGACGAGGTGAACCGGGCACCGGCGAAGGTGCAGGCAGCGCTGCTGGAAGCGATGGCCGAGCGGCAGGTCAGCATCGGCCGCGAGACCTACGCGCTGCCGGCGCTGTTCTTGGTAATGGCCACTCAGAATCCGATCGAGCAAGAAGGCACCTACCCGCTCCCGGAGGCACAGCTCGACCGCTTTCTACTGCACGTCGAGGTCGCGTACCCGAGCGCTGCGGCAGAGCTCGAGATCCTGCGGCTGGTGCGCGCCGAGGCCGAGACGCCCCTGGTCGCGAGCCAACCGCCGGTGCGGCTGACCCAGTCGGATGTCTTCGCCGCGCGAGCAGAGATTTTTGCGACCTACATGGCACCGGCGGTGGAGCAGTACATCGTGCAGCTGATCCTGGCGACCCGCGATCCCCGCGGTCCGCTCGCCGACGTGCTGGAGTTCGGCGCGAGCCCGAGGGCCAGCATCGCCCTCGACCAGTGCGCGCGGACGCTGGCATGGCTGGCCGGGCGTGAGTTCGTCACCCCAGAGGACGTCCGCCGCATCGCACCCGACGTCCTGCGCCACCGCCTGATCATGACCTTCGACGCCCAGGCCCAGGGCAACGGGGCCAATGCCGCGATCGAGGCCCTGCTGGGTCAGGTGCCGGTGCCCTGACGCGCGGCGGTGACCCTCATGCCGGCTAGCCCGGTCGACGCGCCTGCCGGCGCCGTGCCGATGCTGCGGGGCGCCTACGTCGAACGGCGCGATCTGCTGGCCCTACGCGACCAGATCGGCCGGCCGCGGCGTCGACGCGCACGGCGGGAGCGCGGCGAGCGCAGCTCTCGCGTTCGCGGTCGCGGCATGGATTTCGCCGAGGTTCGCGCGTACCAGCCTGGTGACGATGTGCGCACCATCGACTGGCGCGTGACCGCGCGCCGCAACACCGTGCATACCAAGGTCTTTCACGAAGAACGCGAGCGGCCGACCCTCATCGTCGTCGAACAGACGCCCTCGCTCTTCTTCGGCTCCCGGGTCCGGCTCAAGTCCGCCGCCGCGGCCGAACATGCGGCGCGTCTGGCCTGGCTCAGCCTCGCGCGGCGCGAACGGGTTGGGGGTCTCGTGCTTGGCGCACAGGACACGGCGCGCCATCGACCGCTCGCGAGCGTCCAGGCGGTCGCCCGGCTGCTGGGCGATGTCGCGTGCGCGAACCAGGCGCTGGCTCGCGGCCAAGCGCCCCGGCCGGCGCTCGGGGCCGCGCTTGCGGACATTACGACCGCGGCACGGGGCGGACACCGAATCTTCCTGGTCAGCGACTGCTACGGCATCGCGCCAGAGGATCGTCGCGCGCTGCTACGGCTGGCTAGAAGCAACGATGTCCACGCCCTGTTCGTCTACGATCCGTTGGAACTCGAGCTGCCGCCCGCAGACCAATATCAGGTGACCGACGGCGAGCGCGTGGTCGCTTTCGACAGCGCGAACACCGGCCTGCGGCGCAGCTACCGCGAACGCTTCAGCGCTCGGCGGGACGCGCTCCTAGGGCTGTGTCGCGACGCGGGTGTCCACGCGCAGCTGGTCGCCACGGACCAACCCTGGTTGCCCTGATGCCGACAGAACTGCTGCAACGCCTGCGCGACATTCACTATCCGGCGGAACCCGGCTGGTGGCCCCCCGCACCCGGCTGGTGGCTGCTTGGACTCGCGCTGGGCGTCGCCCTGGTCATGCTCTGGCGCTTTGCGGCGTCTGTGCGTCGCGCCCGCGCGCCCTACGCGAGCGCCCGCGCGCTGCTGAACCGGGAGTTCGCGGCCCTGCGCGCGGGCCGCGGCGGCGAGCGCGCCTACCTCGACCGCGCCAACGAAGTCATCAAACGCTTGCTGGTGCACGTTCGCGGCGACGCCGGCGCGGTACCCGCCAGCGGCCAGGACTGGCTCCAGCAGCTCGACGCGCTCACCGCCAGCGACCGTTTCACCCGCGGACCGGGTCAGGTCCTCGGCGATCAGCGCTTCCGCCCGCAGCCCAACTTCCAGCCGGCGGAGCTGCACCGACTGGTGCTCGAGCTGATCGACCAACTCGCGGCGGCACGATGATTGAGTTCGACTGGCTGTGGGCCTTTGCGCTGCTGCCAGCGCCGCTGTTGGTTCGCTGGCTGCTGCCGGCCCGAGAGCGCGAACAGGCGCCGCTGGGCGTACCGGACATCGAACCTTTCGCCTTCCCGGTACCGCGCAGGATTGGCGCCCATGCGGGTCGCCGCTGGCCGCTGTGGCTACTGCTCGCGACCTGGCTCGCGCTGGTGCTGGCGGCGGCGCGGCCACAGTTCACCGGCGACCCCGTCAGCCTGCCGACTAGCGGCCGCGATCTGATGCTGGCCGTCGACCTGTCCGGCAGCATGAGCGCCGAGGACATGCGCATCAGCAATCAGCAGGTCGACCGGCTCACCGTGGTTAAGGCGGTCATCCGGGAGTTCATCGCGCGCCGCGACGGCGATCGGGTCGGCCTGATCCTGTTCGGCTCGAACGCCTACCTGCAGGCGCCCCTGACCTTCGATCTCGCGAGCGTCTCGACGCTCTTGGACGAGGCGCCGGTCGGCATCGCCGGGGGCAAGACCGCGATCGGCGATGCGATCGGTCTGGCCGTCAAGCGCCTGCGCGAACGACCGGAAGGCGACCGCGTGCTCGTTCTACTGACGGACGGCGCCAACAACGTGGGCTCGGTGAGTCCCGTGAAGGCCGCGGAGCTGGCCAACGCGGCCGGTGTTCGCATTCACACCGTGGGCGTCGGCGCGGAGCGGCTGGTCAAACCCAGCCTGCTGGGCCTCGGCGGACCGCGCGTGGTCAATCCATCGGCTGATCTGGACGAGGAGTCCCTGACGCGCATCGCGGCCGTGACCGGCGGCCGCTATTTCCGCGCTCGGGACACGGCAGAACTGGTCGGCATCTACGCCCTGATCGACGAACTCGAGCCGGTGGAACAGGCAGCGGAGGTGTTTCGCCCGCGTCGCCAGCTATTCCACTATCCGCTCGCGTTTGCTCTCGGCGCGCTCGCTTTGCTGTTAGCGCTGCTGACCGCCGAATCGGTCGGCGATGCCAGGCAACGTCCCACCGACGAGGCGCCGCATGCCTGAGCTGCCGGAAACGCTGTTCGGTCTGCATCTGGCGCGCCCTCTGTGGCTGCTGGCGCTGCCGCCCGCCGCCCTGCTCCTGTGGCGCTTTGCGCAGTCCAGCCGCGACGCCAGCGGCTGGCGTCGGGCGATCGATCCGGATCTGCTCGCCGTGCTGCTGATTGGTCGCAGCACGGACGATGCGGCCGCGCGCAGGCGCATGGCGAGCGCGCTCGGAGCGGCGCTCTTAATCGCAATCGTCGCGCTCGCCGGGCCGGCATGGCAGCGCCTGCCGGCGGCGGTGGAACAAAACAACGACGCGCTCGTGATCGTGCTGGACCTGTCGCTGTCGATGTACGCAGAGGACGTTGCGCCGTCGCGGCTAGTGCGCGCGCAGCAGAAAATCACGGACACGCTGCGCCTGCGCGAGGAGGGCTTCACCGGCCTGGTCGCCTATGCCGGCGACGCGCACGCGGCGGTGCCGCTGACCGACGACGACCGAACCATCGACAATCTGGTCGCGGCGCTGCACCCCGGCATGATGCCGGTGCTGGGCAGCAACGTCGGTCAGGGGCTCGAGATCGCCCTCGAGCTGTTCGCGAGCGCGGGACTGTCACACGGCCACATTCTGCTGATTACGGACGGCATCGATCGCATCGCGGACGCGACCCGCCACGCCGATCCCGCGTTTCCGATTTCCATCCTGGGCATCGGGACTCCCGCCGGCGGCGTGATTCCCCTGGCCGAAGTCAATCAGCCGGGGCGCTTCCTGCAGGACGAGCGCGGCGATCTGGTGGTTGCCCGACTCGACGTCGAGCGGCTCGAGCGCGTCGCGGACATCACCTACGGTCGCTACCGGACGCTGACGCTAGCCGACGCGGACCTGCGCGCGCTCCTTGAACCGCGCAGCGAGGCCGCCGACCTGATCCGCAGCGATCGACGCTTCGATACCTGGGCGGACATCGGTCCCTTTCTGGTCTGGTTGCTCGTCCCGCTCGCGCTGCTCGCGTTTCGCCGCGGTGTGTTGGTGGTTCTGGCCCTCGCGGTACTGCTGCCGACAGACGCACAGGCGGGCTGGTGGGACGATCTATGGCAGCGCCGCGACGTGCAGGCGCGCGATTGGCTAAACCGCGGGGAGCCGGAACTGGCGCGCAGCTTGTTTGCCGACCCCGAGTGGCAGGCGGCGGCCGACTATCGTATGGGTGAATACGCGAATGCCGCTGATCGCTTCGGCATCCGCGAGGACGCAACCGGTCACTACAACCACGGCAACGCCCTCGCCCATCTCGGCGAGCTCGAGGCCGCCATCGCGGCCTACGATCGGACGCTGGCGCTCGATCCCGAGCACGAGGACGCGCTGCACAACCGGGCACTGGTCCAGCGCGCGCTGGAGGACAGCGACGGCGAGACCAGCGACAGCGACAACGCCGAGCAGCAGCAGGACAGAGACTCCGGCGACAACGGCGAGTCGCGCCAGCGTCGTTCACCCGACGACGGCGACTCCGCCGGCGAGCGCGACGAGCAGGATGAACGCGACGGCGGCGCACCGGGCGAACAGCGTGAGGATCGGGAGGCGCCGTCGAACCAGACGGAGGAAGGCGCCGAAGACGCGGCCGGTGCCCAGCAGCAGCAGCAGCCGACTCCGGAGGAGCGCGCCGCTATGGAACAGTGGCTGCGCCGCGTCCCCGACGATCCAGGCGGCCTGCTAAGACGCAAGTTCGAACACGAGACCAAGCAGCGCCTGCGCCGTGGCGAGTACCAACGCAAGGTGGAGAAGATCTGGTGACGGCGCGCGTGCGAGGCGGCCTGTCGGTCGGTCTGTTGCTGAGCGTCTTGCTCGGAACGAGCCCGTTCGCCCACGCGGATTTGAGCGCGCGACTGGGTGCTCTGCGCATCGACGAGACCCGCACCGTGGATCTCACGGTGCGCTACGACAAGCGCAATCCGAACGGCGAGCCGGACGTTTCGCGGCTCGATAAGGATTTCGAGATCATCGCGACGCGCCGCGACAGCCAGTATCGGATCATCAACGGCGCTACCCGCAGCTTCACCGAGTGGACCTACACGCTGCGCCCGCGCCGAACCGGTCGACTGCGCGTGCCTCCGGTTCGGCTCGGCGGAGAAGCGACGCAACCGCTGATCGTCACGGTCGTACCGCTCGACCCCGCGATCAAACGCGCGCTGGCGCAGCGCGTGTTCTTCGAAACCGACGTCGAACCCGACCGGCCCTATGTCCAAGCTGAGGTCGTGTACACGCGCAGGCTGCTATACGCGCAAGGCACCCAGATCTACGGCGAGATGCCGGACACACCGGAGATCCCCGGCGCGGTCGTCGTTCCGCTCGGCAACACCACCCGCCCCGAGACCGTCGAGCGCGGCGGCGAGCGTTTCGGACAGATCACGCAGCGCTACGCGATCTTTCCCGAACAGTCCGGTCCGCTCGAGATTCCGAGCGCATCCGTCTCGGGCAGCGTGCGCATGGAGTTTGGCGGCCGCATCCGCCGCCAGGGGGTACACGTCGTCGCCGAAGCCCGCTCGCTGGACGTCCGGCCAATCCCGTCGGGCTGGCCCGCAGACACGCCCTGGTTTCCCGCGCAGCAGGTCGATCTGCTGGAGAGCTGGGACGCCGAACCAGACGCCCTGAGCGTTGGCGCGCCGCGGGTGTGGACGCTGATCGTACGCGCCGAATCCAGCACCGGCTCGATGATCCCGCCGCTCGCGCCCAACTTGGCGAGCCCGGCGATGCGCAGCTACCCGCAGCCAGCGCTAACGGAGGAGCGCGCGATCAGCAATCACCTGGTCGGCAGCCGCAGCCAGGACTTTCGGCTGCTGCCCATCGCCCCGGGTCGGGTCGAGATCCCTGCACTGACGCTCAACTGGTGGGATACGCGCGAACACAAGCTCAGAACCGCGCGCCTGGCGATGCGCGAGCTGGCGGTCTCGGGTTCGGAAACCAAAGAGGGGGACACGTTGCCAGCGGACGCCCCACCCGCCCAATCGGCGCCAATACCGAATCGCGCGCCGCGACGTGAGGGCTGGCTGTGGCTGGCCGCGGCGCTGCTCGTCGCGGCGAGTGCGGGCGGCGCGCTGTACGCGCTGCAGCGTCTGACGCCGCCACCGCTGCCACGTCCGCTGCGCCGCTACCTCGCCGCCGCGCGGCTGCGACGCAGCGTCCGGCGAGACGATGCGGCGGATATCGAGGCCGCGCTGTTCGCGTACTGCGCAGCAAGCGGTCGCGCACCTGACGAGGCCCCTATCGAGCGGATGCGACGCGTGCTGGCCGTGCAGCGCTTTGCACCCGAACCGCAAGAAATCGATCGGCGGCACCTCACGGAGCTGTGCGCGGACGTGCTACGCAAGCCGAGGACCCGTCGAGGGCCGACGGAGACGGCGCTGCCAGAGCTGTATCCGGTCGATCGCTAACGCGGCGGGCCCGCGCCCGCGAGTGCAATCAGGCAGCGCCCAGACTCTTGCTGACGACTTCAAACACGTTGGGGCTGAGTCCGGGCACGTCGGCAAGCGTCTCAAGCTCGGCGCGCATCAGCCGCTGCCGGCTGGGCTCATAGCGCTGCCACTGCGTCAGCGGCTGCAGCAGGCGCGAGGCAACCTGGGGGTTGCGGCCGTCCAGCGCCGCCACGCACTCGCGCAGGAAGCGATAGCCAGAACTGTCATCGGCGTGAAAGCTGCGGTGATTGTGCATCGCGAAGCCACCGTAGAGTGCCCGCAGCTTGTTGGGGTTGTTCGCATCGAACGCCGGATGCTGCTCGAGTTGCCGCACCCGCGCCAACGCGCCAGGCACCGGGCTCGTTGCCTGCAGGCCGAACCACACGTCGGCGACCAGCGCGTGTTGCCCGAACGCTGCATAGAACTCGGCGAGCAGCCGCTCCGTCAGATCGTCCGGGACGCGCTCGTCCGAGACGGCCGCGGCCAGCGCGGCGCGCCGATCGGTGAGGTTGTCAGCCGCGCTGTAGTGTTCGTTGATCAGCTCGCCGGCCGCAGCAGGATCGGTTCGCAGCAAGCCGTGCACACGATAGGCAAACGCCAGGTTGCGCAGCGACCGGCGCGCGATCGCAGCGGCGTGCGGATCGTAGGGTTCAGCGCTGTGCAGCCGTTCGCAAAGCGCGGTCCAGCGCGCGTTCGCGGCCAGTTCGGCACGCACGGTGTCGCGCGCATCGAGAACGCCGTGCACGTCCACCGGTCGAAAGCGCTCGAACAGATCGGCCTCGGCGGGCAGCGACAGCAGCGTCGCCAGCAGCGCAAGAGGCTCACCCGCGTCCTTATCCAGCGCCAGCGCCTGGTCGAGCAAGTCGTCGACGAGCGTGAGCAGATCGGCGTCGACCTCCGGTCGCGCAGCGCCGTGCAGCCGCTCGACTTCGCGCGCGAAGAGCAGCTGTACCGCGTCCCAGCGGCTGAAACCGTCGGTGTCGGCGCGGGCCAACAGCCGCAGGGTCGATGAGGTATCGTCGCGGCGCAGACGCACCGGTGCCGAGAAACCACGCAGCAGGCTCACGGCGTCGCCTTCGCCGACATCGCGCAGGGTGATCTCCGTGAGCGGCTCTTTCAGCTCGATCAGCAGGCCATCATCACGCGCTCGGCAATCGGTCGACACCGCGGCGTCGATGGCCGCTCGTGGCGTGCCGTCGGCATCGACGACACCGAGCAACAGCGGCATGTGGAAGGGCAGCTTCTCCGGCTGCCCCGGGGTGGCGGCGCAGCTCTGCTCGATGGTCAGGTGGCGATCCGCGCCCATTTGCGTCTCGCGAACCTCGATCAGCGGCGTGCCGGCCTGCCCATACCAGCGACGAAACTGATCCAGTTCAACCCCGTTGGCCACCTCCATCGCCGCGACGAAGTCTTCCGTCGTCGCCGCCTCGCCGTCGTGGCGCTCGAAGTACAGATCGCTGCCGCGACGAAAACCCTCGGCGCCGAGCAGCGTGTGCAGCATGCGCACGACCTCGGCACCCTTTTCATAGACCGTTGTCGTGTAGAAATTATTGATCTCGATGTACTCATCCGGTCGGATCGGATGCGCCATGGGACCGGCGTCTTCCGGAAACTGCACCGCGCGCAGGAACGCGACGTCCTCGATGCGCTTGACGGTCGCCGCGTTCATGTCGGCGGAAAACTGTGAGTCGCGAAAGACGGTAAAGCCCTCTTTCAGACTGAGCTGAAACCAGTCACGACAGGTCACACGGTTACCGGACCAGTTGTGGAAATACTCGTGCGCCACCACCGCTTCGACGCGCAGATAGGCCGCATCGGTCGCTGTCGCCGGATCAGCCAGCACGCAGGCGGTGTTAAAGATGTTCAGCCCTTTGTTCTCCATGGCGCCCATGTTGAAGTCTTCAACGGCGACGACCATGTAGATATCGAGATCGTATTCGCGACCGTAGGCCTCCTCGTCCCAACGCATCGAGCGCTGCAGCGCACCCATCGCGTAATCGCACTGATCGATGTTGTGCGGCTCGGAGTAGATCTCGAGTCTTACCGTGCGACCGCTCATGGTGACGAACTGGTCGCGCTTGACGGCGAGGTCGCCCGCGACCAGGGCAAACAGATAGCTTGGCTTCGGAAACGGATCTTCCCAGGTCACGCGCCGCCGGCCGTCGGACTCTATCTCGTCGATCAGGTTCCCGTTCGCCAGCAGCACCGGGTATGCGTGGGCGTCCGCCTCGACCGTCGTCGTGAAGCGCGACAGCACGTCCGGCTGATCCAGATAGTAGGTGATGCAGCGAAAACCCTCCGCCTCGCACTGCGTGCAGTACATGCCGCCCGATTTATAGAGCCCCTCCAGCGCCGTGTTTTTTTCGGGCTCGATCTGCACCTCGGTCTGCAGCACAAACGACTCGGGCGCGTCGAACACAGACAGACCAGCGCCGTCGACCCGGTACTCGTTGTCGCCGAGCGCCCGGCCATCGATCGATATCGAGCGCAGGTCGAGCTCGGGCGCGCCGTGCAGGCGCAGCTCACGGGCGTCCGTCTGCGCGCGTCGCACGTGTAGCTGTGCGCGGACTCGAGTGTCGCCGGGATGAATGTCGAACTCGAGATCGGTTCGCTCGATGGTGAACTGCGGCGGACGATAGTCTGCCCGCCGAATCGCCTGGGGCTCGACGTGCTCGGGACTTGCGGGTGTGCTACCGCCGGGTGAGATATTCATGCCGGCAAGGTTAGCACCGAAGTTCGCCCCGCGAAGCGCCCCGAGCTAGCCGGGGCGATCGTGTCAGCCGCGATGCGGGCGCAATGGAATCGGTGCGGCTGGCGCTGTTTGAGCGACCGCCGGCGTCCGCCAGGACGCCGCAGTCAGGTCGGTTGACCGAGCGGCAGGCGTCCGCGCGTGCGCAGCGCGAAGGCGCTCAGTGCCCCCGCGAGGAGGCCGCCCCAGTGCGCGGCGTTCGCGACATGCAGACCAAAGAACTCGGTCACGCCCGTGGAAAACAGCACGAGCATCGCGAGCAGGCTGATGACCATGGGTCGGGGTAGCTGCAGCGCAGCATTGGCGGGATGGCGCCAGCCGAGCACCAGCAGCGCGCCAAACAGCCCACAGGCGACGCCCGACAGGCCGCCAAACAGCGGACCGCTCGAAAGATACTGCAGGACGTTGCTGACGCTGGCGCTGACCAGCAGCAGCGCCAGCGTCCGCGTGCCGCCGACTGCCTGTTCGACGCGGCGCCCGAACTCGAACACGATACTGAGGTTAAACAACAGATGGGCGAGGCCGAAGTGCAGCAGCACGGGCGTCGCCAGCCGCCACCACTCGCCGGCGTTAAGCGCGCTCAGGAGTGCCGCCGTCAGCCCGCGCTCGGACACCAGGCCGAGATCGACGATCGCGAGCGCGCCGCCGAAGCTCGACAAGGTCGCCCAGGGATAGGCGAGCAGCGCCAGGGCAATCAGGACGGTAATGACCGGCGTGGCCAGCGCCAGGCGCCGCAGCCGCACGAGCGCATCCCGCGGTCGCCCGCCCGCGCCGCCGAGTGACGGACCGGCCGCCTGCATGGCGCCCGGCAACTCGCCCCGGTAGGCGGCATCGGTCAGAACCTGAGATTGCCATTTGCCGAAACGCTCGCGCACCGCGGGGATGTGGCGCGGATCGTCAACGGCGACAACCTGGCGGTCCGTGAACTGGTTGATCTGATGAGGTATGCGCTGGCGATCCAGCAGCGTGGAGAACGGTCGCAGGTCGACGCCGAGGGCGATTTCAAGAGCTGTTTGTGTCAACGCGTGCTAACCGTTGTGCCCGTCGATGCGCCTGGCGAGCCTTCCTTGTCGCATGCCCATCGGTTGTCCTGCGCGCGCCGATCCCGAGCGCTGCGCCTGCTTGTCCTGTTGTCCGTCAGCCCGTCGATTGCCGTGGCGTTGCCTCGGCCTTCTCATTGTCTCGTGACGTCTGACTTGTGCTGTCTCTCGTTGCTGTCTCTCGTTGCTGTCTCTGTCTCTTTCTGCCGTCGCTTTCTGCTGTCTCTGTCTGCTGTCTCTGTCTGCTGTCCCTGTTTGCCGTCTGACCGACTGTTTTGGGAGACCGCCAATGTCATCGTCGGCCGTTAGAATCAGACCCTTTGTTATAGTCCGTCGTTCCGTTCGGCGAGCAGATTCCCGCGATGACCTCAGACACCGATCCCAAGGAGACGGCACAGGATGCGCCCGCTATCCCTCCGGATATCCCTCCGGCTACCCTGCCGGAGCGTGACGCGCTGGGATCGGTCGACGCCGAGGTCCTGACGTCAGCTTTACAATGGCTTAGGCAGGGGGAGCCTAGCTGGCTCGCCACAGTCGTGCAAACCTGGGGTTCGTCCCCGCGGCCGGCCGGTTCGCTGCTCGCGGCCAACCGATCGGGCAGCATCGTCGGCTCGCTATCCGGCGGCTGCGTCGAGGACGATTTGATCGACAAGCTGGTGGCCGGCGACATCGCCGCCGAGCATCCGGAGTTCTTCCGCTACGGTGTCACGCCCGAAGAAACCGAGCGTCTCGGGCTGCCCTGCGGCGGCAATCTCGATGTGGTGGTCGAACCGCTGTACGCGGATGCGGACGGCCTCGCGCGACTCGAACGCATCCAGGCCACCGTCGCGGCACGGCGCTGTATCGAGCGCACACTGGATCTGAACACTGGCACGACCCACCTGGCGGATGTCGAGCGCTTTCGCCAACTCGCCTGGAACGAGGACACACAGCGGCTCACTCAGACTTTTGGTCCGCGGCAGCAGCTCTTCATCATCGGCGCCGGCATGGTGTCCGCCTACCTCGCCGAATTCGCCCGCAGTCTGGAGTTCGACATCACCGTGTGCGATCCGCGCGAACACCTGCTGAACGACTTTCAGGTCAAGGGCGTTCGCACCGTCTGCGACATGCCGGACGACGCCATTCGCGCCGGGGCAAGCGATGCCCAGTCGGCCATCGTCGCGCTGACCCACGATCCGCGCATCGACGACATGGGGCTGCTTGAGGCCCTGACCACCGACGCGTTCTATATCGGCGCGATGGGTTCGACCCGGACCTCTGCTGCCCGCCGCGAGCGGCTCGCGGCGCTCGACGTCCCCGCGGCCCTCATCGACAGGCTGCGAGCGCCGATCGGGCTGTCGATCGGCAGCAAGACGCCGCCCGAAATCGCGATCGCCATTCTTGCCGAGATTATCGAGGTACGGACAAAGAACGCCGAGGGGGCGGCCGCGGCCCGCTCGCTTGAGGCCGCCGGTTAGTCCGCCCAGCGCCACCGCCACGCGCCGAAACGCAGCCAGGTGCACACTTGACTGACGTCCACAATCCGCAGCGACCACGACCGATCTCCGGAGTGCGGCAGACGGTTCGCGCCCTGGTGCTCGCAGCCGGTTTCGGCCGCCGCTTTGGCGCGGACAAACGCCAGGCACGGCTGGCCAGCGGCGAACCGCTGCTGCACGCGGCGCTGCGCCCGTACATCGAGGCCCAGACGCCGCTGACCGTCGTACTGCGGCCCGAAGACACAGCGCTGGCGAGCAGTCTGACGGCTGTGGCGCCACGCATCGCCATTGCCTACGCTGCAGCGGCCGCCGCAGGCATGGGCCACTCGCTGGCCGCGGGCGTCGAAGCGGTGCGCTCGACGGTGACAGACCCGTCGACAGTGGGTCTGATCGTCGGCCTCGGCGACATGCCGCACGTGCGCGCAGCGACCGTGCGCGCGCTAGCCCATGCCCTGGCGGTCGGCTCAGCCGCGGACATCGTGCAGCCCTACTCTCCTCCGGCTCCTGCGGCTCCCGCAGCAGACCCGGCGGCCACCGACCAAGCCAGACGCGGCGGCAACCCGATTGGCTTTGGTAGCGACTGGCTAGCTGCCCTGGAGACGCTGCGCGGCGACGCCGGCGCGCGCGAGCTGGTCGCCGCCGCCGCAAGGGAGGGTCGGCTCACACGCCTGGCCGTGAACGACGAGGGGATCTATCGTGACGTAGACAGCCCGGCGGACCTTAGGCCCCAGCGCTGATTCAGATCAGGAACCGCCGCCCAACCGACTACCCCAGTCGAGCTTCGAGCGGCAGCTTTCATAGAAACTGTGTCCGCGCGGAAAGATCATGCGCAGCGGGTGCGGGTACTTGCTGATTCGGACGCGATCGTCGGGCTGCAAGTCGGCGTCGACCTGCGAGTCGCAGCTAACCTGCGGCGTCGCGTCCCCTGGCGGCCCGAGCGTGACATCGAGGCGCGCATCTCCCGGCACCACGATCGGCCGCGCCGTGAGCGTGTGCGGGAACATGGGCACCACCGCAATGGCGTCCAGATCCGGATGCATGATCGGCCCGCCGGCAGACAGCGCATAGGCGGTGGAGCCGGTAGGCGACGAGACGATGAGGCCATCCGAGCGCTGGTCATAGACGAACTCGTCGTTGATCCGCAGCGACAGTTCCATGATGCGCGCCATGGTGCCCGCGTGGACGACCACGTCGTTCAGCGCGTTTGAACTCCAGACCAGTTCGCCGCTCCGATGGATCTCGGCCTGCAGCAGAAAGCGTTCCTCTACGTGGCACTCGCCCGCCAGGACGAGATCCAGTTCGTGACGCAGCTGGTCCGGGGAAATAGCGGCGAGGAATCCGAGTCCGCCACGATTGATGCCCACCACTGGCACCCCGGCGGCGGCGACCTCGCGGGACACCCCCAGCAGGCTGCCATCGCCGCCTACCACGACCACCAGATCACAGTGGCGGCCCAGCGCCTCGCGCGGCAGCCGCGTCGCGTCGGCTGGCAGCGGAATGCCGGCGGCGGTATCAGCCTCTATTGCGGCTTTTAGCCCGCGACTCGAGATAAAGTCGAGCACGCCGAGCACGGACTCGCGCGCGCCGGGGTTTCCGGGTCGACCCACCAGACCGATGGTCGTCATCGTCTCTATCCGCCTGTTCATCTCGATCGTTCGAAGGTTCATACGCGCCTATCGGGGCGGAGGAGTATAGCCGCCCCTTGGACCTGGCCTCACCCTGCCCTAACCTAGCCCCCTGTATTGTTTTGCCGCCCTCAGGACCACGCCGATGATTGACATGCTGCGGGAACGCCGCGCCGCGATGCTCGCCACCCAACCCGAAGAGAAACCGCCCCTGCCCGCCGACCTGGATCTGTGGCGGGTGATGCGCGAGGCGGCGGAGGTGCAGGCCGGCGCGGAACCCATTTTGGGCAGCTATTTTCACGCGACGGTGCTCAATCATGCGTCGCTGCAGGCCGCTCTGTCTTTCCGATTAGCGAGCAAGCTGGACACGCCGATGCTGCCGACGATGATGATTCGCGACGTCATCGAAGAAGCGCTCGCGGACGATCCCAACATCATTGGCGCGGCGGAAATAGACGTCCTGGCGGCCTACTCCCGCGACCCCGCGTGCACGGATGTGCTGACCCCGTTCCTGTATTTCAAGGGCTTCCACGCCCTGCAGTCGCACCGGATCGCGCACTGGCTGTGGAACAACGGTCGTCGCACCCTGGCACAGTTTTTTCAGAATCAAATCAGCGTCACCCTAGGCGTGGACATGCATCCCGCGGCCCGCATCGGCTCGGGCATTATGCTCGACCACGCCACCGGCATCGTCGTCGGCGAAACGGCCGTCATTGAGGACGACGTGTCTATCCTGCATGCCGTGACGCTGGGTGGCTCGGGCAAGGTGACCGGCGATCGCCATCCAAAGATCCGCCGCGGCGTGCTGCTGGCGGCGGGCTCTAAGATCATCGGCAACATCGAGGTCGGTGAAGGCGCCAAGGTGGGCGCCGGCAGTGTGGTATTGAAAGACGTCCCCTCACACGTGACCGTTGCTGGCGTGCCCGCCGAAATCGTGGGACGGCCCAGCGGCAGCGCACCCGCGCTCGACATGGATCACTGCCTGGACGATTCGGAGACCGGCGACTGATGGCAGCCGAGCCCCGCTGCCCCGGCTGCGATATCAGCGGCATCGAGCACATCGTCAGCCGCGAGAGCGTGGAGCGCGCGCGCAATCGCCTGCCATGGTTCCACGTCGTCCACTGCGCCACCTGTGGCCACGTCTATGGCGTGCTAACCAAGCATGTCTTTAACCAGGCAGCTACGCCGCGCTTTGTGCTGCCGCGCGCCGAATGACGGCGGCAGACCATAAGGTCTGTTCGAGAAAGCCTTCGTAAACCACTGAAATATTTAGGTTAGCTTGCGTTTCGGTGGCCGCGTTCGCGGAGCTCTTCCTGCAGCCGCTCGATCTCCTTGCGGTAGAGTTCCAGGGTCATCCTGGACTCTGCTGCCTGGCTCTCCAGCTCCTGTTCGTGGCGCTGCTGCAACTCCATCAGCTGAGTAGCGTGCTGGTTCAGAAGATCGTCAATCTGCCGCCTGATCGCGAGGCTCTCCGCCACCGACACGGGTGCGCCCGCTCCCGAGACACCGCTCAGGCCGCCATCGCCAAAGGCCGCTGTACGATTAGAGCGCTGCGGGCGCATGGGACCGACGCTGTCGACGATCTGCGCCTGTTCACCGGTGTCGGGGGACAGCGGCGATTCGGCGCCGACGTCCGGCGGCACGGCTGGTCCCGCGTCTGACGGAATCGGTTTTGGCGCAAAGCCGAGGGCATTGGTCTGCACGCGCTCGCGCAGTTGCCCGTAGAGATCATTCGCGCCGCTGGCCGGATCCCAAAGATCATTGGCGTGCCAGGGAATCGGGCACTGGCCACGGCAGGCCATGACGACGGGGCCGGCGCCGAGATCGGGTCCGGTACCCGCGTTGCGCACCAAATAGTCGAGCGGCACGTTGAATTCCGACCGCACACAGCCTTGAGCATCGACGGGCACCAGGAAGAAGACCAGACCGTGAATCAGCAGGCGGGGGCCGACCAACGCTAACACCGCGCGCTGGCTGCGCGCGGCGCCGCCGGCACAGATAGGTTTCTTGCCGACGCAGCGGGCATCGAACTCCGCGAAGCTCAGCTCTGTGCTCGGCTCGCCCTTGTCGACGAGGTACACCGATTGACAGAAATGCTCTGGGTTCATCGATTCCAACTACCTTCGATTGTCCCCGGACGGCTATCCCCGGCGGTTGTCCCCGGTTCGGCGCCAAGCCGGCGGAGCCTGTGTTTTGCGAACCGCGACACGCGCAGACTATGACGAATGGCTCGCCAAAACCGTGACGCCCTGCCCGCAGCCGGTGCCACTGGGCCGTCGCGGAGGCCGTCGCGGACAGCCACGCGAGATACCAGTCAAATATTTGATCTGGATCAGGTCCATGGAATCATAGGGGGCCCACCCACCAGCGCCACGGGCAACCGACGAGAGGTCGATCGCGCTCGCCGGGCGGCGCTATTCTGCTGTCACGCCGATTGATAAAATGGCCGATTGGTCAGGATCGAGAGTTACCGATGACACAAGAGACAGAAGCTCAACGTACGGAACGCGCCGGACTGCTGGTCGCGCAGGAGCTCGACGCACTAATCGAGCAACAGGCGCTGCCCGGCACCGGCATCGACAGCCAGCGCTTCTGGAAGGGGCTGGCAGACCTACTGGCGCAGTTCGGACCGTGGAATCGAGCGCTGCTCGACCGCCGCGACGATCTGCAGCGCGAGATCGACACCTGGTATCGCAGCCTGTCCGCGCCGCCGAGCCCGGCTGAAGAGCGCGCCAAACTGATCGAGCTCGGCTATCTGGTGGAGCATCAGGAGGGCGCGCGCGCCGTAGCCACCAGCAACGTGGACCCGGAAATAGCCGAGATCGCTGGCCCGCAGCTCGTTGTGCCGGTCATGAACGCGCGCTTCGCGCTCAACGCCGCCAACGCGCGCTGGGGATCGCTGTACGACGCCCTGTACGGCACCGACGTAATCCCGCAGAGCGACGGCGCGGAACGCGGCGGCGCCTACAACCCCGTGCGCGGTCAGCGCGTCATCGACTACGCCCGCACCTTCCTGGACGCCGCGGCACCGCTCGAAGGCGCCAGCCACGCCGACGCGGCGCTGTATCGGATCAGCGACGGCGCGCTGGCGGTGACGCTGTCGTCCGGGCAGGACGCCACGCTCGCGCGGCCGGCGCAGTTCGTCGGCTACACGGGCAGCCCGGACGCCCCGTCCGGCGTGCTGCTCAAAAACAACGGGCTGCACATCGAGATTCAGGTGGACGCGACCGATTCGGTCGGCAAGGACGACCCGGCGCACGTCAAGGACATCGCGCTAGAGGCGGCCGTCACGACCATCCAGGACTGCGAAGACTCGGTCGCCGCGGTCGACGCCGAGGACAAGGCGATCGTCTACGGCAACTGGCTCGGGCTGATGCGCGGCGATCTGGCAGACACGTTCGACAAGGGCGGCGCAACGCTGACGCGCACGCTGGTCGCCGACCGGGAATTCAATACGACAGGCGGTGGCACGCTCACCCTCCCTGGTCGCTCGCTGCTGCTGGTGCGCAACGTCGGCCATCTCATGACCACCGACGCGGTGCTGACGGCGGATTGCGCGGAAATACCCGAAGGCATACTGGATGCGCTGGTCACCAGCCTCTGTGCGATGCATGACTTGAAGGGGCTGGGGTCGCTGAAAAACTCGCGCACGGGCAGCGTATACATCGTCAAACCGAAAATGCACGGACCCGATGAGGTGCAGTTCACCGCCGATCTGTTCGCCGCCGTCGAGGACGTGCTGGGGCTTGAGCGCAATACGCTGAAGGTCGGCATCATGGACGAGGAGCGCCGCACAACGGTCAACCTGCAGGCCTGTATTGGCGCCGCGGCCGAACGCGTCATCTTCATCAACACCGGCTTTCTGGATCGCACCGGAGACGAGATCCACACGGCGATGGAAGCCGGCCCCATGGTGCGCAAGAACGACATCAAGGGCGAGGCCTGGATCGCGGCCTACGAGGATTGGAACGTCGACGTCGGCCTGGGCGCCGGAATGTCCGGTCGCGGCCAGATCGGTAAGGGCATGTGGCCCAAGCCGGACGAAATGGCAGAGATGATGAGCGCAAAACTCGGGCATCCCGAGGCCGGCGCCAGCTGCGCGTGGGTGCCCTCGCCGACCGCGGCGACCCTGCATGCGATGCACTACCACCAGATCGACGTGCGCGCGCGCCAGGGCGAGCTGCTGCAGCGCGAGCAGGCGGCTCTGAGCGATATCCTCACCGTACCGCTGCTGCCACCAGACGTGCGGCCAACCGAACAGGAACTGCAGGAAGAACTCGACAACAACGCTCAGGGCATCCTCGGCTACGTGGTGCGCTGGATTGATCAGGGCATCGGCTGCTCGAAGGTGCCGGACATCAACGATGTCGGCCTGATGGAGGATCGCGCGACGCTACGCATCTCCAGCCAGCACATCGCCAACTGGCTGCACCACGGCCTGACCAACGAGGCGCAGGTGGTCGAAACCATGCAGCGTATGGCCAAGGTCGTCGACGAGCAGAACGCCGATGATCCGCTCTATCGGCCGATGGCAGCAGACTTCGAGGACTCGGTCGCGTTCCAGGCGGCGCTTGAACTCGTTCTGGAGGGCCGTGCCCAGCCGAACGGCTACACCGAGCCGGTGCTGCACCGTCGCCGCCGCGAGGCCAAAGCGAAACAGCGCGCGTAGGTTCGCTAGGCGTCGCCGAACAGCCCCGCGTGATCGGCACGCAGCACCGTCTTCTGCACCTTGCCCATGGTGTTGCGCGGCAGCTCGTCTAGATGCACGAGCCGCTTTGGCTGTTTGAAGCGGGCGAGCACGTCCGCAAGTTGGCTGTCGACGTCCGCGTGCTGGAGCGGCGCGCCCTCCGGCACGATGGCGGCCACCACCGCCTCACCGAAGTCGGCGTGCGGCACGCCAAACACCGCGCTCTCGCGCACGCCGGGCAGCGCGTCGAGCGCCTGCTCGACCTCTTTGGGGTAAACGTTGTAGCCGCCGCTGATGATCAGGTCTTTCGCCCGACCCACGATCGTCACGCGGCCGCTGGCATCTCGGGTACCCAGGTCGCCGGTGATGAACCAGCCGTCCGGGCGAATCTCCGCCGCGGTCTTGTCCGGCATCTGCCAATAGCCGCTGAACACGTTGGGACCGCGCACCTCGATCATGCCGGTCTCGCCGTCCGCCACGGCATTACCGTCGTCGATCGCAATGCGCACCTCGACGCCAGGCAGCGGATGCCCGACGGTGCCCGCCACGCGCTCGCCGTCGAGCGGGTTGCTGGTGTTGATGATCGTCTCGCTCATGCCGTAGCGCTCGAGGATTTTGTGCCCCGTGCGCGCCTCGAAGGCTTCGAAGGTCTGGGTCGTGAGCGGAGCCGAGCCGCTGATGAACACGCGTATCCCCTTGCAGTGTTCGGCGCCGAACTCGGAGCGCTCGAGTAGCCGCGTGTAGTAGGTCGGTACGCCCATCAGTACGGTGCTGCGCGGCAGCCACATCAGCAGCTCTTCGATATCGAACTTCGCGCAGAACACGGTCGTGGTGCCCGCCAGCAGGGCACAGTGCAGCGCGATGAACAGGCCATGCACGTGGAAGATGGGTAACGCGTGCAGCAGCACGTCGCGATCCTGCCAGCCCCAGCAGCGGCCCAGCGCGATCGCGTTGCTGCGCAGATTCTCGTGGGTCAGCATCGCGCCTTTCGATCGGCCGGTGGTGCCCGACGTATAGAGGATCGCGGCAACGTCGTCGCGTGCCCGTTTGATCAAACCCGTGAACGGCTCCGTGTGCGCCATGGCGTTGATGAGCGAACCCTCGCCCTCCGCGTCGAGCGTGTGGGTGCCGCCCACGTCGACGTCGGGCGGATTCGCGGGGTCATAGACGAACAGCGCAGGCGTCGCGTCATCGAGGAAATACTGTACTTCGCTGGCCGTGTAGGCCGTGTTGAGCGGGACGTACACACCGCCGACGCGCAGGGTGGCGAGATAGAGCGCGACTGCCTCGGCCGATTTAGGAACCTGGGCGACAACCCGATTGCCCGGCTTTACCCCGGCCCGCAGCAGCACGCCGGCGATCTGGGTGATGCGGGTTTCCAGCTCCTCGAACGTCCAGCCGCCGCCGCGAGAAAAGATAAAACAGGGTCGCGACGCGTTGTCGACGAAGACCTGGTGCAGGTCGTTGAAAAAGTTTCCGCTCAATTCGATCGCCAAGGGTTTGTTCGGAGCGCGCAGTGTAAGGCCATGCGCGCCGGCTGTGGTACTTTACGCGGCGCTTTATCGTCGTTGCTGGAGAGAACAGCGTGCTGCGCTTCGAGCTGGATGAAACCACCGCCATGCTCCGCGATACCGTCGCCGAGTTTGCCGCCAATGAGATCGCCCCCATCGCCGCCGCGGTCGATCGCGACAACGCGTTCCCGTTAGAGCTCTGGCCCAGGCTCGGTGAACTCGGACTGTTGGGGGTGACGGTCGACCCCGCCTACGGCGGCGCGGGTATGGGCTATCTCGCGCACTCGATCGCGATGGAAGAGATCAGCCGGGCCAGCGCTTCGATCGGCCTGTCTTACGGCGCGCACTCGAATCTGTGCGTCAACCAGATCTACCGCAACGGCTCTGACGCCCAGCGACAGAAATACCTGCCGAAGCTGATCTCCGGCGAGCACATCGGCGCACTGGCCATGAGCGAGCCCGGCGCCGGTTCCGACGTCGTCAGCATGCAGCTCAAGGCGGAACTGCGCGGCGATCAGTACGTGCTGAACGGCAGCAAGATGTGGATCACCAACGGCCCCGACGCCGACGTGCTGGTGGTGTACGCCAAGACCGAGCCGGACGCCGGACCGCGCGGCATCACCGCGTTTCTGATCGAGAAAGACTTCGATGGCTTCAGCACGGGCACAAAGCTCGACAAGCTGGGCATGCGCGGCTCGAACACGGCGGAGCTGATCTTCGAAGACTGTGCCGTGCCGCGCGACAACGTGCTGGGCGAACTCAACGCCGGGGTTGCCGTGCTGATGAGCGGTCTGGACTACGAGCGTCTGGTTCTGTCAGGCGGCCCCGTGGGCATCATGCAGGCCTGCATCGACGTCGTGCTGCCCTACATCCACGAGCGCGAACAGTTCGGCACACCCATCGGCGAGTTTCAGCTGATCCAGGGCAAGGTGGCGGATATGTACACCCGCATGAACGCCAGCCGCGCGTACCTGTATGAGGTCGCGCGCGCCGCCGACCGTGGAACGACGACGCGCATCGATGCGGCAGGCGTGATCCTGTACACCGCAGAGACCGCGACCCAGATGGCGCTGGACGCAATACAGATCTTGGGCGGCAACGGCTACATCAACGACTACCCCACTGGGCGCTTGCTGCGCGACGCGAAACTGTATGAGATCGGCGCCGGCACCTCGGAGATCCGCCGCATGCTGATTGGCCGCGAACTGTTCAAGGAAACCGGCTGATGGCAGCAGTGCTGGAATCGCAAATTCGCGCCGGGCGCGGCGACTTCGATGCCAACGCGACCCACATGCGGGCGCTGGTGGATGACCTGCGCGAACAGACCGAGCGCGCGGCACTCGGCGGCAGCGAGGCCTCGCGCCTGCGCCACAGCCAGCGCGGCAAGCTGCTGCCGCGCGATCGCATCGAGCGCCTGCTGGATCCCGGGACGGCCTTTCTGGAGCTGTCGCAGCTCGCCGCACTCGGCGTCTACGACGATGACATACCCGCCGCCGGCATCCTGACCGGCATCGGCCAGATCAGCGGCGTCACCTGCGTGGTGGTCGCCAACGACGCGACGGTCAAGGGCGGCACCTATTTTCCGCTGACCGTCAAGAAACACCTGCGCGCGCAGGAAATCGCGCTCGAAAATCATCTGCCGTGCGTGTATCTGGTCGACTCCGGCGGTGCCTTCCTGCCGCGCCAGGACGAGGTGTTTCCCGACCGCGAGCACTTCGGGCGTATCTTTCACAACCAGGCCAACATGAGCGCGCGCAACATTCCGCAGGTGGCTGTCGTGATGGGCTCCTGCACCGCGGGCGGTGCCTATGTCCCGGCCATGAGCGACGAGGCCATCATCGTCCGCAATCAGGGCACCATCTTCCTGGGCGGCCCGCCGCTCGTGAAGGCAGCCACCGGCGAGGACATCGACGCGGAGTCGCTGGGCGGCGCGGACGTGCACGCACGCACCTCCGGCGTGGTCGACCACTATGCGGAGAACGACGCCCACGCGCTCGACCTCGCACGGCGCGCCATCGCACGCCTGAACCGCGAGGGTCGCACCGGCTCTATCCCACGCGTGACGACCCGCGCCCCCGCGTTCGATAGCCAGGAGCTGTACGGGATCGTGCCGACGGACACCCGCCAGCCATTCGACGTGCGCGAGATCATCGCGCGCATCGTCGACGCCAGCGAGTTCGACGAGTTCAAGGCGCTGTACGGCACCACACTGGTCTGCGGCTTCGCCCGCGTCCACGGCTATCCGGTCGGCTTCGTCGCCAACAACGGCATCCTGTTCTCCGAGTCGGCGCAAAAAGGCGCGCACTTCATCGAGCTGTGCAGCCAACGGAAGATTCCGCTCGTCTTTCTACAGAACATCACCGGGTTCATGGTCGGGTCGAAGTACGAGGCCGGCGGCATCGCGAAGGACGGCGCGAAGCTGGTCACCGCCGTCGCGACGACCAACGTCCCCAAGTTCACGGTCATCATCGGCGGCAGCTTCGGCGCGGGGAACTACGGCATGGCCGGGCGCGCCTACGGACCGCGGTTCCTGTGGATGTGGCCTAACGCGCGCATCTCGGTGATGGGCGGCGAGCAGGCCGCGCAGGTGCTGGCGCAGGTACGACGCGATGGCATGGCCGCGCGCGGCGAGGACTGGCCGCAGCCGGAGCAAGACGCCTTCATGGCGCCGATTCGAGCGCAGTACGAAGAGCAGGGCCACCCCTACTACGCGTCGGCGCGGATCTGGGACGACGGGGTCATCGATCCCGCCCAGACGCGCGCCTACCTGGGGCTTGGGCTGCAAGTGGCCGCCAGCGCACCGATCGACGATGCACGCTTCGGCGTGTTCCGGATGTAGCGGGAAACACGAATGATCAAGACGCTGCTCATCGCAAATCGCGGCGAAATCGCCTGCCGCGTGATGCTGACCGCGAAGCGCCTCGGCGTGCGCACGGTCGCCGTGCACTCCGAGTTCGATGCGCGCAGCCGCCACGTCGCGCTCGCGGACAGCGCGGTCGCCATCGGCGGGGCACCGGCCACCGAAAGCTACCTGAACATCGAACGGGTGATCGCCGCGGCAAAGTCGAATGGCGCGGATGCGATCCATCCCGGCTATGGGTTTCTGTCGGAAAACGCGGCGTTCGCGCTGGCCTGTGAGGAGGCCGGTATTACCTTTGTCGGTCCGAGCGCCCAGGCAATCGAGGCGATGGGCTCCAAACAGGGCGCCAAACGCATCATGGAGTCCGCAGGCGTACCGCTGATTCCGGGCTATCACGGGGACGATCAGTCAGACGACGGCCTTGCGGCCGCGGCGGCCCAGATCGGCTATCCCGTCATGGTGAAGGCCTCGGCCGGCGGCGGCGGCAAGGGCATGCGCCGCGTCGACGCCCCGGAGGACTTCGAGGCGGCGCTCGCCAGCGCCAAACGGGAGGCGCTGACCGCGTTCGGCGACGATCGAATCCTGCTCGAAAAGTGCCTGATCGACGCACGCCACGTGGAGATCCAGATCTTCGGCGACCGGCACGGCAACTATGTCTATCTGCACGAGCGCGACTGTTCCCTGCAGCGCCGGCATCAGAAGGTCATCGAGGAAGCGCCCGCGCCGGGTTTCGACGCGCAGCGCCGCGCAGCCATGGGCGCCGCCGCGGTCGCCGCCGCGCGCGCGGTGGACTATGCCGGGGCGGGCACCGTCGAATTCATCGTAGACGACGACGGACAGTTCTATTTCATGGAAATGAACACCCGGCTGCAGGTCGAACATCCGGTGACGGAGATGATCACCGGACTGGACCTGGTCGAGTGGCAGCTGCGCATCGCGGCCGGCGATGCCCTGCCCCTGCAGCAAAACGACATCCAGCTACGCGGCTGGAGCATGGAGGCACGGCTGTATGCCGAGAACCCGCGCAAGCGATTTTTGCCGGCGACCGGCACGCTGCGCCGGCTGCGCTTCCCGGATGCTGCCGATGACCTGCGCATCGAGACCGGTGTGCGCGAGGGCGATACCATCGGCATCTACTACGACCCGATGATCAGCAAGGTTGTCGCCTGGGGCCCGGATCGCGAACGCGCGATCGCGCGCCTGTCCCAGGCGCTGGCAGCCACCGAGATCAGTGGCCTCACGACCAACCTTGCGTTCCTGCAACTGCTGCTCGACAACGAAGAATTCGTCGCCGGTAACGCCCACACGCAGATGATCGATCGTGACCTGAACGAGATGCTGCTCAAGCTGCCGGAGGTGGACCCGCCGCTGCTGGCGCTGGCGGCCACGGTCGAATGTGCGGCCCGCGGACAGATCCAGCACATCGAGGCGGATCCCGCGCCGTTCGCGGCACTCGGCGCGTGGCGAGCGTTCGGCGCGGCCCGCACCCGCCTCGGGCTGGTGGCCGGCGGCGAGCGCTACGCCGCAGAGATCAAACAGCGCGGTGCGCGCTTTGTCGTGTGTCTGAACGGCGCCGATGCCGACGGCCCCGGCCACGAAGTCCACCTGGTCGACATCGATGAGGACCGGGCAACCCTCAGCCTGGGAGCGGAAACGCTGACCATGCGTTTTGCTCGCGCTCCGGGAACGCTCGATCTATTTGTCGCGGGCCAGACCTTCAACCTCAAGGTCGAGGGCGACTACCGCCTCGATCGCGATGCCGGTAGCGTCGCCGGCGGCTCGCTGCGCGCGCCTATGCCCGGCAACATCGTCAGCATCAGCGTCGCCGTGGGCGATCGGGTCAATGCCGGCGACACCCTGATGGTGATCGAGGCCATGAAGATGGAACATCGCATCAGCGCGCCGCGCGCAGGCGTGGTAAAGGCTTTGCCCTTCGCTGTCGGCGACGCGGTCGATGAGCAGGCCCAGCTCGTGACGCTCGGCTGACCCGATCTCAACAATCTGTTAACTCACCCACGCGTCGATAAGCGCTATTCTTGCCTCGGCGCACTGTGGCAGGTCGGTAGCGCTCGCGCGATACTGCCCGTTGGCGCAGGAACGACGGGCGCCGCGCGAGTCGCCCGAACAGTCGTTAGTTCAATCGCCAAACAACCGACAGATACGTAACAGAGAGGACCCCGACGTGGACCTGAGCAACCTACCCGCTGACGTGTGGCTCCTGATCGGCATCAGCGCCGTTCTGGGCATGGCGCTTGGGGCGCTCATCACCTGGCTTGCCGTTGGCCGCGGACCCAGCAAATCGGTTCTGGCGGCGGAACTCGAGGCGGCAAAAACGGAGCTGGACGCGCACAAGTCCGGCGTCGACGAGCACTTTCAGAAAACCTCCGAACTCGTCAACGAGCTGACCGAGAGCTACGTCAAGGTCTACAAGCACCTATCTGACGGCGCCCAGCATCTGGCGGGTGTCGGCAACCTAAACCGCCGCCTGACCCTGGACGACTCGGATCATCCGCCGGTCATCGAAGCCAGCGCCGCCGCGACGACCTCGAACGAGGCCGTCGAAGAGACCCTCGCGGAACTGGAGCAGACTGCCCAAGAGCTGGAATTGACCGGCGAGGGCGATGCGGCACTCGTAGAAGATCTGGACGCCGAGACGATTCTGAGCGATCAGGTGTCGGTCGAAATGCCGCAGGAGGCGGACGCCGCGCGACCGGATGCTGATATTCCCGATGCGCCTGACGCAGCCGATGCATCTGATCCCGATACGCGCAAGAGCGCATAGCGAGACTGACCATGAATGACGCTCCCCAGCGCACCGCCATCATCACAGGCGTCGGCCCGGGCACCGGCAGCGCTCTGGTTCGCGACTTCGCCTCCGCCGGCTATCGCGTGGCCATGCTGGCGCGCAGCGCGCCGCGGCTCGAAACCCTAGCAGCGCAAGAGCCGAACGCGCTCGCCTACCCCTGTGACGTTGCCAATCCCGACGGTTTAGCCGACACGCTCACGGGCATTGTGAGCGACCTTGGCGGGCCACCGGACGTGGTCGTTCACAATGCGGTCGGTGGCGCCTTTGGTGATTTTCTGGCGATAGATCCGCAGACCCTCGCGAACAACTTTCAGATCAACACAATGGCGCTGCTGCACCTCGCGCGGCATCTTGCGCCCGGCATGATCGAGCGCGGCAGCGGCGCAATCGTGGCGACCGGCAACACCTCGGCCTATCGCGGCAAGGCCGGCTTCGCGGGCTTCGCACCAACGAAGGCCGCGCAGCGGATACTGCTGGAGTCGATGGCACGCCGCCTGGGCCCCGACGGCGTGCACGTCGCCTATGTGGCGATAGACGCCGTCATCGACCTGGAGTGGACGCGGGAGCGCTTCGCCGACAAGCCCGACGATTTTTTCTGCAAGCCCGCAGACATCGCCGCAGAGGTCAGGCGCATCAGCGAGCAACCGCGCTCCGCATGGTCCTTCGAGTCGGTCATACGGCCCTTCGGCGAACCCTGGTAGCCAACGCCGCCTAATCCCACAGACGCTATGTCAGCGCGTAGCGGCGTCGCCTCTCCCAATCGACAACTCGGCGCGGCCGCAGTACCGTCGAGCCAAAGGGAGGGAATACCATGGCGAACAACCAACAGGTTCTGATCGAACACCTGCCGGAAGGCAAGCTGCAGGCGAGCGACTATCGTCTGAGCGAGGCACCCGTTCCAGAACCACAAGCCGACGAAGTGCTGTGCGAAACCATTGCGTTCGCCATCACCGCGGGCACGCGCGCGGGTCTGCAGGGCAGCGCGAGCTACGCCGGCGCCCCGCGAACGGGAATCGTCATGAACGCGACCGGCGTCGCCCGCGTCATAGCCAGCCGCTCGGATGCATTCAAAGAGGGCGACGTCGTGCTCGGGCCGACGGGCTGGCAGACCCACGCGGCCCTGCCCGCGGCCGGGCTCACGCACGTGCCCGCGCAGGACGATCCCCTGCACTATCTCGGTCCACTCGGCGTCAACGGCCTGACCGCCTACTTCGGCCTCAACGAGGTCGGCGCGCCAGAGCCGGGCAATACCGTGCTGGTCTCCGCGGCCGCAGGCTCTGTGGGGCATTTGGTCGGCCAGTTCGCCGCTGCACGCGGCGCTCGCGCCGTCGGGCTCAGCAGCAGCGACGCCAAGTGCGATGTCCTCACGAGCAGACTGGGGTTCGCGGCCGCCGTGAACTATCGCGAAGACAACTTTCGGTCCGCGCTCAAAGAGGCCACGCCGGACGGCGTCGACGTGTACTTCGACAACACCGGCGGTCCGCTGCTGGGCGCGGCCCTGTTTCGCATGAACGTTGGCGGCCGCATCAGCTGCTGCGGCGTCGTCTCCCAGTACGACACCGACCGACCGGAGCCTGGACCGAAAGGCATTCCCGGTCTGCTGGTCAACAAGCGACTGACGATGCGCGGCTTTCTCGTGTTCGATTTCGCACCCCGCTACGACGAGGCGCGGGCGCAGATTCGATCATGGCTGGCAGACGGCAGCGTGGTTAGCCTGACGGACGAAGTGAACGGGCTTGCAGCGGCACCGGACGCCTTCGTCGACCTGCTCGCCGGCGGCAATGTCGGCACGCGCATTGTCAGACTCGCCTAGACACCGCCCAGCTCAAACAACATCCAGGAACGATCCCATGGAAAAACACCACATTGATGTCGAAAAGCGTCTGGGGTTCACCCACGCGGTAGCCGTAGATTCCGGCGACATGCGAACGATCTACATCTCAGGACAAACCGGTCAGTCCGAGGGGCTTGAGGCGCAGTCGAAAGAAGCGTTCAACGGCCTGCAGGCGCGCCTGGAAGCAGCCGGCGCGTCAGCCGAGGACGTCGTGAAGCTGACAACCTACATCGTGGACTACACGCCGGAGAAGATCCCTGCCGCGTTCAGCGGTTTCGGCGCGGTGTTCAAAGATCGCGAACGTCCGCCCGCCAATACCGTGGTCGGCGTGCAGGCGCTGTTTCAGCCGAACCTGCTGATCGAAATTGAGGCGGTCGCGGTTGTTGCGCGCAAATCGTGAGTTTTTGCTCTATGTGTTAGCGGCAGGACGGCGTCGGTACACGAAAGCGATACATCGCTTGGAACTGGCCGGCCGTCAGAGAGCATCGCTTCTGAGTCTCCACCGCAGCCAACCGCTGTCGTTCGACGGCGATCGGAACAGACAAGCTGTTGACTCAGCTAAACTGCGTTGTTCAAACATTGGATGTTGTGACTCGTGACCTACGTTCTATACGGCTATCCGGGCTCTGGCTCGATGGCAGTAGAGATGGCGCTGGCAGAAATCGGCGCTGACTATCGGATTCAAGACGTGGATCTCACCGCAGATGCACAGCGTTCTAGGAGTTACGCGTCCATCAATCCGCAGCGCAAGCTACCGGCATTGCTTACCGTTGCAGGAGAGACACTAACGGAATCGGTCGCAATACTGCTCACCTTGGACCAACGGCATCCGGAAGCGAACCTTCTGCCAAAGGACGCGATCGATCGCGCGCAAAGCCTCCGTTGGCTCATGTTTGTTGCGACAGAGATTTATCCGATCGTCGAGATCAACGACTATCCGAACAGGTTTTCGCCAAAGAGCGAGTTGGCGAACGACGTGCGCGAATTGGCTCGCGCCATCTGGCGGGAGCGATGGCTCGTGGTCGAGCGCGAAATCGCAGGGACGCCATACCTGTTGAATTCAGGCTTCTGCGTAACGGACATTTACATCGCCGTAGTCAGCCGCTGGGCACAGCAAGGCGAATGGCGCTCAGAACATTGCCCCAGAATCGAAGCACTGACCGCGGCAGTTGCTGCACGGCCAAAACTAGCCTCTATCTGGTCTAACCATGGGCAGGACGACAACACGCTGACTGGCGGTGTCAGCGTCCAGCAAGTGACGGGGTCAGAGTAAACATGGGGTCAGAGTAGAGGGACAGAGCGGTTTGCTCTGTCCCTTTACTCTGACCCCTGACTCTGACCCCACGTCTCTCACCCGCTATCGCTCGATGCCGAATTCCGCCAGGACCTCCTCCGTGTGCTCACCGTGCAGTGGTGGTCGTTGATATAGGCCGGTGGCAGCACCCAGAAATTTTATTGGGTTGCCTGACAGCGTGGCCTCCGGATTGGCGCCGGGATATTGGAAGCGCTGCAGCATGTCGCGCGCCGCGGCGTGCGGGTCCGCAAAGATATCCGCCATGGTGTTGGCCGGCGCGCAGGGCACCTGGCCGCCGAGCGCGGCGATGATCTCTGCCTTCGTATGATCTGAGGTCCAGGCCGCGACCTGCGCGTCGACAAACTCCGCGTGCCGCGTGCGGCGCGGATTGCTGCGGGTGCGTTCGTCGTCGATCAGTTCTGGCCGGCCCATCGCGCGACACAGAATCGCCCAGTGATGTTCGACGGGTGCCGCGATCGCGACGCGCCCGTCGCTCGCCGGGAACAGCCCGAACGGCACCAGCGCGCGCCCACCGGGGCCGCGGTCACGCCCCTTCAGGCCGTAATACGCGACGTTCGATTTCAAGAGCGCCTGCACGCCGTCGTACATGGCCACGTCGAAGAACTCACCGTCGCCGGTCGAGCGCGCGCGCAGAACGGCGGCGAGCAGACCTAGCGCCATCAGCGTCCCCGGATAGATATCGGCGATCGCGACGCCAAACAGATCTCCCGTCGCCTCGACCAGGCCGCCGGCCGCCTGGCCCGCCGGGTCGAGGCAGGGCCAATCGGCGTAGGGGCTGGCCCCGGTACGCGGATCGCCGTAGCCGCGAACCGCACCGTAGACCAGGCGCGGATTGCGCGCGCGCAGCGCCTCATAGCCGACGCCCAGCTTGTCCATGATGCCCGCGCGCATGTTTTCAACCAGCGCGTCCGCGCGTTCGCACAGCTGCATCAGGACTTCGCGGTCCCTGGCATCCTTAAGATCGAGAACGACGCTGCGCTTGTTGCGGTTGACGCTGGCGAAGGCGCTACCGTAGTCGACGCCGGCGGGCTCGACAGCCCCGACGCGGGCGTGGTCCGGCGGAAACGGCCCGACGTTGCGAAACCCATCGCCGCCCGGCGGCTCCACCTTGATGACGTTGGCACCCAGATCGGCGAGCAGCGTGGTGCCGAAGGGACCGGCATAGGCCATGGTGCAGTCGACAATGGTCAGGTCTACCAAAGGCCCGCTGCGCGCGCCCGAATCTTGCTCTCTCGTCTCCATCGTCTCCATGCCCACGCCCCATCGTCTGCCTGATTCGAGTCCAGCGTCGCGGAGCCCGGCTGGGAACACAACCGCGGGGTGCACCGAATCCAAGCGGCACGGAGCCGCAGCCGCGCAGCCGCCCCATCTGGACGACTTTCCCCGCAGGCCCCATACTGGTTAGCCGGTCGTCCTTTAGGCGTCCGCCTGGATGTAAAAAATATAAGAATTTCATCCAGTTAGCGTCCATATCTTGAGCAAATCTGGGAAGCACACATGAGCGAATTGAAGGGCACCGTCCACTACGAAACTCGCGGTGAGATCGCGCTGCTGACGATCGACAATCCACCGGTTAATCCTCTGTCGAGCGGTGTGCGGCAGGGTTTGCACGACGGCGTTCATCAGGCGTTGGCGGACGACGCCATCAAGGCGGTGGTGATCACAGGCAAGGGGCGCGCGTTCATCGCAGGCGCGGACATCTCCGAGTTCGGCCAGGCGGCAAACGCCGGACCTGGCCTGGCCGAGGTCATGAGTGCGATGGAGGACGCGACCAAGCCGGTCGTCGCCGCCATCAACGGTACCGCGTTCGGCGGCGGGCTCGAGGTCGCGCTCTGCGCCCACTACCGCGTGGCCTCCCCCGGGGCGCCCGTGGGCCTGCCGGAGGTGAAGCTCGGCCTGCTACCCGGCGCGGGCGGTACCCAGCGCCTGCCGCGCCTCATCGGCGCCGAGAAGGCGCTCGGCTTCATCCTCTCCGGCGATCCGATTCCTGCCCCAGCGGCGAAAGAGCTCGGCATCGTTGACGCCGTCCTCGACGGCGACATCGTCGACGGCGCCATCGCTTATGCGCGCGATCTCGTCGCGAACGGGTCTCCGACGCGGCGCATCCGCGACGAGGCCGAGAAGGTCATGGCCGATCGCGGCAATCCGGAAGTCTTCGCGGCGGCGCGCAAGAACGCGGGTCGGCGCATGCGTGGCCGCTTCGCGCCCGAGATGATCATCCAGTGCGTCGAGGCCGCCGTGAACCTCGACGACTTCGATGCCGGCATCCAGGTCGAGCGCGAGCGCTTCGCCGAGTGCCTGAACCACCCGCAGCGCGAGGCGCTGATCCACGTGTTCTTCAGCGAGCGCGAGGTCGCGAAGATTCCCGACGTGCCGAAGGACACGGCGCGCAAGACCCTCGCCTCTGCGGCGGTCATCGGCTGCGGCACCATGGGCGGCGGCATCTCCATGAGCTTTGCCAACGTCGGCATCCCCGTGAAGATTCTCGAGATGAATCCCGAGGCGCTGGAGCGGGGACTGGGTGTCATTCGTAAGAACTACGAGATTCAGGTCAGCCGCGGCCGCATGTCGCAGGAGGACCTGGACGCACGGATGGCGCTGCTGACCGGCACAACCAACTACGCCGACCTTAAGGAGGCGGACGTCTTCGTTGAGGCCGTATACGAGAACATCGACGTCAAGGTGGGCATATTCGAAGAGTTGGAGAAGGTCGCGAAACCCGGTGCGATCATCGCCTCGAACACCTCGGGACTCGACATCGACAAGATGGCGGCCGCGACATCGCGGCCCGAAGACGTGATCGGCCTGCATTTTTTCAGTCCGGCGAACATCATGCGCCTGCTGGAGGTCGTGCGCGGCGAGCAAACGTCCGCGTCCACGATCGCCACGTCCATGGACCTTGGCCGGCGGCTCAACAAGATCGCCGTGCTGTCCGGCAATGCCCCGGGCTTCATCGGCAACCGGATGCTCGGCGCCTACACCCGGCAGGCCGGCGAGATCATTCTGCAGGGCGCGACGCCCTACCAGGTCGACAGCGTCTTGAACGGCTTCGGCATGCCGATGGGCCCCTTCCAGATGGCCGATCTCGTGGGTCTCGATCTCGGCTGGCGGGCCCGCAAGCTGGCCAACATGGCACCGGAGGACGTGCCGATCACCGCTCGCGTCGCCGACAAGCTGTGCGAACTTGAGCGTTTCGGCCAGAAGAACGGCCGCGGCTACTACATCTATCCCGAGGGCAGCCGCGCCGGCCAGCCGGATCCCGAGGTCGTCGAGATCGTCGAGCAGACGTCGGCCGAACTAGGTATCACGCGCTCCGCCGTCGACGATGACGAGGTGCTGCAGCGCTGCTTCTATCCGCTGGTTAACGAGGGGGCCCGACTGCTGGAAGAAGGCATTGCGCTGCGCCCTTGCGACATCGACATCGTCTACATCAACGGCTACGGCTGGCCGGAGCCGACGGGCGGGCCGATGTTCTGGGCGGACCAGCGCGGCCTGGGCAATGTCTACGAGGCGCTGCTCGCGTTCCAGGACAAGTACGGGGACGCGTTCGAACCCGCGCCGCTGCTGAAGCGCCTGGCCGAGGCCGGCAAGAGCTTCGCGGACTACCAGGCCGGTAACGCGTGACAGCGGTTGATGGTAGCCGCGCGGTCACCGTGATGGAGGTCAGCCCTCGGGACGGCCTGCAGAACGAGGACGCGATCCTGTCGACTGACGACAAGCTGCGGCTGATCCAGTGGGCACTGGATGCCGGCGCGAAGCGCATCGAGGTCACCAGCTTCGTGCACCCCAAGAAGGTGCCGCGCATGGCCGACGCCGAGGCCGTCTGTGCCGGCCTGCCCCAGCGCGGCGACGTCACCTACACCGGCCTCATCATGAATCAGCGCGGCTGGGAGCGGCTGCTCGCGACTCAGAAGCTCGACGAGGCCGGTCTCGTCGTGCCAGGCAGCGACACCTTCGGCGATCGCAATCAGGGCCAGAGCGTCGCGGAAGGCACGCAGATCGCGCAATCGATCCTGCGCGACGCCCGCCGCCAGGGTATCCGCGCCCAGGCGACCATCACGGTCGCCTTCGGCTGCCCGTTCGAGGGCGAGGTCGATTCCCGCCAGGTGATCGACACGGCTCTGCGCCTGGCCGAAGAAGACCCCGCCGAGATCAGCCTGGCCGATACCATCGGCGTCGGCGTGCCTGGCCAGGTCAGCGACCTGTTCGGGTCCTTGCGCGACGAACTCGGACCCGCCATGCCGCTGCGGGCGCACTTTCACGACACGCGCCACACCGGCATCGCCAACGCATACGCCGCGCTCGAGGCCGGCGTGACGACGCTGGACGCGAGCATCGGCGGCATCGGCGGCTGCCCTTTCGCGCCCAACGCGACCGGCAACATCGCCACCGAAGACCTGGTCTATCTGCTCGATCGCACCGGCGTGCAACACGACCTGACGCTCGACACGCTGATCGACGCCGCGCACTGGCTGGCGCCTCTGGTCAGCAAGCCGCCGCCCTCGGCGCTAATGCGCGCGGGCGGTTTTCCCGCGCCCGCCTGAGCCGCACCTCCCGAGCCGGAACTCACCGCCGCCGGGCGGCGCCAAGGCGCCGATTGAGGGGCCCGCGGTGCAGATTTGACCCTGTCATACGAGTGTTCGCAGAACTATCCACAAGCGCCATATCTAGGTGTAGAATCCGGCCCGTTTGCGCGGCCCATGATGCGCTGCACAAACCAGCAGGGCGGTTCCAACTGCCTGTTTTACAAAATAATTAAGGGGATACCTCCTATGATGAGCAACCGATACTGGGGCTTGCTGGCAGCGTTTGTTGCCGGTGCTCTCGGCGGTTTCGCACCGGCCACCGTGCTGGCGGCGGAGGCCGATGAGGCAGCCATCGAAGAAGTCGTCGTGATCGGCACCCGCCGTGCGGCTCGTTCTTCGGCGGACACGCCCGCACCGGTAGACGTGATTACCGGCGAAGACTTCAACCGCAACGCCGCCACGGACGTGCAGGATCTGCTACGGACAGCGGTACCTTCCTATAACGTTAACCAGCAGCCGATCAGCGACGCCGCCACCATCTCCCGGCCGGCCAACCTGCGCGGTCTGTCCCCCGACAACACCCTCGTCCTCGTAAACGGCAAGCGCCGGCATCGCGGCTCGGTGATCAGCTTTCTGGGCGGCGGCATCTCCGACGGCGCCCAGGGCGTTGACGTGGCCACCCTGCCCTCGCTCGCGCTGCAGCGCGTCGAAGTGCTGCGTGACGGCGCGTCCTCGCAGTATGGTTCTGACGCCATCGCGGGTGTGATCAACTTCGTCCTGCGTGACGAAGCCGAAGGCGGCTTCCTGGAAGTCCAGGGCGGCTCGACCTACGAAGGCGACGGCGACAACTACCGCATCTCCGGCAACATCGGCCTGCCGCTGGGTGATCAGGGCTTCCTGAATCTGACCGGCGAATACGGCAACGTCGACGGTACCGTGCGCTCCATCGTGCGCGACGACGTCCTCGCTCTCATCGATGCGGGCAACACCTTCGTCTCCGACTTTGAGACCATCAACAGCTACACCGACGAGGTCCCGCAGTACTGGGGCGCGCCGGACGTCGACGACGACCTCAAGCTGTTCGCGAACATGGGCTTCCAGGTCAACGAAAACCTCGAGCTATACGGCTGGGCCAACTACGCCGAGCGCACGGTCACCGGCGGCTTCTTCTTCCGCAACCCGACCAACCGCGGCGGCGTCTATCGCGGCCCGACCGTTGATGCGGTAACGGGTGCTGCGGATCCGGCCGGCGTTGCCTCCATCCTCGTTGGCGACCTCGACGGTCTCGGCACCGGCGGCGACTGCCCGGCCGGCATTCCGCTGACCCAGGGCGGTGGTCTGATCGCCGATCCGACCGTGCTGGCGGCGGTGCAAGCCGATCCCAACTGCTTCTCGTTTGTCGAAACGATCCCGACCGGTTTCGTCCCGCGCTTCGGCGGCGACGCGGAAGACTACTCTTTCGCCCTCGGCGGTCGTGGCGAGCTGAACAACGGCATGACCTACGATCTGTCGGTGGTTCGCGGCTCAAACGAGACCAACTACTTCATCAACAACACGGTCAACGCATCGCTCGGTCCGAACACCCCGCGTGACTTCATCCCTGGCGGCCAGCGCCAGCGTGAGTGGGTCATCAACGCGGACTTCACCTACCCCGTTGCCGTTGACGCGTTCGCATCCGACCTCAACGTCGCGTTCGGCGGTGAGTGGCGCGAAGAGGAATTCGACCTGTTCGCCGGCGACGCAGCATCGTTCGCTCTCGGACCGCTCGCCGATCAGGGCTTCTCGTCGAGCTCGAACGGCTTCGGCGGCTTCCCGAACGACACCAACGCCTCGCAGGACGCCTGGGCTCTGTACGTCGACCTCGAGGCCGACGTGACGGAACAGTTCACGGTGCAAGCGGCTGTGCGTTTTGAGGACTACAGCGCGTTCGGCGACACGACTAACTTCAAGATCGCAGGCCTGTATCGCATCAACGAAAACGTCGCCCTGCGCGGCGCGTTCTCGACCGGCTTCCACGCACCGACCGCAGGTCAGGCGAACATCACGAACGTGACGACGCAGATCAACAACGGCGTGCTGGTTGACCAGGGCACCCTGCCCCTCAACTCGGTCGCCGGCCAGCTGGCTGCCGACTTCATCGAGTCTATGGGCAACGGTCGCCCCGAGCTGGGTCCGGAAGAGGCCGAAAACCTCTCGATCGGTATCGCGTTCGATATCGGCCAGACCTCCTGGACCATCGACTACTACAACATCGACGTCGACGATCGCGTCGCGCTCGGTGCCAACGTCGACTTCCTGGCGGCTCTGAACTCGCTGAACACCAGTGGCACGCCGTTCACGACGGTTGGCGAAGGCCTGACCGCGCTGGACGCTGCAGGCACGATCAATCGTCAGGACTTCCTCGGTCTGGACGACCTGCTGCAATTCCGCTTCTTCGCGAACAGCTTCGACACCACGACGCAGGGCATCGACATCGTCGGTCGCACCGGCTTCGACCTGGGTGACGGCTACTCGACGGTAACGCTCGCGTTCAACTGGAACGAAACGGAAGTCGACAGCCTGGGCACGGTCAACCCGATCAGCACCGGCCGTCAGGCGGCGCTGGAAGATCAGCTGCCCAACTTCAAGGGCAACGTCAGCTGGTCTCACACCCAGGGCAACATCCGCGGTCTGCTGCGCCTCAACTACTTCGGTGAGTGGGACGACACGGGCAACGGCTTCGACGACATCGGTTCCGAGTGGCTGGTCGACGTCGAAGTAGGCTATGACTTCGAAAATGGCCTGGAGCTGATCGGCGGCGTGAACAACCTGTTCGATACCTTCAACGACAGAAACCCGGCCGCTGGCTCCTTCGGTCAGCTCTACCCGGAATCCGGCCCGTTCGGTTTCCAGGGTGGCCAGTACTATCTGAAGGCACGCTACTCGTTCAACTAATCATGGTCGGAAACGATGTAGCCGAACCGCGGCTCGCGCCGCGGTTCTCGCCGCAGATGAAAGCCCCGCTTCGCGCGGGGCTTTTTTTTGGCCGGGGTTTTCTTATGCTGGGTCTTCCTGCAAACGCCGATGCGATAACAACAGATGACCGAAAACCAAACCAACCCGACAGCCGCAACACCAACCGGTGCCCTGGCCGGGCTGCGCGTACTGGAATTGGGCACGCTAATCGCCGGCCCGTTCTGCGGTCAGCTTATGGGCGACATGGGCGCCGAGGTCATCAAGGTCGAAGCGCCGGGTGTAGGCGATCCCATGCGCGACTGGGGACGCGGCATCAAGGTCTGGTGGCCGCTAATCGCGCGCAACAAGAAGAGCGTGACGCTGAACCTGCGCGTCGCTGAAGGGCAGCGCTTGCTCAAGGACCTGGTCAGTCAAAGCGACATCCTGATCGAGAACTTTCGGCCAGGGACCATGGAAAAGTGGGGACTGGGCTGGCAGGAGCTGAGCGCGATCAACCCGGGCCTGATCATGGTGCGCGTCTCGGGGTTCGGCCAGACCGGCCCCTACGCCGGCCGCGCAGGCTACGGCAGCGTCGGCGAGGCGATGGGCGGACTGCGGTACGTCACCGGCGATCCAGATCGGGTACCGGCGCGGGCGGGCATCTCGATCGGCGACTCGCTGGCCGCGACCTTCGCCTGCGTGGGCGCGCTAGCGGCGCTAAATCATCGCCACCACACGGGTCAGGGTCAGGTCGTGGACTCCGCGATCTATGAGGCGGTGCTGGCGGTGATGGAGTCCACGGTGCCGGAGTTCACCGAGGGCGGCTTCGTGCGCGAACGCAGCGGCTCGATACTGCCGAAGACCGCGCCATCCAACGTGTATCCGACCAGCGACGGCGAACTCGTCGTAATGGGGGCCAATCAAAACAACCCTTTTGCTCGCCTGACGCGGCTGATGGGTCAGCCCGGGCTGGCGGAGGACGCGCGCTTTGCCGACCACATCGCCCGCGGCGAAAACCAGGACGAACTCGACGAGCTGATCAGCGCCTGGACCGCGACCGTTCCCGCCGCCGAGCTGCTGGCGCAGCTCGAGCGCGAAGGCGTGCCGGCAGGACGAATCTATCGCGCGCCGGACATGCTGGAGGACGAACAGTTCAGGGCGCGCGACGCGATCATCGAGGTCAGCAATCAGACCTTCGGCAAACTGAAAATGCAGAACGTGTTTCCCAAGCTGTCGGCGACCCCGGGCAGCGTGCGCTGGACGGGCGCTGCGCTCGGGGAACACACCGACGCCGTACTCGGCGAGCTGTGCGGCATCGAGCCGGCGCGGCTACTCGAGCTGCGCGCCGACGGCGTCGTCTGAGGCGTGTTGAAACTGGCGATGGATCTCGATCATGCCGGGCGTGAGCATGGCTAGCCACACGCCCAGCCCCACAAGGACCCAGGACAGCGGCAGCAGCGCGAACGCCAGCACCCACGCACCGGCAAACCAATAGACCCGGCGCATCGCATCTCGCGGCGACACCGCGTCCTTGCTGCCGTCGCGACGCAGCGGAAACGCGCGCGGCCGCAGAAACCAGCCATGCGCAGTCAACAGCAGCAGGAAGCGCCACCAGGGCAGCTCCGGCGCTCCCATGACCGGCCCCCGATCGAGCGGCGCATCCGGCGCGTCTGAGCTATCGGCACGCGCCGCGCGAATCCGGTCGCGCACATAGTGTCCCGCGGGCCGGGCACCCGCGCCGCTCATGTTGTTATAGCGGGGAACGCAGCGCCAGCGGTACAGGACGCGACCGCCTCGATCGAGCGCGATCAGCGCCGGCTGAAAGTAGCCGCGCGGGTGATTCGCCCAGCTACGCTCACGCAGATGTCCGTAGTCGGCATTCGCGAAGACATCGAGCCAGCCGCGGCGCGCCAGGTCGTCCCGGATCTCGTGGTGCGGATCGCCCACGACCGAGATGCTCATGTCCCAAGCGGCCTCCGCCTCCTGCGCCAGCGACTGTGGTTCGCTGGTCAGGCCGTAGACCTCGCCGCCGGCCGCGCGGATGTCCGCGACGACTCCGAGCTGTTCGTAGCTTCGCAACTCGAAGCGACAAGGCGGTCACCACAGGCCGCGATAGAACATCAGGAGCACGAACTCGTGGCGCTCTAGCACCGCATCGAGCCAACTGCTGCGTATGCCCGGCGGCGGATCGAGCAGCGGCGGGATGTCAGGCCGCGCGGCCTCATCCAGGGAAAAGCGATAGCCGTCGTCCACCGGCGTCACGCGGACCTGCTCGCGAGCGCAGATCTCGCCGTCGCACAGCACTAGGCCCAACTCGAACGCCGCGCCTTGCGCCGCACCGAGCGCCGCGTCCGCGTCGACGAGACCCGAGAGCTCGAACGCCGCACGGTGTTCGCGGTTGAACCAGGCGAGCGCGTCGACGCATACCCCCTGCAAAACTTCGGGAATGTCTGCTGCTGCCGTTACATTCATCGATTCGCATCTCCCCTCGCCCAGGTCCACTATACGAAAATGTCGCCGGCAGAGTCGTCTCCCGATGCAGCCACGATCGCAGCGCCACAAACCTGATCGCACTCCCGCGCGCCCCATTGGACACCTCGCGATGGCGAGCGCTCTCGTCCTGCTCGTGCTCGCCTGCCACGCTCCGCCGCCGGGCGAACGGCGCGCCGAGCCGAGCGGCAACGCCGAGGACCTGACCGCTGTGCTGGCCGAAGCCGACCGCATTCCCAACAGCAGCGGTTGGTTCGAAGTGCTGCGTTTGCCGCATCGCGTCTACGCCTTCTGGGAGCCCGGACACGCGGAGAAAGTCAACGCGTTTTTGATCTTGGGTAGTCGCACCGATCTGCTCTACGACACCGGTATGGGCATCGCGAGCCTGCGCTCGACGATCGACGAAGTGCGCGAGGCCGAGCGCCTGCCCGCACGCGACCTGCTGGTCGTGAACAGCCACAATCATCTCGATCACAACGGCGGCAACCGCGAGTTTGCAACGGTCCACACCGTCGACGACCCCTGGGCGCGGCGCCGGCTGCAACTCGGCGTACCCGCCGGTGAGGCCGGCGGTTTCGTGGCCTACTGGGCCGACCTCACACCCCATCCAGGCGTCGTCCCGCCCGCGCAGTTCGATCCGCAAACGCACGCTATCCCACCCTATCCACTGGACCAGGTGCGCTATCTCACAGAGGGTCAGCGCATCGATCTTGGAGATCGCAAGCTGCAGGTGCTGCGCACCTACAGCCATTCGCCGGACGGCGTTGCCCTGTTCGAACCCGGTGCCGGGCTGTTCTTCGGCGGCGACGCGTTTTACGGCGCGAACTATCTGGTAACGGACCTGGCCGCGCTCGCCGTGGATCTGCGGCGCATCGAACGACTACCGATCCGGTGGCACTACAGCTCCCACGGCCCGCAGCTCATCACCGCCATGCAGCAGGGTGCGCACTTGGCGACCGTCGAGCGGATGCTGGCGGGTGACGGCACAAACACGACGACGTCGTTCGCCGGCTTCAGCTTTCCAATGCGCGAGTTGGACGGCGTGCGCGTCACCCTGGCGCGGGAGTTACTGCTCTACTGAATTGCGGTACTGAGTTGCTCTGCTGACACACCCTGTCGGGAGTAGTCCGACGCGGAGGGCTCGCGCCAGCGCCAAATGGATTAGCATGCCGGTGAAGTCATTGCGCAGAGGGACACCCAACCATGATCGGCTATACCACCCTTGGCACGAATCGCATGCCGGAGGCACTCGCCTTCTATGACGCGCTGTTTGCGCTACGCGGCGCCTCGCGTTTGATGGAGCTGGACACGTTTGTGCTCTACGGCGCGTCGATGGAAGAGCCCTGCGTCGCTGTCGTACGGCCCTACGACGGCAACGATGCCAGCGTTGGCAACGGGGTCATGGTCGCGCTGCGCACAGACTCCCAGGACGAGGTCGGCGCTCTGTATACCAAGGCCCTCGAACTGGGCGGCAGCGACGAGGGCGAACCCGGACCGCGCGGCGACGGCTTCTACGCCGCGTACTTTCGGGATCTCGACGGCAACAAGTTTTGCACGTTCTGCCTGGGCTAACCCAAACCGGCTGACGGACGCCTCGCGGCAGGCAACTACTCGGCGAGCTGCAGCAGCTCGACCCAGTTCCCGTCTGGATCTTCGATCATGGCGATGCTCACGCCCGGTCGCGACTCGCGAATCGGCACCGCTACATTCGCACCCGCCGCGTCGCACGCGGCAACGGCGGCCTCCAGATTGGTCACGCTGATCGTGAAGTAGCGAATGCCGGTTGCACCCGGGATGCCGCCGGGCGGGTTGCGCTCGGCGGGCGCACGCGGCAGTTCCATCAGCTTGACGATAGTGGTTCCGCATACGAGACGCGTCATTCGGGCACCGCCGGGCATGTCGATGACGCCTTCGATCGGCAGCCCCAGCGTGTCCCGGTAAAACTCGGTCATCGCGTCGATCTGGCCGGTCACCAGACCGATATCGATCGACGCTTTGGCAATCTCGACGGCCATGTGTGCTCCTGTGGCAACTGGTTTGAACCCGGATTCAGGCGGCTCGCGCTCGGACGGGGCACAAGCAATCCGCACACCGCGCAATCTATATGGCCGGTACATCCATTGCACCCCTGGTATTTTTCATGCGACACATGAGGGACACCATCAAGGTGTGCAGATTCTGGTACCGCGCCTATAGCTTCACCGCGGTGACAGTGCCCAGAGCACAGGTCTCCAGCGTAATCTGCCCTAGCGCGAGCGGCGCGCGATACCGCGCATCGCCGCGCGAAACCCGGAATTCACAGCGGGCACCCGCAAACGCGTTTTCTCGCTTAGACTGCGTCTATGTGACAGTTCCGGTGTTTTGGCCTTGAAGGCATACCTGCTCGTAATCGTTTTGCTGCTAGCCATCTTCGGCGCCATCGGCGGCTACCAGTACCAGCGTATGAGCGCCTTTGCGGCGATGGACTTTTCCCCGCCACCGGTCACCATCGCCGCCGCGCGAGCGCGGCTGGAGCAGTGGGACACCGTGCTAAACGCGGTCGGCACCATCGAAGCCGTGCGCGGCATCGAGCTGACCTCTGAGACCAGCGGCGAGATCACCGCGATCCAATTCGACTCGGGCGATCAGGTGCGGTCCGGCGACACGCTGGTGGTACTCAATGACGAGGTCGAGCGCGCCAGCCGCCGCAATCAGCAGGCGACCCTGGAGCTCGCCGAGATCTTGTTCGAACGCGACGAGGCGCTCGCGGCGAAGGGCTCGATCCCGGCCACGCAGCTCGATCGTTCGCGCGCCGACCTGTCGCGCTCTCGCGCCCAGCTCGCCGAGACCAACGCGCGCCTGGAAAACAAGACCATAGCCGCACCATTCAGCGGCACCATGGGTATCCGTCGCGTCGACGTGGGTGACTATCTGTCGCCGGGCACGGTCATCGCAACGTTGCAGGACACGAGCGAGCTGGAGATCGACTTCACCCTGCCCGCGCGACACGCGCCGGATCTCGCCCCCGGGCTGCAGGTCAGCGTCAAGGTCGACGCCTTTCCCGAGCGCACCTTCGCCGCCGTGATCAGGGCGGTCGACGCCCGCGTCGATCCCAATACGCGCAACGTCCTGGTGCGAGCCAGTCTCGCCGAGGCGAACGGACTGCTGCCCGGCATGTTCGCCGTGCTGGAGATCGGCCTGGATCGCGACAGCGCGGTGGTCACCATTCCCGAAACCGCTCTGACCTACTCGCTGCAGGGCAACACGGTGTTTGTGATCGAAAACGTCGAGGACTCGGAAGCGCTGACCGCGACTGCACGGGTCGTGGAGGCAGGCGCTGTCAGAAACGGAAGGGTCGCAATTCCGCGTGGTCTGCAGGACGGCGACCGGGTAGTGAGCGTCGGTCAAAACAAGCTGTATCGCGGTGTGCGTGTGCTAATCGACGAGAACATACAGCTGTGATGCGCTTTACGGATCGGTTCGTCGAACGCCCCGTGCTGGCGATCGTGTTGGGCGCCGTCATGCTCCTGCTCGGCGCCCAGGCCGGTACCCAGCTGCCGCTGCGGGAGTATCCGGAGATCGAGAAGAGCGTGATCTTCGTATCCGCGGCCTACCCCGGTGCCAGCGCGGGCACCGTACAGGGATTCGTGACCACGCCGCTGCAGCGTCGGATCGCCGCCGCCAAGGGCGTCGACTACATCACTTCGCAGTCCGATCCTGGCGTAGCCCAGATACAGGTTCATGTGCGCCTCGGCGAAAACTCAACCGACGTGCTTGGCGAAGTCATCACCAAGGTCAACGAAGCCCGCTTTGAGCTACCCCGCGAAGTTGAAGACCCCGTGGTTTCGAATCGCACGGGCGGCGACTCGATGATGTATCTGGCGCTATTGTCCGAACAGATGAGCGTGCAGCAGGTTGCCGACGTCGGCATGCGCACCATTCAGCCCGAGTTGGCAACAGTCGAGGGCGTCGGCGAAGCGAGAATTCTGGGCAGCGGTCTGTTCGCCATGCGGGTCTGGCTGAATCCGGCGCGCATGGCAGCGTTCGGCGTGACCGCGAGGGACATCAACACGGCCATACGTCGCGACAACTTCGTTTCCGCCGCGGGCATGACCCGCGGCGAACTGGTTCGAGCAAGCGTCGACGCACAAACGGACATGGAAGACCCTGAGGCATTCGCGCAAATCGTCGTGCGTCAGGACGGCGACCGGCGAGTGACGCTCGGCGACGTCGCGACGGTGGAACTCGCAAGCGAGACCTACGAATCGGCAGTGTACTCGAGCGGTCGGGAGACCGTGTTCATCGGCGTGACGGAGGCGCCCGGCGCCAATCCGCTTGAAACCGCGGCGCGCGTGAAGGCGAAGATCGAAGAACTGAATCCCCAGCTACCGGCGGATATGGAGATCTTTCTCGACTCTGATCTATCCATCTATATCGGCGAGGCGTTAAAGGAGGTCGCGCAGACGCTGATCGAGGCATCCATTATCGTCGTGCTGGTCATTCTGCTGTTTCTCGGCTCGCTACGCGTGGTCGCGATACCGATAGTCGCCATACCGGTGTCGCTCATCTCCGTGCTGTTTCTGATTTGGCTGATGGGTTTCTCCATCAACCTGCTGACACTCCTCGCTATGGTCATCGCGATCGGACTGGTTGTGGACGATGCGATCGTTGTCGTAGAAAACGTGCATCGACACATCGAAGAAGGCAAAAGCCCTTTCGATGCGGCGATTGTTGGCGCTCGACAGGTGGCGCTACCGGTGATCGCGATGACGCTCACGCTCGTCGCCGTGTATCTGCCGATCGGTTTCCTTGGCGGACTGACCGGTGTGCTGTTCAGCGAGTTTGCGCTCACGCTCGCCGGCGCCGTACTGGTATCCGGTGTTGTAGCGCTCGTCCTGAGTCCAATGATGTGCGCCTATCTGCTCAAGGATCACCAACACCAGGGCCGGATCGCGAGCTGGCTGGATGAACGCTTCGCCTCGGCGCATCGCGCCTATGAGCGCGCACTCGCCGCCGCGCTCGACAACCGCGGTGCGGTCATGCTGTTCGCCGTGTTTATCTTCGCCAGTCTGCCTGTGTTCTACCTGTTCGCACAGAAAGAACTCGCGCCGGAGGAAGACAGCGGCAGCATCTTCGCCGTGGCCACGCCACCGGACTACGGCAGCCTCGAATACACCACATACTTTCTCGACGAAATGGTCGAGGCTTGGCGCACCGTGCCCGAGGTGACGCATTCGTGGCAGGTGAACGAACCGAACTCGGTGTTCGGCGGCATCGAGCTCAAGCCATGGCACGAAAGAACCCGCACGCTAGAAGAAATTCGCCAGGAGGTGCAGAGCAAGTACGACAAGATAAGCGGCCTGGAGATCTTCACCTTCGCCGCGGGCGGCCTGCCCGGCGCCGCATCGGGCCTGCCCGTGCAGTTCGTGATCTCTGCCAACGTGGGCTATGAGCGCCTGGTTGAGGTGGCCGAAGCCGTGCTGCAGCGCGCGCGCGAATCAGGCATGTTTGCGGTGGTCAGCAAGGATCTGCGCTACTCGCGCCCCGAAATATCGGTGGCCATCGACCGCGAGCTGGCGTCGCGGCTCGGTATCTCTATGGCGGCGATCGGCGAGACCCTGCAGGTCATGCTCGGCGAGGCCGAGACCAATCGCTTTAGCATCGAGGGGCGCAGCTACAAGGTCATACCCCAGGCCGATCGTGGTTTCCGGCTGACCAAGGAATGGCTCGAGCGCTACTACGTGCGTACGTCCGCCAACGCCCTGGTTCCACTTAGCACCGTCGTCGATCTCGGTCAGCGCGTCCAGCCCAATACGATGCGCCAGTACCAGCAGCTCAACAGCGTCACGATACAGGGCTTTGTGCTGCCGCCGAACTCGCTAGGCGACGGTCTCGAGATGCTTGAGACGGCACTGCAGGAGATCGCGCCGACGGGATTTCGAATCGGCTACGAGGGCGAGTCGCGGCGCTTCATTCAGGAAAGCCGCGGTTTCCTCGTGCTCTTCGCCGTGTCCATGCTGTTCATCTATCTGGTGCTGGCCGCCCAGTTCAATAGTTTCCGCGATCCGCTCATCGTGCTGATCAGCGTTCCGCTGTCACTGTTCGGTGCGATCGTTCCGCTTGCGCTTGGTTTCGCGACGCTGAACATCTACACGCAGGTTGGACTGCTCACCCTGATCGGTTTGATCAGCAAGCACGGCATCCTAATCGTCGACTTCGCCAATCGCCTGCGGGACGAGGGCTTAGACCCGTTCGATGCCGTGTTGCGGGCAGCCGGGCTGCGACTGCGTCCGATACTGATGACCACGTTCGCAACCGTGCTCGGTGTCTTGCCCCTGCTACTGGCGTTCGGCGCCGGTGCCAATTCGCGTTTCGCCATTGGGCTGGTGATCAGCGCTGGAATGATCGTCGGCACCCTCTTCACGCTATTCGTACTGCCCGCGTTTTATCTGGTCATTAGCGGCCAACGGGCAACCAGGCAAGAGGCCGTCCCGATGCTAGCGGACCCGATCTGAGGTTCGCGGCGGCGACTGCTGCGCGCGTATTGAGCGCAACAGGTCAACAAATCGCCCCGCCGCTGCATCGCTCGTTGGGCGCTCGCGCCAAATCCCGTCGATAACGCTTTCGAAGGCGCCGCCGAACCGACCGTCGCCGAACTCACCCAGCGTCGGTAAAGCCGCGTCGTCGCGACTCAGAAGCGCCAACGACGCGCGCGCGCAGCGATCGAGCGCGCTGGTGTCCTGTGCGCGCAGCGGTGAGACTGATCCCTTGAACGCATTGAACGCAGCCATCGCCTCAGGCCGCTCGACCACGCCGATCAGCCGACGCTGATTGGCGAGATCCACTTCCTCCTCCGATGCGCCAAACGCGAGCACGTCCAGCACATAGATCAGCCGGTCCGGGTTACCGGGCGTGAGCAGACAGTCGAAGTCTGTTCCGAGCGTTAGTCCTCGATGCACAAACTCCGCCTTCGCCCAATCGCCCATGAAGAACATGGCGGCTTCCCCTGATGCGAATGCATGCGCCTGAGCCGGCCAGGTGCTATCGCCAGGCGCCTGGCGCGCGAAGTTGGTCAGCCGCAGGAACACCTCGAGCGCTGCCAAAAACTGCGGCTCTTTGGCCAGGGTGACGTCGAGACCGGCATAGAGACGCTCGTAGATCGACTTACCGGAAACGCCGAGCAGAACGGTGTTGAAGAGCACGCGGCGCTGCCAAAGCTCTGTGCTCGCGACCAGCGCCACCCGGCCGGCAGCCTCAAGCTGCCGCGCCGCCGCCAGAATGCTTGCCCAATCTGTCGGTAGCGCGACGCCGGCGGACTCAAAGACCCGACGGTTCAGCCACAGCCAGGTCTCGGTATGCAGATTCAGCGGCAGGCCGGTGTAGTTGCCGCGATGCTGGATCGCCCGCAGCACAGCGGGAAAGTAAAGCTGCCGCCAGCGACGGGTGTCGACAAGCTGGTTGATACCGTTAAGAAAGCCGAGTTCGAGGAGCTGATCCGTCTCGACGCTCGCGTTCCATAGCATTGCGGTCGGCGGATAACCTTTCGCGAGCCGAGAAACGACCTGTCGACGGACACCCTGATAGTCCGAGGTCGTGTCGAGCCAAACGCCGCCGGCCGCCTCGTACTGTTGCCTCAGATAGTCGACGGCGCGCGCGTCTGCCCCATCCTCCCACCAGTGAACGACCTCGGCCGCGTGCTCAAGGCCACGCCGTTGTTCGGCCGCGTGAACGGTGGGCGCCATCGCCTGCAACGCAAAACTCGCGAGCCAAATGGCGGCCCGCCATCGACGCCATGGTGAGCACGCCAGCGTCACGCGCTGGAAGCCACACGCGCCGATTTGGGTCGTTCAATGAGCTGGGCCCTGACGTCAGAGGCCGGCTGGGGTCGCGCGTACAGGAACCCCTGCAACTGATCGCAGCCGAGGCCGCGCAGCGTGTCCGCCTCGTCCACCGTCTCGACGCCCTCCGCGACGCAGCGCTTGCCCAACGCGCTGCACAGGGTTACGACAGCCTGCACAATGCTGCGCCGCTCGGCATTGGTGTGAATGTCGATCACAAAACTGCGATCGATCTTGACGACGTCGTATTCGAATTCGCTCAGCGTGCTTAACGACGCGAATCCGGTACCGAAATCGTCTAGCGCCACCGTGATGCCGCGTTCGCGCAACGCGCGTATGCGCTGACGGACCTCCTCCGCACGCGCAGACATCGCGACGTTCTCGGTGATTTCCATCTCGAGAAAGTCTCTGCGACCGATGACGCCGCAGACCCGCGCAATCACGTCGTCGACAACGATAAGCAGCGCATCGTTTAACAGGACATCCACCGATGCGTTGAAGGCTACGCGCCCGAAGTCGATGCCGGCGCTGTGCCAGTCGATCACGTCGTCGGCAATCTGCTGCAGCAGGCTGAAGGTAAGGTCCACCACCAGGCCTGTGCGTTCGGCGCCGGGAACGAATCGCGCCGGCGAGACGAGACCGTCATCGGGATGCAGCCAGCGCGCGAGCGCCTCCATGCCGTCGAAGGCCCCGGTCCTGGCATCGACCTTGAGCTGGTAGTAGGGAATGAACTCGCCCTGGTCGAGCCCCCGCCGCATCTCGATCAGCAGGCCCTCCTGCGCGGCGATCTCGTCTGCCATGGGCTTCGAGAACGTCACCCAGCCAGGCCCAGGAGGCAGCGTTCTGCGCGCGATGCGCGCGTGCGCGAGCGCAATCCCACAGGACGTGTCGCCGGGCGCGAATCGCACGAAGGCGGCGCAGGCTTCTGGGTACACCAGCACCCCGGCCAGGGTCAGCGGTCCGTTGAGCGTCTCGAGCAGCGGCTCCATGTCCCAACCCGCGCGCCCGTCGGTGGGACGCAGCAGACAAAACTCGTGATCCCCGACGCGCGCCAGCAGACCCTGCTGAGACCCGGCGCCGAAGAGGCGCGACGCAAAGTCGCGCAAAAAAACGGACTCGTTGGCAGCACCAATGCGCTGGCTTACGCGAGCCATGTTGTCCACCTCTACGAGCAGCAGGTCGAAGGATGCATGAGCACCGGCGATCTGCTCGAACTCGCGTTCCAGTCCAGCCGCGTTCAATAGCGCGGTAGCGTTGTCGTTGTGGGCCACAAACCCGAGGCGACGCTGCGCGGCGAGCACGCGCTCGTGGGTGCGCTGCAGGCGCTGTCCCATCGGGCGAAAGATAAACAACGCTTCGAGACACAGCACCAGCAGGATGACGCCAAACGACAGCTGCTGGCGCCTCTGCAGCCGCGCACCGTGGACCGCGACGATGTTGTTCGTAACGTCACGCAGCCGGCGATAGCTGTCCGCGAGCGCGCCCCGGCTCGACGACGCGCCGTCGATCGGAATCCAGCCGCCGATGCCAACATGCGTCACGCGAGCGTCTGGCTCGAGCAGGCGCCCTACCCGCTCGACGTAGCGCGCTTGCTTCGATTTCAGGTCGTCCGGCGGCTCTAGATAGATGGCGAGCAGCGGTGCCCGCAGATCGGCGTCGATCTGCGCGATGGTCTCGTCAAGCCGCGCCTGATTGTTCCGCAATGCGCTCAAGCCGCTCGCGAGGGCCTGCCTGATCTGATGCTCTAGCCGCGGATTGGGTCGCGGCGCCAGCAGGGTCTCTTTTAGATCGGCAACACGATTATAGGTCTCAGAGAAGAGCTGCTGTTGTTCATGGCTCAGCAACGCCAGCGCGTTCAGGCGTTGGTGCGCGGCGATGCTGCCGTCGAGTACGCGGTACACCCAGACCAGCGTCAGCAGCAGCGCCAGCGTCGCTAGCGCGTAGCTCAGCGTCACGATCTGGCCTTGGCGGGCCAGATCGTCGCCGATAGGTTCGGTCGCGGTAATGACGAGCGACGACGACCTGCGCGGGTGCACCACCTGGGGGCGTCCGCGCAAGGTCGCCAACGCGGCGCTCGCGCGCTGAAGCGAGAGTCTCATCATCCAAAGATAGGAGCGCAGGCGACAAGGACACGGCGGCTGCCCCTTCCGCCGGTCGATTCGAGAACCGCGCCTCAGTCGGCAAGAGACTCAGGTCCGGGAACGCTCAGTCGGACCGCGGCGCGACTCTCGTGCCCGCGACGTACAGCAGGCCCGCCACGATGGCCAGGTTTTTGATGAAGTTCTGCGTCTCGTGCTGCTGATCGCCGCCCGCATAGGCGTTCCAAAAATCGTGCATGAAAAGGTTGATGGCAAGGGTCAGCAGCGCAAGCATCAGGGCCATCAGCCGAGGCTGCACGTTAGCGGCCAGTAGGGCACCGCCGCCCACCTGGAGGACGATGGTGATCGGCAACAACAGCGCGATCAGCGGTACCCCGTGCTGTGCCATGTAGGCAACCGTGCCGTCCCAACCAACAATCTTCATGATGCCCGGGACGATGAAGTACAGCCCTAGCAGAACGCGACCGACATGGTGCAGCGCGATGCCGCCGGGAATGGCATAGCCTTCGGATTGACTCATGGGCGCATGTTGTCCTTCAGCAGGTTACGGTAGACGTCATAGGCGCTCGCCTGGTCTTCGGTGAGAAACCCAAGCACGCGCTTGTCGAGTTTGCGCAAGAGGCCGTTCGTCTTGCTGCGAATCTTGCGCGGCAGATCCGTTTGGTTGGAGCGCCGGCGCAACTTGTTGATCATGCTGATACGCGCGTCCGCGAATTCGCTGATGGCCTCCCGAAACTGAGACATCTGCGCGTCCGTCATATCGATGGCCGCGGCCGCCCGCAGCACCTCAGGCTGCAGGAAGGCGGGCCGGGGCTGCTCCGCTGCGTGCGCGACGCCGAGAAACGTGGCCGCGGTCAGCAGGGCCATCATCAACCACAGGCGTATTAGCCCACGCCCCCTGCCCTCGTAAGAACGCGCTTCAACGCGAGCTTTCGTATTCACGCCCACCGCACCCCAATCTGGAAAGCGGTCATACTATCATCTGGCCGAGGGATCTTCGGCGCTTGCGCGTATCCGCTGTCTAGTACCAAATCGGCGGACCGAGGCGTGACAAGCGCGGCAAGCAAGTGTCAGGGGGGACTATGGCAGCCCGAAGAAAGACAGCGACCGGCAGCAAGAACCGAGGCAGGGAAAGCAAGAACAAGAAGAATCAAGCCAAGGACATCAGCACGGCCGTGCGCGAGGTGCTGCTGTCGTTTCCCGAGGTCGAGGAATACCGCTCGCACGGCTCACCCAATTTTCGCGTGCGGGGGAAGACGTTCGCGATTTATTCCGTAAACCATCACGGCGATGGGCGCATCGCCCTGCTGCTCGACGCGCCACCCGGGGCCCAGCGTCTGTACACCGAGGGCGAGCCCGACGCGTTCTTCGTGCCACCCTACGTCGGCCCCAAGGGCTGGCTGGGCGTCGAGCTGGACAAGGGTCTCACCTGGGCGCGCATTGCCGATTTGGCGCGAGAGGCCTATGACAAGCACGCGCCGCGCGAGCTGCGCGATACCGCAGGGCCGACCATCCGCATCGATGCGCCGACCATGACGCTGGATCCGGAAGACTTCGATCCCATGAATCACCCGGGCACGCAGAAGAAACTCGCCAGAGTGCGCGAATTCTGCCTGGCGCTGCCGGAAGTCAGCGAGGACACGACGTTCGGCAACCCAGGCTTTCGCGCCGGGAAAAAGAGCTTCTGTCAGCTGCATCGCCGCGAACGCCGATTGCGGCTGCTGTTCTGGGCCGGCGGCGACGCCCAGGTAGCGCTGACGGCAGATGAGCGCTACACCATCCCGCCGTACATGGGTCACAACGGCTGGCTCAGCCTCGATATCGAAAAGCGGGCAAACTGGCAGGAGATCGAGCCGCTGCTGCTCGACAGCTACCGACACTTCGCGCTGAAGCGCATGTTGAAGGCTCTGGACGAGGGCTAGCGTCCTCGCCACCGCGCGGCCACCTCGAGCCGTCACGCCAGCTTCGGGAGCACCCCCTGCTCGATCGCCTGCAGCGGACGCAGTCCCGCCTGGATCGGCACCATGTACACAATGCGATCAAAGCCCAGCGCCGCGATCGCGCGCAGCTTGTCCACACACTCAGCCGGCGTGCCCGCCACGGCGTTGCCCGCGATGAACCACTCCGGTAAGGCGTCCGTCTGGGGGCCGAAGTTGCCGTGGCGGTTCATGTCATACACGTTGGCGACGCGGTTAATGATGTCGCGTTCGTCGACGCTCGCGGGATAGTCCGCGTTCTTCTGCATCGCGAGTATGTGGGTGTGCATGGCGACCTCGGGCGCGGCCTGCTGCCGCGCCCACGCGGCGTCGTCGTCGGCAACGACGCTGACATAGGCCGTTAGTTTCGGCACCTCACGATCCGCCGGCGTGGCCGCGCGAATCTGCCTGGCCGCCCAACCGAGACGATCGAGATTGGCACCGACAGAGACGCTCACGCGCGGCGCGTGCCGCGCACCGATCGCCATGACCTTGGGCCCCGTTGCCGCGATCTCGACGACGGGTGGCGGCGCGTTCGGGGGCAGCCACTTCAGCCGGCTCGCGCGCGGCGCGGCGCCCTTGGCGACGGCGTCGAGCGCCAGGGTGTCGGCCTCGGCGCCTGCCGTGTCCCACTCGGCGACGTCACCATCCACATAGGCCATGAGCTGACGCACGTGGGTCTCAAAGGCCGCCAGGCGAACCGGACCGGCGCCGAGGTTGAACAGCGCCGAATTGCCGCGGCCCATGCCGATCACCGCCCGACCGCCGGAGGCCTCGTGCAGTGACCATATGGCGGCAGCGCTCACGGCGGGGTGGCGGGTCACCGTGTTGGTGACGCCGATGCCGAGGCCGAGTCGGTTGGTGGATGTGGCCGCGAGCGTCAGCGCGACGTAAGGATCGACCAGCAGGTTCTGCGAGTCGAACACCATGACGCCGTCCCAGCCCGCCGCCTCGAGGCGTGCCGCCTCAGCGGCGGCGGCCGTGGCCGGATGCAGCCCGAGCTGCACATAGGCTTCGGCCATCGCTAGAGCGCTGCAACGCGCTCGGCGTCGGCGAGCCCCGCAATGGCGGCCGCCTGCTCCGTCGTGCCGCCGAGCAGGCGAAACTTCGCGGCCAGCCGCTCGCCCTGCACCGCCAGGTCTGCGGCCGGCTGGTTGGTGTCCCAATAGGCATCGAAGCTTTGCTTGGACCGATCGACGCACAGCAGCCGCGACTGGAACGTGGTCAGGCTCTGATCGGTGTCGACGTTCACCCGCTGCAGCAGCGCCTGCACGTCGTCACGATTGATCGTGGTATCGACGAACGTGGCGGCATCGCCCGTGTTCTCCCCGAGCCACGCAAGCGCCGTCGTACCGCGCAGGCTGAACTTTCCCTCCAATCCGGTCGTCGGCGTGGGAATGCCGCAGACGTCCAATATCGACGGGTTGACGGTCAGCGTCACCTGCTCGATGGCGTCGACCGGCACCCGATCGCGCACCTGCAGCACGTTTTCGATTGACGCGTGTGTGAGATGGCAAGCCGCGTGGTATTTGAACAACGCATCACGAATCAACCAGCTATCGGCTTTGGCGGCCAGCGCCTCGGCGTGGTTGTTATCGCCATCGCCGGCGGCGTGGAGATAACCCT
>JBCCGT010000010.1:0-179706 GCA_039029135.1 Pseudomonadota bacterium | reverse complement strand
TAGTTGTGTGTGTGTCTGTGCGAAAGCTTGAATAGTGACGGTGTGCTTGTTGTTTTCGTGCTTCCCTGTGGCCAGTGTGGCATCGTGGAAAGGTGAGTATCCTCAAAGAGCTGATGGCCCAGCTCGACGCCGGAAAAAACATCGACGCCGGCGTGCAGTACCGCATGCCGACCGAAGCCTACGTCTGCCCGCAGCAGGCCGAGCAGGAGCGCGCCGACTTCTTTCGCAACCATCCGCAGCTCATCGGCCTGTCCGGCGATCTGCCCGAGCCCGGCAGCTACCTGACGCTCGACGACTTCGGCGTGCCAATCCTCGCGACGCGCGACAAGCACGGCGAGTTTCGCGCCTTCCTGAACGCCTGCCGGCATCGCTCCGTCAAGGTGGCCCAGGAATCGCGCGGCAAGAAGTCAGTGTTCATGTGCCCGTTCCATCGCTGGAGCTACGGCAACAACGGCGCGCTGCTAAACATCCCTGACGAGGACCACTTCGGGGCGCTCGACAAGTCCTGCCACAGCCTGATCAGCCTGCCCGCGGTCGAGCGCGACGGGCTGCTGTGGGTGCACCCGAACGTCGACGGCAGGCTGGATGTGGACGAGCTGCTCGGCGCAGAGCTCGCGGCGGAATTCGCCTCCTACGGCATCCAGAACCAGCAGTTCGCGGGGCACAAGACCATCACGATGAACCTGAACTGGAAGCTCGCGAACGACACGTTCGGCGAGACCTACCATTTCGGCAAGCTGCACTCCGACACGCTCGGTCAGCTCTACCACGGCAACAATCTGCACCTGCACGAGTTCGGTCGCCATCATCGGTTCGTGACCGCCAGTCGCGGGATCGACGCGCTGCGGGAACAACCGGAGGCGGAGTGGCGCATCAGCCACGGCACCTTCGTGCTATACCACCTGTTCCCGAACATTCAGTTCCTGGTCGATGACCACACCGCGACTCTGATTCGCATCTACCCCGACCCCGAGCGGCCCGGGCGCTCGACAACCCAGATCAGCTTCTACTACACGCCCGAGGTGCAGGCGGCGGTCGCCGCGGAGGCCGCCCTGCGCAGCGATAGCGAAGAAGAGATCGGCGACGTCTACGACTATGAGGGCCGCCGCGGCAGATCGCTCGGGGTCGAAGCCTCGCTCGAGGTGTTCCACAGCACGGTCGAGCAGGAAGACTACGCGATGGGCGAGATGCAGCAGCGGGCCGCAGAGACCGGCATGCTCAAAGAGATCATCTTCGGTCGCAACGAACCGGCCCTGCACCACTTCCACCGCAACTACCGCGAGGCGCTAGGCCAGCCGCCGCTGCAGCCGGTCGGCCCGGCGCCGCTGGAGGCCGTCGGCTAGCCGCGCAAACGGCGACGGCACCGACCGGCCGCGCCGCTGGCTCGACCCGTTACCGGGGACCGCGCAGAATAGGCGTTCCGTTTTTGTTTTCCGGATTCGACTATGAGACTCGGCGCGCTCCTACTTCCCGGCGATATCGCAGAACAGGCCCGACGCCTGGAGGGCGAGGGCTTCGAGAGCATCTGGTCGGCGCAGGCCATGGGGCGTGGCTTCATGATGCCGGACCCGTTCGTGGCGCTCAGCGTCGTCGCCGGCGTGACCGAGCGCGTGGAGCTCGGCACCGGCATCCTGCAGCTGCCGCTATACAACGCCACCGATATCGCGCTGAAGGCGCTGACCCTCAAGGCGCTATCGAACGAGCGCTTTCTGATGGGCCTGGGCGCGGGCTCCACCGAGTCCGACTACCAGATTCATCGCGAGGATTTCGGCGCGCGCTTCGCGACCTTCGATACGCGCCTCGACCAGCTCAGGGCGACGCTCGCTGACGGCAGCGCGAATGGGGGCAATCTCGGCGCCAGCGGCGCGCCGCCGCTGCTGTTCGGCACCTGGGGCAAGAACGTGGCCCGGGCGGCGGGCGAGTTCGACGGCTGGATCGCATCCGGTATGCACCGTACGCCAGAGCAGTGCGCGAGCGCCCTATCCGGCTATCGCGCAGCCGGCGGTGCGCGAGCCATCGTATCGACGATTCAGGTAAGGCCCGATACGGACCTGGGCGAGCTGGGCGCCACGCTCACGGGCTATGCCGAGGCGGGCTTCGACGACGCCGTGGTGATGGTCGTCGCGGCGGACATGCTGCCGGCCGTGCGCGCGCTGGTCGGCTGAGGCGCCGGCCAGCGTTACGCAGGCGCCAGCGCTAACGCCCGGAAGTCTGCGGGCCCATCGCGGAGCCCTGGCGCGGATTCACCAGTTTCTTCTGCTTGGCAATGCGCCGGCGTTCGAGGCTGGTGCGATTACGCCGCTCGCGGGCGAGCAGCTCGCTTTCCTGTCGATCGATCACGTTGGTCTCTCCGAAGATCCCCTTGCGTCGACCGCTTCGACCGGCCGCCGCAGACTGCTGGTGCAGCGGCGATTCGAGTCCGAACCCCGTTGCAGGGCGCGCATTAGACACTAACGCGTGTGAAATTTCCGCGACTCAGATGACAATTTTCACCACGACACAATTCTGCGGTCGCGATCGGTCCTACCGTCAGGGCAACGGCCCGGGATCAGGGATCGCCGGCAGGATGTGCTCGGGCAGCAGCCGGTCGCGCCAGCGCACCCAGGTGCGAAAGTCGCCGTAGTTGCCGCCGTTGAACACCACCGCAAGATCGAGCTGCGGCACCGCGATGAGGAGCTGCCCGCCGTTGCCCGTCGCAGACAGCGCCTGGACGGTGCGCTCGCCGTAGGGCAGCGCGCCGCGCCACCAGGTCAGGCCGTAGTCATCGGCCTCGTTCACCGAGGCCCAGGGTCGCGCGGCGCGCGCCACCCAGCTCTCGGACACAACCTGCCGCCCCGCCCAGCGGCCCGCGTCGACCATGAGCTGAGCGAACTTGAGCGCGTCCCGCGGCCGCAGGTGCAGGCCGCCGCCCGCGTAGCCGCGCCGCAGCGGATCGAGATTCATGTAGTAGGTGTCGATGCCGAGCGGTTCGGCAAGCCGGGTGCGGAAAAACTCGGGCAGCCAGGTGTCGGTCGCCGCGCTCACAGCACCACCCAGCAGGTTGATTCCGGCGCTGCAGTAGACGCCGCGCGCGCCGGGGGCCGCCGCCATCGGCAGGCTCAGCGTATAGCGATACCAATCCGGCTGGCGCGTCTGCGACTGCATCCGATCCTCGTTGCCGGGCGACGCGCCGTCGTTGTCATCGCAGGCAAGGCCGCTGCGCATGGAGAGCAGATGTTCGAGGCTGATGTCGCGACGGGCATCGTCGGCCAGCCGCGCGTCGGCGAACAGCACTGGCAGCGTGGTCGACAGCCGCAGATCTGCTTGCTCGGCCACCGCCTGCCCGACCATGAGGCCCGTCAGGCTCTTGGAGGCAGAGCGGAGATCGTGCGCGTGGTCGCGATCATAGCCGTGAAAGTACTCTTCAACGACGAGCGCGCCCCGGTAGGCGACCAGCAGCGAATGTATGCGCGGCGTGCGTATGCTCTCTGGCCGGGTGTCGACGATCTGCTGCACCAGCCGTGCCAGGCGTTCGCGGTCCAGGCCGGCGTCGTTCGCGTTGGCGACGGGCCAGCCGTCCGCCAACGCTGGCGGCGCCGCGTAGCGGTAGGCGCCGTCCGGCCGCGGATAGAATCCGGTCGCCGCGTCACGCGTCAGGCGGCGGAGGTCGTACGTGCCGCCCCGTCGCGGCAGCGTGAGCCGCAGCCGATCTTCAGTCGCGTCAAAACGGCCGCGCGCCACCAATCCGCCGTCGGCGTCTTCGAAGCGCACCTCAGATGGCGTCACCGCGAGCTTGGCGATCCGGTGATAGCGGCCCTCGTTGCGTTCGGGATTGATGAACACCACCCGACGCCCGCCCTCCGCAACATCGAGATACAGCCGAAAACGCTGCGGAAACGGCGTGACGGCACCGCGCCAGATCCCTGGGGCCACGCGGCGCAGCGTCAGAGGCTGCGCATAGTGACTGTAGGCCAGCGGTCCCGGCGGCGTGATCCAGTGGCCTTCGAAACGGGTGCCGTCCGCGCTCTGCGTGCCGCGAAAGCTGCCGAGATTGCGGGGCAGGTCGAAGCGCGTTTCGGCGCCGCCCGCAAACGGGACCGACGTCCCCAGCGCGTGGGCGACGAATGGAGGACGCTCGGCGGCGTCTGCCGCCACGGCCGTTACGCGAACGACGAAGGGGGCCGCCGGCGCAAACACCCGCTCGCCGCCCCACAGGCCGTCGATAGCGGATGTCGCCGCGAGCGATGAGGGCGCCATGAATAGGCCGAGAACCAGCAGCACCGCACGGCCGCGCGCCGGCACGCCGCGCGCGTCCGGCCGTCCCCACGACGCCAGTTCGACTAGTCGCCGGAAGGCGCTAGTCGCCAATCCCACGGGCCTGCCGCAACTCGTCGAGCGTCTGTGCCAGCGACTCGTGCACGCTGTGACCCAGCGCGCGCAGCTCCGGCGTGACCGGCACCAGATCGGGAATCTGCACCACGCGCATGCCCGCCGCGACGCCGGCACGCACCCCGTTTGGCGAGTCCTCCAGCACCAGACAGTGAATCGGCTCCGCCCCGAGCAGCCTGGCGGCCTGCAGGAAGGGCGCGGGATCCGGTTTGCTGGCCGAGGCCTCGCCGCCGCAGACCCGGACGCGAAAAAAACGATCGAGGTTGGTCTCGTTCAGCTTGGCACCAGCCGTCTCGCGATCGGTCGACGTCACGAGCGCCACAGGCAGCCCCCATTCCACCAGCGCCTCCAACAGCGCGCGGGCGCCCGGCATGGCCCGCAGGCCGCGCTGCGCCGCAATCGCGGGATAGTGCGCGGCCCAGCGGCGGTGAATCTGGTCGATGGGAAAGTCTGCGCCAAAGGCGGCAATTAGCGCATCGCGACCCTCTTCGTAGGTCGTGCCGATGCAGCGCGCGTAGGCCGCCTCGTCCATGTCCCAGCCGAGCTCCGCGCAGGCCTCGGCAAACGCGTCTCGATAAGCGTGCTCGGTATCCAGCAGCGTGCCGTCCATATCCATCAGCACGGCCGTGAGGCCCTTGTCAGTCAGCGTCTTCAGGACGAGCGCGCCTCGGCGACGAGATTGTCCAGCACATACTGCAGTATGCCGCCGGCCTCGAAGTAGGCGATCTCGTTGTCGGTGTCGAGACGGGATAGCACCGTCGCCGTTACCCGTTCGCCGTCGGTGCGGGTGACGACCAGCTCGATCTTCTGTCGCGGCGCCAGCGCGGTCACACCAGCCGGCAGGCGAACATCGACGAGTTCATCGCCGGACAGCGCGAACGTCGAGCGCCCGTCCCCTTCTGCAAACTGCAGCGGCAGCACGCCCATGCCGATCAGGTTCGAGCGGTGAATCCGTTCGAAGCTCTCGGCGATCACCGTCTTTACACCCAGCAGTCGCGTACCCTTCGCTGCCCAATCGCGACTGGATCCGGTGCCGTACTCTTTGCCCGCGATGACCACCAGGGGCGTGCCCTCACCCTCATAGCGCATCGCCGCATCGAAGATGCTGAGCTGATCGCCGGTGGGCACGTGCCGGGTATAGCCGCCCTCGACCCCCGGCACCATCTCATTGCGGATGCGGATGTTGGCGAAGGTGCCGCGCATCATGACCTCGTGATTGCCACGGCGGGAGCCGTAGGAATTGAAGTCGGCGATATCGACCGCGTGCTGCTGCAGATACTCGCCGGCAGGCGAGGCCGGCTGGATCGCGCCCGCCGGAGATATGTGGTCGGTCGTCACAGAGTCGCCGAACAGCCCGAGAATGCGCGCGTCGCGCACCTCGGCGCTCTGCGGATGCGTGTCGCCGACGGAGAAAAACGGCGGCTGCTTGATGTAGGTCGACGTCTCCCAGCCGTAGGTGCCCGAGGCATCGACCTCGATCGCGCGCCAGGCATCCGGGCCTGTGAAGACGTCGGCGTACTGGCGATCGAACATGTCGGCGGAAACGGACGCAACCGCCGCGGCGATCTCTGCGTTGCTCGGCCAGACGTCGCGCAGATAGACGTCCCGCCCATCGTCGCCCTGCCCGATCGGATCGCGGCTGAGGTCGATGCGGGTCGTGCCGGCAAGCGCGTAGGCGACGACCAGCGGCGGCGACGCGAGCCAGTTGGTGCGCACCTCCTGATGCACGCGACCTTCGAAGTTGCGGTTACCGGACAGCACAGAGGCGACGACCAGATCGCCTTCGCCGATCGCGGCGGAAATCGGTTCGGGTAGCGGCCCGGAGTTGCCGATGCAGGTCGTGCAGCCATAGCCCACGAGGTGAAACCCGCACGCATCCAGAGCATCCTGCAGCCCGGTCTTCTCCAGATACTCCGTCACGACCTTAGAGCCGGGCGCCAGCGACGTCTTGACCCAGGGCGCCACACGCAGCCCCAAGGCCAGCGCCTTTTGCGCGACCAGTCCGGCGCCGAGCATGACGGCCGGATTGGAGGTATTGGTGCAGGACGTGATCGCGGCGATCACCACGTCGCCGTGACCCAGGCTGTAGTCGCTGCCGGGCACCTCGACCTCGGCTTCGGTGCGACCGGACAGTTCCAGCACCTCGTTGAAGGCCCGCTTCAGATCGCTCATCGCGACTCGATCCTGGGGGCGCTTGGGTCCGGCCAGGCTGGGCACCACGCTCGCGAGATCGAGCTCCAGCGTGTCGGTATAGACGGCTTCGGGCATGCCCGGCTCGCGCCACATGCCCTGCGCGCGGGCGTAGGCCTCGACGAGCTGGATCGTCTCAGCGGGGCGATCCGACAGGCGCAGATAGTTGATGGTCTCCGCGTCGATCGGAAACAGGCCGCAGGTGGCGCCGTACTCCGGGGCCATGTTGGCGATGGTCGCGCGATCCGCGAGCGTGAGCTGATCGAGCCCGTCGCCGAAGAATTCGACGAACTTACCCACCACCCCCTGCGCCCGCAGCATCTCCACGACGCGCAGCACCAGGTCCGTCGCGGTGATGCCTTCGACCAGCGCACCGGTAAGGCGAAAGCCGACGACGTCGGGAATCAGCATAGAGATCGGCTGGCCGAGCATGGCGGCCTCGGCCTCGATGCCGCCTACCCCCCAGCCGAGGACGCCGAGGCCGTTGATCATCGTCGTGTGCGAGTCGGTGCCGACCAGGGTGTCCGGGTACGCGACGGTGCGCCCGTCTTCTTCCCGCGTCCACACCGTGCGGGCGAGATACTCCAGATTGACCTGATGGCAGATGCCGGTACCCGGCGGCACTACGCTGAAGTTGTCGAACGCCTGCTGTCCCCAGCGCAGAAAGCGGTAGCGCTCGCGGTTGCGTTCCATCTCGATCGCGACGTTCGCGTCGAAGGCGTCGTCCGAGCCGAATTCGTCCACCATCACGGAGTGGTCGATGACCAGATCGACCGGTGAGAGCGGATTGATGATCGCGGGATCGAGGCCGGCATCGACCACGACGCTGCGCATCGCGGCGAGATCGGCGACACCGGGGACGCCGGTGAAGTCCTGCATTAGCACGCGGGCCGGTCGATAGGCGATCTCTTCGGCCGCCGGCGGCGCGCTGGCCCAGTGACCGAGCGCCTCGATATCGCCGCGCTTGACGCTGTTGTCGTCTTCGAAGCGCAGCAGGTTCTCAAGCAGGATCTTCAGCGATACGGGCAGGCGCGTGACGTCTCCGACGCCGTTTGCCGCGGCCGCGGGCAGGCTGAAGTAATCGTACTCGCGCTCGTCCACCACGAGCGTCTGGCGGCTGCCAAAACCATCCTTGCTGGTCATCTGACTCATGCGTTCTCCTCCGCGAGCGGTTCAGGGTCCACGACTTTACGGTACAGCTTCGAACCGCAGCGATAACAGTATGCGGCCTCCTGGCGGTGGCCTTCGGCGGAACATTCGGGGCAGGTATAGGTGTTCGCCCGCGCCCGGCTGGCCTCGGTAATCTCGAACGTGACGATGCCCGTGGGCACGGCGATCACCCCGTAGCCCATGATCATCACGACCGTCGCGACCGCCTGACCCAGCGGCGACGTGGGCGTCAGGTCGCCGTAGCCGACGGTGGTGAGCGTCACCACCGCCCAGTAGATGCTCTTTGGAATGCTGGAAAACTTGCTGTCCGGATCGCCGCCCTCGATGACGTACATAAGCGAGCCGAACACGACGACCATCGCCAGCACCGACAGGATGAACACCGTAATCTTGCGCCGACTCGCCGCCAGCGCGGTAACGAGCATCTCGGCTTCGCCGACGAACTGCACGAGGCGCAGCACGCGAAAGACGCGCAGCACACGCAGCACGCGGACGACCAGGAAGGTTTCCGCCCCGGGAACGAACAGGGAAACGAACGCCGGCAGGATGCTCGCCAGATCGACGATGCCGTAGAAGCTGCGGGCATACAGCCAGCGATTGTTGATGGACCACAGGCGCAGGACGTACTCGACGGTAAAGATGATCGTGAACGCCCACTCCACGGCGTACAGTACATTGCCGTAGCGCGCGTTAACGCCGGGCACGGTGTCGAGCAGCACGACGCCGACAGACAGCAGGATGCACACAATGAGCGCGACGTCGAACGCCGCGCCCGCCTTGGTGTGTGCCTCGAAAATGATCTCGCGAACGCGGTCTCGCAGCGGCATCGCGTCGGGCGCGTCAGGCTGCTGACCAACAGGATCGGGGGAAGCGGATGGGGAGTGCGGGGCGTCGCTCATGACTGCCCCGCACTATAGCGCAGAACAACGCAGAAACCCGCGCGACCGGGCGCCAGCCGGCGAGTCCGGCTGGCCGGGACCGCGCCGCACGCCTGGCGGCGACGCGGCGTCACACCGCTACGAGGTTTGCACCTCGATTGCGCGGCGCGTCGCGGCCTCGCGCCGCGGGATCGACAGCGTCAGCACGCCGTACTTGGCCTTGGCTTCGACCGCCTCGGGATCGGCGTCTTCCGGCAGGCGAAAACTGCGGGCAAAGCGACCATAGAGCCGTTCGACCCGATGCACCTTGCCGCTGTCGGCGGCGTCGCCGTCATAGCTCGCCCGACGCTCGCCCTCGATGGACAGCACGCCCTCGCGAACGCTGACGTCGACGTCAGCGGCAGCGACCGCAGGCAGCTCCAGCTCGATGCGATAGCCGTCGCTCGACTCCAGTATGTCGGCTCGAGGCACCCAGCGGTTGGCGGCGGCCTCGCGGTGACCCCAGTGTGCAGAGCGAGCAAACAGATCATCGAACTCGCGCAGCGGATTCCAGCGAACAATATTCATGGTCAATCTCCTGGTTGGTTTCGTCAGTAAACGAATGTGGTTTGCGATCACGGTGATCGCTGACGAACCAGTTATGGCGCCGGATTCGCGCATTCAAAGGCCTTGAATTCAGACAATTGGTCCCCACGAGATTCCTCCTGCCACGGTCTGTCGTATGCAGAGCTGTGCCGCGACGCGCGTTTTGTCACAATCCCGCCAACGCATCGCTCTGGACCGCCATGAATCGTCAACCCTCGCAGTTACGCCACCGGCAAGACCTTCGATCGCTAGCCTCCCGTTTCGCTCGATGGCGGCAAGCAGCGGGACCACTGCTGTTCGCCTCATGCGCTGTGCTGTTGAACGGCTGCAGTCCAATCGCGACGACCGGCGCGAGCGATGTCAGCGACGAGCCACCGCAGTGGCCGCATGGGGCGATGGTCAGCGCGGCCAATCCGTACGCGGCGCGAGCCGCGGCGGATGCGCTGCGCGCTGGCGGGCACGCCGTCGACGCCGCTATTGCCGCCCACACGGTGCTCAGCCTCGTCGAGCCGCAGAGTTCTGGTATCGGCGGCGGGGCGTTCATGCTGGTCTACGACCGGGCGCAAGACACACTGGTCGCGTACGACGGTCGTGAGACGGCGCCGGCGTCCGTCGACGCCGCGCTATTCGCCGATGCCAACGGCGAGGAGCTCGGTTTCGTCGCCGCCTGGCAAGGCGGGCTGTCGACGGGCGTCCCCGGCTCCGTCGCGATCTATGAGCTCGCGCACAGCGATCACGGCCGACTGCCGTGGGCAGACAACTTTGCGGCGGCAGCGCGGCTCGCGACGGAGGGCTTCGAGGTGTCCCCGCGCCTGGCAGGATTTCTGCCGCGCATCGCACGCTTTGCGCGACTCGATGAGAATCCTGGCGCCGCAGAGTATTTCTTTCCAAACGGCGAGCCGCTGGCCGCCGGCAGCCTGCGCAAGAATCCGGCGTACGCGACGACGCTGAACCGTATCGCTAGTGAGGGCGCGAGCGCGTTCTACACCGGCGACATCGCGCGCGAGATCGTCGCTCAGACGAACGCGGACCCGCTGCCGGGCGGTCTGACGATGGCGGACCTCGCCAACTACCGCGCGCAGCGACGCGACGCGATCTGCGCGCCGGGCGCGGGCCTGCGTCTGTGCACGGCGCCGCCGCCGGCCTCGGGCGTCGGCGTGCTCATGATGGCCGGGCTGTACGATCGGCTGGTACCCGCTGACGCCGATCGAGAAACACGGCTGGCTGCGTTCGTCGATGCCCAGCGCCTCGCCTACGCGGATCGCGATCGCTACATCGGCGATCCGGGGTATAGCGCCATCCCCGTGACGGCGCTGCTCGATCCGCGCTATCTGGACCGTCGCATCGAAGAACGGCCAGCGCCAGGAGCCATGCCCGCAGCCGGCGATCCTGGTCTCGCGCTGGGCGAGGCGTCGCTGCTGCAGCGCTTCGCCGCCGATCACAGCCGCGAAACGCCGAGCACCACCCACCTGTCGATCGTCGATGCCGCAGGCAACGCGGTATCTCTCACGGCGTCCGTCGAAGCGCCGTTCGGCAATTCGCGCTGGGTCGGCGGTTTTCTGCTGAACAATCAGCTTACTGATTTTCGCCGCGCGCCAGACGGCAAGGTGCACGCGAACGCGCCCGCGCCGGGCAAGCGGCCGCGGTCCTCCATGTCCCCCATCATCGGCTTCGACGCGGCGGGCCAGCTACGCCTGGTCACCGGCTCACCGGGTGGCAACTCGATCCCGGCTTACGTCGCGAAGAGCGTGCTGGGCGTCACCCGCTGGGGCCTGTCACCCCAGGCGGCGATCGACGCGCCGAACATCGTCGCGCGCGGCGAACGCGTCCGCGTCGAGACGTCAACCGACACGGGCAAGACCATCGCCGCCGCGCTCAAGGCGCGCGGCTATGACGTGCAGGAGCGCGAGGGGGAGAACTCGGGACTGCACATCATCACCGTCGACGCGGCAGGCCTGAAGGGCGCGGCCGACGCGCGCCGCGAAGGCATCGTCATCGCCGTGCCCGACGCCTGATCGGCGCCGAAAAACCGGCGCGGCACCCGTCGGCGGCCAGGGGCGAAGAATAAAGAAAATTAAGCTGACAGTTTGAGCACAACGCCATACCGGGGCCCGCTCGCCGCTGTGCTATAAAATTGCCTTGCGGGCGCTGACCCGCAAAGACAATACGCAGAACGCCATCTCCAGAACAAACAGGGAACGAACAGGATCTGCGGCCGCGCACGCCGCAACACACAGCGAACGTTATGCAGCAGCAATCGGCGCCAAACGGCGCAAGTGAAACAGCCCCGTCCTCGGGCCGCGACCACGGGGCCATCGCCGCGGCGAGCGCGACCCAGGGGATCCTCGACGCCGACAGCCAGGGCGCGCTGCGCCGCCTCGCGCTCGCGCGTCAGGGCCTGCAGTTTCGCGAGCAGATCATCACCACGATTGGCGACGATGCGCCGACGAGCGCGGAACGGGTCAGCGCTGTCGTCGCACATCTCGGCGCGCTGGGCATCGACACCACAGCTGTTGTGATGCGAGCGCACCATCACAGCCTTTGGAATCGGCTGCGCGGCTACCGGGTTCAGGACCTGGATGCCGCTATCGCTGAGCGCCGCGTGTTCGAGTACTGGTCACACGCAGCCGCGTACCTGCCGATGCGCGACTACCGCTTTGCGCAGGTGAAAATGCGCGCCATGCGGGAAGGCAAGGATCGCTGGATCCGCAGCAAAGACGAACGCTTGATGCGCCGCATCAAGAAACGCATTGCCAGCGACGGTCCACTGACCCTGCGCGAATTGGAGTCGAATCGCACGAGCGTGAGCGCGCGCATCGGCTCGACGCTTGGCTGGTGGGACTGGAAGCCGTCGCGCGACGCGCTGCTGCAGCTATTTCTGCAGGGCGAACTCATGGTCGTGGCCGGTCACGGCCAAAACAAGCGCTACGACCTGCGCGAACGAGTCCTGCCCGACAACATCGACACGCGGTTTCCAACCACCGATGAGTACGCCGACTATCTGATCGACATGCAGCTGCGCACGGCTGGCGCTATGACCGAGGCCTGCTGCAGCTACCTGCGCAACGGCAAGGAACTGCGCCGCGCCATACATCGTTCGTTGCAGGAACGGCTGCGCGCGGGCCGCCTGGACAGCTTCGAACGCGCGGGCGTCACCTGGTATCTCGACGGCGAGCGCGAACGCCCGGCGAAGTCGCAGCAGCACACGATCCGCATCCTGTCGCCTTTCGACAATCTGATCGTGCAGCGCGATCGCCTGCAAGGTGTGTTTGGTTTCGACTACGTACTCGAAAATCACGTGCCAGAGGCGAAACGCCGCTACGGCTACTTCGCTCTACCCGTGCTGGTGAACGATGAATTTGTGGCGCGCTTGGACTGCAAGGCGCATCGCAATTCGCGCGTCTTCGAGATCCGCGGTCTGCACTGGGAACCCGGCGCGGTGGCGCCGGAGCTGCTGGGCGAGCTGGGCGCCGAACTCGCTGAGTTCGCCCGCTTCAACGGCTGCCGCCGCTTGCTGCTGGATCTACCGAGCGAGCCTGAATACGGCGCCCTGAAGGCCGAACTGGCAGAGCGACTGAACGGCTACGAATTCTAGAGCGCCTGCGAACAGGTATTGTGCGCTCAGCGCGCCGCGCCGTAATTTCGGCGCCCTAGCTTGCCTGGCCTGACGGGTCGTGCACTTCGCAATGCTGCCTCCCTGACGACCGTCGAGGTCCAACGGCGTCACGGGAATGGTCCTCCACGCCGATCGGCTGAGGCAGTCGCGAACGATTTCACAACTTCGCTTAACAAGTCTGTTGCAAGGTGCTTGTTCAGGGCGTTCTGTCGCCTTGCTAGCCTTTTGCGACCGTTTGTTGAAGAACCGGGGAAGGGGTTCGAGACGAATGTCGAGCGCGCGCGTGGCACCCTCGCCGCTCGATGCGCAAACGGCAACAAGAACGAGCAGCTGAGTAGTCGCCATGCCTTACATCGATCTCTACGTGATGACCGCCCTGTTAGTCGGGCTCCTGCTGGGTGCATGCCTGGGCTTCTTCATGGCCCGCCAGGTGACGTCTACGACAACCGCTCGCCTGGAACGCAAGGTGCAGTCGCTATCGGATCGCAAGTTCCGCCTGCAAGGTCAACGCGCGCGTCTCAAACAGTTGGAACAGCGCCTCGACGATGAGGCGGCGAAAATTCCTGAAGCCGAAGAAGAACTCAAGCAGAAGTCCCGCGAGATCAAGGAACTGACGGTTGCGCTCACGGAAACGACGACGCTTACGAACGACCTCGGACGAGCGCTGCGCGCCCGCAAGGCGAAGCTGGAGCAACTGGAAGCAGAGCGCGGCAAGTGGGAACAGCGCAACAAGGCGCTGCGACTAAAGACGGAGCAGCTCGACGACGCCATCGAGCGCAGCGAAGAGGCGCTCGATGACGAGTCCGACCCGAAAGCCGGCAGTCCAGCCCGCGCCAACCGTCACGGCGGCAAGCGCAGCAAGGGCAAACGACCCGCCAGATCGGGCAAGGCGAGCAAGACGAATCAGACCAAGCGAGAGTTGCGCGACTGGTTCGAGGGTCGCTCGGAGGAAGGCAGCGACGAGGTCAGCTCCACCCAGGGACTGTCCCGCCTGCAGCGCGTCCTGCGCGGGGACGGCCCGACCAAGCGCTAGCCAGCGGATCGGCGCGCAACTAGACGCTTGAACGCAGCTATTCCCGTCCCGCGCGCCTTGTTTACAAAACGCTAACAGTGCGCGCACCCAGCCGCGTCAGACGATTCACCTTGAGTTCAGTGCAGCGCGCATAATGTGCTCGGGTACCCACCCTGGAGGCCGAGATGTCGGCAGCCCATCACCAATCAAGCACGCGACTCGGGTTATCGGTCCTGGCCGCCATTGCCGCCTGGCTGGTCACCGCTGTGGCCACGGCGGAGACGCACACCACCCTGGATGCTCAGGCCAGTCCGGCAACGCAGGAACTGCGCGTCGAGCTGCCCATCGAAGAGGCGAAGTTTCGCGACGGTGAACTGCAGATCGACCGTCTGGTTGCGCGCCATACGTACCTCGTGCCCGACGACTACCTGCTGCGCGCCGTCGAGATTGACGCCGTATCCGAACGCGGCAGCGTAAGACTCAAAGTCGGCCGCTATCTGACGCCGGAGATCGATCTGCCGCGCGAGCGCGTCGCGGGCGCCACGTTGCGCATCGAGGCCCCCTATCGGAGCCACCGCGACTGGCGCCTCGTGGTCACAGACCGCGCCCGTTTCTACTCGCTGACCGCCGTGGTGGAACCGCGTGAGCCACAGCTTGCCTTCGCTCCGGGAAGGGCTCCCGGAAGGACGCCTGATCAGACCCGCGCCGGCACGCGCCGCTACAGCACGGCGCCCTACACCGCCACGGACCCGTTTTTCAGCCAGCGCCGCTATGAGCGCGAACGCGGTTTTTGGGGATTGCGGCGCGACGAACGTAACCTCTATCGCAATCGCTGGTATTGGCTGAACGATCGCAATCGCTATACGGACCGTATCCTCATCGGCCCCACCCGCACCTGCTATGACCGCTTCGGGCGCCACCGACTCTGCGCCGGTAGGCCCGATCGAAACGGCAGCGAGCGCCATGACGACACCCGTACGGAGCCACCAAGAATGGACCCCCCGCGGGCGCGGCCGCTGCGACCCAATCCGACGCGCGCGCCAGAACCCGTCATGCGCACGCCCACACCGCCGGCGAGGCCGCCGCGCCAGCGCTTGTCGGCGCCGTTCGAAAGAGCGCCCCGTCGAGCGACACGGTCCCCCATCGGCAACCGCGCCGAGGCCACGACCCGCGGCACCACGGGTCCCACGCGCGCGCGCAGCATCGGCAGCGACTCACCGCGACGAGAGCCACAGTAACGCTATCGGACAGGCTGCACGGCCAGCACGCACGGCCTTGGCCTGCGCAGACATTCATCTATCGGCAGTGCAGCCGGGAGAGAAGAAGGCGCGAAACGCACCCTGAACGTCAAACAGTTGACAAAGGCGGTGGCGACAGGGCGGAAATATCGCTACCTTTGCACATTGGCTGTCTAGCCGCGATGCTGCCGGATCAGGGTTTGGTCCGACTGCGGGTGCAACCCGCAAACAGTGTTCAAGGACTCCATTCGCGGCCCGGTCCATTGGGCTTCGACAACGGGAAGACGAACGCAGCGGAAACGCCGCGCACATACCCGTTTCACCACGGCAGGGGCAATTCCCGCGCCGTCGGTGCAATCCCTATCGGATCGCTAGAGACCGTCGGTGAACGCCCGCAATGGCGTTCACGCCGAGCGGTATCGCTGCGGTCGTGGTCCCGCCCTTCAGGGGTGCGCTGACTGCTACCGTCGCCTTCCGTACGGCCGCCCCACGGACGGGTACCCAGGGGTTGGGTTTTCCAGAGGGGCAGGGGGGCCAGGGGAGAAGAGGGAATCGGACTAGGCCAAGAGCCAGGCGTTAGGGGTTAACGCCGGCCGCGCCCGGACCGTACGCATGTTGATAGGGATGTGGTTATGAACATGCGTACGAATGCGGGTGTGGTCCTGCCGCGCGCGCGCAGTCTCTGCGCGCACTGAGCAGCAGGGCGTATTGAGGGCGGATCAGCACAAGCACAAGCTTCGGCGGGAGGAGCACGGACCATGAATGACTCTACGGGTACAACAATGGCAGAGACCAGGGCGCCCCGCGCCACCGATCCTGCTGTGGGCGGCTCGCTGCGACAGCGAAAGAAACAGCAGGCCCGCGACTCCATTCTCGCTGCTGCCCAGCAACTCATAGAGTCTTCCGGCTACAACCGAACGAAGATGCGCGATATCGCGCAGGCCGCCGGTGTGTCGTATCAGACGCTCTACAACTATTTCCCCACCAAGGCCCAGATTCTGCAGAACCTGCTGGCCGACAAGGTTCAGGGCGTCCGTGAACAGGCTCAGGAGATCGGCGCCGCGTGCGCAGATGCGCCAGGCACGATCCCCCAGCTCGCCGAACTCTATCTAGACACCATCACCGAACCCGATCGCGCGCTTTGGGGCGAGGTCGGCGCCAACCTGTTTGCATCGACGGCGGATGAGGCGAACAGCCTGCTCGCCTTGATCGATGCGGACGCGCTAGACCGCTTTCAGGCCCTCGCCGAGCTGGGCAAGTCCCAAGGCGTGCTGCAGGCCGACGCGGACACCCAGACCCTCGCGACCGTTATCGGCGCGCTGGTTGAGATGACCCTGCTGCGCTTCGTCGCCCAAAACGGCACGCCGCGCGAGCAGTTTGCGGGTGAATTGCAGCGCGAACTGCAGTTTCTGCTGCGGCCGCATCTCGTCGCCTGACTCAGCATCGAGCGCGGTGCGCCGCGCGCGGAGCACGAGAGCCGCGTCGCGCGCCTAGCGCCGACGCCGCAGCGTCACGACGTTGCCGCCGGTCGGCACCACACTCTTGCGTTCAAGCGCGACCTCCCAGGTGACTACGCCGCCGTCGCGACGATAGAAACCGCGACAGCCAATCGCGGTCCCCGTACGAAACAGCGCAACGCTGGCCGAGACGCTGGCATCGTCTGCCCACAACAGCGTGAGGTTGGGCTCGCTCTCCAGCTTGCCGGTGCCGCTGAGCGCCGTCCATGGACCGCTGGCGGTGACATCGTAGGTACCGCTGTCGTCAGGCAGGACGCGGACGGCGAAGGCCTGATCCTCCTGCTGAGCCGGCTCGTCACCCGTCGTCAGGCTGCCCTCGAAGTGTTCCCCGTGCTCGTCGCTTTGTACCCGAAAGCGAACCTTGACCGGCACGCCCAGGCTCTGACCCTGGACGACAAAGCGCCCCTGGCCGATCCACTCTCCTGAACCAATCAGCATATTCTGTCCGTCACTCGGGGGTGTATGGGCGTGCGCGTCAATGCAGCTTCGGATCCGGATCGACTGCGCGCGGCGCGCCCGCGGGTTGAAACGCATCCGGCGTCTTGTTGCGCGCGTTGTTGATCGTCGTCGTCACGGGCTGCACGACCAGGCCGACCGGCAGATGTCCGCCGAGCAGGCGGTCGAGTTCGTCGCGCGGCGCATCGGGGTCGAGCCAGCGCCGCGCCTCGTCAGCAGACAGCAGCACGGGCTGGCGATGGTGTAAAAACCCCAGATTGCCATGCGCCGCGGTCGTCACGATGGCAAAGCTCTCAAGAATTTCGCCGCTGCTCTTGTCCGTCCAGCTATCCCACAGGCCCGCGAGCAGCAGTCCAGGCTCATCGGCGGCGTGGACGAAATGCGGCACCTTGGTGCCCCCGTCGCGCAGCCACTCGTAAAATCCGGAGACCGGCACGACGCATCTCTGCCGCTGAAAGGGGCGCGAAAAAGAGCGTTTCTCGGCCAGGGTTTCGGCCTTGGCATTGAACATCGCATACTTCGTGCTGACCTCGCGCGACCAGGACGGCGTCAGCCACCAGCGCAGCGCATCCAGCCGCGGGCCGGTGTCAGGGTCAAGCCGCACCACGGCAATCGGCTCCGTAGGCGCGGCGTTGACGTTGTCGACACCGACATACGGAATATCGAAAACGCTCATCAATAGCTGCGTGAGCGGGTCAGCGGTGACGTTGAGTCGGCCACACATTCTGGGTCGTGCTACCTGCTGTAAACCGCGTCAGTATACCGACTGTCTATCGAACCGCTTGCGTCTACCGCTTGAGTTTCTTGAGTTTAAGGGAGCGACCATCTTGGCAACGAAATCTATTCCGCCGCGCGCGGAGCGCCGCGAGCACAAGAGCACCCACCACGGCTTCGAGCTGAGCGACCCCTACCACTGGCTGCGCGACCCGAACTACCCCAAGGTCGAAGAGCCCGAGATCCTGGACTACCTGAAGGCCGAAAACCGCTATTTCGAAGGCCGCATGGCGCCGCTCGAACCGCTGATCGATACGCTGTTCGCCGAACTCAAGGGGCGTCAGCCGGAGGAGGACGCGTCGGTCCCCTACCGGCGCCGCGGCCACATGATTCAGTGGCGTTTCGCGCCCGGCGCCCAGTACCGCACCTGGTGGCGCTGGCCCGAGGACCGCCCGGACGAGGCGGTGCTGCTGCTCGACGAACCGGCGCTCGCCGAGGGCTGCGAGTACTTTCGCCTCGGCGCGCTGACGCTGTCGCCCGACGGCCGCTACCTGGCCTACGCCACCGACATCGACGGCTCGGAGCGGTTCACGCTGCGGATCCGCGAACTCGCCACCGGCACCGATCTCGCCGAGGAGATCGACGGCATCGGCGGTGCGGTGGTGTGGGCGGCCGACAGTCGGACCCTGCTGTACACGCGCCTGTCGGAACAGTGGCGCCCCTACGTGGCGCTGCGCCATACGATCGGCGAGCAGTCCCCCGACGGCAGCGAGGACATCGAGATCTATCGCGAGGCGGACGACAGCTTCTTTGTCGGCGTCGACCTGACGCAGTCCGACGAGTACCTGCTGATCGCGACGGGGGATCACATCACCTCGGAGGTGCGCGTGCTGCCGGCGGCGGACCCGACCGCCGAACCGCAGTTGATCGCCGAGCGCCGGACGGGCGTCGAGTACGACATCGAACACCAGGGCGACGCCTGGCTGGTCATGACCAACGACAGCGAGCGCAACTTTCGACTCGCGCGTGCGCCGTTAGCGGATCCATCGCCCGCCAACTGGCGAACGGTCACGGCCGGCGACAAGCGTCGCTATCTCACCGGCTTTCTGTGCCTGAAAGATCTGATCGTGATCGAGGAGCGTATCGACGGACTCGATCAGATACGACTGCGCTTCACCGACGGCAGCGAGCGTCTGATCGAATTCCCGGAGGCCACATACAGCGCCGGGCTGGGCACCAATGCAGAGTACGAAAGCGATCACCTGCGCCTCGGCTACGACTCGATGGTGACGCCTGGCACGGTCTACGACTACGAGATCGCGACGGGCGAACTCGTCGTGCGCAAGGTGCAGGAGATTCCCAGCGGCTACGATGCATCTCGCTACGCCTGCGAGCGCCGCATGATCCGGGCGCGCGACGGCGTCGAGGTACCCGTCAGCCTGGTGTATCGCCGCGACACCCCGCTCGATGCGCAGGCGCGCCTGCACGTCTATGCCTACGGCGCCTACGGCAGCGCCATACCCCCAGGATTCTCTACCTCGCGCCTGTCGCTGCTCGATCGCGGCTTCGTCTACGCGATCGCTCATATTCGCGGCGGCGATGACCTCGGCTATCACTGGTACGAGGCGGGCAAACTGGCGGCGCGGGAAAACACCTTCAACGACTTCGTCGACGTGGTCCACGGACTGCTGGGCAGCGGCGTGTCGGCACCCGGGCGCGTCACCATTTCCGGCGGCAGCGCGGGCGGGGAGCTGATGGGGGCCGTGGTCAACCAGGCGCCAGAACTGTGGGGTGCGGTGGTCGCACACGTGCCGTTTGTCGACGTCCTGAACACTATGCTGTCAGCGGATCTGCCGCTCACGCCCATGGAGTGGCCCGAATGGGGCAATCCGATCGAGGATCAGGCGGCGTTCGAGCTGATTCGCGGCTACTCGCCCTACGATCAACTCAGCGCTGGCGAGTATCCGCCCATGCTGGTGACCGCCGGGCTCAACGATCCGCGCGTCACCTACTGGGAGCCGGCGAAGTATGTAGCGAAGCTGAGGACGCTGAAGACGGGCGATAATCCGCTACTGCTGAAGACTAATATGGGCGCCGGGCACGGCGGCAAGTCCGGGCGCTTTGACAGTCTGCGTGAGACCGCTGAGGAGTTTGCGTTCCTGCTGGCCGCAATGGGCGTAGACGAGGCCGAATTCGGAGACTAGAGGCGCACTGCGGGAGGGTGCATGCGGCGCGCCGGCGGGCGCTCAGCCGCGAGCGACGTGACGCTCTTTGTCCTCGTTCACCTGGCGCATGCGACGACGAATGATGTTCTGCACCACGGTGACCGTCGTCCAGTCGTGCTCCATTTCACGGCCGCAGCTATCGCAAACAACGATCTCGTTGCCCATCACCCGCGTCAGCAACTCGCTGTAGGCCATGCGCGAGACGAACTGGCATTCGCTGCACTCCAGCCCCACGGTGGGATCGACGCCGATGTAGTCCATGAAAGGCCTCCGAATCCGGATAGGTCGCCACAAAAGTGCCGCGACCCGCAGATTCTGGGTTAAGCCTAGATGCGATTCTGTGATGTACCAATCGGAATAGGCGTCAGTCGCCCGCGTCGTGCTCGCTCACGCGGCGGCCGAGCCAACCCATAGAAACCAGCAGCCCGCAGAACAAAACGGCGGCAAACGCGTAGGGAAGCTGCGGACTAGCCTGGTACATCAGCCCACCCAGCAGCGGCCCGAGCGTGAAGCCGAGTGGACCACAGGAACCGGCGACGCCGGCAACGGCGCCCTGCTCGTGCGGCGCCACCGCAAGCGACGCGCCGGCGGTAAAGCCGGGGCCGGCCAGGCCCATCGCCAGGCCCTGCACCATCATCGCCGCCGTCAGCGCAATCTGGGATTCGAGCAGCGTCATCATGACGAACGCGACGACCAGCGCCGGCAGCGCTACACGCATCAGGGTAAATGGCGCGAGGTTGAAGCGCTGCACGATCACGGCCTGGGAAAACAGCGAACAGCAGCCGGCCAGACCCATCGCCAGCCCGACGTTCCTGGCCGTGTCCGCCGCAGAGAGACCGAGTGCGTCCTGAAACCGAAAGCCGATGGTCTGCTGCACCAGGCCGAGCCCGGTGAACATGCTGATGCCAACGACGACGAAGGGCAGGATCCGCGGATCGGTGTATTTCAGTTTGGCGCTCGCGTGCGCTGGCATCGGCTGCCTCGGCGGCTCTTCGAGAAAGCGCCAGATGAACAGCCCGTTGAGAAAGGCCAAGGCCGCCATGACCCACAGCGGCGTCAACAGCGAAAACAGCGCAAGTCCGGCGACGGCGGGTCCGAGTATGGTGCCCAGGTTATTGGCCGCACCGGCGGCACCCATGCCGCGAGTGCGATTACTGACGTCCGTGATGTCCGCCATGTACGCGTTCGCGGCCGGCATCGAGGCGGACATCATGGTCGCGTGCAGCATCCTCGAGGCCAGGAGCGCAACGAACAGGACCGTGCCCGTCAGGTAGGCACTCAGTCCCGCGTAGAGCACGCAGGTGAACAACGCGGTGCCGGCGCTGAAACCGAACAGTCCGCACAGCAGCACCTTCTTGCGCCCCCAGCGATCGCTGCGCCGCCCCCACAGCGGCGATGTCAGAAACACCACCAGCCCGGAGGCAGAGATGATGAAGGTGATCTGGATCTCCGACAGCCCGATCTCTCGACCGAGCGGCGCGAGCACCGGGAACAGCACGGTAAACCCCATGCCAACGCAGACCAGCGACACCAGCAGGGTGCGCCGCGCCCGGCCGGCATCGAAAGCCGCAGCGGCGGAGGTCATCAACTGGAACTGGCCAGGGCCAGACGCCCGCGGCGCGCTAGAGCTCCCAACCCGGCAGTCCTTCATCCAACTGCACGCCGAAACTGTTCAGCGCCATCGATACGAGGTTGTACTGGCCTACCGTGAAGACGAGATCCATGAGCTGCTGCGTGTTTAGGCGCGCCGCCAGGCCGTTCCAGGTGGCATCGCTGACGTGGGCGTCGCCGTGCAGTTCGTCGGTGGCCTGCAGCAGCAGGCGATCGAGCTCGGACAGGCCCGACGTCTCGGGCCCGGTCTGGGCACTGCGTATCTCGTCGTCCGACATTCCCGCCTCGCGCGCGATGACGACGTGCTGTCCCCACTCGTAGCCGGCCTGGCACAGATAGCCAATCCGCAGGATCACGAGTTCGCGCTCGCGCGGCGCGAGCGTGGACTTGCCCAGGATGTGGTTCGCAAACACCATCCAGCGGCGACCAAGATCCGGATGGTTGCACAGCGTCTTGAAGATATTGAACACCCGCCCCTGACGGTTGAAGGGCGCCATCATGGCGCGCGCGGCGTCGTTCCACTCATGGCTTTCCAATGCCTTGATTCTCGGTTGCGTCATGCGCATGTCTGTTTCCCTCGGATTGCGATCTTGTGCCCACCCTTGCGGCCATCGACCGCAACCGACGCAGTGTCGCGCACTTGTTTGCAGGTTCTCAATCATTGCCACTCCCGCGGCGCGACGTCGCGGCCTACACTGGGCGACCGTCGTATCCCAGAACGAGGCCCAGCCTTGAAGAGCCTGAAGACCATCGTCCCGATCGTGATCATCGTGCTGCTGGCGCTGGGTGTCGATCTGGAGAAGTACGGCATCTCGCTTGACGCGCTGACCGAACAGAGCGCGAGCGAAACACGCGACGCCCGAGGGCAGGCGGCGACAGCGCCGGCCGACACACCGCGGTTACAGCGCGAGTCGGGCACGACCGCGCCAGTACAACCAAACCGGCAGGCGGTGCCGCACTGGTCCAGCACCCGGCCGGAGATCAACCTGCGGCACGTGTTTGAAGGCGAGATCAACCGCCGGGACGCGCCGACCGGTTTTCACGCTCGACCGGGCGGCGTCGATCCGGCCGGGGCCCGCGTCGTACGAATCAAGGACAGACCCAATCGCGCCGGCGTGTACACCGCTGACGTCGAGGTCCGCGACGGGCGCCAGTGGAAGTCGAAGTTTTCGAGCTTTTTTCCCGACAGCCTGAGCCAGCAGCAGGTCATCGACGTCATCCTGCACGCCTACCGCAACAGCCGCGATCCCCAGCGCCAGCCCTGGACGGGCCCGTCGGGCCTGGGCTTTCAGGTGCAGGGGTACACGACATCGCGCGGCGGCATCAACACCGCCTTTCCCGTCTATAACCGAAACCAGTAACCCGGCGCGGAGCACGAACCGATGCAGCTCGAACTGACCTTCTATGTCGATGACGACGGCATGCACCGCGCGCGCGGCGACGATGAGCGGCTGGCGACCTATCTGGAAACGGACCTGCAGGGCTCCGTCGGGGCAACGACGGCGCTAATCCGCAGGTTGGAAGACGCGACCTTCACCGACGACTTCAATGGCAACGGCCACCGGGTGGATTTTCGGGAAAACTCGGTCTCCATCGAGGCACTGCACGACCCGGAGGCGCCCGATCGGGTTCTGTCGCGCGACGAGATGCTGGCCTACGCCAAGGCTTGGCTCGCGTTCATCTCGAGCCGCTAAAAGCTCGGCTTGTTCACGTGCGGGCCGAGCTGCAGCTCGTGGCTCCAGCACGATCGATCCTGCGTATGCAGATAGTGAAACGCGTCCGCGATCTTGTCCGGCGGTATCGCGATCTCGGGGCGCTTCTGCGCCATCGGCAGCGCGCGCGTGCCGGGTGAGTCGATAAGGCCGTCGATCACGACGTTGGCCACGTGCACGCCGTGCTCGGAGTATTCCTCCGTCAGCGCCTGCGCCAGCGCCCGCAGCCCCACCCGCGGGTAGTACAGCGACTGTCCGGTATAGCGCTTGCGGCCGCGCAGCGACGCGGCGTTGTTCGAAAACAGTATCGAGCCGTGGCCGCGTTCGCGCATGCCGGGCAGCACCTCCTTAACGCACAGGAACGGGCCGCGATTGGCGATGTGATGCGCGGTATCGAACAGCTCGACCGGAATATGCTCCAGCAGCTCCTGCTCGGGAGGCAGGTCGCGCCCTTCCAGGTAACCGGCGTTGTAGATCAGCACCTCGATCTCACCGGCGGCACGAACGGTCGCGAAGGCATCGCGAACCGATGACTCAGAGACGAGGTCCAGTTCGACAGTGAAGGCATCGTCGCCCTGGTCGCGTATCGCCGCCTCCAGATCCGCGGCGTTGCTCGCCGTACGCGTCGTCAGCGCGACGTTGAACCCTTCGGCGGCAAACTTCATCGCGAGCGCGCCGCCCACGCCCCAACGGGCAGAGAGCGGCACGGTCTGCGGATCGATGTCGCCGCCGTGAACGAGGTGCGTGTTGCGACCGTCGGACTGCCACTTCGATGTGGCGCCGACGACCACGGCGATCGGCTTTGTGCTCATAGTTCCTCACCTTTCAAGAGAGCATCGCGAAACTCCGGCGCCGCGATCGCCGCCAAGCGCTCGCGCCGCTCGCCCAGCGAACGGTCGCGCAGGTCCGCCACGCCGTGCTCGGTCACGACCAGATCGACGTCCGTGCGCAGCGCGGTGACCATCTCGACCCGCTCGACGATACGCGAGACGCTGCCGCCGCGCGCCGTCGCCGGCAGGGCGACAATGGAGCGTCCGCCGCGCGAGCCGCGCACGGCGCGCATGAAGTCTACCGATCCGCCGGTACCGGAGATCTGGCGACCGCCGGCGAATTCGCCGTTGATCTGCCCCATGACGTCGACCTCGACCGCCGAGTTGATCGACACGAAGTTGTCGATGCGGGCGATGATGCCGGCCTCGTGCGTGTGATCGGCGCCGCGCAGGTCCACGTCGTCGCGTTCGGCGAGGCGCGCCTGGGCGGCGGCGCTCGCGAGCACCATGCCGGCCACGTGGCGCCGTGCCTCGAAGGTCTTGGCCTGGCCCGTCATGGCGCCACACTCGATCAGCGCAAGCACACCGTCATCGATCAGCCCGCCGTGAAAGCCGAGATCACGCTTGTCGCTGAGCCCCCCGAGCACGGCGGCGGGGATCGCGCCGATGCCGGTCTGCAGGCAGTCGCCGTCGCGTATCAGACCGGCGACATGGGCGCCGATGCGCGCCGCGACGTCATCGATCTTTGGCGCCGGAAACTCGGGGACGAAGCCGGGGAGATCTTCGACGAGGTCGTCGATCCGCCCAGCGGCGCTCGGGGCGCCGCGCGGAACGGGGAGATCGGGATTCAACGCCGCGACGACGCGCGTATGGCCGTTGTCGCAGACCGCACCGGCGAAGTCAGCGTTCGCGGCGATGCGCAGCACGCCATCAGCGTCCGCGGCCACCTGCAGCAGGGCGAGATCGGGCGGCTCGGCGACGAGCCGATCGACGACCCGGCGCATGTGCATCGGGACGAAGTGCAGCCGCGCCGGCTCCGCATCGCGTAGCGCGGGCGAGCGAAAAAACACCGATTGCCGGGTCGTGGGCGTCAGCGCCGTGAAGTCCGTGGCATTCAGCGGCGGAATCGGGAACTGAATGAAGTGCACGCCGGCGGCGGCCGGGCTCTGCGCCTTGAGCACCTCAAACAGGGTTGACGGTTCACCCGAGCTGCCGGCGACGTAGACGTTCATGCCCGGCCGCAACAACCCGGGGACCTGCGCCGCTGCCAGCGGGCGCGGTGCGCGGCGCGGGGTAAGCGTCATCGATGTGGTCTTCTCGCTGTCAGGAGACAACAGCATGCCACTGGCGCGCGGGCCGCGCATCGAGATAGCGTAGGCGCATGAGCGAGACCGCAGACCCACGGCCGACGGACGCCGCGTCCGACCTTGAGGGCGCCGACGCTCTGAATGCGTTTCACCCCGAACTCGCCCGCTACTTCCGCACCGAGATCGGCACGCCGACGGACGTGCAGCGCGCGGCCTGGCCGATCATCGCGGCGCGCAAGAATGCGCTGATTACAGCGCCAACCGGCTCGGGCAAGACGCTGACGGCGTTTCTGTGGGCGCTCAACCGTTTCGCCACGGGCGAAGCGGAGACCGGGCACACGTCCGTGCTCTACATTTCTCCGTTGAAGGCGCTTAACAACGATATCCGGGTCAACCTGCTGACACCGCTCGAGCGTCTCACCGAGCTGGGGGTGTTGCCCCAGGTGCGCGTCGAGACGCGCAGCGGCGACACCTCCCAGAGCGATCGGCAGCGCATGCTGCGCCGGCCACCCGAGATTCTGATCACCACGCCCGAGAGCCTGATGCTGCTGCTCTCCACGCCGCGCGGCCGCGTGGCGCTGGGTCAGGTCGACACCGTGATACTCGACGAGATTCACTCCATCGTCGGCGACCGCCGCGGCGTGTCGCTGCTGACCGGACTCGAGCGTCTGTGCTGGCTCAGCGCCGAGCCGCAGCGCATCGCGCTGTCTGCCACCGTCCGGCCGCTGCCGACGATCGCACGCGAGGTTGCCGGACTCGGCCGCGATCGGTTCCGCCGACCCATCGAGATTGTCGACGCGCCGCAGAGCAAGACGATTGACTTTCAGGTACGGCTGCCCGACGGCGCGCTCAGCGTCAGCGACCAGGGCAAGAAGATCTGGGACCCGCTGACGGATGCCTTCAAGGCGCGCGTGCGTGCCAACGCGTCGACGCTGTTCTTCACCAACAGCCGCCGGCTGGCCGAGAAGATCACGCTGAAGATGAACGACGGCGAGGGCGTGCCGCTGGCATATGCCCATCACGGTTCGCTCGCGCGAGACATTCGGCTCGCTGTCGAGCAGCGCCTGAAGGGCGGCGAGCTGCGGGCGATCGTCGCGACCAGTTCGTTGGAGATGGGCATCGACATCGGTCACCTCGACGAGGTCGTGCTGATTCAGTCGCCGCCGAGCGTGTCGGCCTCGCTGCAGCGCATCGGCCGCGCCGGACACAGGGTTGGCGAGGTGAGCCGCGGCAGCCTGTTCCCGACCCACGCCCACGATTTCTTGGAGGCCGCCGCGCTCGCGCGCGCGATCTCTGCGCGCGACATCGAGCCGACGCGCCCGCTGCACAACCCGCTGGATCTGCTGGCCCAGATCGTGATTTGCCTGAGCGCCTCCGAGGACTGGGACGTCGACGAGCTGTACGAGCTGATCCGCTGCGCGTCGCCGTACGCGGACCTGCGACGCGAGCACTACGACAGCGTCATCGAGATGCTGGCCGGGCGCTATGAGGGCCTGCGCATTCGCGATCTAAAGCCGCGCATCGAGTTCGACCGGCTCAACAACAGCATACGCGCCACCCGCGGCGCGGTGATGGCCTTTTACAGCTCGGGCGGCACCATTCCGAATCGCGGCTACTACAAGCTGCGGCACGCGGCGTCGGGCGCGATCATCGGCGAGCTCGACGAAGAGTTCGTATGGGAAGCGACGATCGGCGACACCTTTAATCTCGGCACTGGACACTGGCAGATCCATCGCATCACCCACGACGACGTCCTGGTCAACCCGGCACCAAGCCACGTCCTGGCGCCGCCGTTCTGGCGCGCCGAAGACGTCAATCGCGATGCGCACTTTTCGAGCTACATCGCCGGCCTGCTGGACGACGCCGAACGCGCGCTCGCCGAGCGCGACGAGGCGCGCTTCGCCGCGACCCTCACCGACGAGCACGGTTTCGACGCCCCGGCGACCGAGGCGTTGCTCGACTATTTGCAGCGTCAGCGCGAGCACACGGCGGTGTTGCCGGGAACGCATCGGATTCTGCTCGAAGAGATTCGCACCGGCCCGGGCGGCTATAGCAGTCAGGCGGGTGAGCGCCAGCTCGTTATCCACACCTTCTGGGGCGCGCGCGTGAATCGACCCTGGGCACTGGCGCTGGGTCACGCCTGGGCAGAGCGCTACGGCGAGAAGCCCGAACTCACCGCCGACAACGATGCCGTCATCGTGCAGCTCACAGCCGCCATCGATCCGGCGGAGGTCATGGGGCTCGTCACGCCCAGCAATCTGCGCGCGCGTCTGCGCGAGTCGCTGGAGGGGTCCGCGTTCTTCGGCGGCCGTTTTCGCGAGTGCGCGGGACGATCGCTGCTGCTGACCCGTAAGCGCTTCAATCAGCGCCTGCCGCTGTGGCTGACGCGCCTGCAGAGCAAGAAGCTGTTGGACGCAACGCGCTCGCTCACCGACTTTCCGGTGCTGATCGAATCCTGGCGCACCTGCCTGGAAGACGAGTTCGATCTGGCGACGCTCGAAGACCACCTGACGGCGCTCGCGGATGGCGACATCGAGTGGCGCTACAGCGTCTCGGGCTCGCCGAGTCCTTTCGCGGCCAATCTGTCCTGGAATCAGATCAACAGCTACATGTACGCCGATGATCAGCCGCTGTCGGAGGGGCGCAGCCTGCTGGACGATGCGCTGCTGGACAGCGCGCTGCTCGATCGGCCCCGGGTCAGTCGCGCGGTGATCGAGGAGTTCCTGGGCAAACGCCAGCGCACCCATCCCGACTACCGCCCGGACGACGACGCGGAATGGGAAAGCTGGGTCAAAGAGCGGGTGCTGCTGCCGGCCCACGAGTTACCGGCGGAACTGGCGGCTAGCCCACAGCGCATCCGCTGCGTGGCCGTCGGTGAGGCGCGCGGTGGTCCACACGCCTCGCGCTGGGCGAGCGCCGACACAGTGACCGCAGGCGGGACGCCAACCGAAATCGGCTGGTTGTGTCACGAAGAGAACGCCGCCGCGCTGGTCGCCGTCGCTCAGCTCGACACTGCTGCGGAACTTCAGGCGCGCGACGATCCGCGTGAGGCGCGCGCCTTCGCCAGCGAAATCCTGTCCTTTCACGGGCCGCTGCAGGAACGAGAGCTCGCCCAGGTGCTGCCCCACGCGCTCATCGACGTACTCGACGACGCGGAGTTTCTGCTGCGCGGAAAACTCGTCCAGGACGACGACGCGGACTACCTGTGCGACGTCGACAACTTCGAGATCCTGCTGCGCTTCGCGCGCCGCGCGGCGCGCGTCACACTCGAGCCACGTCCCGCGGACGACATCCCCGCCTGGCTGGTCCACTGGCAGAACCTCGGGGCGAATCACGCCGACGATGCGCTAGAGCGACTGCGCGGCTACAGCGCGCCGGTGGGCGTCTGGCTGCACGAACTCATGCCGCCGCGGCTGGCCGACGACAGCGGCGTCGACAACCGACTGAACGAGGCGTACGCCGGCTGCGACTTCGGCTGGCTCGGCACGGGACGCGAACGCATCACACTCGACTACGCCGAGGAACTCGGGCGCCACAGAGCCGACGACGCGACGCCCGTCGAGTTCGCGGCGCACTTTAACGACCCGCGCGCCCGCTACGGCTTCTCCCAGTTGGCGGACCACAGTCGGCAAGGCGCAGAGCAGCTCAACGATCAACTTTGGCCCGCCGTCTGGCAGGGCGCGGTGACGAGCGACACGCTGGACTCGCTGCGCACCGCGGAGCGCGCGAACTATCGACTCAGCGGCCACACCCAGTCCCGCCGCGCCCGTCGCATGAGCTGGCCAGGAAGCTGGTCGCTCATGCAAGCCGCGGACGCGCTCCCTGATCCCCTCGCCCGGCTGGAGACCGCCAAGGCGAGCGCTCGGGTGCTGCTCGATCGCTACGGCCTGGTGTGCCGTGAGTTAGCCAATCGGGAAGGGGGCGCGTTTCGCTGGCGCGTGCTGTTTCCCGCGCTGCGGGCCATGGAGCTGGCGGGCGAGGTCATCGTCGGCGCCTACTTCCTGGGTTTGACGGGACCGCAGTTCGCCACGCCGGCCGCGCTGCGCGCCTTTACGAGCCGCTGGACGCCGCGGGATGCCTGGATCTCGGCGCTCGATCCGGTGTCGCCGTCCGGACTGGGCGCGCTTGAGGCGATCGACCTACCCCATCGTCGAGAGGGGAATCACCTGGCGCTGGTGGGTGGCAGGATCGCGCTGATCTCGCGAGCGCGAGGGAAAACGCTGCACTTCCTCCAACCGGCGGATCATCCGGCCACGCTGAAGGCGGCGCACTTGCTGCTCGAGAATCGGCCGCTGAAACAGATGCCGATCGAGCGCATTAACGACGAGCCGGCACGGACCAGCGCCTATCTGGGTCCGCTGGGGGAGCACTTTGACGTCGTGCGGGATCATCGATCGCTCTACCTCGAGTAAGCGCCCTGTGGGAGATCGCGCGCTGCTATGACAGTTGTATTTCAGCTAATGAAGTTTCGATGCGACCGTCATGGAGTTTGAGAATGCCGCACGTAAAGCGTTTGTTCCTGGTTTTGTGCCTATTGATCCCAGTCTCTCTAGCCGCAGCACCCGTACCGTTGATCGGTGATTCGTACACGAATAGCGGCCGGGCAAACAACAACTTCGGCAGTCAAGCCATCGCCTGGGTGCGCGACTCTTCCGAGCGCAACACCTACGCATCGTTCGACACTAGCGCTTTGCAGGGCATACCGACAGCCGCGTCGCTCACTTTTCAAATCTCGAGCGTCAACCAACCGGGCACGATCGCCGTGCGCGAGGTCAGCGGGAACTGGACCGAAGGCACTCTGACCTTCAACAACGCGCCCGCCGCGTCCAGTACCGTAGTAGCGATGGCCACTGTCGGCGCGAACTCGGCGACCGTTTCCTTCGACGTCACGGCGACGGTAGCCGGTTGGGTAGACATGCCTGCAACAAATTTCGGCTTCGTTCTGGAATCCGCAGACGGTGTAAGGCTTCGCCTGCGTACTCGCGAATCAGGCAACCCTCCGGTGCTTGATGTGCAGGGTGCGACCGGCGGCGGAGGTGGCAATGGTACGTTGAGCATAGCCGAAGTCTTTGCGGACATCGGCAGCTCACGCATCACCATTAGGGGTGCAGGATTCGATTCCGGCGGTGTGATCCCGGATGTATCCCTCGGCAACATCGGCGCCCTAACGGTACTCGGTGCGCCGAGCGCCACAGAGATAGTCGCCGTTCTACCGACGGCCATCACGCCAGGTGACTACCGTCTGACGGTTGCACTACCCGCCGAGTCCGTCGGCTACGACATCACAGTAATCGATCCCACTGGGGCGGGGCCTCAGGGGCCACCCGGGCCGCAGGGCCCCCCGGGAGCAGCGGGTCCACAAGGGGCCCAAGGCGTTGCGGGGGCACCCGGGGCCGCAGGTCCGCCCGGGCCTCAAGGGCCACAGGGTGAGAGAGGCGAGAAAGGGGAGAAGGGCGATCCCGGCGGTCCCGGCACATCGATCGCGGTTTGCCAGCAACTGTCGACGATCAGCAATCCGGCGGCCAACTGTAACTGTCCACGCGGTCAGATCACGAAGAGCACCTGGGTCGACAGAACAACTGAGGCTTCCGACTTCGAGTGCACCGCTATCGCGGACGTCGGCAGTTGTACGGCCAGCGCAGAGTTCGATAGACGCTGGACCGGATCAGGCGCGTGTTGCGTTTGCGCTCAGTGACAATGAGCCATCGCACGAAAACAAGCGCCGTCGTTGCGCCGGCAATGCCCGCGCTGTAGCGGCTTTGAGCGGCTTCAGGACCGCCAGGGCTCGACCAGAATCTTCGCGTGCGCCTCGGGGTCGCCCAGATCCTGAAACGCCTGTACAACGCCAGAGAGTCCGACGCGGCCTGTGAGCATCGCCTGCCCGTCCATCTCGCCGTCGCCCAGCAGCTGCAGCGTGTGGCCGAATTCTTCCGCGGTGTAGGCCAGCACGAACTGCAGCGACAGCTCTTTGACGATGCCCTGAAAGGGCTGTATCCGATCGTGTTCCATGCACACGCCAACGACGACGATGCGCGCATCCCGAGGCGCGGCGAGCATCAACTGCTCGATGACGCCGGGAACGCCAACGCACTCGAACATCACGGGCTTGGAAAACGCGTTCGCGCCTAGCGGATCGGGCGGCGCGTCGTAGCCACCCCGCTGCGCCCAGCGCGTGTACGGCGAGTCCTGCGCGGGATCGATAATGTCGTCGGCGCCGAGCGCTTCGGCCATCGCACGCCGGGTGGGCGAAAAGTCGGCCGCCACAATCGGACCGACGCCGCGCTTCTTGAGCGCAGCGATGACCGCAAGCCCCACCGGCCCGCAGCCGATTACCAGCGGTGTTTCGTCCCCCTGCAGGTTGGCCTTGGCAACGGCGTGCCAGCCAACGGCGAGGGGTTCGGTCAGCGCGGCGTGCTCGGTCGACAGCCCGTTCGGCACCGGCAGCAGCAGGTCTTCGTTCAGCACCATCAGCTCGCCGTAGCCGCCCGGGTAGTCGTTCGAATAGCCGACCGTCGCGGCGGCACCATCGCGACCAGCGACCACCGGCAGTGAACAGGCGCGAGAACCCAAGGGTAGCGTGCCCTGCGTGCCAGGGCCGTGGTCGAGTATCTCGACGCAGAACTCGTGCCCCATCACCACGTCCCGATCGGGATCGAAGTCAAAAGACGCGCCAACCTCGCGGGATGCGTTCACGAGCTCATGGCTGTGCTGCAGCGCGTGCAGATCAGAGCCGCAGATGCCGCACGCCAGCGTCTTTACCAGCACCTGGCCGGCCTCGGGAACCGGGTCCGGAAGCTCATCGACCCGCAGCGCCCCCGCGCGCATGACTGCTGCCTTCATCAGACGACCCCTCAGCGATTAGCGACAGAACTTCACTGTACTGCGTCGGCCGCAGTGATTCATCCGACGTCGGCGGCCACGGCTTCGATCGAGGACGGGCCACGATCAGCGATGGAAACCTGGGCGCGAGACCGGGTCATACAGGTCCGTGAAACAGCGAGAAAAGGGTTCTAATCAACGCCGCAGTTGCCTAACGTGAGACCCAGCAGATATCTGTAGCATCCGAACATGACAAACCGACTCCATCCGATCCCTAAACCCCCGGGTAAACCGCTGCTCGGCAACGCGCTAGCTATAGATGGAGAGACGCCGATCCAAAGTCTGATGGGGCTCACGCGCGAGCTCGGACCCATCTACTGGCTCGACATGATGGGTGCGCCGGTCGTCATTGTCTCCGGCCCTGAGCTGGTCAACGAACTCTGTGACGAAAGCCGCTTCGATAAATCCGTGCGCGGCGCCCTGCGCAAGGTGCGTGCCGTGGGCGGCGACGGGCTGTTCACAAGCGACACGGATGCGCCCAACTGGTCCAAGGCACACAACATTCTGCTGCCCACGTTCAGCCAGCAGGCGATGGTTGAATATCTGCCGATGATGGTCGATATCGCGGAGCAGCTATTGCTCAAGTGGGAACGGCTGAACGCGGGCGAACCGATCGACGTCGTGCGCGACATGACCGGGCTCACGCTGGATACCGTGGGACTGTGCGGCTTCGACTATCGATTCAACTCGTTTTACCGCGAAGACTTCCATCCCTTCATCGGCGCCCTGACCCGAACTCTCGAGACCTGCATGCTGCAGCGCAATTTGCCGTTCGAGGGCATCACGCTGCGCAAGCGTTTGACGCAGCAGGAGGAAGACGTTGCCTACATGTACAGGCTCGTCGACGAGATCATCGCCGATCGCCGGCGGCGCGGCGGCGATCAGAAAGACCTGCTCAATTTCATGCTTGCTGGCGAAGACAAGAAAACCGGCGAACGGCTGAGCGACGAGAACATTCGCTACCAGATCAACACGTTTTTAATCGCGGGTCACGAAACCACGTCGGGCCTGCTGTCGTTCGCGCTGCACTACCTGATCGAACACCCGGAGGCACTGGCCAAGGCGACCGCCGAGGTCGACACCGTTTTGGGTCACGACATCGCTCGGGCACCGACCATCAGCGAGCTAGGCCAGCTCCAGTACGTCAGAGCCGTTCTGATGGAAGCGCTGCGACTATGGCCGACGGCGCCCGCCTTCAGTCTGTCTCCCTATGAGGACGAACTGATCGGCGGGCGCTACCCGCTGAAGAAAGGCGCCTTCATCACCGTGCTGATACCCATGCTGCACCGCGACGAGTCGGTGTGGGGCGACAACTCCGAAGCGTTCGATCCGGACCGGTTCCTGCCCGAAGCCGAGCGGGCGCGCCCCGCCTACGCCTACAAGCCGTTCGGCAACGGCCAGCGCGCCTGTATCGGCCGCCAGTTCGCGATGCAGGAGGCCATTCTGGTGCTTGGCATGATCCTGCAGCGCTTCGAACTGTTTGGGCAGGGCGACTACAAGCTGCAAATCAAGGAGACGCTCTCCGTCAAACCGGAGGGCTTCTACATTCGCGTCAAGCAACGCCCCGAGGCCGTACGCGGCTCTGGCGGCGCGGAGTTCAAAGAGCCGGAGACTGCGAGCGCAGCGCTGCAGCGGCCGAAGCACGACACACCGCTACACATCCTCTACGGCTCCAACCTCGGTGCCACCGAAAACCTGGCCCGCGAGCTTGCCCACGCGGGTGACATCAACGGCTTTGCGACAACGCTCGCACCGCTAGATGATTACGCCGATGGTCTACCGCGCGAGGGAGCGGTCATCATCGCGACCGCCAGCTACAACGGCACGCCGCCGGACAACGCAGCACGATTTGTCGCCAGTCTGGACGCAGCCGCACCCGGCAGCGCGGCCGGCGTGACCTACGCCGTTTTCGGCTGCGGCAATCGAGAATGGGCGTCCACCTATCAATCCGTTCCCAGACACATCGACGAGCGCCTGCACGAGCTCGGAGCGACGCGCTTCACGCAGCGCGCCGAGGCCGATGCGCGAGAAGGCATCGACGGTACCTTTCACGACTGGCAGGACGCTCTGTGGCCAGAACTGGGCACCGCGCTCGACCTGCAGATCGATCTGTCAGAAGCGGCGGATACGCCACCGCTGTACTCGGTGGAGGTCGCGCAGAGCATCAACGCCAACCCCGTCGCGATGCGCGCGGGGACCTCGACCGTGACGGTCGTGGCTAACCGGGAACTGCAATCCGGCGACGATAGGTCAACCCGCCATATCGAGTTCGAGCTTCCCGAGGGTATGACCTATGAGCCCGGCGATCACCTGTGCGTTGTTGGTCGCAACGGCGAGTCCACGATTCGACGGGCAATGACGCGATTCGGCTTCGACGATAACTCCTACATCCGCGTCGACGTCCACGGCGGACGGCGCAGTCCATTTCCCAGCGGCAGCACTTTCTCTGTCCGTCGCCTCGCCGAAGTGTTTGGCGAGCTGCAGGCCGTCGCCAGTACGCACGATGTGGAGACGCTGTTGAAGCACACGCAGTGTCCCGACACCCGCCGCAAGCTGGAGGCGATACTCGCCGATCAGAAACTGTTTCGGGACAGCGTTTTTCTCAAGCGCAAATCGGTGCTGGATCTGCTGGAGGAATTTCCGGCCTGCGAACTGCCCTTCGAGATCTACATGGAGATGGTGCCCTGGATGACGCCGCGCTACTACTCGATCTCGTCATCGCCGCTGGCAACGCCGGGCAGATGCTCCATCACCGTCGGCGTAGTCGAGGGTGATGCGCTGTCCGGACTGGGCACCTACAGCGGCGTCTGCTCGACGACGCTGCGGGACGCCGTCGCCGGAGACACGGTCGCCGCAGCCATAAAGTCCCCGGCGACACCCTTTCGCCTGCCGGACGACAGTACACGGCCCATCATCATGATCGGTCCGGGAACCGGCGTCGCGCCGTTCATGGGCTTCATCAAAGAGCGTGCCGCGCGCCGCGCCGCAGGCAGCGATCTGGGCGAAGCGCTGCTGTTCTTCGGCTGCAGACATCCGCAGCAGGATTTTCTGTACGCCGACGAACTGAAAGAGGCAGACAAAGACGGCAACATCGAACTGCATACCGCGTTTTCACGCGAAGGCGAGTCCAGACATTATGTGCAAGACGAGATCAAGAGAGTCTGGCCGCGCGTCTGGTCTCTCATCCAGGCAGACGCGGTGATCTACGTCTGCGGCGACGGCGCCGTCATGGAACCCGACGTCAAGCGAACGCTCAGTCAGCTATACATGGACGAAAGCGGGGTCGGCGCCGAGCAGGCGCAGGCCTGGCTCGACGATCTGGCGCGCGGCGGACGCTACGTTCTCGACGTCTGGGCAGGCTAACGGCTGCCTAGTCTTTGCGCCGACACGCAATCCACGCGCAGTCGGCACCAGGGCCGGGCGCCTCACGCTCACACAGGTCCGAACAAGAACGCTATGATCTGGCGATCGCACACGAGGCCAGACATGAACCCGATTATTCACAAGAGTCCGCTACCCGAGGTCGAGATTCCCGCGGTCACCATCACCGAACACGCCCTGCGTCTCGTTGATGAGCTTACCGATAGGGTTGCCATTCGCGACGCCGCCGGCACTAGCCGCTACACCTACGCCGAACTCAAGCAGGCCATCCATCGTCTGGCCGGCGGGCTCGCCGAGCGCGGCATCGGCCCGGGCAAGGTCGTTGGACTCATGGCGCCGAACTGCCCGGAATACGCGATCGTGTTTCACGGCGTGGCGGTCGCGGGCGCCGCGGTCACGACCATCAACCCCACCTACGGTCCCGAGGAGGTGCGGCATCAGTTGCGCGATGCCGGCGCGACGATCTTGTTTACGGTCGGCCTGTTCGCCGAGACCGCGATCGCCGCCGCGGCAGGCACGGACGTTGATGACATCGTGCTCATTGGCGAGGCCGTCACCGGCACCACTGCCATGACCGACCTGTTCGGCGAGCCGCTCGACCAGGTGCCGGTAGACCTGAACGAGCACACCGTCGTGCTGCCCTATTCCTCCGGTACCACGGGCCTGCCGAAGGGCGTCATGCTCTCGCATCGAAATCTGGTCGCGAACATCGAGCAGGTGCAGCACTCCATCAAATACCAGGACGACGAAGTGGCGCTCGCCGCGCTGCCGTTTTTTCACATCTACGGCATGCAGGTGCTGATGAACGGTCTGCTCGCGAACGGCGTCACCGCCGTCACGATGCCCCGCTTCGATATGGTCGAGGCGCTGACCGCCGTGCAGGACCTGAAGATCACCCGCTTCTTTGCCGTGCCGCCGATCATCCTGGGACTCGCCAATGCGCCCATCGTCGACGACTACGATCTGTCGTCTATTCGTCAGGTGTTTTCGGGTGCGGCGCCGCTTGGTGCTGAGCTTGCGGAGCAGGCCGCCGCGCGGCTGGACTGCGAGGTCGTGCAGGGCTACGGCATGACGGAACTGAGTCCCGTGAGCCACTGCACAGTAGAGGGCGAATACCGGCCCGGTACGAGCGGCGTCACCGCTTCGAACACCGAGACCAGGATCGTCGATCCGGACAGCGGTGAAGATCGCGGCGTCGGCGACCGCGGCGAACTCTGGGTACGCGGACCACAGGTCATGCTCGGTTACCTGAACAATCCCACCGCGACCGCCGAGACGGTGGACGCCGACGGCTGGCTGCACACCGGCGACATCGCCATCATCGACGAACATCACCACATGACGATCGTCGATCGGATGAAAGAGCTCATCAAGTTCAAGGGCTTCCAGGTCGCACCCGCAGAGCTCGAGGCGCTGCTCATCACGCATCCGAAGATCACCGACGTGGCGGTCATCGGCATCCCCGATGACGAGGCCGGCGAAATCCCGAAGGCCTTTGTGACCGTCCCGGCCGGGGAAACCCTCACGCTGGACGAGGTCCAAGCGCTCGTCAGCGAACACCTCGTCAGCTACAAGCAAATCCGCGAGCTGGAAATTATCGACGCCATTCCGAAGAGCGCCTCCGGCAAGATCCTGCGCAAGGACCTGCGCGCTTCGGCGTAGGCCAGCGCGCCGCAGCGTGCCACGAGCACGCTGCGGCTCAGCGGCAAGATCCGCTGCCTCTCCCATTTCCTTGCGGTCGTTACGAACTAAACGTTTGGCAGGCCGAGCCCATCTTTTATTAGTCAATTAAATTGCATGTATACATAATGTAACGGGGTTCCCGACAGGGAACGCCTGGCGGACTCACGTCCGCATGATCGATGGCTCGCAGCAGTCCCCAAAAAACCCAGGGAGGGAGACCCATGAAACGGAAACTAGGCGCGCTAGGTGCAGCGCTTGCGATAATCGCGAGCGGGCAGGTCAACGCAAACGTCGACGGCCTTTTCGGTGGCCGCGTGTGGCTCGACGAAAACCGCAACGGGATTCAGGAAGCCGACGAAAACGATAGCTGCCCGATGCGCGTCTTTCTCGATAAGTTGGACGAACCGCGTCTCTGGTTGGCCATCAAGACCGACAAAGAAGGCAACTACCTCTTTCCTGAGGTCCCGCTCGGTGACTATCGGGTGCGCTTCGAACGCAGCGAAGGCTATGTCTTCACGACACCGAATGTGGGCAACAACGACAACATCGACAGCGATGCCGCGCCCGGCCGAGGGGCCGCCAAACCCTTTCGACTGACCGCGCAAAATCCCTCTACGTTCAACGTGGATGCGGGCTACGTCGAATGCCCGACGCGCTGCGAACGCAAAAGAGTGCGCGTCTACAACGACCGCCTGAGTTTCGCGTACGGCGCCTACTTCACGACCAACGTGACCGCAAACGATTTCGGCGCCGGCACCGTAAGCGTCAAGCGCGGTCCCCTGCCGGCGGGCGTCACGCTCACCGCCGACGGCACGCTGTCGGGCACGCCCATCGAAACCGGCACGTTCAAGATCATCTACGAGCTGACTAGCAGCGAGTGCTCCAAATCGAAAGGTCGGGTGTTTCTGACCGTCGACTAGGCGTGCGCCGCGCTAGACGCGAAATCAGAAGTCGCTCGCGCTGCGCGCATTGTCGACGCGATGCACGCGCGGGGTCGCGCCCAGATCTGCGCGATAGCCAAACTCTGTTCGTGCGTCGCGCGGCAGTAAAATAAAACGACAGATTCGCTGGCCGCGCTCCGATAGCGTCGCGAACACCTCAGCCGGTATCGACGGCTCGACCGGTTCGCGGTACCAGGGGGCGAAGTACTCGACGTTCGGGATTGCGCGCGGGTGATCGGAAAGACTGGGCGTACCGCCGTGCCAGGCGCGCACATCGCGGATCAGCACGCTGCCCGCCGGTGCTGGATTGACCGTCGACAGGCGCATCCACTCTGGCTCCTCCGCGAGGCGCGGCATCGGCGCGTGCGAGTGCTGGGTGCCAGGAATCTGTCGCGTCGGTCCGTTCAGCGCCGTCTGATCAGCAGTCAGGAAATTGCAGCACAGAAATGGACAGGGCAGATCGCGATACGTGAGCCTGCCGCGCGGGTCGAAGAACGAGCCAAACTCCTTGCCGCGCAGGGTGCGACGATTGCCGATATCCGAGTGCAGCGGCTGATAGCGCACGGCGCCGGGTAAACAGAAGTCGCCGCCCCCGCCGCGCACCGTATAATCCGCAGACCCGAAGATCGCCTCGACGATCGGCGTGACGGTTGGCAGGTCGACCAGCATCGCCCACTCCGGATGATGCAGGAGCTGACCGGTGAGGCTAGCGCTGCCGAAGGAGTAGCGCCGCGGACCGCGATTGCCGGCGCGCTGCGGATCGAGCGCTACGATCGCTCGCATCTCGCGCTCGGCACCAGCCCGCAGCCTGGTTAGCTGCTCATCGTCGAGCGCGTTGGCGACCAGCACGAAGCCATCGCGATAGAAGAGCTCTGCGGCCCTCTCGACGTCATCGGGCTGCAGCACCTCGAGTCCCGACAGGCCAGCGGCGGACTCCAGGTATCGCGCCAGCCGCCGCACCTTTGGCTCGTCGCGATCGACCCCGGTCCAGCCGAGCAGATCGGTCGCGGACGCATCGGCCACGTCGGTAGAATCGGGGTGCATCTGCGTCAGGGTGTCTTCGCGAGCTGCGGCACGCTGCCCTCAAGCTGCAGCCAGTTTTGCTTGGTGCTGCACCAGAAGTGCATTTGCGGCACGAAGCTATCCGTGTCGTCCAGCGTACCGGTCTTCAGAAAGATCATGCCGGGGGCGGTGGGAATCGCAGAATAAATGGGCGAACCGCAGTCGCCGCAGAAGTAGCGCTCGACCGTGTTGCCGCTGTCCGTGTCGCTATCGCGATAGAGCTTCGGTTCGCCCGCCATACGAAACGCCGGCTCGGGTATGCCCGCGAGCGTCGAGAACGCTGAGCCTGCCTGTCGCTGACAGTTGCGACAGTGGCAGACTCCCGCCATTGCCGGTTCGCCGTCGAACTCGTAGCTGATGTTGCCGCACAGGCACTGTCCAGTCTGGGTCATCTTGCCTCTCCCCTTGTTTCTACCTTCCTACCTTCCTACCTTCCTACCTTCCCACCTCCCCGCAGGAGGAGATCAGACTACACTGTGCGCGCGCATCCTGCTCTGGGGCGCACGAGCTACACGGCGACTCGGGATGCCACCAGTGCCTGCCCTCGCGAACACATGACTAAATCGACGCAGCTATGGATGACAGACTCGACGCCTTGATCGACGCGCACCAGATGGCCGCCTCGGAGGCGTTCGCCGCCTTCGTCGACACCGGTCTCTGCGCTCACCCGGCGAGCCGCGTGGCCTGGGGCAGCAACGGTTTGCCGCTGCGCGGCGAGATCCCCGGCGGCGGCGAGTATCAGAAGCTGGGGTTCGGACTGCGCATCGAGCGCAACGGCCAGACGATCGTGTTCGAATTCGCCCCCGACGGCCGCCTCGGCCCGTTCGACGAGCACGCCCTGCAGGTCTATTGGGACGAAAACGGTCGGCGCGGCGGATTTCAAACGGCGGACGAAATCAGCGCCGCCTTCGCGGACGCGCTACGCGCCAGGGAGCTCCGCGCGCTGAGCAGCGGTCTATACGAGCGCACCCGCTGACCGGTCGGCACATCGCCACGGGGGCGCCGGGCGCTGGGCGCTAGCCTCCCCGCAGCCTCATCCCCGCAGCGGTGTAGCAGCGATCGATCAGCGTCATCTGGCGCACCGCATCGGCGCCGTCGGTCGCAAGTGCGGCGCCGCCGTCGACGGCGTCGATGAAGGCGTCGAGCTGATAGCCGTAGGTCGCGCGCCGATCGCAGACTTCGCGCCTCGTCTCGCCATCGATCGTTACCTCGATCGAATGGCCGATTTGCGGCACCAGCGGCTGCTCGACGCGCAGCGTGCCGCGCGCGCCGTGTACGGTGAAGTGCATGTCGAAGTGCGTGCCCGCTCGCATATCGCTCGACGCCACCGCCGTCACGCCGTCAGGGAAAACGAGTTCCGCCCGCAGCATCAGGTCGACATCCGGCGGACCTTCGATTGCCGTGGCGTTTATCACCTCCGGTTCTGCTTCCAGCAGGTGCCGGCACCACGACAACGGATAGCAGCCGAGATCCATGGTCGCGCCACCCCCCTGCGCGTAGAGCATTCGAATGTCGGTTTCGGGCGGCGGCCCCTGGATGTTGAATACCGCCTCGATCTCACTCAGGGGACCCAGCTCTCCCGCAGCAAGGATCTCTTTGGCGCGCAGAAACACGCTGTGATAGCGGTAGTGAAACGCTTCCATCAGCACCAGATTCGCCGCGTCCGCCGCGTCCGCCATGTCACGCGCCTCAGCGGCGTTCGCGGCCATGGACTTTTCGCACAGCACCGGCTTGCCGGCGGCCAACGCTTTCAGCGTCCACTCCCGATGGGCTGTGATCGGCAGCGGGATGTAGATCGCGTTGCAATCCGGATGATCGATCACAGCCTGATAATCGTCGACGACGTGCCGAATACCCGCCCAGTCGGCCATCGCCTGCGCGCGTTCCCGGTCGCGCGCCGCGATGACACGTATCTGTGCGCGCGGTTCGTCGACGCATGGAAAGATGAGCGCGCGGGGCGTGATGGCCGCCGCACCCAGAACGCCGAACTTCAGCATGATCGAACCTCGCAAAGAGAGCGTGTTGCGCGATTAGGGCAGTGCGACTGGCCGCTTTCAAGTCCCGCGCTGACGCGCGGCGGGTCCAATCCGGAAGCTCGGCAAGGCCGGCCCGATTACTTGCTAGACTCGCGCAGTCGCTTGCGGCCGGCGTCCTATCGGAGGAGGGAGCGCGTTGCGCGTACTGCAACAACTGATCTACTACGGACTACGGCCAGCTCTGGTAGCGGGCGCGCTGGCCTACTGGCTCGCGGATCCCGACGACGGCAACCGACTGCTGGTCAGCATCTTCGCGGCGCAGATCATACTGGGCGCGCTGGAGCGACTGACGCCCGCCAGGCCCGACTGGCTGCCGACCGTCGCCCGCCAGGCGCGCAACGCAGGACTCGTGCTGGTGCTGCTGATCCTGACCGGCGCCGTCGTCGCCTTGTACGATGAACTGCTGCGCACACCGCTGGCGGAGGCGCGTATGACGCTGGGACTGGACGGCCTGTGGCCCCACCAGGCACCGCTGTTGGTGCAGGTGTTCATGGTCTTCTTCTGCAGCGAGTTCATCTGGTACTGGATGCATCGAGCGGAACACCGCTTCGCGCTGATCTGGCGGATATCGGGCCACGGCGCCCATCATTCCTTCAAAAATCTGGGGGCGCTGAACTTCGGCCTCAATCATCCGCTGGAGCTGTTTTTCATCACCCTGCCGGCGGCGCTGGTCGAACTGTTCTTCGGGGTGGGCATCGCTGCGGCCGGTGCGGCGGCCCTCGGCGTCGTACAGACCGGCGTCGTGCACGCCAATGTGCGCCTGAACACGCGCGTCGTTGGCTGGCTGTTCACCACCAATCGCTATCACGTGCACCATCACTCGATGGTGCTCGCAGAGAGCAATACCAACTACGGCTGTGCGGCGATCGTCTGGGATCGCGTGTTCGGCACCTTTGCGGACGCCGCCACGCAGGAGACCGGCACCAGGCCGACAGAACCGACGTTGGCCCAGCAGTTCCTAATGCCGATTCGGGAACCGGACGATACGGCCGTCGCGCCCTAGACCTAAGAAGGCAGGACCTGAGAAGGAAGGACCTGAGAAGGAAGAAAGGCGAGCCCGACTAGACGCCCGCCCTCGGTGTCGAGCAGCCGGATGCACCGGCCGCCCGCTGCCAGATAGGTCAGGCGCCCTTGAATTCGGCGTCGCGCTTCTCAAGGAAAGCGCTCACGCCCTCGCGATGATCTTCGCTTGAGCTGGCTTCGTTCTGCAGCCGCGCCTCGAGATCCACCTGCTGTTCAAAGCTGTTATGCCAGCTATCCCAGTACGCGCGCCGAATAAGGCCGAGCGAGCGCGGACCGTTCGCCAGCCGCGTCGCCAATTCCATCGCACCGTCCATCAGCGCCTCGTTGTCGTCGTACAGGCGATTGATCAGGCCCCACTCCATGGCCTGCTCCGCCGGCAGCCGCTCGGCGAGCATCGACAGCTCCATCGCGCGGCCCCAACCGACCAGGCGCGGCAGCATGAAGGTCGAGCCACCGTCGGGTACCAGACCGATCTTCGCGAACGCCTGCAGGAAGAAGGCCTGCTTGGACGCGCAAACCAGATCACCCATGAGCGCGAAGCTCATGCCAACGCCGGCGGCCGCGCCGTTCACGGCCGTGACCAACGGAATGTCCATGCCACGCCGTTCGAACAACAGCGGGTGATACCCGCTGCGCAGACCCGAGCCCGCGCCGCGCGGCGCCTTTTTCTTGCCGTCCTTGCTGCCGCCGCTACGACCCTGAAGATTGGCGCCAGCGCAAAAGCCGCGACCGGTGCCGGTCAGCACCATACAGCGCGCATCGCTGTGCTTTACTTCATGCACGACCTCGGTGAAATCGCCGAGCATCTCCGCGCCGATCGCGTTCATGACCTGCGGGTCGTTGAACCGTACGACCGCAATCTTGTCCTCATAGTCGAGGGTCATTTTGGATTCTGACATGGCTTTTTTTCCCCGCCGCCGCTGGATTCGAACGCTCAAGGGTAACCGAAATTGTCAGCTTTCGGGCCTCGGATTGGCGCTGGCGCTCACACTGACGCTCACACTGCCGAGAGCAGCAGAGGGCGCTCGCCGACCGCCCGACTGGACCGCGCTCGCCGATCTGGTGGGCCGTCAGCTAGCGGCCGCGAACGTGCCCGCGGCGGCGCTCGTGGTCGTCGAAGGCCGCCAGGTTCCCGTCCTGCGGGCGTTCGGCGAGGCAACGCCGCAAACGCCGTTTCGGGTCGGCTCGATCACCAAGACGTTCACCGCGCTGGCGGCGTTGACGACGGCGCACGAAAAAGGCGTGCCCCTGGACACGCCGCTGCGCCAGCTCATCGCGCCGGAGCTGTGGCGCAACCGCTACGCGACGGACGCGCCCGTGCGCCTGGGTCAGCTATTGGAACTCGCGGCCGGTTTTCGCGATCTGGACCGCGCGGAGTGGGACAGCGCCAGTCCCATCGCGCGGCGCGACGCGTTCCGCCTGGCGCCGGCCTCGCACGTGACCCTGTGGCAGCCGGGCCTCGCCAGCAGCTACAGCAACTTGATCCCCGCCTACACGGCCCAGACGGTGGAGGCCCTGACGGGCAAGCCGTTCGCAACCGTGCTCGCGCGCGAGGTGCTCGCGCCGCTGGGCATGCCGGGCGCGACGCTGGAACCGCGATCCGATCTGCCGGGCGGCTACAAGGCGGATGGCGCAACGCCGATCCCCTACTGGCACATGGCCTATCCCGCCTTCGGCGCGCTCAACGTCTCGACCGACGAGTTTGCGGAGTTTTTGCTGCGGCTGGTTAACGACGATCTGCCGGCGCCGATCGCGAAGGCCCGCGACGCCCGCGGGGTGGCGCTGTACGAGGCCAATGCGACCAGCGCCGCACAGGCCGGGCTGCGGATCGGCTACGGCGTAGGCATGTACTCCGAGATTCGCCAGGGCAGAGTGTTTTTCGGCCACGGCGGCGACGCCGACGGCTATCGATCGCGTTACGCGGTGTTGCCCGAAGCCGAGCGCGCGTACTACCTGGTCATCAACGTGGACAACCCAGGACTGCTGACGCGGCTCAGCAATCAAATCGAGCGAATGCTGACCCACGGCCTGCCGAAAATACGAGCGGAGCGCGTGCCGCTCGACGAGGAGGCCAGGGGCGCGCTGCTCGCGGCGTATGGCCGCACCTACTATCCGGCGACCCGCCGCTTCGCGGGCGCCGAATGGCACAATTGCCAGGCCGGCACGGCCGAGCTCTATCTCCATCAGGACCGCCTGACCTGGCGCAACGCCGCCGGTCGCAAGATCCGGCTGACCCACTCCGGCGATGGCCTGTTCCGTCGCTCCAACGACCCGGTACCTACCCTCGCGTTCGTGGAGCGGCTGGGCAAGCGCTACCTACTGGGCGAGCTCGGCAACTGGCGACGGCTCGAGCCGGGGCAGGACTGCCGCGGTCGGCTCATTGCGGCGGCGGAGTAGCACTCGCCCGCGCCACGTGCTCCGCCATTAGCGTGCGCGTCAGCGCGCGCAACGCCTGAACGCCGTTCTGCTCTAGCGCGACGGCGGCGACGACCAGTCCCAGCCGCGGTATGACATAGGCGTCCGTGCCCCAGAAGCCGCCATGGCTGAACATGGCGTGGCCTTCGAAGTTGCGCGCAAACAGGCCCAGCCGATACGGGCTGTCGGGCAGATGCCCCGGCGCGGACATCATCAGCTCGAGCGTTTCCGGATCATCGAACACCCCGCCCGCGAACAGCGCGCGCAAAAATTCGGCCAGATCGCTGATGCTGGCAACAACGCCGCCGCCGCCGCACGCATCGACGCTGCCGTTGAAGCCAAAAGTGTCGCGGCCGTCCAACCACTGGTGCGCGCGCCGCGGCAGCCCTGCGGGCGGCGCGTCGGTCTCGTCCCAGTGGTCCGTCTCGTCCCAGCGATAGGAAGGCAGCCGCAGCGCGTCGATCGACAGCAGCGCGCGGAGCGCAACCGGCAAGGGCTGGCTGCGCGGTCACGCGCTCGACCACTTCACCCAGCAGCAGATAGCCGCTGTCCGAGTACGCGAAGGCGACGCCAGGGGGACCCCGCTTGTCCGTCGTCGCGACCAGCATCTCGAGCTGTTCCGTGCGCGTCCACACATGGTCCGGTTCCGCCAGCACGCGCGCCGTAAACGCGTCGCTGCCGAAATGATCGTTCAGCCCGCCAGCGTGCATCAACAAGTGCCGTATCGTGATGGTCTGCGGGTCATAGCCATCGCTCGCCAGGAGCCGCGCGTGGTCCGCGCTGATCCAGGCGCCGATCGGCGCGTCAATGGACAGGCGGCCCTGCTCCATCAGGCGCAGGATCGCAGCCGCCACAAAGGTCTTGGTGTTGGAGGCGATACGCACCGGCGTCCCCGCCGTCATCGGCCTGCCGTGCGGATCCGCGACGCCAGTCGCGGCGGTGTCGAGTTCGTCGCTCAGCACGGCGACGGCAAACCCGGGAACGTCGCTGTGGCGGCTTTGCAGATCGTCGAGCCGCTGCTGCAGTTCGCTCGGCCGCGAATCGACCGCGCGCGACACCGGAAGCGATGCCGTTTGACAGCCTGATGCGGCCGTCGCGAGTGCGGCGGCAAGCGCAAGACGCCGCACGCTGGACAGGCAATTCGACGCGACGAGCATTTGACACCCGACTCCAAGATAGAGACGGCAGTGTAACCACACAGAGCACCATTTCCTCCGTGCGACGTGCGCGTATCGTGCGCGCGTCGCGCGCGCGTGCGGCCGCACCGAAACCTATCCGCGCGGCAGGTTTGGCGCGGTAGCCAAAGGCCGCCTGCAGTGGTCCAATGCGCGCCATGATCGCACGGCCACTAACGCCAGACTTCTACGACTACGCCTGGCAGCCTATACGCAGCGTCGAGTTGCGAGGTGACTTCGTTGAACTCGGCTGGGACGACGGAACGACGCTCACCGCGTACTGCGCGTGGCTGCGCGAGAACATCGTGCAGGCGGGTTTCGTAGACCCCGCAACGCGCGAGGCGACGCTGGATCCTGCGGATCTGACCGAAGGGCTCACTATCGCTGCTGCGCGCAAGACTGACGAGGGTGCGCTTACGATCGTCTGGGCCGACGATGTCGCGGACAGCCTGTTTCATCCGGGGTGGCTATATCACGTCGCGGCGAGCCAGCATCTGCCGAGTGCGTTTCTGCCGGATCAGTCCGTGTGGACCGCGCAGACGCTCAAAGAGCCGCCCACTCGCACCTACGAAGACACGCTGCAAGAACCAGCCTTCGGCGAATGGGTCGAGGATCTGCTGCGCTTCGGCATCGCCAAACTGACGCAATGTCCGCCCGAGACAGACTTCATCAAGACGGCCATCGAACGCATCGGTCCGCTGCGCGACACCAACTTCGGGCTGGTCTGGGATGTGATCGCCGAAGTCGAGCTGGCCGGCACCGACGATGCCAACAGCACCGCCAACACGCGCCTGCGCCTGGGGCCGCACACGGATCTGCCAACACGCGAAACGCCGCCCGGCTTTCAGGTGCTGCACTGCCTGCGCAACGAGGCGGGCGGCGGCGCATCGACCTACGCCGACGGCTACGCGGTTGCCGCCGAATTGGAGGCGACGCATCCGGAATACTACGAGCTGCTAACCACGCGCCGCTGGGTATTCTTCAATCGCGGTCCGGGCATCGATCACCGGTGGTCCGGTCCGCTCATTGATCGCGGTGCGCCGGGCGCGCCCCTGACGCTGCGGGCCTTCTATCCGGTGCGCGCGTTTCCCGACATGCCGCCCGCCGACGTGCCGTGTGCCTACGCCGCCCTGCGGTGTTTCAGCCGCCTTGCCGCGGCCGAGCGATTTCAGCTACGACTGCGCATGCAGCCCGGCGATCTGGTCGCTTTCGATAACCGGCGCATCCTGCACGGACGCGATGCGTTCGACGCCGGCGGCGTGCGTCATCTGCGCGGCGTCTATATCGATCACGACGAGGTACGCTCGTTCGCCCGCAACGCCGCGCGCCGCAGAGCAAGCCAGCACGCACGCGCGTGAGATACATAGCGCTCAGAAACACATAGGGGAGAGAGATGGCACAACAGCACGATGGGGTGTTCATCACCTGCGCCGTCACCGGCGGCGGGGACACGACGGGCAAGTCGCCCAAGGTGCCGGTGACGCCCGAGCAGATTGCCGATTCCTGCATAGAGGCAGCGCAGGCCGGCGCGGCGGTCGTGCACATACACGTGCGCAACGACGACGGCAGCGCGTCGCGCGACGTGCAGAAGTACGCGGAGGTGGTCGAACGCGTGCGCGGCTCGAACACCGACGTCGTGATCAACCTGACCGCCGGCATGGGCGGCGACATCGTGCTGGGCGGGGTGGAAACACCCCTGCCGACCGATCCCGCCGGAACTGACATAGTCGGCGCGACCGAGCGCGTTGCGCACGTGCGCCAACTGCGCCCGGAAATCTGCACCCTCGACTGCGGCACGATGAACTTCGGCGAGGGCGACTACATCATGACCAACACGCCGAGCCAGCTTGAGGAGATGGCCCGGCAGATGACCGAGACCGGCACGCGCATCGAGATCGAGGCGTTCGACACCGGCCACCTCGCCCACGCGAAGAGCCTGGTCGAGCGCGGCATCATTCCGAAACCGGTGATGGTGCAGCTATGCATGGGCATTCCGTGGGGCGCGCCGGACGATCTCAACACCTTCATGGCGATGCGTAACAACGTGCCAGACGACTGGACGTTCTCGGCGTTCAGCATCAGCCGCAATCAGCTGCGCTATGTATCGCTCGCCGCGCTGTCCGGCGGCAACGTGCGCGTGGGATTAGAAGACAACATCTGGCTCGATCGCGGTCAGCTCGCCAGCAACGGCGAACTGGTCGAGCGCGCGGCCGCCATACTGATCGCGCAAAACTACAGCCTGCTGACACCCGAGCAGGTTCGCGACAACCTGCAGCTAACCCGGCATGGCTGATGCGGAGCGGTTACCCGTCGCGATCGTTGGCTGCGGCGTCATCGGCGCGGGCTGGGCGGCGCGCTTCGTGCTCGCCGGTCACGAGGTGCGCATCAGCGATCCCGCGCCGAACGCACCGCAGATCGTCGAGCGCGCGCTGCACAACGCGCGCCACGCGTGGGACGAACTCGGCATGCGCGACGCGCCCGAAGGCAGGGTGCGGTTCTGCGACTCGATCGCGGCGGCGGTCGAAGGGGCTCGCTTCGTGCAGGAGAGCGTGCCCGAGCGCATCGAGCTGAAGGCCAGCGTCTACGCCGATATCGAGGCGGCCAGTGACGCGGACACCATCATCGCCTCCTCCACGTCCGGGATCAGGCCGACAAACCTGCAAGCAGAATTGAGTCACCCGCAGCGGCTGGTGGTTGGTCACCCGTACAATCCCGTCTATCTGCTGCCGGTCGTCGAGGTCGTCGGCGGCGAGGCGACGGCGGCAGACAGTATCGCCCACGCGCAGGCCGTGTACGCCAACGCCGGAATGCGTCCGGTGCACGTGCGCGTCGAGATCGACGCGTTCATAGGCGATCGCCTGTTGGAGGCCGTGTGGCGCGAGGCGCTGTGGCTGATCAACGACGGCGTCGCGACGACCGAAGAAATAGACACGGTCATCACGCACGGGTTTGGCCTGCGCTGGGCGCAGATGGGTCTATTCGAAACCTATCGCGTCGCTGGCGGCGAGGGCGGCTTCAAGCATTTCCTAGAACAGTTCGGACCGACGCTCGAATGGCCCTGGACCAAACTGATGGACACGCCGGAATTCACGCCCGAACTCATCGACACCATCGTTCGGCAGTCAGACGCGCAGTCCGGCGAGTATTCCATCGCGGAACTAGAGCAGCAGCGAGATCGCAACCTGATTGGTTTCCTGCGCGTGCTGCAGCACAACAACTGGGGTGCCGGTTCCTCCTGACTCGATCGCCCACGTCGATATCTCGCCGCACAAACCCTGCAGGTTGCCCTGGACGAACCGCACGCCGAAGGCAGAAGCGATCAAGCCCCCTCCACTTCCACCTTATCGGTATGCATCAGAAAGCTGTGGGCGGCGCGCAGCGCATCTCGTCGGCTGATCTGGCCGACCAGCGCGCCTGACTCGTTGACGACCGGGTAGCGCCGACGCCGCTCGGCAATGAAGCGCTCCGCGACCGAATAGATGTCCTCGTTCGGATCGACGGTCTCGGCGGGGCTGGTCATGACATCGGCGACGATGCCCACCGACTCGTCGTAGTAGCTGTCCTGCATGACCGCCTGCATGGCATCGACCTCGGACAGCACGCCCACCAACTGGGCGTTGTCGTTGACGACCGGCACCCCGGAGATGCCGTTCTCCAGCAGCAGCCCCATCGCCTCGACAACGTTGGTGTGCGGCTGCACGGTGATCAACCGGGTGGCCATGTGATCGCGTACCTTGAGTGACTTCATCGCCGTCTCCTCGTTCGTCGTGGGCCTGCTGTTCTGCATACAGGGCAGACGTTGCAAATGCAAGGAAACGGGCGCTCAGCGACTGGGTCGACGGACAGTTGCCGGACAATGGTGCCGACTCTCGCAGCGCGACCGGCAACGTCCGATCGCAGTGTGAGTCGTCATGGCTACAGATGCGATTCTGCGACGCGGCCCGCTTCACCCACTCGGCGCGCTGAACCATAATTCCGCCATGAAGCAGCGCCCCAGCCATGTGATCGACTGTCGCCTCGCGACGCTCAAGGACGCGCCTCGGCTGGCCGAGATGTCCAGGGACTACATCGAAACAGGGCTGGGCTGGAGCTGGCGCGCAGAGCGCATCGCGCGCTTCATCACGGCAGGCGAATCCGTGGTGCTGTGCGCAATCGACGGCGACGGCTCGCCACCGATCGGTTTCGCCGTCATGGAATTTCACGCCGAGCACGCGCACCTCAATCTGCTGGCCGTCGACCCCGACTATCGTCGTCGCGGCGTCGCCGCGCGGCTGTTGGCGTGGCTGGAAAAGACGGCGCTGATCGCCGGCATCAGCACCGTCATTTTAGAAGTGCGCAGCAACAACGACGGCGCAAGGAGGTTTTACGCCGAGCGCGGGTACGAGCAGAAGGTCTTGCTGCCGCGCTACTACCAGGGACGCGAGAGCGCCTATCGGCTGATCAAGCGGCTGCGCCCGGACTTCGGCAGCAGGGCGTGAATCAACACCCGCACGATCACCACGACCACGAAGATCACGAGCACGTGGCATCCAGCCAGACCGCGCTCGCTCGCGCCTTTGTCATCATCGCCGCGTTCACCGCCGTCGAACTCGTCGGCGGACTGCTCGCCAACTCTCTGACGCTGATCGCCGATGCGGGCCACATGTTTCTGGACGCCTCGGCCCTCGGGCTGTCCTGGTATGCGATGCGGCTCAGCCAGCGCAGCGCGGACGAGCAGCTCAGCTACGGCTATCACCGATTTCAGGTGCTGGCGGCGTTCGTCAACGCGCTGACGCTGCTGTTGCTGGCTGCATGGATCCTGTTCGAGGCGATCGGCCGGCTGTTCGAGCCGCAGGAACTGCTGGCCCTGCCGGGACTGATCGTCGCGATCATCGGCCTCGTCATAAATGTCGCGGCACTCAAGATGCTGCACGGCCACAGCCACGACAACCTGAACGTGCAGAGCGCGAGCCTGCACGTGCTCGGCGATCTCGCAGGTTCGATCGCCGCGATCGCCGCGATGCTGATCATCTACTACACCGGCTGGACGCTGGCCGATCCGCTGCTCGCGCTGCTAGTGGCGGCGATACTGGTCACGGGCGCCTGGCGGGTACTGCGCGAGTCCGCTCACATACTGCTGGAGGGCGTGCCCAGACACCTGGATCTCGAAGCCATTCGCGCAACGCTCGCCGCAGAGATCGCCAACGTGCAGCAAGTGCACCATGTGCACGCCTGGGCGCTGACCGGGGAAAAGCCGCTCGTCACGCTGCACGCGACCGTCGATGCGGACGCCGACGCCTTCGGCGCGGTAAACGCCATTAAGGCGCTGCTGCTGGATCGATTCGGTGTCGATCACTCCACCGTGCAGGTGGAGGCCGGGCCGTGCCCGGACGCGGAGGCGCAAGTCACAGCGCGATAACGATCGCCTCGCGGTCGCGATAGCGCCCGAGCAGAAGATAGTAGACACCGGCCGCGTCATAGCGGTGCGCATACTTCTCCTGCATCGCCGCGAGAATCTGCCCGACCTCCGCTGTAGGAACGTCTTCAAGACGCCGTACGTTGGGCACCCGGGTACTGGTCACACCGTCGCGCGTGAACTTAAGCGGTTCGCCTGCGAGCAGCGCCTCGGCGACGTCGACGGGCGCATCGAAATAGACGTGCGCCTGCGCGTTGACGTCCATGACCCAGACGCGTGCGCGGTGGGAGCCGTCAGGCAACTCAACGTCGAGCGTGACGACTTCGCCCGATTCCCAGCTCGAGATCACCCATCCGTAGGTTGCGCCCCACAGCACCGCCGAAACGACCAGCAGGCACAGGCCCCAAAGCGGGTCGCGTGCACTGGGCGACCACCAGCGCTTCGCGAGCAGCGCAAGCCCAAGGATCAGGGCGGACCAGCCGATGAGACCCCCGCGGAGCACGACGATCACCAGCGCACACAGAACAATCGCGCTGGCAAGAACGAGGGCAAGGCGGGGTGCGCCGGTCGGTGCCACAGTCACTGAAAGACCTCAGTCAGTCCGATGTCATCCAGCCAGGTGGCGATTGCGGGGGACGGGCCCACACGCGCGATCCGGTCGCGAATCATCTGCCGCGAGCGCTCCGGGTAGGGTCTCGTCAGAAAGCTCACCTCCTCTCCAAACACCTCCGCCCGACAGGTCTTCGACCCGGCGGCGAGCGCGGCCGCGTTCGCGAGTACAAACGGCGCGTAGCCGAGCGGCAACTCCGCCAGCGCGAAGCGGGCAAACGGCGTGGATGCGGGAAAGGGTGCAAGCTCGCCGCTGCCGTCCCAGTCGTTGGCGCCGCGTTCCGCCCAGGCGACGACGGCGGGATAGTTGGCGACCACCCGCTTCGGCACTGGGTCCGTGTAGGTGTGCGCGCGCAGGCCCCCGAGCACGATGCAGTCGACCGCGGTGGGCCGATCGCCCAGCAGAAAGCGCGTTTGCTGTAGCTGCGCCTCGGCGGCGACCAGCACGCGCCGATACTCGGCCTCCGCCGCCTGCTGCTGGGACGGCGACTCCGTGCCCGTCGCCCGGCAGGCTCGCGGGCCCCACTGCAGTATTTGCGCGGCGCGTTCCGGATGCCCCCGGCCGATGCGCTGCGCGGCAAACTCGGCAGACTCGGGGTAGTGCCAGCGGTAGTGCACCATCACCCGCGCGACCCATTCGTCGAAGAACTCCTCGATGACGTGTGTGAGCACCCCGAGATCCCCCGCCGGAAACAGCTCGCGGCCAGGGAAGCGAGCGTCCAGCAGTTCCATGATCGGCGTGGTGTCCGCGAGCATCCAGTTTTCGGGCGTGCGCAGCACGGGCACCTGATGGGTACCGGAACGCGTTTCGAGCTCCGCGGCGTTGGCGGGCTCTTTCGGCAGGAAATCGAAGTCCGCGCCGTAAAACACCAGCGCGGCCTCCAGCTTGCGGGTGAAGAGACTCAGCTCACCCCCGTAGAGTCGATAGCTGGCCATGTGTTCCCCCGCCTGCTGTGTCGATGGATCGCGCGACGCAGTACAACCGCCCGCTCGCCCGGGACGCCGCGCCGGTGCGCGGCTATCGCGCTAGACCGGCGCCGGCCCCGGAAACTGCTCACGCAGCACCCGCTTCAAGATCTTGCCCGAAGGATTGCGCGGTATCACGTCGATAAAGGCCGCGCCCTTCGGCTGTTTGAACGGCGCCATCTTGCCCTGGCAGTGGTTCAGCACCTCCGCCTCGGTGAGGTCGTCGCGCGTCCTGACCACGATCGCAAACGGGCTCTCGCCCCACTTCTCACTCTCGTGCCCGATGACCGCGGCCTCTGCGATGTCCGGGTGACTCATGAGCACGTTCTCGAGCTCAGCCGGATAGACGTTCTCGCCGCCGGAAATGATCATGTCCTTGATGCGATCCTGGATGAACACAAAGCCGTCCTCATCCATCATCGCGACGTCGCCCGTGCGCAGCCAGCCGTCGACCAGCGTCTCGGCCGTGGCGTCGGGGCGGTTCCAGTACTCGCGCATGACGTGCTCGCCCTGCACCCAGACCTCGCCGGCCTCGCCGCGCGGGACCTCGATGCCGTCGTCCCCAGCGATCTTGATCTTCGTGAAATAGAACTGCTTGCCGGTGGAGCCGGGCTTCGCCAGCGCGTGCTCCGAATCCATCAGGCAGGCCGGGCCACAGGTCTCCGTGAGCCCGTAGATCTCGAGAATGCGAATCCCGATGTCGTTGTAGGCCGCCGTCAGCGAGACGGGCACGGGCGCCGCGCCCGACATGACCCAGCGCAGCTGCGCGTAGGCCGAGGCATCCGGCACCTTCACCTGCAGCATGAAGTTGAGCATGGCCGGGACCATGAGCGCGGTCGTGACCCGTTCTTTCTCGAGCAGCTCCCAGGCCCGCGTCGGGTCGAAGCTGCGCATGACGACCGACGTCGAGCCCTGATAGATGTTCACCGTCAGCGGCGTGAGCGCACCGACGTGGAACATCGGCAGCGGCGAGAGAAACACGTCGCCCTCGTGATAGTCCGCCGTCGACGCGATGGTCAGGGCGCTCCAGAACGATGTTCGATGGGTATGCACGACGCCCTTCGGCAGTCCCGTCGTGCCCGAGGTGTACATGATGTAGAGCATGTCGTCGGCGCCGGCGCCGAAGGCCGGCGGTTCAGCCGCGCCGCCGTTGCGAAACGCCGTGTAGCCGTCGGCAAAGTCGGCGACGTCGACGTCGCCCTCCACCTGCAGCCACTGCTTGATGTCAGTCTTGTCGCCGCGGGAATGCAGCTCCGTCACCGTGTCGAGGAACTCTTCGTCGAAGATCAGCCGCTTGGTGCCACTGTCCTTGAGGATAAATTCCAGCTCGTCGGGAACGAGCCGCCAGTTGAGCGGCACGACCACCGCGCCCACCAGGCCGAGCGCAAAGTAGGCCTCGACGAACTCAGCGCTGTTCATCAACAGCAGCCCGACGCGCTCGCCTTTCTCTATGCCGGCCGCACGCAGTGCGTTACCCAACCGATCGACGCGTTCGGACAGCTCGTTGAAGGTCAACCGCAGATGGGAGTTGCCATCGATATAGGCCAGACGATCCGGGTGCAGCGCAACCCGATTGCGCAGCAGCGCGGCCAGATTCATCGACTCGGACATAGGTTCCCCCCAACAGCAGACAGTGAAATTTGATGAGCCGCAGTGTCCCATATGCGTGCGCGCAGAGGCAGTCTGCGAGCGGCGCGCACCAGGGCGGGCGTGGTCGTCGTCCTAGCAAGCGCCTGCGCCGCCACCACCACCCTCAGCGGGACCACCGCAGGTCAGTTACGCGCGAGCTCCAGGCATCTGCCATGAGAAAAACAAATGGCAACTGATATCAATTGGCATTGGTGCAGCCGCAATGATGATTGTACAGTGAGTCATAAGTTGCCGGCACTGCATCTGAAATATTCTGTAATGTCTCAGAAACAGACTGTGTCAATTCTGTACTTCTATTTGTGACGCGCATCGCTATAGTGGCCGCTCTTTCGGGCCAGGCCCGCAAGAACAAGGCGTGGCGCGGTTGATCTCTCCCCTTCCTCCCTGGCCGCGAAGATGATTTCTCCGGAAGTCATCGCCACGCCGCCTTTTCCACCTTCTTCCCTGCTTTCCCTGGCACACCCAACGTCTTTCCTGCTGCACTGCCCGTAGCGAGCGCGTAGAACGACCCCTCGTCAGCGGCGCCCACACGAGGATCTGCTGCGGCGGCCGGTTGTTCGCCGAGACCACCAACCCTGTACTGGACAAGTCCGACCAAAACCGTACACTCCCCATCCCCTGCGCGTTTTTGCGCCCGCCCGGAGCCTGCCAATGGCAGATTCTGACAGCTCTACGACCGACTCTGAGCGTACCGATCTGTACAAGATCGGTACGGTGGCCAAACTCACCGATATCAGCGTCGAACGACTGCGCGCCTGGGAGCGCCGCTATGGTCTCGTCCCCGCGGAGCGCGCCGGCAAGACCCGCTACTACAGCGCCGAACAGGTCGCGCGCCTCAAGCGTCTGCGCGCCCTGATCGACCAGGGCCACCCGATCAGCACGCTGATCAACCTAAGCGACGCCGATCTGGCGAGCCGCCTGGCACCGCCGCCCACCCACCCGGCAGCGGCCGGCAGCCCCCGCATCGGCCTGATCGGCACCCAGCTGCTGATGCTCGAACAAGACGCGGGCAGCGACTCGCGGCTGGACGTCGCCGCGCGCTGGGTCAGCGTCGATGCCTGGCAGAAACAACCCGTCGAGGTGGATCTGCTGATCTGCCTGCTGGGCTCGTTGAACAAGGACAGCCTGCAGACGCTGGAATCGGTCTCTGGGGCCCTGATTCTCTATCACTTCGCGACGCCAGACGCCGTGGAGAGCGCGGCACAGTTGGGACTCGCCACCGAGCGCTGGCCGCTCGGCTGGGACGCGATCGAAGACCGCGTGCGACGCTTAAGTCGCGCCCCCCTGCGCGCTGGCGCGCGCGTCGCCCGGCGCTACAGCGAAGGCGAACTGCTCGACGTGGCGAGCGCGAGCGACGCGGCCGGCTGTCGCAGCCCCCGGCACCTGACCGAACTGATCGAAGCGCTGAACGCCTTCGAGGACCATTCGCAGGCGTGCAGTCGCGATGAGCCCGCCATTGCGCCGCGCCACGCAGCCACCGCCAGTGCAATCAGCCGAGCACGGTCTACACTCGAAGAGGAGCTGGGTGAATGGATCGAGGCGACGGGACTGGTGCCGCTACGCAACTAGCGCGGCCGGACAGGCATCCGAGGCCGCCGCGTCACCAGCGAACTGCGTGAACGTCCGACCAAAGAGGCACAGCGCGACACCAACACCCGCATTTCCTATACACAGACTGTACAAATAGGCGAAAAAACTCGACACAACCGCTTGACGCAGCTTTTGTACAGTACATAATGCCCAGCAAATCAAGTTTCGGCGTGAATACGACTCTCAAAGCAGTCCTCCCTTTCAAGTGTCCTTCCCCCAAAGGGAGTCGTTCTCAGCCCGGTTCAACCGGCCTGACACGCCTTTTTTATTCCGCGAGCGCAGCCAGGCCGCCTCGCCCAAACAGCCGCCCCCCGGGCGGCTGTTTTCGTTTGCCCCATCACTGATTGCCAGCGTTCATTCGTGGTACACCTGCGCAATGTTAAGACGCCCGCGCGGGCGGGCTGCTAGCCGCGCCCACGCGCCGCTTCCGCCTATTTTTTCCGCCAGACATCCGGAGAATCGCCTTGCGTCATTCCACGCTCGCCGCCCCCGCGCTGACCGCGCTCACACTCCTGCTGGCCGCCTGCGGCGGAGGCGGCGGTGATTCTTCGCCGACCACGCCACCGCCGCCGCAGAACAACGCGCCCAGCGCGAGCCTGACCGCCGATGTCACCACCGGCACCGCACCGCTGGCGGTCGCTTTCGACGGCAGCGGCAGCAGCGACAGCGACGGGCAGATAGCGAACTACAGCTGGGACTTCGGCGACGGCAATTCCACGACCACGACCACCGCGACCACCAGCCACAGCTACGCCAACGCCGGTAACTTCACCGCTCGCCTGACCGTCACCGACGACGACGGCGCGACCGGCGCGGCGACGCTTGCGATCTCCGTGGATCCAAGCGCGACGAACCTGACGCTCAGCGGCCGCATCCAGATCCTGACCAGCAGCGCCGTCGACAGCGACGTCAATGACATCCTGTCCGTGGAAAACGTCAGCAACAACAGTTTCGCCACCGCACAGCCGCTGCCGGTACCGGTGACGCTGGGCGGCTACCTCAACCAGCCCGGCACGGGCCCGTCCATCGGGCGCATGTTCGCCACCGGCGATACCAGCGATGTCTACGCGCTCAGCTTCGCCGGCGGCGAGACGATCGCCCTGAACATCGGCGACGCGGGCGCCAACTTCGACCTGCGTCTGTTCGACGACGCCCAGGTCATGATCGATGGCTCATCCGGCAGCGGGCGCAGCGAGTCCGTCGAGGTGCCGGACGTCGCGGGCGATTACTTTGTCGAGGTCATCAACGTCAGCGGCGCGTCGACCTACGTGCTGACCGTGGGCAGCAGCCTGGTCGCCAGCGCCGAGCGAGCGCCGACCCGCCTCACAGATCCGTTCGTCCCCGGCGAGATCCTGATGCGGTAAACTACCGGCGCGCGCGCCAACGCCAGCGGCGCAGCCCTGTCGCGCACCCTGGCCGATATGGACATGACGGGGCGCGCGGGCAACCTGGTGCGCTACCGCATGCGCGCCGCCGCGCGCCGGGCCGCCAACGCGGACCTGCGCTTCGCGACGCCGGAACTGGCGGCCCGCCACGCCACCCTGCAGCGCATCAACGCCATTCGCGCCATCGATCCCGACGCCCAGGCCGAGCCCAACCTGATTCGACGCGCCCATCTGGCGCCTAACGATCCGCTCCTGGTCACGCAGTGGCACTACGACAGCATTCGCCTGCCGCTCGCGTGGGACGTCACGACCGGCTCCAGCGACGTGATCGTCGCGGTCGTGGATACGGGCGTGCTGACGGGCCATCCCGACTTCGCCGGGCAGCTCGTCCCGGGCTTCGACTTCGTCAGCGATCCAAGCGGCAGCCTGGACGGCGACGGCATCGACGCCGATCCGAACGATCCCGGCGACGGCGCGCTGTTCGGTTCCAGTTCGTTTCACGGCACCCATGTGGCGGGCACCGTCGCCGCGCGCACCGACAACGGTGTCGGCGTCGCCGGCAGTGGTTGGAACACCCGCATCATGCCGCTGCGGGCGCTGGCCGGCAGCACGGGCTCGAACTTCGACATCTTGCAGGCCATCCGCTTTGCTGCAGGGTTAAGCAACGACTCCGGCACCGTGCCCGCAGAGCCGGCTGACGTGATCAACCTGAGCCTCGGCAGCGAGTTTTCCTCGCCGGCGGAGGCGGCGGTGCTGGCCGAGGTACGCGCCCTGGGCATCATCGTCGTCGCGAGCGCCGGCAACGAGTCGACGTCGCAGCCCAGCTTCCCGGCCGCCTACGACGGCGTCGTCTCGGTCTCGGCGACGACGATCGACAACAATCTCGCGACCTATTCCAACTTCGGCAATACCATCGACATCGCCGCACCCGGCGGCGACAACGGCACCGACCTGAACGGCGACGGCAACGGCGACGGCGTCCTCAGCGCGATCGGTGACGACAGCTCGGGCAGCGTTAGCTTCGGCTACGGGCTGCTCAACGGCACCTCGATGGCGGCGCCTCACGTCGCCGGCGTGGTGGCCCTGATGAAGGCCGTGCACCCGGCCCTGACGCCGGACGAATTCGACACCGCGCTGATCGCCGGCGACCTCACCGAGGATCTGGGCGTGCCGGGCCGCGACGACCAGTTCGGCTTCGGTCTGCTCAGCGCTCAGCGCGCCGTGTTCACGGCGAGCGAGCTGGCGAGCGGCAATCCGTCCAATCCGGGTCCGTTCCTCACCGGGTCGGCCAGCCGCCTGAACTTCGGCAGCTTTCAGGAGGAGCTCGCCCTGACGGTCGAAAACGCGGGCGGGGGCAGCGTCAGCGTCACGGCGGTGACGCCCAGCGAGCCCTGGCTGGCCGCGATCGCGGACAGCGTCGACGGCGACGGACTGGGTGCCTATCGGCTCACGGTCGACCGCATGGGACTCGCCGATGGCACCTACACCGGCTCGATCCGCTTCGATTCCACCGCCAACGCCTACACGGTCAACGCGCTGATGCAGGTCTCGAGCATCGACCTGAGCGCGAATGCCGGCACGCACTTCGTCATTCTGGTCAGCGAGGCCGGTGACACGGTCGCTCAAACGTTCGTGAATACGCCCGTCGACGGCTTTTACGATTTCACGCTGACAGGAATCGACGCCGGCAACTATCGTCTGTTCGCGGGCACCGATCTCGACAACGACGATTTTCTCTGCGACGCCGGCGAGGCCTGCGGCGCCTTTAGAACGATCGACGCGCCCGAAGAGTTCAGCGTCAGCGACAATCGCAGCGACCTCGATTTCACCGGCGGCTTCCGCCAGACGATCGGCGCGCAGAGCCGTGCGGCGGCGGACGGATCTGCGGCGATACCCGCCGCCGGCTTTGCCATCGACAAGCTGCGGGCCAAAGCGGTGGAGTCGCAGGCCGGCGCGGAGTCGCGACCATGACCGGGCGCGCCCGCCGGGCCGCCGCTATCGCGCTGCTGACGAGCGCTGCGCTCGCGGGCTGCGTCGATCAGGCCGAGCTCGACACCAGCGTGGCCTTCAGCCACGACCGCTGTCGCAACATCGACGCCGGGGCGCGCATCGTCAGTTTCAGCGAGGCCGCCACGCTGCGCGGTTCTCAGCTTCTCGGCGCGCCGCCGGAATCTATCGCAGGTGCGGAGAGCGAGCCCGCCGATGCGCCGCCTCGACTCGTGGCCATCTCGAAGGGTCCCCAGCCGACGCCGGGCTACGGCTTTGCACTGGCGGGACCAGCGCGGCTGCATGAGGACACGGTGCATCTGCGCGTGGACTGGCTCACGCCGCCTGCCGACAAGCCCGTGGCGCAGGTGATGACAAATCCCTGCATCGTCGTCGCCATCGAAGAGGGCAACTGGCGTCGTATAGAGGTGACGGAAACCGACGGCACGCCGGTGGCGCTGGCAGAGCGCCGGCTGCCGACTCGGTAAGGGTCCTTAGCTTAGACGCTCAGACGGCGGCGGCCACCGAGGCCGCGCCTGCGCGGGTCGCCGCGGACGAAGCTCGAGGCACGCTCACGCCAGAAAGGCCAGCGCCGCCCGCGCACGCAGCGCGACGCCCTCTTTCATCTTCTCGAGGTCCACGTCCTGGTCGTCACCCATCGCACCAACCAGGTAGCGCTTGTAGACGCCCTGACCGATCGCCGCGAGCCGCCAGTGTGAGAAGCCGCGATAGTAGTCGATGCGCGACAGATCCCGACCGGTCTTCTCTGAATAGGCCTCAACCAACTGCTCGCGGCTCCAGAAGCCGCCCATGCCGATGACGGTTTCCTCGGCGCCCTCTTCGCCGGGCTGAACCCAGGAGTTCAGCAGGTAACCCACGTCCGCCAGAGGATCACCCAGCGTGCACAGCTCCCAGTCCAGGATCGCCTGCACGCGACCGCCGGCCATGATCATGTTGCCGGCGCGATAGTCGCCGTGCACGATGCTGGCGCCGACCTGTTCCGGGATGTCCTGCAGCTTCGCCAGGCACTCATCCATCTCCGGAATCTCGTGGGTCTTGGTCGCTTCCCACTGTTTCGTCCAGCGCTTGAGCTGGCGCGCGATATACGCCTCCTTGCGACCCAACTCGCCAAGGCCGACATCGTCGGGGGTGATCGCGTGCAGATCACCGAGAATCTCCACGATGTGCGCAGACAGGCCGGCGCGATCGGCGTTCGAGAAACCCGCTACGTCTTCCGGGCCGTTGAACACCGTGCCGTCGACGAAGTTCATCACATAGAACGGCGCGTCGTTGATCTCCACGTCGGTGCACAGGCCGAACGTGTCGGCGACGGGCACGGCGCTGCCCGCGAGCGAGGACACGATGCGGTGTTCGCGGCCCATGTCGTGCGCGCTTTCCAGCACGTGGCCCAGGGGCGGTCGCCGCAGCACATAGGCGCGGCCGCCGTCATCCTCGCAGCGATAGGTAAGGTTCGAGTGGCCGCCGGCGATCAGGCTGAAGCGCAGCGGCGCCGCCAACCCTTCGATGCGCGCGGTGAGCCATTCGGTGACGCGCTGGGCATGAATGCCTTCCGGCACGCTGTGGCCCGCTGATTGATCGCTCATGTGTACCTCCCCAAAACTGGCTCCCACTCGATGCGATGGGCGCGCAACGGTCGCGTGTCTGCGCCAACGTCAGCACTAAAGCACAAGCTATCAACCACCCTGCGCCTTCGCGGCCGTCCTGCGCCTCGGATGCCGCACAATCGCCGACTGACAGCATCGATGTTCCCAGTTTCCGCGCGGCTTGTCGTGCGCAGCGAAACTGAGATCGTTTTGCACCGGCCGCGCGAATTCGGTTAACTCCCGACTCGCCAACGATCCTGCCGCGATGCCCCGTCCCGTTCGACGTCACCTCAAGCCCCATCAAACGCCGCGCCGACCTCGGCTGCCGGTATCGGGTTTCGTGCTCGGTGCGTGCCTGCTCGCCGGGCTGTCGCCCGAGGCGGCGGCGGAGCGTGCGCCGCTGGCCTACGGACTCGCCTGGGGGTCTGCGTCCGAGGACACCGACGCGTGGCGGGCATCCGTCAGCCGCGACTGGCAGCGGCGCTGGTTTGAGCGCGAACGCGCGCGCCTGACCGGCTACTGGGAGCTGTCCGCCGCGCGCTTTGCCAACAGCGTCGTGGCCCAGCCGACGGACAACGGCACCGGCACGCTTTGGAACGTCGCGATCGCGCCCGTATTGCGCCTGGAGCTGGGACCCTGGGGCGAGGCGGGCGTGCGGCCGTTTCTGGATCTGGGCGTCGGTCTCAGCCTGATGTCACACCGCAACCTGCGCACCGGCAAGCCCCGCAGCCGGCCGCTCGGTTCGCTGTTTCAGTTTGAGGATCGCGGTGCCGTAGGGGTCAGGATTGGCCGACTCGAGGTGGCCTACCAGCGCATGCACTACTCGAATCTGGATCTGGCGAGCGAGAACTTCGGCGTCGACGCGCACCTGCTGCAGCTGCGCGTCCGCTCGTCGCGCTAGCCTCGGTCGAGGTAGTCGACCAGGCGGTCCAGCCCCTCGCCGAGCAGCTCGCTCGAGGCGGCAAAGCACAGCCGAAAGCGGTCCTCCTGATCCGGCCCGAAGGTGTAGCCAGGCGCAAGCCCCACGTCGACCTCATCAAGCACGCCCTGGGCGAAGGCCATCGAGTCCGTGAGTCCGCGCACGCGCGGATAGACATAGAACCCGCCCTCCGGCGCCGCCAGCTCGAGCCGCGGGTGCGCGCCCAGCCGATCGAGCACCAGCGCCCGCGAGTCGCGCAGGCGCGCCTGCGTCGCGGCGATAAAGTCCTCGCCCTGTTCGAGCGCAGCGATCGCGCCGAGCTGGGCAAACACGGTCGCGCCCGTGTTGAAGAACTCCGACAGCGTCGTCCACTGGGTCTCGAAGCCTGCGGGACCGACCATCCAGCCGACGCGCCAACCCGTCATTGCCCACGCCTTGGAGAAGCCGTTGATGACGATCACCGGGTCGTCTGGTTGCGCAACGGTCATGAACGAGGGCGCGACGCGACCGTCGAACACGGTGCGGTGATAGACCTCGTCGGCGATCAAGAGAATGCCGCGCTCGCGACAAACCTGTACCAGCGCGCGCTGCTGCTCGGGCGGCATCATCCAGCCGGTCGGGTTGCAGGGCGAGTTGACGAATATCGACCGCGTCTTAGGCGTGATCGCGTCGATCAGCTCATCGAGATCGAGGGTCCAGCCGTTGTCCGTCTGGCGCTGCATAACGTAGCCCACGCTGGCGCCGGTCATGCGATAGGTCAGATCGATATTCGGCCAGACGGGGCCGACGATCAGCGCGTGATCGCCGCTCGTCAGCGCGGTCTGGGCGGCTATTGTAATTGCGGACATCGACGCACCGGGAACCGCGATGCGTTCATCGGCGACGTCGAGACCGTACAGATCGTCGAGATAGCGTTTCAGCGCCGCGCGCAGGCGCGGGTGGCCGCGCGTGTGGGTGTAAAACGTCTCGCCTGCGTCCAGCGCGGCGACGGCGGCGGCGCGGATGAAGTCGGGCGTGACCTCATCGCCCTCGCCGAACCACAGCGGAATGACGGCGGGATCCTCCATGCGCGGAAAGGCAAGGCGGGTGATGCCGTTCTGCTCGAGCGCGAGCATCTCCGGCCGAAACGGGCTGGTGCGGGTCATCGCTAGGATCTCGTGCGGTTGCTAACAGGCGTGGTCAGGCCGTGTCGGCGCTTGCGGCCGCCGTGTCGGCCGCGTAGCGCTGCGCCAGCGCCGCGTACAGCGCGTCCGGATAGGCCGGCGTGCTCGCAGGCAGCGCGGCGACGATCTCCATGAGGTGCTCGTTGTCCTCGCGCCCCTGCCACAGCTTGCGATAGCTGCCGTCCGCGTAGCCGTTGTCCTGGCGGAACCGATTCAGGACGTTCTTGCCCACATACAGCTCGAACAACTCGGTGAAGGTCATGGGCAGGGCCGCTAATGCCGCCACGAACGCGTCGAGCGGAAAGGCGCGGGTCGCCAGCGACGCCTCGGCGAGCGCCTCGACCGCGAGCCGAAAACGCTCGGGCTCGCCCGCGATCGACTCCTCGGGCAGCGCTTCGAAGGCGGGCAGCACCTGCTGCATGGCGTCGGCGCGCAGCAGCTCGGACAGGCCGAAATGCCAAATGTCGACCAGCTCGAGCCGCGCCTGGTCGAGGTCCGGAACCTGGTGTTTCCACCACTTCCAGCCGTAGTGATCCAGCAGCTCCGCGCATTCGACCCACACCGCGCGATAGTAGGCGTAGCCCTGCGCCTGCCACTGTCCATGCACCTGCTCGTTGTGCGCGGCCTGCATGTCGGCCATGGTCTGCAGCAGCGCCTGGCGATCGACAGCGTTGCCGGCGTCATGGATGTCGGTCATCGAAGCCTTCCCAAATCGTGTCCTGCGCTCGGCGGCCGCGGCGCGGGCCGCACTGGCAGGCGTGAATTTGCGGTATTCTTGCCCGGCGCCACACGGATGTCACCGCCAAGTTTGCGGATTTTCTCGCCCCCGACCGCGCAACCGTCCAGCCCAAGCACGCACCGAGACCACCACCAGCCGGCCCACCCGCGAATGTCGAAAACGCCCGTCACCGCACTGGTTATGCACCCGGTCGTACGCGACGAGATTCTGCGCTGGGACCACATGGAGCGCCTCGATCGGGCCTGCCACCTGCTGGGTCATCGGCCGGTGCGCTCGCCGCTGGATCTGCAGGACGCGTGCGCAGAGTTGGAGGTCATGATTACGAGCTGGGGGGCGCCGCGCATTACGGTAGAGCTGGCCGAGGCCTTTCCCAAACTCAAGCTGATCGCCCACATGGCGGGCAGCGTCAAGGGCTTCATCGACGAAGGCGTGTTTCGCCGCGGTATCCGCGTCACGAACGCCGTCGGCGCCAACGCCCAGCCCGTCGCCGAGTTCACGCTGGCCGCCATCCTGTTCGCCAACAAACGGGTTATCGAGCTGAGCCGCATCTTCACCCGTGATCGCGAAAACCGCGCGCCCTGGGTCAAGGAGGCGCCCAACGTCGGCAACTACCGCAAGGCGGTCGGCATCGTCGGCGCGAGCCACGTCGGGCGCATCGTGCTGTCGCTCTTGCGGCCCTTCGAGCTGCGGGTGCTGCTCTATGATCCCTATGTCTCGCCCCTGCAGGCGCGCGACATGGGCGCCACCAAGGTGGGTATGACGGAGCTGCTCGCGCAGTCCGACGTGGTATCGCTGCACGCGCCGCTGCTGGATGCGACGCGCGGCATGCTGGGTGCTCGCGAGCTTGCGCTGATGCCCGACGGCGCGACGCTAATCAACACGGCGCGCGGCGCCCTGATCGACACCCAGGCGCTGGAGGCGGAGCTGATCAGCGGCCGCCTCCACGCCATGCTGGATACCACCGATCCCGCAGAGCTGTCGCCCGACTCGCCGCTGTTCGAGCTCCCCAACGTGTTCCTGACCCCGCACATCGCCGGTTCGCTCGGCACCGAGACCCAGCGACTCGCCGATCAGGTAGTCAGCGAAGTCGAGCGCTTTGCGCGCGGCAGCGCGCTGCAGCATCAGGTAAAGCGCGAGCAGCTATCGCGACTCGCCTGACTGGCGTTTCTGACGGGGACGGGCACGGACGGCGGGCAAAAAAAAGAGGCCCGCAGGCCTCTTGAAGTCACAGGACATTTGGACTCGCTCCGGCGGCGCTCTCACAAAAGAGCGCACCGCTTGAGCGACCGTGCGCCTCTAGCGAGCCGCACGGTGCGGCGACCCTCCGTGGCCACCTGACGTGCGGTCCTCCTGACCGCAGGGGAGTCAGGCTCCCCGCGTGCCGATCCGTCGGCAGTTCCCGTTGGGGAGGCGGCGCCTCCCCTTCTCGTTTTCGTATTCGTTGCGGTTACGCGCTTAGTTGACCTTCCAGACCAGGCCGTCGGTGGCCTGATGACGGAAGTCGACGCAGCGCCAGGTCTTGGCATCGAAGAGCACCCAGGGATGCGTCTTGTAGCTGTCCTGGCTAATCGTCTCGCCCGCGCGGATCTTGCGATAGAACCGATAGCGGCCGCGGTAGTCGATCCAGTACATCTTCAGGTCGCGATCGCCCGTGTTCATCACCTTGAACCAAACCGGCTCGTTCCACTTGACCGAGCGCGCATAGCGCTTCGCCTTGCAGGTATCGCAGTTCGAATCCGCATCGACCTTCCACCAGAAGCGCGGCTTGGCCTGATGGATGAAGTCCACGCAGTCGCCCGTCGCCGGATCGACGACAACCCAGGGGTGCGTCAGATAGGTGCGCTGGAAGACCTTCTTGCCCGGCTCAACCGTCCGGTACAGACGACGCTCACCGTGGTAGTCGATCCAGTGCAGCTCGAGGTTGCTGTCGGTGTTGTTCATCATCGCGAAGAAGCTGCGGCGGTGGCTGTTCAGCGACCGAGAGCCTTCCTCTGCGTCACAGGCCTTCGGCTTCGGCGGCGGCTCGGTGATCACGATGGTGACCTTGGCTTCCGCTTCGAAGCAGTCGTTGCCGACCAGCTTGTAGACGATTTCGAACTCGCCGATTTCGTTGGCGGTACCCGTGATGCGGCCGTCGAGCGTAAGCTCGAGATCCGCCGGCAGCTCGCCGCTCATCAGCATCGTCTGGCCGGTGCCCTCGTCGTTCGCGAGCACGTCGAAGTCGATGACGTCGCCGAGCTCCGCGTAGATCACGTCGTCCTCGGGGACCACCTGGACCGGGATACAGACTTCCGGGCAGCCTTCTTTGTAGCCCGCGTCGATGTTGAAGCGGGTCGGATCCGCGTCGGTCAGCGTGAACGGCGGAACCGCACCGTTGGCTTTCGCATCGCTGTCGATCGTATCGTCATCGCCCTGATTAATCTTGGTGAAGCCACCGGGCTCGACTTGAAAGTGCGCGATATAGCGGTTGTTGGGCAGATCGGCGAACTCGTAGTTGCCGTCAGCGTCAGTCGCGGTGAAGTACCACGCCTTCGGCTCCAGCTTGGCGTCGAGCTGAATCTGCACGCCAGAGCAGGCCTCTTCGTTCTCGTCCTGCAACCCGTTGCGGTTTAGGTCATGCCAGACACGGCCACCAACGATGCCATCGTTGGCGAGCGCGCTGACAGGGGCGGCAGCCAGACCGATCGACAATGCGATCGCTCCCAGTGCCGGGGCCGATTTTCGGCCATAGTCAGTCATACGCATGGTGTAATCCCCCAGTAATGCGTTTCTCAGTGGGACGCGGCCAACGGCGACGTCGCCCACTATCCTCGGCATCAACTGGACAATTAAGTAGTCATTGTTTGTGCGACGATTGTGGCTTTCGTCGGCTGCCATGCGGTTTTTGTAAGTGTTGTAAGTAGCCTGAATGGATCTGTTCGAATTTGTACTGACTGGGCTGACACTGCTGCTGGCGCTGGTGACGACGCGCCTGTTAGGCGGCCTGCGCTGGGTGCTGCGCCCGGATCGCGCCGACTGGGTGCATGCGCTCATGGTGCTGGACGTGCTGGCGCTGACCAGCCTGCTGTGGTGGGGACTGTGGTACCTGCACGACGTCGAGTGGTCCTACGGCGCCTTCTTCTACAACCTGCTGGTGGGTCCGGGCGTGCTGTACTTTCTGGCTACCTTGCTGGTGCCGGATTATCCGCGCCGGGTGCGCGATTGGCGCGAGTACAACGCCGGCATCAGCGGTCAGTTCTGGGGCGCGTTCGCGCTGCTGATCGTCGTGATCTTCATCGGCAGCATCGCCATCGACAACACGCCGCTGTGGCATTTCACGCGCGCGATCGAGGCCGTCGGGCTGGTCGCCGGCCTGATCGGGGCGTTCTCGCGACGGCGCGGCGTGCACGCCGCCCTGACGATCGTGCTCACGCTGCTGGTGATCGCAGCCTCGGTCATCTCGGGCATGCGCACGCCGCCCCAGTAGTGGCGGACAGTAACCGCGGACAGTAGCCGCGGACCGGGACGGCGACGCTGCCTAGGCTGCCGACAGCGCCTGATCCAGATCGGCGAGGATGTCATCGATGTCCTCGATACCGACCGACAGGCGGATCATCTCAGGCTTCACACCGACGCTCGCCTGCTCGTCTTCGGTGAGCTGCCGGTGCGTGGTCGAGGCCGGATGACAGGCCAGCGACTTCGCGTCGCCAATGTTCACCAGGCGCTTGAAGATCTCGAGCTTGTCGTAGCAGCGCACGCCGGCGTCAAAGCCGCCCTTGACGCCGAACGTCAGGATGCCGGACGCCCGACCATCCATGTACTTCTGCGCCAGCGCGTTATAGCGATCGCCTTCGAGTCCCGCGTAGCTGACCCACTCCACCTTGCTGTGCGCGGCCAGATGCTGGGCCACGGCCAGCGCGTTGTCGCAGTGCCGCTCCATACGCAGCGGCAGGGTCTCGATGCCCTGCAGCAGCATGAACGCGTTCATCGGCGACAGGCACGCGCCGGTGTTGCGCAGCGGCACGGTCCGCGCCCGACCGATGTAGGCCGCGGGGCCCAGCGCCTCGGTGTAGACGACGCCGTGATAGGACGGCTCCGGCGTGTTCAGGCCGGGATAGCGCTCGGCGTGCTCCGCCCAGGGAAACTGGCCGCCATCGACGATGATGCCGCCGAGCGAGGTGCCGTGGCCGCCCATGTACTTCGTCAGCGAGTGCACCACGACGTCGACGCCGTGATCGATCGGCTTTAAGAGCGAAGGTGTGGCGACCGTGTTGTCCGCGATCGTGGCGACGCCCCGGGCGCGCGCCATCTCGGCGATCGCCGCCACGTCGACGATGTTGCCGGCTGGGTTGCCGATGGTTTCGAAGAACACGGCCTTGGTGTTGGCGTCGATCAGCTTATCGAGCGCCGCGGGCGTGTCGTTCTCGGCAAATCGAACCTCGATGCCCATGCTGGGGAGCATGTGCGCGAACAGCGTATAGGTGCCGCCGTAGAGCTGGGGCACGCTGACGATATTGTCGCCCTGGCTGGCCAGATTGATGATCGCGTAGTTGATCGCAGCACTGCCGGCGGACAGCGCCAGCGCGCCGATGCCATGCTCGAGCTGGCTGACCCGCTCCTCCAGGACGCCGCAGGTCGGGTTCATGATCCGCGAATAGATGTTGCCGGGCACCGCCAGATTGAAGAGGTCCGCGCCGTGCTGCGCATCGTCGAATTCGTAGGCAACCGTCTGGTGAATCGGCGCCGTGACGGCGTTGGTCGCGTCTTTCTCGTAGCCCGCGTGTATCGCGATAGTCTGGTCCTTCATGGTGACCTCCGTTCTCCTGCAGTGTGTTCTTGTGCTGTGCGTGCCGGCCCAGGCGATCAGGCCGCGGCGCGGCCATCGGATCCGATGACCGTTACAGCGATCATTGTCGCGCGAGTTGCCGACCGGTTGCGACCCCCCTGCCGCGGGGGCAACATGATCCGTTGGAGAGCGAACGAGATGATCAGGGGGAACGAGCTATGGATCTGTCCTACGGCGCAGAGTACGACGCCTTTCGTCAGGAGGTCGCGGGCTTCCTGGAGGCTCATAAAGACAGCGCACCCAAGACACCGAAGCTGCGGTCGGCCGAGGCGATCGACTGGCAGCGCTCGCTGATCAAGGCGGGCTACTTCGCCCGCACCATTCCCGCGGAGTATGGGGGCTTCGGCGCCGAGCCGGACATTCTCAAGTCGCGCATCATTGCCGAGGAGTTCGCGCGCACGCGAACGAACCCGGGCATGGGCGGTCAGGGCATCTCTATGCTGGTACCCACGCTGCTGGAACGCGGCAGCGAGGAACAAAAGCAGCGCTTCATCCGCGCCACGCTCGAGGGCGAGATGGTGTGGTGCCAGGGCTACTCCGAGCCCGGCGCCGGCAGCGACCTGGCCAGCCTGCGCACCGCCGCGGTTCTGGACGGCGACGAATGGGTGATCAACGGCCAGAAGATCTGGACCTCGACCGCGCACCTCGCCGACTGGATCTTCTGTCTGGTGCGTACCGAACCGGACGCGCCGAAGCATCAGGGCATCTCGTTTCTGCTGTTCTCCATGGACACGCCGGGCATCGAGATCCGGCCGCTGGTGGACATGACCGGCGACGCGAACTTCAACGAGGTGTTCTTCACCGACGTGCGCGTGCCGAAGGACCAGATCGTCGGCGCCCGCGGCGAGGGCTGGTCGGTCGCCAACACGATCCTCAAGCACGAGCGCGGCTCGCTCGCCGATCCAAACGCGATGCAGCACCGCATGAACGCCCTCGAGGAACTGATGCGCACAGAGACCATAGACGGCCAGAGGGTGATCGATAATCCGCTGTTCCGGGAGCGCTTCCTGAAGATTCAGGGCCGGGTCATGGCGATGCAGTGCAACGATCTGCGGCTGTTGTCGAATCGCGTCAACAGCAGCGGCGACAATCCATTGGCGGGGATGATCGTGAAGCTGCAGGGCACCGAGCTGCGCCATGAACTGGAGAGTCTCGCGATCGACGTCATGGGCGAGATTGGCCTCGCCTACGGCGCGAACGAGCACCTTCGCGGCAGCGGCTCGTGGCAGTACCAGTACATGTTTTTCCTCGGCCTGATCATCGGCGGCGGGACGTCGCAGATCCAGAAGAACATCATCAGCGAGCGCGGCCTCGGCATGCCTCGCGAACCGAAGGCGGTCGTACCCGCCGGCAAGGCCTGAGGGAGGGAGACAGCCATGGAATTCGGACTCGCCGAAGAACAAACCCTGCTGCAGGACAGCGTCGCCCGCTTCCTCACCGAGCAGTACCCGCTGGACAAGGTGCGCGAGTACGCCGCCGGTGACGACGACGGCAGCGCCGTGCGCCAGGGGCTGAATGCGCTCGGCATCCCCGCGCTGATGATCCCGGAGGAACACGGCGGCGTTGGTCTGGGTTTGCTGGAGGCCGCGCTGATCGCCGAGGCGCTGGGCAACGGCGTCGCCCCGGCGCCCTACGTCGCCGGCGTCGTCATGCTGCCAACCGCCCTGGCCGCGAACCCTGAGCTGGCGGAAGCCTGGCTGCCGAAGATTGCGGCCGGCGAGGTCTCGGCGGGCGCAGCGGTCAGCGAGCTGACCGGTGCGCGCGGCGACGCGGGGGTCAACGCAAGCGGCGACAGGCTAAACGGCAAGTCGATGTTCGTGATCGATTTCGACGCCGATCTGTATCTGGTGGGCGCTCGGGACGCCGGCGCGCCGGCGCTCTATCTGGTCGAGGCGGACGCCCAGGGCCTGACGGCCAAGGCCTATCCGACGGTGGACGCGACGCGCAAGACCGGCGAGCTACACTTCAACGACACGCCCGCGACGCCGGTCGGCTGTACAGCGGCGCAGATTACGGCGGTGCTCGACTACGGCCGGGTCATTCTTGCCGCGGACAGCCTGGGCGCCGCGCAGAACATGCTCGATCAGGCGGTGGACTACGCCAAGCAGCGCGAGCAGTTCAACCGTGTGATCGCGTCCTTCCAGGCGGTGAAACACATGTGTGCCGAGATGGCGGCGAGCCTGGAACCCTGCCGCGCGATGGTCTGGTACGCTGCGCACGCGGCGGACGCCGGGCTGGATGAGGCCCGGCAGTACGCCTGTCACACCAAGGCGCACGTCAGCGAGGTCGCCCAGTTCGTCGCCCGTACGGCCACCGAGGTCCACGGCGGCATGGGCTTCACCGATCTCGTCGGCCTGCACTACTGGTTCAAGCGCATCGGCGCGAACCGACAGCTGCTGGGCAGCCCAGAGCGGCTGCGCGACGAGGCCGCCCGGGACGCGAATCTGATGGCCTGACACCGGCGGGCGAGCACAGCGGCCCCGCATCGGCGACAATACCGGCGCCGGGTGCGGTCGATGGATCGTGCCGGGTGGAATCCGAACAAAGACTTCGAGCAAGAATGACCGATACCGCCAACGAGACCGCGGCGGGGCGCGACCCATTGCCCCCGCCGAGCCAAACTGACGAACTGCGGCTGCCGATCCTGCCGCTGAAAAACACGGTGGTGTTTCCCCATCTCGTCGTGCCGCTCGCCGTGGGCCGCGCGCCCAGCCTGGCCGCCGTGCACGCGGCCATGGAGCGGGACCAGCGCATCCTCACCGTCGCCCAGCGTGACGGCGACGCCGACGAGCCGGAACCCGAAGACCTCTACACCATCGCCACCATCGCGACCGTCTCGCGGGTAGAGAAACGCGACGGCGGCGCCCAGGTGGTCGTGCAGGGCGGCGAGCGCGTGCGGCTCAACGACGTCCGCCAAGACAGCAGCTATCTGAGCGCGGCCTTCGAGCATCTGCCGCGGCTGAGCGCCGACAACGACTCGCTGCTGCCCGAGGACGATGCCCTGCTGCGCGAGAACCTGCGGCTCGCTCGCGAGATTGCGCTGCTCTACGACAACGACAACGGCGAGCAGGTGTTCCGCCAGCTCATCGGCTCTATCAAGAATCCGATCGCTCAGATGTACCGGATCGCGTCGCTCGCGAGCCTGACCACGGACCGCGAGCAGGAGGTGTTGATCCAGGACACCGTGCTGGACCTGATGCGCAAGATTCAGGAGGTGCTGGTACACGAGCTAGCCGTCACGCGGCTGCGCCGACAGATCGCGGAGAAGGCCAGCGAGGATCTGGAACAGCAGCAGCGCGAGCACGTGCTGCGCCAGCAGAAATCGGTGATCGAGTCCGCGCTCGGCGAGAGCGAAGAGGACGACCTGGGGGAGCTGCGCGCGCTGCTCGATGACCTCGTGCTGCCCGAGGTCGTCCGCAAGGAAGCCGACCGCGAGCTGAAGCGCCTGGGTCGCATGTCGCCGAACGCGCCGGACTATCAGGTCGGCCGCAGCTATCTCGAGCTGCTCACGGAGCTGCCCTGGCAGGCCAAGACCGAGGACCAGCTCGACCTCGCGGCCGCCCAGGTCGTGCTCGACGAGGATCACTTCGGCCTCAACGAAGTCAAAGAGCGCATCATCGAAACGCTGGCGGTGATGCAGCTCAACCCGACCGCCAACGCGCCCATTTTCTGCCTGGTCGGCCCGCCCGGCGTGGGCAAGACCTCGCTGGGCCAGTCGATCGCACGCGCAATGGGCCGCAAGTTCGAGCGCCTGAGCCTTGGCGGCCTGCACGACGAGGCCGAGCTGCGCGGTCATCGCCGCACCTACATCGGCGCCATGCCCGGACGCATCATCCAGGCCCTGCGGCGCGCCGAGGTGACCAACCCGATCATCATGCTCGACGAGATCGACAAACTGTCGCGCGACTTTCACGGCGACCCGAGTGCTGCGCTGATGGAGATCCTCGACCCCGCGCAGAACGACGCGTTTCGCGACAACTTCCTGAATCTGCCCTACGACCTGTCTCAGGTCATGTTCATCACAACGGCCAATTCGCTGGAGTCGATCAGCGCGCCGCTGCTGGATCGCATGGAGGTGGTCGAGCTGCCCGGCTACACCGAGCAGGAAAAGCTGCAGATAGCGGCGCGCTATCTGGCGCCGCGGGCGCGCGAACGCTCGGGGCTGAAGAAGGCCTGGTTCAACCCGTCGCAGGCCGTCGTACGCCAGGTGCTGCGCGACTACACGCGCGAGGCCGGCGTCCGCGAACTGGAACGCGTGCTCGGCACGCTGGCGCGCAAGCAGGCGCGGCGCCAGGTCGAGGGACACCAGCGCCGGTCGCTGAAGACGTCCGATCTGCTCGAGCTGCTGGGGCCGGCGAAATTCAGTCGCACCAAGAAACGGCCGGCGACGGTGGGCACGGCCACGGGCCTCGCGTGGACACCGACGGGCGGCGAGGTGCTGTACGTCGAGGCTGCGTTGATCGAAGGCGACGATAAGGTCGTGCTGACCGGTCAACTGGGCAGCGTGATGCAGGAATCGGCGCGAGCCGCGCTGACGCTGCTGACCTCGAAGTCCAGCCCCTATGGGTTGGAAAAGTCGGGCATCCATGTGCACGTGCCGGCTGGAGCGGTGCCGAAAGACGGGCCCTCGGCGGGCATTACGATGGCGGTGGCGATTGCCAGTGCGCTGTCGGGCAAGGCGCCGAAGCCGGATATCGCGTTGACCGGAGAACTGAATCTCGGGGGACAGGTGATGCCGGTCGGCGGGGTCAGGGAAAAGCTGCTGGCGGCGCATCGGCTGGGGATCAAGAAGATACTGATCCCGCACGACAATCTGGTTGATCTGCAGAAGCTCGAGGATGGCGTACTGGCAGAGCTTGAGGTCGTCGGCGTGCGAACGATCGACGAGGTGTTCGAGCGCGTGCTCCCTGGCGCAACCGGCTAGCGCTGACGGCGTTGGGCTGGCGGTGGGTGAGACTCGAGTTCTCATCACCGCGCCAGCACCGGGCCAGCGACGTGGGCCCGGGGATCTGCGCGCTAACTCAGGTCCGCAGAGCGCGGGCCAGCAGCACCACCTTGACGAATTCGCCTAAAACTCCGGCAGATTAATCTCGGGCGAGTTGACGATGACTTCGTCTTCGCCAGTAACGTCGAGAACCCATAGGCGGAATTCGTCCCAGTTGTCGACGAGCAGAATCGTGCCTGCGGTGGCTATGCTGCTCGTCGCTATGAAGCCGGCGGGCACGGCGATCGAATTGATACCTGCCTGCGCGGCCGGTTCCCAAAAATCGAGCACCTGCGCAACACCGCGCCAAAACCCTTCCGACGGCGTACCTTGCACATTGGAATTGACCAGTGCCCCCTCCGTAGCGCCAGAGGTGCTCGGTACGGCATAGCCGACTGCGCCCAGAGCACCGCCCACGACCGCTCCGATCGCCATGCCGATGGCGGCCTGCAGGAGAATTTCCTCCCAGTTGCCGGTTCCACCGCCGTAGCCCACGATCGCGCCATTGGCTGCACCCAAGACTGCGCCTTGGGCTGCACCGGCCAGAATGGCGCCCCAGATGCCACTTATTCCGGCTGCGGCGACTGCAGCGCCGGCGGCGTAGCCCGCAGCACCACCTGCACCGCCCAACAAAGCGCCGAACAGGAAGCCATCGGCCAAGTCACCGCCCGACGTGGCCGCGGCTGCCACGCCAACGCCGGCCCCGAGCGCAGAGCCGATCGACGCTGCCAGTAGAATGCCGAACGCGAAGCCAGCGCCGCCGGTCGCGACGCCAACCACTACCGTCACGACAACCAGAGCGACGATCACGAGCGCCCCAACCACCCATTTCCACCAAAAACCATTGTCATCGATCATGCGCAGCGGATTGTTGCCGGCGTAGAGATACGGGTTGAGGTGTAGCGGCACGCCCAGCATCTCGTCAGGTTGCAGCACCGCCGCGAGATCGGGCGTGATGAAGCGACCCAACCGCGGCGAGTAATACCGCGCACCGGCGAAAACTAGGCCGGTCTCGTCGTCTACCGGCAGGCCGATAAATCCAATTGCAGCGGGCGGACCGGAAGTGGCGAGCGAGCCACCGAACGGGAGCGCCGCCGCCTGATGTACTACGCCCCCGGCCTGATCGGTAATCAACACGATCGTACCGACATGATCGCGGTGCAGGACGCGCGTTTCGGCTGGGCGCAGCGAGGCAAGCCGAGCACCCTCATAGACGACGTGGCGTGTCGCTACGCCGTCGCGCTCCTCATACCAATCATCGAGATAGATCGTCTCCGTCGTGCCCTGCACGGTGATAACGCGTTTCGCGACGCGCTCTCCCTGGAAGCCGTAGATCATCTCGACTCGAGTCCCGCTGTCGAGCGTGACGCCGCTAAGGCGCCCTCGCGCGTCGTAATCGTAGGTTTGTCCTGGTCCAGCCGTCATATTGCCGTTGCCGTCGTGAGCAAACTCGGCGACGAGATCACCGTTCGCGGCCCTCACGCGCGCCAGTTGGTTGGTACCGGCGGTAAGCTCAAACGTGCCCTGACCAAACTCACCAAACTCAACGGGATTGCCTACCTCGTCGAAGCGATACCCCACATCGAAAGCGCTGCCGTCGGCGCTCCCCATCGCCCGCGACAGCTGATACCGGGCGTCATAAGTCATCGATCGATCGAACGGTAGGTGACCGGCGGCGGTTGCCCGATCTCGCATCGTCTCGACGTTGCCTACGGCATCGTGCTCATACTCAACGTCGTAAATCGGCAGCGCACTGCCAGGGCTGGTAATGGTCCGGCGTGCCTCGAAGAACGTCAGCTGATCGAAACCGTGCTCCTCTACGACCCCGTTGCTGTAGGCGACCTGGGTCGACCGCTCGAACTCATCGTATGCGATCGAATCGATCAATCCTGAGACCGTATTGAGAAGCCCACGCTCGTTGTAGCCCATATCGACCGAGCTGCCATCCGGATAAACCACTTGCCGGATACGCTCGCTGGCGTCGTACGCGAAGGTCATGGTCAGATCGCGTTGCACGCCTGCAATATTGGTCACGCGCCGCGATTTCGATGCCAGCAGCCCCCGATCGTCATAGGACAAGCGAACCCTGCCCGCCTCGTCGGAGACCTCCGCCAGGCGCCCGATCAGGTTGTGTCCTGCACCGGTGTCATAGGTGTAGGTTTCCGTCTGCGTACCGTCGACGCGCACCGCGGTCTTGCGACCGAGTACATCCAGCGTCACCTCGGCCCGTTGTCCCAGGGCATCCAACGACAGGATGGGGTTGCCGAGCGGTTCGTGCACAACCCGTCGCCTGCCGGCGTCTGCGTGCTGGGCTTCGATGCGCCGCCCGAGCGCGTCGTAGGTGTAACGAGCAATCACCTGACCCTTCGCGTCGACGATGCGTTGTAGCCGGCCTTGCACATCGCGTTCGTAGCGAGTCGTCAGCGGCTGGGGCGAGTTCGACAGCTCAACGATTTCCCAGAGATTGCCCTTGGCGTCAAATACTTCTATTCGTTCCTGACCCGCAGCATCCGTGCGCGTCACCCGACCCGGGGCATAGGCCGTCCGCCCTACCGCACCGTCGGGCGTGGTCGCCGCCACGGGGCGACCGAGCGCATCGGTGTCAAGGACATAGCGTCGCGGACCATCGTGGCCCTCGTTCGGTGTGTACTCGAGCCCCGCAGAAAAGAAGGGTGAAGTTCGCTCGGCCTCAAAACCGCGACTGTCGTAGCGGCGCCACCCATCGACGAGCGTCGCACCGTCTTCCGCAGCGATGCGAGCCTGGATGCGTTCCCGATGCCCGTCGAGGTACTCGACCATGGTGATTACGTCTGGGCCACCCGACGCTTGTCGCGTTTCGAGACGGACGCCAAACGGTAGCGCTTCTTCGTGACGCTCGATCCGGACCGTCGGAGCGAGCAGGGTGTCGCCCGGCTTCACCACAGTCCGCAGGCGACCCACGCCGTCGTAGGTATAGGCGGTCGTGAGGCCGTTGGGATCAACGATCTCGACAATCTGCCCGGTGTGCCGGTCGGTTGAAACACGGGTCGCATGGCCCAGGGCGTTCGTGGCCTGGGTCATGTTGATCCCGTCTGCGTCATAGGTGAGCTGCGTATCGGCACCACGCGCGTTACGAACGGTTCGTGGATTACCATTGGCATCACGACTGTAGGCAACGACGTTCATTCCCCAGCCGCGACCGATCTGCGCATCCTCCATTCGATGCAAGCCGAGTGCGATCGGGTCGGGCATCTCGGCGCCGTATACGTCGGTCACCAGTTCATCGGTGAGCGTGAGCTGTTCGTGTCGACTCAGTGACCCCCGAGCAACCTGGCCCAACGGCAGGCCATCGAAGTCGGGCCCGTCATAGTAGAAGCGCTCCCAGCTAAGCAGGCTGCCTTCGCTCGACTGTTCGTAGCGCTCGACGGGAAGCGCGAGAATCCATCGCGCGCGATCGGCGGTATAGCGCATAGAGGCGGTCAACACCGAAGTACCCGCCGGCGTGTCGTACTCCTCGCGCTTGCTGATCACGTTCCCCAGATCGTCGTAAACGAGTCTCGTCAACGTGCGAAGCGCCTCGGCGGCAGTCCCAACGATCAGCTCGTTGCTTTCGAGGCTGGCGAAGTAAACCGCGACACCGTCGGGGGCGACGCCCAGCTGAGCGACTCGATAGCGATTGTGCTCAACGCGCACGGGTTCAGTTTCTGGATCTTCAAAGACCTCGAGCGTGCGCAGCCGACCTCTTAGTGCTCGGCGCTCGTCGCCGCCAAGTTCCTGCCGTTCTTCGCGCTGTCCCTGATAGAACGTCGAGACCGTGAGCATTGAGCCGGCCGCGTCATCCCCAATATCTGTCGCCTCAACGCGTCGAAAGCCGGCAAACTCCCGGGCCTGCGCATCGAAAAAGCCATCGAAGTACCGAAATCGTCGACGCTGTGTGGTGCCCCGCACAAGATCATGGTCCGCCAACGACCCTACGACCGGCATCGGAAAGGGCAGGCTCGACTGCCAAGCGCTACCGTCTTGTGCGGCGAGGAGAGTTTGCTCGGCGGACGAGCTATATTCGATGTCGGTCACGAGGCCGACACCGTGGTCGATCTGAGTGAGCAGGTAGGGGCGCTGCTCGCCGGCAAGCGACAGGTATTTGTAGTTCTCCGGGTCTCGTCGTGACCAGGGCAACGACCAGAGCACGCCAGCGTTGCCCCTACCCGTCATATCAGCCACCGCAATGCTGCCCGGGTCGGCACGGGGGGTGTGCTTGATTTCGATCGGCTCCGAGAACGCGGTACCCGCTCGGTTGCACCACAATATGACGCGATGCAGATCGACATACACCAGATCTGCGAGACCGTTGCCGGACACGTCGACTACGAACATCCGATTTGGATCGAAACGCTCGATCGGCTCGCCATCGAACGGCAGGTTCTCGGCATCTTCGAAGCGACCGTTACCCAGGTGTCGCCAGATTTCGATGATCCCAGCATGCACACGAATCAGATCGAACAGCCCATCCCCGGAGAGATCAGCCAGCCGAACTCTGGGGTCATCCAGATCGACGCGCCGAGAAGCGGCGCCCGCCCGCAGCTCCGGTAGCCGCACCGGTTGCCCCCACCCATCGCGGCCCCGATTCGGAAACGCGTAGAGCGTGCGTCCTCGCGAGCGCAATAGGTCGACGATGCCATCGCCATCCAGATCCACGAGACGCAGCCCGCCCTCGCGAGGATCGAAAGCTGGCGCGCGCGAGAACGGGACATGCTCGGTGAACCCACCACCGCCGCCGCGGTAGTAGCCAAGCGGCTGTCGATCCAGAACCAGCAGATCCGCCGCTGCGTCTCCATCCATATCCGCGAGCGCGACCGCCCGGTTGTCTAGCGTTGCGGGTGCCGGCAGATTTCGCAGAGATCGCGGCGCTCCCCAGCGGCCGTCGCCGAGATTCGGCCAATAGCGGCGGGCGCTGGCACGGAGTTCGAGCACACCCGGGCGTCCGTCTCCGTCGAGGTCGACGAGCTCAATGCTGTCATCCCGCAGGGATCTCGGCGGCGGTGCGCCGACCGAGGAAGTCATCGGTACCAGTTTTCGACTCGGCGAGAAGGCGCTGTAGTTTAGGCGCAGCGTCGGCTCACTGGTCTCTCCCTCGGCAAACGTGCCGCTGCTGTGTACGGCGGTCAACAGCGAGGTACCGGTGAAGGGACACTCTTCGTAGTCGAATCGATAGCGTCGAAACGACTGCGGCTCGGCATCCACAAAATAGCAGACCTGACGACAGCGCAGGGCGGTTCTGATCGCAAAACCATATCTGCGATCAGTCAACGCATCGGCCCGCCCCTCGTACTCGAAAACGACTCGATAGGGGCCATATCCCAGCGCTTCGAGATAGAGATGTTCACCATCGCGGCGATACGCGTAGTCGATGGCAACCCCATGTGGATCTTCTACGCGCTCAACAAACCACTCTGCGATCCGGGCTGCGTCAGCAGGATCGCTGACGCGCGTCTCGGGCGTGGCGCCCAGTGTGTAGATCCTCCCGATTCGATCACGCACCCGCCAACCGTCAGCCAAGCGCTGGACATCAAAAAAGGCTCCCTCGCGACGCAGCCGAAAGCGCCCGGGTTCAACCTCGACAAGTTCCGACCCATCGATAAGGAACGTGTCGCTCGCGTCGTCGAATGTCGGCAGGCCGCGATCGGACCGACGCTTGATGTGCATGATGGGCAAAGACCAGCCCATGCCAAACGCGTCGCTGCCACGACCCGTCGAATACCCCAACGCAAGCTCCGGGCGCATCTTTCCGGGGCCATTCGGAAACCACAGCGGCACCGAGTAGTTTCCGGTTCCAGTGAAGAGATCGGGCTCAAACGTCTCACCGATGGGACGCGTGGAGCCGCCGCCACCAGGCGACGATCGCACCTCGGCGGACGCGCCGGTTTGTGCACGCATGACCTACGCCTCCCTTTACAGCGACGTGCGCGGCACGAAGGCGTAGTCCACCGCGATAAATAAGTTGGAAACCTTATCGTGGCTGAAACCCGCAGCGACTGCAGTCGCGTTCTCGGCCTCGGGTATCGCGATGTGCCAGGTGCCCAGAACTAGATTCGTGCGAAGCGCGTTGAGCGGCAGAGAGCCAGGACCGGTAGCGATGACGCCGTTAGCGTCGGTTACGGCGACGATGGGCGCACCACCGTCACGCGCCAGATGAACCGTCAGACCCTCCGCCGACACGCCCTCTTCCGTCTCCACCACCAACATCAGGTCTTCGATGGTTTGCTGTTCTTCGTTGTAGGGAAGGAAGTGCCGGCTAATGTCTACCGACAAAGAGCCGCCGTCCGCGAAACCGAAGAACTCATCCGGATACTGATAGCGAAGTCCGAAGCTGGCCGCGGCGTGGTTCGCTGGCGTCAACGCCATCTCATTGCGCACAGCGGTTGCTACGGCTTCGGAGTAGTAGGCGTCGTAGTAGATAACGAGATGAACATCCGTGATGTCATCATAGTTCAGGTCGTTGCTCTCTGGCGGTAGGTCCAGAATCCAGCCACTCGCGACGCTCATATTCTCGAAAACGTGCAGCAGACCTTCATCGGTGCCAAACACGAACCCATCATGACGAAGGTCATAGCGCGACAGGACCATAGTCTCAGGATTTTGGATCCGCAGCTGCTCAATCCCGGCGCGGTCGCGATAACGCGAGGTGCCGGTCGCGGTGAGCGTGCCGTGGATGCCATCGCCGCCGATCAGGCCCTCGACAACGAGCTCCACGCGCTTGATCTTGCGCAGATGTTCGCCCGGCACCCAGCGATCGAAGTCAGACAGGAAAGTCTGGAAGTCCATTCGCCCGGTGGTCTTGAAGTCGCGCTGGAACTGCAGCGGGTAGCGGCTGGAGAGTGACAGCGACACCTTGGCGGGCAGTTGTTTCTCTGTCTGGAAGATGCGGTCAAACGCGAACTCATCAATGTCGGCCAGCAGAAAATCGGCCGCCAAGAGCCCATTGAGCTCGCTGCGACTGTAGTCGAATCGAATACGATTGAGATCCAGGTCATACTCAACCTCGAAAGCGCGTTCCATCAGGAACGCACCGCCAATCGCCCAATCGAGATAGCGTTGACTGAGATCGCGCTGAGCATCCGCCAGATTACCCCACAGCTCAGGGCCAAGCTCTTGGGCATCGAAAAACTCGAGCTGTGCTTCGGCCTGGTCGGCTCTGAGCTCAGCGAGTTCGCGACTGGCAAGGGCAACTTCGAACATACGATCCGCCACATCGACCTGGCCATCAGCGACGGCGACGGCATGATCCTGTTCGTCGATAAATCGATCTAGGTTTGCCAGCTCCTGCGCCCGGTTCAGCTCTGCACGGCGGCGGGCGACAATACGGGTGATCTGGTAGGTATCGTAAGTACCGGGCGATATGCCTAGAACGTCGCCGTAGTTCTCGTTGATCTCGGCCTTGTCCATCGGGCCCGTCGCCCAACCGTTGATCTCCTCGAGTTTCGCAAGCGTTGCACTGATGGCGGCGTACTCGTCACGCCTAGCTTGCGCGTTGTCGCGGCGTGTTTGCGCCAGATCGCGACTGCGGCGAGCGACATCGCGTTGAGCGGAGGAGGCGGCGACGCGCCGATCTTCGACATCGAGCGCCGCACGCTGTGAATCGACGCTTTGCTTTAGCGTCAGACGGGTAAACTCGTCCCGCTCGGCCTGATCCTTGAAGGAGATGTAGGCACGCTCCGCCTGGCGAGCCTGATTGGTCAGATAGCGGGCTACGTTTTGCAGGTAGCGCCAGGTGTGGATCGGTATCAGGTCCTCGCTGTACCCCAGATAGTTGATACCGCCGAGGATCGCTCGCAGCGACGACTCGGCTTCAAGTAACACGATACGGCGGCCGTAATCCATCCCATCAAAGCCGCGGCGATTGTCACTGTGAAGAAACTGCAGGGTCTCTGCCTGCAGGTCGGCGAAAGCACCCTTATAGAGATCGCCGTCGAGCACATAGGTATCGCCGCTGATGCGTAGGACCTCTTCGAACTTTTCCCTGGCGCCATCAAGGTCACGTTCGCGGTATCGCAGGTTCCCCCAAGCGACATACGTGCGCGCCATCTTGCGCCAAACGGCAGTACGCTCGATCGTTCGATTCAGGTATCGATAGTCCCGGACCTTGCGATAGAAGGCGACCGCGCGCTCATGGTCCCCTAACTCGTGATAGGTATCTGCGATCGCGAGCGGAATAATGAAAGCGCCGACGTGGGCGAGGTAGGAGACGAACTGTGTCAGCACTTCATAGCCCGTGTGCAGCTCCAGCAGGGACTGAGCGTTAGGCCTATTCGCAAGCACGTTCTCGATTGCGTCGGCGTTACTAACGTCGATATCGAGCAGTGCTCCATTGACCATGACGGAAGCGCTTTTCGCCGGAGACGGCGCCGCCGCACCGGGCAGCGATATGACGACGTCGGTGTTGGGCACGACGAACTCGCCGGTATTCCCCGGCAGCGGCCGCGATCTGTCGATTGAGCGTTCCAGTCGCATGCGATTCTCACGAACCAGTTCGCCGGAACTGACGTCCCCCAGCCGATCGAATTTCACCGCGGACTCGTTGAGCACAGCCTTCGCGCGGTCGAACTCGCCGTTGTGGTGGGCCAGCACGCCGTCAACGACCATCAGGTTCGCAACCAGCCGCTCGTCGCGGGGGTTCGCAGCAATGAGGTCTTTAACGCGAATTCTCGCCACCTCTAGCTCACCCCGTTCGATACTGGCATTCAGGACAGCTGCCTGATTGGTCAGCGGATCGAACGCCACGCCGAGGTCCCCCATCAGCTGAATCAGCGCTGCAGGCGGTTCGATAGGCGCCACAATCGGTACCTGTGGCTTATCCGCGTCGCGCAAGCGGATAATTTCCGCTGCTGCGGCGGTTAGTGATTCAGATAGATCCAGCGACAGCAGCTCAGTAGGTTTAAGCGCTGCCGTGACCGAGGGAAAGCTCGGCACCAGGGTCCTCGGCAGCAGGGACCATGCCTGCAGGTAATGCTCCAACGCCCGCTGGTACTTCCTATGGTGAAACGCACGATTGCCGCGCAGCACCAGGCGCTGCAGGCGTCGCTCCAAGGACGTATCGGCCCCGTCTATCTCCAGCCCGCCGCCGTTCGTTGCAAGGTTGTAGTTTCGATATGAGAAGAACTCTGACAGGTACTTCTGTGCCATGACGCATCGCTCCTTGATGACGCGGGTAGTGCTGTCCGGCCCGCAAAGCAATAGCCTGCTTCGAGCCACGGACGCCGTGTTTCGTGATTAGAGTGTCGGTGGGAGCTTCCCTATCCCACCTCCATCGGCCGGACGTAGGACACGGCCGCTACCGCCTCAACCATGATTTCGGCGAACGCGTGGCGCGGGGCAATTGCGAAGCCCCTGGCGACGGGACCACGGTAGATGGCACGGCCAAGACGCCGACGATGTGATGTCGCGCCAACAAAGGGCACACTAGGTTGTCCGTCGGCGACGACCCGCGAGCCCATCGCACGGGTCGGGCAAGGCGACGGGCCGGGCTTTCGCTGCAATCGGCGGCGAAACCTCGCGAGCAGACTCGTTTGTGACGGGAAGGGGGAGAGAACGTCATGAAGCCACTGACACGCGTACTGATCGCCAATCGCGGCGAGATCGCGATTCGTATCGCCCACGCGGCCCGCTCGCTCAACATGACCAGCGTGGCCGTCTACTCCAGCGCCGACGAGCGCTCGCTGCATACCCGCCACGCCGACGACGCGGTGCCGATCGGCGCGCCGGGTGAGGCGCTGCAGCCCTATCTGTCGCCCGCCGCCCTGGTGGCGGCCGCGCGCGATAGCGGCTGCGACGCGCTGCACCCCGGCTACGGTTTCCTCTCGGAAAACACCGAACTCGCCGAGCGCTGCGCCAGCGCCGGAATCACCTTCGTCGGCCCGAGTGCCACAGCGCTCGCGCTCTTCGGCAACAAGATCAGCGCCCGCGCGCTCGCGACCGAACTCGACATCCCCGTCATCCCGGGGAGCGAGGCGCGCCTCACCGATCCCGCCGCGGCGCTGCGCCTCGCGGACGATATCGGCTATCCGGTGATGCTCAAGGCGGCCGCGGGCGGCGGCGGTCGCGGCATGCGCGCGGTAGCGGACACCGCATCGATGACAGCGGCGTTCGAGCGCTGCAGCGGCGAAGCGGCCAGCGCATTCGGCGACGGGACGCTATTCATGGAGCGGCTGATCCGCGAACCCCGCCATATCGAGGTGCAGATCCTGGCCGATGCGCAAGGCGCCGTGGTGCATCTGCACGAGCGCGACTGTTCGGTGCAGCGACGCAATCAGAAGGTGCTGGAGATCGCGCCGGCGCCGGACCTGACGCCCGCGCTGCGCGAGCGCATCCTCGCAGCCGCCGTGCGCCTGGTGGCGGCGGCCGAATACGCCAATGCCGGGACCGTCGAGTTTCTGGTCGAAGGCGATACCGACAACTTCTATTTCATCGAGTGCAACCCCCGCATCCAGGTAGAGCACACCGTCACGGAGCAGATCACGGGCGTCGATCTGGTCGCGGCGCAGCTTCAAATCGCCGGTGGCGCGACGCTGCAGACGCTCGGCCTGGGCGACCAGGCCGATGTACCGTCGCCGCGGGGTTTCGCAATCCAGGCCCGGGTCGTGGCCGCCGGGGCGGGTTCGATCCTGAGCTACAAAGAGCCGGGCGGTCCAGGCGTGCGGGTCGACGCCTGCGGCTACGCGGGCTACGCGCCGCCGCCGCAGTTCGATCCACTGCTCGCCAAGGTGATCGGCAGCGGCGCCACCTATCCCGCGGCGCTGACCCGCACACGCACCGCGCTGGCCGATTTCCATATCGACGGCCTGCCGACCAATCTCGGCGAGCTGCAGCAGATCGTCGAGCTACCGGAGGTCGTTGCCGGGCAGCCGCGCACGAGCCTGCTGGGCGAGGCGCCGGCTGCGGCGGAAGCTGTCCCGAGTCGCGCGGCGGATCTGTTCGGTGCGCTACCCGCTGCGGCGCCCCCGGCGCCGAGCGCAGCGTCCCGAGTGGCGCTCGACGTCGACCCGGGAGACCGGCCCATCGACTGCCCGCTGGCCAGCACGCTCATCGAGTGTCGGGTCATCGTCGGTGACGAGGTGGCCGCCGGCACAACGCTGTTTGTGGTCAGCGCCATGAAGATGGAGACCGAGATCATCGCGCCGATCGCGGGTCAGGTAACGTCGCTGGCGGCGCTCGTCGAGGGCGACGCGCTCGCCGCGGGCGAGGTCATCGCGGCGGTCCGGCCCAGCGCCGACGGGACGAGCAACGCAGTCGCCGAATCCGGCTGGCAGCCGCTGTTGGATGAAGTCGCGACCCTGCAGGATCTGGCGGCGCGGCGACTCGCCCCCGAATCGCAGGAGCCGGGCGTGGTGCGGCAGCGGACGCGCGGCAAACTGACCTGTCGCGAGCGCATCGAACTGCTGTTGGATACGGGCAGCTTCCGCGAAGTCGGCAGCCTGGCCGGGTTCGCGAGCTACGACGATGACGGCGCGATCGACGCGTTCACGCCCGCGAACCACGTCGGCGGCTATGGCCGCATCGAGGGCCGCAAGAACATCGTCTGCGCGGACGACTTCACGTCCCGCGGCGGCCACGCCGATGGGGCGATCGGCGCGAAGAGCGTGCACCTCGATCGTCTGTCCATCGAACTGCGCATTCCCTCCGTGCGGCTGCTGGACGGCTCGTCCGGCGGCGGCAGCGTCGCCGCGATGGTGCCGCAACAGAAAAAGGACGGCGAGAGCAGCGCGAAAGAGAGCTCCGGGGCGATCAAGTCCGGCCGTCCGCGCGTGAGCGGCGGCGGCGGTTCGTTCCTGCCCGGCCATCTCGGCAGCAATCTCTACGCCGAGCAGCTCAGCCACGTGCCCGTCGTCAACGTGCTGCTGGGCAGCGTCGTCGGCATCGGCGCGGCGAAGGCCGTGCTCGGTCACTTCTCGGTGATGGTTCGCAACATTTCGCAGCTGTTCGTCGCCGGTCCGCCGGTCGTCAGCCACGCGATGGGCTACGACATCACGAAGGAAGAGCTGGGCGATTGGCGGGTTCATTGCACCAACGGCTCGGTAGACAACCTGGCGGAGGACGAGGAGGAGGCCGCCGACATGGCGCGCCGCTTCCTCTCGTACCTGCCGTCCAGCGTCTACGAAGCGCCGCCGGTCAGCGCGTGCAGCGATCCGATAGATCGTCGCGAAGAAGAGCTGCTGCATCTCATCCCCCGCAAGCGCACCACGACCTTCAACGTGCGTCGGGCGATCAAACTGATCGCCGATCGCGACTCGTTCTTCGAGATCGGGCCGCTGTGGGGTACCGATCAGATCACCGGTTTTGTGCGCCTGAACGGCCATCCGATGGGTGTGATCGCATCCGACAGCCAGCACGCGAACGGCGGCGCGCTGACGGCGGACGGCTGCGACAAGCTAAAGCGCCACCTCGATCTGTGCGATCTGTTCCACGTGCCGATCCTCAACCTGATCGACAACCCGGGCTTTGCCGTGGGGCTGGAACACGAGCGGGCAAGCACGATCCGCCGCGGCGGCGAATGGATGGTTGCGTTCGCCCAGGTCAAGACACCGATCTTCTCTGTGCTCATGCGCCGCAGCTTCGGCGTCGCCGGCAACAACTACGCCACCCCGCGCTCGCGCCCGTCGACGCGGGTCGCCTGGCCTGCGGCGGACGTCGGCGGCATCCCGCCCGAAGGCGGCATCGAGGCCGCGTACAAACGGCAGCTCGCCGAGGCGGAGGACCCCGCCGCCCTGCGCGCCGAGCTGGAGGCGCGTATCGAGAGCGCCCGCGGCCCGATAGGTCCGCTGAATCGGTTTCAGATCGAGGAGATGATCGATCCGCGCGATACGCGCAGACACATCTGCGAATGGCTCGACAACGCCTATCGCATCGTCGGCCTGTCAGACCAGCTCGGGCCGCGCGCGATCGGATTCCGGCCATGACGGCAAAAACGCTCACCGAGCTCGGCGCCGACGTCGGCGCGCAGCTCAAGGCGGCGGGCGCCACCGTCGCGGTCGCGGAGTCATCCACCGCCGGCCTCATCAGCGCGAGCCTGTTGGCCGTGCCCGGCGCCTCGGCCTACTACGCCGGCGGCTCGGTCATCTACACGCTGGCCGCGCGGCGAGAACTGCTGGGCATCCGCCGCGCGGACGTCGAGGGCCTGGCGCCGCTGACGGAAGACATGGGACTCGCGTTCGCCGTGCGCGCGCGGGTGCAGCTCGATGCGACCTGGGGCGTCGCGGAACTCGGCGTCGCGGGCCCGACCCCGGCGCGCTACGGGCACGACGCCGGTCTGTCGGTGGTGGCGGTGGCCGGGCCTCACAGCCTCGCGCGTCTGGTGAACACCGGTCACGCGGAGCGGGAGGCAAACATGTGGTCGTTTACCGAAGCGGCGCTCGCGCTATTGGCGGAGGCGTTGTCCCGCTGAAATCTGGCTAACGATCGGCAACCCGCGGCACCGGCTGGCTTTGCGCCTGATAGGGAAATTCGTCGCGAAAGCCAGCCAGCTTCGCAAACAACGCGGGATCGGCGCAGTCATCCGCGAGCGCGCGATCAAACCCGTTGCGAATATCTTCCTGCGACGACACCGACACGTGCCGATAGTAGTTTGCGATGCTGATCCGCATCCCAGGCGTCTGACGCGGATAGGCGCCGTGCCAGGTGGCGCCGTGGAACACGATGACCGAACCACGCGGCGCCTCGACGGGTACCGCCAGCTTCACCGCATCTGGAAAGGTCGGGCGGGCGCCAAAGCGATGCGAACCCGGAACGTAGGCCAACGCGCCACCGGACAGCGTGTAGTCCGTCAGGCACCAGTTGGTGTTCGCGGTCAGCGCGCCCCGCCCCCAGGGCAACGGCACCGCCATCTGATCCGCGTGCATGCCGAGCGAAGGGCCGTAGCCAAAGTCGCCCTGCCATTTCAGAAACGCGTTGTGGCTCGAAAAGCGCGTCGCCTTGTGCCCGATCAGTTGCCTGATCAGCGCGACGGCGACCGGGTTCACCGCGAGGTCCCTAAACAACCGGTGCCGGCTGCCCAGCTGCTGGATCAGGAACTGGGTTAGCCGCTCCTGCTCTTCGGCTATACCGTCAAAAGGGCGGTCGGCGTCGAACACCAGTTCGGCATGGGGGCCCCGATCGAGCGTGAACGCGCAGCCCACCATTGCCTCGGCCTCCTGCAGCAGGCATGCCGTCAGCGCGTCTACCGTCTCATCATTCAGGCCCGTGACCTCCGGCGGCACGACGCACAGACCGTCGACCTCCAATTGCATCACGTAGTCGCCGAGCCCCAGGGCGACGATCTCGTCGCTCTTGCGCGCCGGCGCAGCAGAAACAGCCATGGCCCCTCCTTCCCGTTTCTCTCTGCCTCTGAGCCTCGAATTTACTGCCCGAGCCAGAAATTGGCAAAATCGCGGATCGATCAACGACAAGTGATCACACAGGACGTGACATGGCCGACCAAATCAGAGTCATGATTTCCAGCCGCAACGGCTCGCCAATTGTCTTGGACGGCAAAAGACGCTCCCTCACCTACACCTACCTTCGACGCAAGATGAAGACCACTTTGGAGGAGAAGAAGCCCTTCGGCGACCAGCTATTCAACGTGTTCATCAACGAGGAAGAATCCCGACCCACCACATCGGGTCCATGGGAGCTGTCGCTGGCCGAGGCGAGAAAGGCGGACATCGTCATCGTGCTCTATAACGGCGACGCCGGCTGGCACGGTTTCGGTGAGTTCAGGTCCATCGGGATTTGTCACGCCGAGATGCGCGAAGCGATCGAGCACGCCCGGCACAAAGTCTACGGGATCAGATTCGATCCGCCAGAGCAGAGAGCGAAAGATAAGACCGACGAGAATCAGGAACGCCTGAACGCAAACTTCCGTACCTACGTCGAGCAACAGAGCCTGAGCTGGCTGTCGCTCGCACAGACAGAGCAGCAGGCGCTTGAATTGTTGCAAAGCATCATTCATCACGCGCTCACCGACATGGTCAAGAACTACGCGCACAAGACGCCCGTCGGCAGGCGCGACCATGGCAGCGCGCTGGATTGGAGTAACAAGACCTACGATGCGCGCATCAGGGCCATGGAGGCGGTGCTCATCGGCGAGTTTGAGAACGCCGGTGGTCGGCCGGCAGACGCAGGCAGCGATGCGAAAGATCGAGCGCGCGACGACGACAGCGGCGCGGAGAACCGGGAGAGCAAGCAGCAGTGGCTAAAGCAGAATGGCAAGCGCGTCCTGTACATTCTGCACGCCGTACCGGAGGCCATGAGCACCGCCGCCGCGCGTGAACGCGTCGGACGCCCATTCCATACCGACTATCTGGCCTCGGAAAAGCTAGGCAAAAAGTCCGCCAGGACTGCGGGCCCCGTGCACATCATCGCCTGCTACAAGGGCATCACAGAGAATCAGGCCGTCGCCTTGCTGGGGCGGCCCGATGTGACAACGATAAAGACCAATTTCGGCGTTCTCGGTGTGGACCAGATCAGCAAGGTGCAGTGTATATTTCTAAGGGACTGCAGCGATCCCGGCGCAATTCGTCATGCGGTCTTGCGGGCCTTCCGCTGGTTGGCGTCCACCGGGGAAATTGACCGGCTGGTGAAGCGGGCCGAGGCGCGCAAGAACATCGTCGCGGCCATTCGCGCGGAACTCTAGGCGACACGGGCGCGCCTCGGCTGCGTAGCCGGCGGCGCCTTTGGAAGCATGAGCCTCTTGTTTCCGCGAGAGATTCGAGCTTGCGGCAACAGAACCTCAATATCCCACTGCCTCGCGGCAAGGAAGCAACCAGCGGGCGTTCGCACACGCCGGCTGAAGCACATGGAGAGTCAGCATGACCGAGCAACTGCGATTCAACGGGGTCAGGATCGAGAACGCCCAAAGCACGCTGGGCGGCGAGGCGTTCGCGACGGAAGTGCGGCTCGGCGTGCACCCGGGCTCCTCGCGAAGCCAGACCCAGCTACTGACTGAGACGGTTGACAGCAACGACCTGGTCGAACTGGACTTTGGCCAGGGACTGACGCTGTGGATGAGCGTCGAGCAGTATCTGGAAGACACCCGGTCCCTGGCCGCGGGCACTCGCGGCGGCGACGCCACACCGCTGGGCTATCCGCGTCTGTCTGACGATTCTCAACGCGGCCTCGCGAGCTGGGCGCTGAAGAGTCTCAAAGTGCTGGGCATCGATCCGAGACAGGAGGCGATCGACTTCGCGGGCGAGGGAATCAGCCAATTCATCGCGGAACTCATCGAGCGCAAGCTGCACCGAGGCGGCGGCCTGTATCACTTCGACGGATCTGCGTTAGTGGACGGCGCCATCGAACTCGGCGACAAGAACCGCGCGCTGGTGCTGCTACACGGGACGTTTTCGTCCACGCCCGACAGCTTCAAAGATCTCGGCGGCAAACCCAATGTCGCCTGGAGCGCACTGCAGCAGAAATACGGCGCGGATCGAATCCTCGGCTTCGACCACGAATCGCTGACGAAGAGCCCGATCGACAACGCGCTGGATCTGGTCAAATCGCTGCCGGAGGGCGCGACCCTCGACCTCGTCAGTCACTCTCGAGGCGGACTCGTCGGCGACGTGCTGACGCTCGCGAGCGACGCGGAATTGCGCCAGGGCTTCCTCAAGCAGTATGGCTACGCGTTCTTTGAAGCCGCGGGGCAGCCGGATCAGCGCGTTGCGCTGACGCAGTTGGCCCAGGAGCTGGATGCGCGGGCGATCAGCGTCGATCGCTTCGTGCGCATCGCCTCTCCCACCCGCGGCACGACGCTAATGTCGGGCCGCCTGGATCTATGGCTATCGTGCGTTGTCAGCGTGATGAAAAAGCTCGGCCTGGAGGCGAGCGATCTGTTCTCAATCGTATCTGACGTGCTGCTGGCGACCATCAAGTCTAGAAGGAATCCAGAGGCGCTGCCGGGACTGGCCGCGATGCAGCCGTCATCTGCGCTCGTCCGGCTCATCAACTCCGCGCCCGGCACAAACGCGCAGCTCTCCGTGGTCGCCGGGAACTACGAGGGTGGCGGTTTCCTTGGACATATCGGCGAGTTTGTCTCCGACCGGTTTTTCGACGGCGACAACGACTTTGTCGTGCCGACTCCGTCGATGCTGGCCCCCGCTGGACGGTGGCCCAATGCGCAGACCCGGCGGGTCAACGACTCGAACATCAGCCACTTCTCGTATTTTCGGCATCAATCCGGCATCGATGCGATCCATCGAGGGCTAGTCGAGCCTCCGGCTGAGTCGAGCGAATCGACCAGTCGGGGAATCGCGAAGTTCGGCTCGGGCGATATGGTCGGCTCAGATGACAAGCCGCTGGACGCGCGCAAGCCGACCGTCATCGTGCTGCCCGGCATCATGGGCTCTGGCCTGTCTATCGAGGACGAGGACGAGACGAAAGAGAAAGAGCGCGTCTGGGCGGACATCTCCTGTCTCGTCGGCGGGGGTCTCAAGAAGATCAAGCACGGCAGCAAGAACGTCGTGCCGGACGGTTTTCACCAAGGCAGCTACAAGGAAGTGGCCGAGTACTTCTCGCGCAAGTACAACTGCGAGCTGTTCCCGTACGACTGGCGGCTGTCCGTCTTCGACGCTGCTGAGCATCTTGCTGCACGACTGGACCAGATTCTCGAAAAAACGAGCGGCCCAGTCTATTTGCTCGCCCACTCCATGGGCGGCCTGGTCGCTAGAGCGCTGATCAGCGCGCACCCAGCCATCTGGCAACAGATCATAGGCCGCAGCGGTCGCCTGGTCATGGCGGGCACGCCAAACGCGGGGTCTTACTCCGCCGTGGAAAACGTACTCGGCCGCAGCAAGTCGCTGCGACGGCTCGCTTTTCTCGATTTCAAACACTCGCTGCGCGAGGTCCGCACAATAGTCGCCGGCTTCCCCGGCTTTCTGGAACTGCTGCCGGTGGACTCGCAAGCGGACCACTTCAGCCGAGAGATCTGGCAGACGCTGCAGCCTGATCTGGATGAGCGCGTCGTACCAGCGCGCAAGAAGCTGCGTGCCGCCCGCGCCAGCCACGATCGCATGAAGAACGTGCTGACGGATCAGGAGCACATCAAATATGTCGCGGGCATCGCGAAGAAGACGCCCGCGGGCGTCAGCATTGACGGCGGTCGGCTGCGACGCGATACGAGCAGAGAAGGCGACGGGACCGTGCTGTGGCAGGGCGGCATACCCGACGGTATCAGCGCGTGGTACCTGGATGCAGAACACGGAGAACTGCTGAACCACGAGTCTGCGTTCGGGGCCTACGAAGATCTCCTGACCCAGGGCAGCACCCAGAAGCTGCCGAGCGCGCCGCCGTTACGCAAAGCGCGCAGCGCCGATGGGACGCCGGAGGCGATCGAGTCCGAGTGGCTGATCGAGGAGGACGAGGCGGAGTTTTTCCCGGACGAAGACGATCTGACGACCGACTTTCTGTCCGTCGCAAAGGATGGCCCAACGACGCAGAGCGTCGACGTCGAGGTGGTGCACGGCGATCTTCAGTACGCGGCCTACCCGGTACTCATCGGCCACTACAAAGACGACGGCATATACAGCGCAGAGGCCGCGCTCAACCATCGCCTGCAGAACCGGCTGTCCAATCGGCTCGACATGGGTGACTACCCTGGAGAGATTGGCTCGACAGCGATCGTTCTCAACGAGGAAGACAAGAAAGCGGAGACTAGCGGCGCGGTGGTGATTGGGCTGGGGCAGGTCGGCAGCCTCGACACGGCCGCGCTGGTGGCCGCGATCGATCAGGGCATTCGCACCTACGCGACGCGATGCGCTGAAATGGGTATCCAGAATCTGGACCGGGGTCTCGGTCTGTCGGCCCTGTTGGTCGGCAGCAGCGAGGGTGGGGTGGGATCTTCCGAATCGGTTCGCTGTCTGCTCGATGGCCTGACGCTCGCGAACCAGAAGATCGACGAGTTCAACCGTTCTGGCGCCGATCCGACCGCCGCGCGCATTTCGAAGGTGCGGAAGCTGCAGATCGTCGAGATCTACGAAGATCGGGCGATCGCGTCGCTACAGCGCCTGCTCGGCATCACCGAGGAATTCCATGCGCTGGGCAACTTAAATCTCAATCGCCAACTGAAGGAGGCGCAGGGCCGACTAAGACGGATTGGCTACGCCAGTAGAGATCTCTGGTGGGCCCGGTTCATGATCGAGCAGGAACGCGATGCAGGCAAAGAGCACAAGAGGCACACGAGCGACGCGTCGCTGGATTTCCGCTTCACCGCCATGGTCGACACCGCGCGCGCGCCAGAGGACAGCATTCCGAACCACCGGCTGAGCATCGAGGACCTGCTGCACAAGGCATTTCTCGGCGGCATTCAGGCGACGCGCGAACGCCAGGCGCTGTTCGAACTGTTGCTGCCGAACGCCTACAAGCAGGCCGCGGCGGAGGAGCGCAACATTCTGCTGGTGCTGGACGAGCCCGCCGCCTCGCTGCCCTGGGAGCTGTTTCTCGACCGCACGCGCGATCGACGCCTCGGGGACGGCCCCGGCAACAGCGGTCTGCTGCGCACACTGAAGGAACTCGATCCCCCTTCGGTCGCCTACCCGTCCACGCCGACCGCCCTGGTGTGGGGGGACCCGACGCCCGCGCAGGATCCGCAGTTCAGCCAGTTGGACGGCGCGAAGCGCGAGGCCGAAGCGGTTGACCGTGCCCTAAGCGCGCACGACTGGACCATCGCGAGCCGTCGTATTCGCGGCCAGGACGACGTCAGCAATACGGCGCTGCTCAGCGACCTGTTCGCCGAGGACTACCGCATTCTCCATTTCGCGGGTCACGGCGTGTTCGACGCGAACGACCCAAAGCGCAGCGGCATGGTGATCGGCGAGACATCGGGCAGCGACTGGGAGACGCTGAACGCCAACCGCAAGCTGCTCACACCGAACATGATCCGGCAGATGCGCTACATGCCCGAACTGGTGTTCATCAACTGCTGTTTCTCGGGCACCATTAGCGACCAACCCGGCACCGTGCCGCGCGAGAGTCAAAGAGACCGCCACCGACTGGCCGGCAGCCTCGCGACACAGTTCATCAAGATGGGCGTGAAGGCCGTCGTCGCCACCGGCTGGGAAGTTTCCGATGCCGCGGCGGAGCGCTTCGCGGACGTGTTCTATCGCACACTGTTGCCGGGCGGCACCTTCGGGGAAGCGGTGACGGCCGCACGCAGGGCCGCCTACGCATCCGATCCGATGAGCAACACCTGGGCAGCCTATCAGTGCTACGGCAGCCCCCAGTTTCGCATCCGAGCGAGCGGCAGCGGGTCGGGCGATCGGGGACAGCAGCCGAGCTACGTTTCGCCCGCCGAGCCGCTGACAGAGTTGCAAAATCTGTCGAGCCGAATCAAGAGTTGGGGTCCGCAAGACGACACCAGTTTCATCGTCAGCGTTCAGGATTCACTCGAAGCGATCGACGCCCGCATTCCCGGCGATTGGGACAAACGCGCCGATCTAATGGTCGCCCGCGGTGACGTGCTGGGCGAGGCAAAACTCTTCGCAGAGGCGCTGGCCCAGTACAACAAGGCGCTGGCCTCCCAGGAAGGCCAGCAGAACGTGCCGTTCGCCGTGATTGAAACACGCGCGAACATAAGGTCGCGCCTGGCAGAGCAGCAGTTTCTGGCGCAAAGCGAAAAGGGCAGGGTCAGCAGGAAAGACCGCAGCCAGTTCACGACTGAAGTAAAGGCCAGCATCGCTGAACTGGAGTGGCTGCAGACACTGGGTGAAACCAGCGAGCGCCACGCCCTGATTGGCAGCGCCTACAAGAGCCTGCTAGTCATGCAGCGCCGGCCCATAGCGCGCGATCTAAAGGCCATGACAGCGGCCTACGACGCATCGCAGCGGAGCGACAATGCCGAGGGCTACTACGGCGCGATGAACGCCTTACTCGGAGAATCGCTGTCTGGGAGTACCACGACGAAGCCTCTGCACCTGACGGCTGAGCGCAGCGCGGAGCTGCATTCGCTAATCGAGGCGCGCGCCGACAAGCCGCTCGGCGGCAATCTCGATTGGTGGGGTAAGAATGCTCGCTTCGACTTCAAGTTCGTCGACGCCATCTATCGCATTCACATCGGCGAAGTGGCCACAAAGGCCGCCATTCGCGATCTCGCCGAGGCTTTCATTCAAGAGTACCAGGACTTTCTGAACAGCAGCCCACCCAGCGCCAAGGCGTTTAACAGCGTGCAGCGTACGTTTCAGTTCGCCCATCACCTCGCGGAAAGCAAGGACCTGAAGTGTCTGCCGTTCACTCGCGCAGTACTGGAGGCATTCGCGTAGATTGAACAGCTTGCCGCCATCGGGTGGCGATCAGTCGGTCGCATCAGCAGGCCAGTACACGATCGGTATTGCGAGCCATTCACACAGGAGCGCAACGTCCAACCGCTACAAAGCAGAGCCCTCAGCGCAAATGTAGCCGAACGTCATCCTGAATCGCTGTTCAGCATTTCAGACCGAACCAGCAAGAGGCGAACGAGTAGACTCGTGCTACTTGCGTGCCACTGGGCGATATCTGGACTGATTCATTGCTATATCCATCAGGATGACACTCACAAGATCCCCCAAATCCACTAGCCCTCAAAACGTAGAAGTGCACCCAACGTCCTCGCATCCCGGGACAATCTTGTTTGGACGCACTGCGCTGACTACTAACCGACCGTGTAATCTAGATGGGCGACTAGGACACGACGGCAGCGGCGAAACCTCTTCAGCACCCAACTACGGTACGGGCCGTGTGAGTAAACACCGAGAACAGCCTAAACACTGCACAGACACCAATCTCACTATTTCTATGACAAGGTAGGAGAATTCCCCATTTGGCGACAGTACGTTCCTAAACCTGGAAACGCTACGCGTGATTCTAGAGGTCAAACATCATGCGAATGTTCCAACTTAAACCCATGACCCCTGTATCAAAGTCGATTCGCAAAATCATTGTAGAAAAAACGCTGACCGATGAACCACCAGCACAAGCGACATCAGTAAAGGCCCATTACACTTATATCGCGCAGATGATCGCGCACGACATCGTGCCAAGCACCAACGGCTCAACGCCGGGCACCGTGACGCCGGAACTCGATTTCGGAAGTATGTACGGACACAGCGCTTCAGACCAACAGCGAATTCAGGCACTAAACAAGCATGGGAAGTTTGTCTTCGGGAGTCTTAAAAACGTCCACGATAGCGACCTCGCAAGAACAGGCGGCGTAGCAGAGATTCCCGACTCAAGAAATGACGAAAACCACCTCATTTCGCAGATGCATCTCTGGTGGCAGAAGTATCACAATACGTTGATAGATGAAGGACTGTCGACAGCTAACGCAATCGAGGTTTGCTCATCAACTTTTCAAGCAGTCGCAATGCTAGACTTCGCCAAAAACACATTGGCCAAAGGTGTTTTCGACTATTACATTAGGAACCAGCCATGGTTCTACGGCCCATTCCAAGACTATTCAGGAATTCCTGAGGAATTTTCATTGGCAGCATTCCGTTTCGGGCACAGCATGATTCTGCATCGATACTTGCTACGCTTCGATAGGCCTCCGGTTCCTGGCATATCTGGCGTAGAGATCGGGAAAATGTTCCGGTCACACAACCCGAACATTGACGATTCGTTCATTGTTAACTGGAATGATTTCAGCACACAGGCAGCGGCTCGCATAGACACGGCATTCCCCGAGGCCATGGGTATCGCACCCTTTCACGGGAAGAAGAAGAACATCGTCAACATCAACATAAAGGCTGGGGAAAAGGCTCAGCTTGCACGAGGCCCCAGAATCGTAGCGGAGATAAAAAACCTTGTGCCTGAACTATCGGAATTAGTCGATTTAAGACCGCTTACAGGAGCGCCCGCGAGGGGGAGGCTTAGAGGCATCAGTGGACTGGACTATGCCAACATGCCCTTGTGGCTCTATCTCCTTGAAGAGAGCGATAACGCGCCCCAAAGCAAAGGCGACAGGTTGGGGCCTCTCGCAAGCCTGCTGGTGGGCGAAGTTCTATTCTCTGCTGTACGGCTCGCCAATAAGAATCTGTTTGATAACCGTGGAAACACCGAATCTATTCGCCAGGAATTGGGCCCGCTGGGGACCTGGCTTACTGAAAACAACCGCGCTGTTACCTTTATCAGCGTTGTCGACTATGTGAATGAAAGGAACAAAATCAATGTCTAGAGACCTACTGACAATGGCGGATTTCGTACTAAACGGTCAAGGCGATGACAGCGAGTACCATGAACAGGCCCTAGCGCTCTATCACCCTCCGATAAATCCTGAAGACCGCAGAAACTGGACCAGCACACAAATCGGCAGAGACGAACATGGATACTACTTGACTTTCGCACTGAGAGAGTGGGGACAAAGCGCCGCCGAGGTCCTGACCAGCCTAAGAATGAGACCATCCGCCGACTGCACTAGAATGGTGGATGACAAGGTTGACCAGCGTGACCTCACACTCAATACCGGCGGCTGGATGCTGAAGCGTTTTACGCTGACTCGCGGCGGACGCGAACTTTATCATGTCGCGACCGGCACTCTCGACTGGGTAAAAGACGGAGTTGACCTGCAAACACGCTGGTATTGGAGGGGTTTATATTCGGCCAGCGGCAGCGAATAGAATTGCAACGCAGGTCACGCGCCCTAAAGATTGCCTGCGCCGTCGTCGTAGCTTGCCTGTGCGCCTCGTGCACACCAAATGCGGCGGTCGCACAAGAAGTGCACTGGCGTTTAGGTCACGCCATATTGCTAAAAGCGGCCTCATTCAGGAAGCACTCCAACAGCGAACTACAACTCTCCGACAAGGTTCAACCAGCGGCGCTTGCGCCGCCTCTCAATGATCTCCCACGACTAATCGGGCCATTTCAGTCAGTCGCACCGTTCGATCTCGTCAATGAAACAACGGGTCGCGAGTTCACGCTCATCGAGCCCGGAGAGCTGCAGACTTTTCTCCGATCATTCGAAGATCTCCTATCGGCAATCAATCGTCGTGATATCTCAGCCACACGCGCTTTGATTTCCGCTGTACAAGAAGGATTGGCGCAGCAATCTACGATCAGCGAAAACGACGCTAGGTTCGTCCTGGCAATCGGCTACGACCTGCTAGGCGAAAGATTACGTCTCGCCGACGAACTCAGTCGACTGAAAGCAGCCATGCGGCACCGACGAGACAAAACCCGAATCTCCTACGTCTCAGCGAAAATCGCCGAAGAGGCTGAAGACTACGACGAAGCGGCAGCACAGTATGCCATGGCCCATCAAGGCTGGTGCGGCGGACCCTATCCTAGAGATTCTCCGCTGAATGCCTATTGCCATAAATTACATGCAAACATCGGTTCAGCAGTACTAATGCGTGGATATCAAGCCGCAAACAAAGTCGAAATAGATGCCGGTCTACAGAAGATCGATGCCGCCATAGAAGAACTCCGTACGCTCGACGCCGTTCGTTGGCTGGGTGATGTCTACAGCATGCGGTCCGCGCACGGTTTCGCAACGAATGACTACGAAGCAGCGCTCGCCGACATAGAGGAAGCAATACATCACTATGAGCGTTCCGGTTTCGCCGATGAAGGACTGTTCGCTACGAAAGTAAATCACGGCGCGCTGCTTCGAAACATCGGCAGAATCTTCGAATCCAGACGTGTACTGCGCGAAGCGCTACAACAAGCTACGAACGAATTTCCGCGTCGCGCTCTCGCAGCAGCACTACATAATCTTGCGTCAAACTACGAAGCAACGGCCGAGTGGCTTATCGCTAGGCGACACTTCCTAACGGCAGCGGCAGTCTATGAAGAACTTGTGATGCCGCGCGCCGCAGCACTGTCGAAGCTTAGAGCGGCTTCTGCGGCACGCAGGAGTGGCGACACCAATACTGCAATCGTCGAACTAAGCGCACTACACAGACGAGCTGAAACAGAGCTCACAACATTTAAATCCGGCGTCGAGCTCGCGCAGAGCCATCTCGCTGCCGGACGTCTCCACGACGCCATTAGTCTGACTGCAACACTCGCGGAGGCACCGCCGGAAGCGATGCCAATGAACTACCGAATGGAATTTGGCGCTCTCACAGCCAACCTGGCGACTAGCGACAACGAGCTTTTAGACCTGATTACGTTCGCGGACCAAACACTCCCCCAAAGCCAAGACTTTCCTCTTGAGCAATTGGAATTCAGACGAGCAATGGTGAGTGCGGCCATACGCTTGAATGAGACTATGCGCATTAGGCCACTCTTAGAAGCCTCCCTGCGATTCAGTGAAAAGATCGCGAGCTCCATCGGCCATGGAGTTTCGGGACTAGGCTGGGCTGGGCAACGCTACAGTCTAGTACGCGCCCAAGCGCTGCTGTTTTTGCTCGCTCACGACCTAGATCCTGATCTTGGTTTCGACAGGCGGGCTTTTGAGACCCTGGAATCCTATGGTTTCTCCGTTCTCTTCGCTCGTCGCCGCGCCGAAGTAGACCAGGCTGATGTCCCGCAGGAGGACGGGATCTTTTCGACGATTCATGCCGCGCAGGATTGCAACAACTCAATCCTATGCGGTGAGTCTGCGCGCCAAAAGGAGGAACAGCTCAGCCGTATTGATTTCAATTCGGACCTCCAACGTCGGACAGACATCAGCACGCTACAGAGCGCTTTGGCTAAGGATGAGCAATTTCTCCGTATCTTACTCCACCGTGAAGGTTCATTCCTCTTTTCTCTAACCAGCGATGGATTTTCCACAACTCGAATAGACAATACGGACCCCTTAGGATTGATCTCGAAACATATTGAGCTGATCCAGTCCGGTGATGCGAGGCATACGAAAGTCGGCGCTAGAATCTGGAAAAGTGTTTTCGCTAGCGGCAAAACCATCGCTCGCACTACGAGAAAGCTCATACTGACCCTTCCTACTGAGGCGATGTCATTGCCCGTCGCCGCCTTGAATATTGCAGCACACGGCAACGGCTATGAACCACTTGTCAGTCGATACGAAATATTGCAATCCTACTCGGCCCGGCAATATCTGGGTCCCCAAACACACGATAGCCCCACGACGAATGACTTCGCATTGTTCTTCGACCCCAGTTTTGCTAGAGACAAACAGCGCCCCACTGAGACCAATCAGTTCCGACCACTGCCTTGGTCTCGTGTAGAAGCAAGCAAAATTCGCGAGTCGTTCCCAACGGCATCATACTTGGAGTTTTCTGGTGAGAACGCCACCGCAAGCAATTTGCTAAGCGCATCGGTACGCAACTCCAGCATTGTTCATCTTGCAACGCACGGCTATTTCGATTCAGATTTTGCCGGATACACGGGTATCGCTACGGCACCGGAACCCGGCAATGAAGAAGGACGACTTGATCACAGCACTATCTCGACGCAGCGTTTTCGATCGCGATTAATCTATCTAAACGGCTGCGAGACTGCTCAGGGCAGTCCGATGCCAGGTGAGGGGTTGAATAGCCTTACGCGCACACTCATTGCTCAAGGAGCCGGTTCCGTTATCGGAAGCTTGTGGCCTGTATCGGACAATGCCAGCGCTGTGTTCGCTGGCCATTTTTATCGAGAGCTAAAGTCAGCGGATGGTGATACGGCCGCCGCGCTTCGAAAGGCAACCCTCGCGATGCGCGAGGACAATCGATTCTTTGAGACAGCAAACTGGGCCGGCTTCACGCTATACTCAGCCAACAAAAGCTACGACCGCGCGCTGAGATACTAAGACGTAACGTAGCGCACTGACTGCTCTGTCGCCCGATACCCCCACCAACGATCAAACCGAATCAACAACGGCGGCAAAAACAACAGATCCAGCAACAACGCCACCACCACGATCGGCGTAATCAGCATCGATACGTTCTGAAAGATGTAGGTGTTAGAGAACATCAGCAGCAGCGTACCCGTCGCCAGGGAAAGCGTGGTGATCGTGATCGCCGACCCCGCCTTATCGATCGAGTACGCCACCGATTCCTCCGGCGTCTTCCCTTCCCTGCGCGAGCTGATGTACTTGCTCATCACGTGTACCGAATCGTCGACGACGATGCCGATGCTGATCGAGAACAGCATCAGGATGTAGGGACTCAGCTCGCCGATCATCAGCCCCCAAACGCCGAACACGATTGTGGCAGGGAACAGATTCGGGATGATGCTCAGCAGGCCGTAGCGGAGACTCCGCAGCCCCAGAATCATGACGATCGTGATCATCAGGAAACTCACGCTGAAGCCCTGCAGCAGCTCGCGCGCGAGCTGGCCGTCGAGCCGAGCGTAGAGAATGCTGTTGTCGCCGTGCAGCACGTCGAAGCCGTCAGGCACGTTAGTGTCGATCCAGCCTTCGATGCGCTCGTTGAAGTCCAGAATGCCCTGATTGGTCAGGTTCGACGTGCCAACGATCAGGCGCACGGACGAATACTCGGCGTTGAAGATCGGCTCCAAGCCCGGCTCGATCTCCGCGATTAGCTGATAGCCGACGAGATAGTCGATGATCGCGAGCTTGTCGTCCGGCACCCGGTCATAGGCGGGGTCGTCGTCGTGCTCCGACTTGTTGCGCGAGGACAGGTAGTCCGTGTAGCTCGACACGAAGCTCGCCTCGGGCTGCGCCTCCAGCCACTTGCTGAAGTCGTCGATCAGCGTCAGAAACTCGGGCTCGGTGATGCCGTAATAGCGGTTGCTGTGCAGGCTGAACACCAGGCTGCGGTCGTTGCCGATCTTCTCGGCCAGGGCCTCCATCACCTGATGAAAATCCGAGTCCTGATCGATCAGCGCGAAGCGATCGAAGTCGAGCTTGTTGAGCGGCAGCATGGCGAGCGTCGCGACGATGACGACCGAGCCGATGATCAGCAGGCCGCGGCCGCGGCTGAGCACCAGGTCGCGGGTGCGCTCCATCACGCTCTGCACGCCCAGCGGCTGGGGCGCGCGGCTGACGGGCAGCAGCGTGATCAGCGCCGGCAACAGCAGCAGCGTGAGCACGAACGACCAGAACACCCCTATCGCGATCACGTTGCCGAACCCGTAGATAGCGGGCGACGACGAATAGTTAAGCGACAGAAAACCCATCGCCGTCGTGATCGCGGCGAGCGTGACCGGATGCAGGTTGACCGCCAGGCTCTCGCGCATCGCGGCGACCTTATCGAGCCCCGCGCGCAGATTCTGCGCGTACACGGACACCACGTGTATCGACGCCGCAATGCCGACGACGAGCACCACGATCGGCCCCAGCCGCGAGACCTGATTGAACTCGACCCCGAGCCAGCCGAACGACGCGATGGACAGCAGCAGCGCCCCAAACGCGACGACGAACAGCGCGAGCGAAAAACTCAGCGAGCGCAAACAGAACCACAGCAGCAGGATTGTCGCGACGATGACGATCGGGAACAGCACCTGATTGTCGGTTTCGTTCGCCTTGGCACCCTCCAGCTCAAACAGCACGTTGCCGACGACCTGAATCAAAACATCGGGGTGGTTCGCGCGCAGGCTGTCGCGCAGCGCCAGCACGCTTTCGCCAATCCCCATGCGAATGTCGCGCTCGTCTGCAGGCGCCTTGTATTTCACATTCGCGAGCGCCATGTCGCCCGTCGGCGCCAGCGTGCTCTCAGTCAGACCCTCGTCCGCGAGCGCGACCTCGCGGATCTCCGCGAGCACCGCGGGCGTGATCTGATCGATCTCCGGTATCAGATAGTCGCGACCCAGCCGGTCGGCGACCTCGTCCGCCGGGCGGCGCGTGATCATGGAACCCACAGAGACCGAGTACTGCACCTCGGTGTAGCGCGCGTGCAGCTCGTCCATCGCGCGCAGGGCCGGAATGTCGAGCACGCTGGACCCGTCGCGCATGCGAAACACGAACAGGACGCTGGTGCTAGGCGGGAACGATTCGCGGGTGCGATCCACCTCATCGAGGTAGGGATCGTCCGCCGTCAGGAGCGACCGCGGCGTCGTGTTCATGCTGGTCATCGTGAGACCAATCAGCGTCACGCCACACACGACGATCGACAGCAATGCGTAGACCCAGCGCAGTCGAACCAGGTGGTCAGCGATACGTGATGTGGTGTCCAAATTTGGCTCCGCTGCAGGAAGGAACAAAGACTGGGTCCAGGCGCTCTATGGTAGAGTCTTCAACAACTCCCGGCACCTTTGACGTCATGCGTAGCAAAAAAGTCCGTTCGCGCTCTCTCGTCCACGTTGCACTCGCCTCGATCGCCTTCGCCTATGCGGGCGTTGCACATGCAACGATCAGCGACTTCACCCTGCTGGACCACACGGGCAAGTCCCACCACCTCGGCTGGTACGGCGACCAGGACGCCGTGGTCATCTACGCGCACGCGCTGAACGAGGCGAGCCGCGAGCGCCACGCCGCAGAGCTCGCGGCCGTCGCCAAGCGTCACGCCGACAGTGCCGTCGCCTTCTTTGCACTGAACACCCAGTCGGGCCTGGATCGCGAGACCCTCGCGGCGGACGCGGCGGTGCAGCAGGCCGGCCTGCCGGTGCTGCAGGACGACAGCCAGCTGGTCGCCGAGAATCTCGGCCTGACGCGCAACGGCGAGGTCGTCATCGTCAACCCGAAGACCCGCGCGGTGGCCTATCGCGGCACGCCGGCCGGACTGTCCGCGGCGCTGGACGCCCTGCTCGCCGGACAGCCGCTGCCCGACAGCAAGGCGGCCAGCGGCAGCGCGATCGCCTACCCGGCGAAGCCGGCGGTGTCATACACCGAGGACATCGTGCCGATCCTGGAACGCAACTGCGTGTCCTGCCACAACGAAGGCGGTATAGGTCCCTGGGCGATGACCAGCCACGCCATGGTTCGCGGCTGGTCGCCGATGATGCGCGAGGTCGTGATGAACCGGCGCATGCCGCCCGGTCAGATCGACCACCACGTCGGCAAGCCGATTATGGACGTGGCCGGGCTGACGATCGACGAGAAGCGCCAGCTCATCACCTGGATCGACGCCGGCGCGCCGATGGACGGCACGCTGGATCCGCTGGCCGAGCTCAAGGTCGCAAATCCAAAATTCACCCTGGGCGAGCCGGACATGGTCTTCAAGGTGACGCCGCAGGAAGTTCCGGCGACCGGCGTGCTCGACTACCGCTACGTGCCGGTCGAGCTCGGTCTCGACCGCGACATCTGGCTGTCCGCCATGGAGTTCGTGCCCGGCGACCGCAAGGTGCTGCACCACGTGATCGCCTACCTGACAAGTCCGGGCGACCGCAGCTCGCGCTCACAAACCAGCGGCGTCGCGCGCGGCGAGAGTATTGGCGGGTTTGCGCCCGGCAAGGCGACCGACGTGTTCCGCGACAACAGCGGCCGACTGATTCCCGCCGGCTCTAACCTGCTGCTGCAGATGCACTACACCACCTGGGGCAAGCCCGCGGTGGACGAGACCGAGATCGGCCTGTACCTGCACGACGCCCCGCCGCGCTTCGTCATGTCTGGCGGCGTCGCGGGTCAGCGCCGCTTCCTGGTGCCGCCCCATGCCAAAGACCACCAGATCACGGGCGAGCAGGAGTTCGAGCGCGACGCGCTGCTGTACAGCATGAACCCGCACATGCACTCGCGCGGCAAGTACATGAACTATAGCGCGGTGTACCCCGACGGCCGCGAGGAGCTGCTGCTGTCGGTGCCCCGCTACGACTTCAACTGGCAGTTCGGCTACGAGCTGGTCGAGCCCCTGTTTCTGCCCGCCGGGTCGAAGCTGATCACGCGCGGCGCGATGGACAACTCCGACCGCAATCCCGCGAATCCGGACCCGACGGTGCCGGTGCACTTCGGCCTGCAGACAAAACACGAGATGTTCTTCGGCTTCACGACGTACCGCTACGTGGGGCATACGCCGAACGGCTTCGTGGCCGAGAAGTCAGCCGCACCGGAGGGCGAAGCGGCTACGGCAGAGGCGGCGGGCCGCTAGCGGATTCGAAGCGCTTTTCGCGTCTACGCTAAGTCGCCTATCCGCAGTAGAGGCGTAAAACAGGCGCAGACGCGACGCGCAGCAGATCTTCGCAAGGGCGCTGCGCAGGCGCCCACGGCATCCTGTAGCAAGGCACCCAGCTTCTCTCCGGGCGCAGCGACGCCTGCCGCTTAGGTGCTAGTCTGCCCGTGCGCCTGAGCAACGGAGTGACCCATGCCGCCGCCCACCCCTATTGCGTTCATGATCATGCCCTACGGGGAGCGACCGGTTCCGAATCCACCACCGGGCGGGCCGGCATCGATCGATTTCGATGCGCTGTGGGACCGGGCCTATCAGCCCGCGCTGGCGAAATTGGGCTATCAGCCCATCCGGGCGGATGCGGATCTCGGCGGCCTGATCATCAAGGACATGCTCGAGCGGATCGTGTTAGCGCACTTCGTGCTGGCCGACATCACACTGCCCAATGCCAACGTGTACTACGAGGTGGGTGTACGCCATGCCGCGTCGCGCAACCGCTGCGTGCTGGTGGCCGCTGACTGGTCCGTGCAGCCCTTCGACCTGCAGCAGATCCCCCAGCTTCGAATCTCGCTGCGCGATGGCGCGATCTCGGAGTCCCAGGCCGCCGGCGTTCGTGACCAGCTGCTGGCCGACATCCCCACGCTGCGCGAGGGCACCTCGCCCGTTCACGACGCCGTGCCCGGCTATCCCGACGCCAGCTCCCCGGACGCGGCCAACAGCTTCAGGGACTTCGTCCGCGACGCAAGCGAGTTCGACGGGCGCGTTCGCGCGATACGCGGTGCCGCGCCCAGCGAGCAAGGGCCGCTCATCGAGGCCCTCGCCGCGGAGGTCACGTCGAGCCCCGAGGTGCTGCCCGGCGTCGCCGTCGAGGTGCTGTATCTGGTGCGCGACCAGCTCGGCTGGCAGCCGCTGCTCGACTACATCGAACGGCTGCCAAACAGCGTGCAGGACCTGCCGCTGGTGGCAGAGCAGAAGTGCCTGGCGCAGTCGAAGTCGGGCGATCACCTGCAGGCCATCGCGGGGCTGGAGGCCCTGATGGCGCTCAGCGGGCGCAGCGCCGAGCGCGAAGGACTGCTCGGCGGTCGCTACAAGAAGCTGATGCTGGCGGCGACCAACGACGCCGATCGCAGCCACTATCGCGACCTCGCCATCCAGCACTATCAGGCCGGCAGCGATCTGGACCTGAACGACTACTACCCCGCCTGCAATCTGCCGCGGCTGTACCGCCAGCGCGGCGCAGATGGCGACGAGGCGCTGGCAGAACGCGCCGCGGCGGTCGCCGTGGCGGGCGTGACGTGCAGCATGGCGCGCGACCCTGACGACGAATGGGCTAAGCCGACGCTGCTGGGCGCAGCCTTCGACCTAGGGAACCTGGACGAGGCTCGGCGGCTCGCCGCCGAGGTAGCGGCGCAGGGCGTCGATGCGTGGAAGCTGGACACCACAATCGCGGATCTGGAGACCGCGGTCTCGCTGCACCCCGACGCGGGGACCCAGGCCGGTTTGCGCGAGGTGCTGCGCGCGCTGCGCGGTCTCATCGACTAGAGCGCCCGGCACCCCCGCTCGCGCGCCGCAACTCAGCCGCAGGGTTCGTACGCCTAAATACTGAACCGCGACAGAAACGCCCAAACAATCTCCACGCCGGCAATATCATCGCCGCGCGTTAGCTCCGGCCATATGTGTCCCATGTTGGTCATGCGATAGAGCTGCACGTCCGCACCCGCGGTGCAGTTCTGGTAGCGATCCAGTCCAGGGATCGCGCCGTCGCCGTTGGCATCGTCCAGCGCCACCGTCTCCGGCGCCGCCGCGCAGCCGTTGGCGTCCTGCCAGTAGCTCATCACGTCCGCCATCGACAGCGTCCAATTGGCGCCATCGAACGGCACCACGTCGTCCGCCGTGCCGTGTATCTGCAGCACGGGCATCGGCCGCGTCGGCGAGCAGGCTGCGCGCACCTCGGGCGACAGCGAGCCGGTGACCGACGCGATCGCGGCGATGCGATCGCTGAGCTGGCAAGCCAGGTGATAGCTCATGTAGCCGCCGTTCGACATACCCGTCGCATAGACGCGCTTGGTGTCGACGCCGTATTCCGCATCGACGGCGTCGATCAGCGCGGCCGTAAAGCCCACGTCGTCGACCGTGCTCGCCGCCGTCCAGGAGCCGACGGCCCAGTGGGTCGTGCCGTCGAGTTCCGTGCCCTGGGGCGATGCGATCATGAAGCCATCGCGATCGGCCAACGCGCGGAAGTCGGCGTACTGAAACTGTCCGCGGGCCGAGCTGCCGTAGCCGTGAAAGTTCAGCAGCAGGGCCGCGTTCGGGCCGGCGGAAGACGGCCGATACAGAATGAACTCACGCGCGATCGTGTCGTGCTCGAAGCCGCAGTCGAGCGTCGTGCTGGTGCCGGAGCACAGGTCGGCCGGGGCAGCGGGCGCGGGAGCCGGCGGCAGCGTCTCACTGCTCGCGCCACCGCCGCCGCTGCACGCGGTCAGCGCCGTCAACAGCAATGGTAAAGCGATCCATCCGATTCGCTCTCGCTTCGCAAATGTATTCATCGTCACAGCTCCTGAGCTTCTCCAGCTCCCACACTCTTTTCGCCGTCTCTCGCCGTCACACCCGAACCGCACCGAGAACCCTACAGCTCCCGCAGCACCCGAAACCCGCGATCCCCATCCGCCCGTGACGCCGGCCGACGATAGGATAGGCGAACGACGTCGCGGCCGGAGTTCCACGCCCCGCCCCGCTCGACCCAGCTATCGCAGTCGCCGCTGCGGCTGCCGCGCGTGCCGCCATCTGCTGGCGCGCCGACGAAGCTGCCGTGCCAGCAGTCGCCGACCCACTCCGAGGCGTTGCCGATCACATCGTGCAGCCCGAACGCGTTGGCCGCGAAGCTGCCGACGGGCGCCAGCCGCACGTGGCCGTCCGAACAGTCGAGCGCGCCGTACTGGTTGAAACGCGCCTTCGCCTGCGCGTCGGCGACGTTCGCGCGTCCGCACAGCCCGTCCAGCCCGCCCGGCGGATAGGATCCGGTGGATCCCGCCCGCGCGGCAAACTCCCACTCCGCCTCGCTCGGCAGCCGATAGCGCTGACCCGTCTGCCGCGATAGCCAGCGCAGATAGGCGGCGATCTCGTCGCGCTTGACGCCGGTCTTCGGCAGCGTCGCATCGGTGACCGGTGATGCCGCGTCGAACGCCCGCCAATCGCCCTCGGTAACCTCGTTCACGCCGATCGCGAACGGTGCGCGCAGCTGCACGTCGTGTACCGGACGCTCGTCGGGCGAGCCGTCGCCGACGCTGTCGCCCATGCGAAACTTGCCGGCCGCCAGAATGACCACCTTGGGGCCCGCGCCGCCGGCGCGCAGGTCGTCGCTGAAAACCCGACCCACCTGCACGTTGAAGCGCCGCAGCGCAAGCGCCACCTCGGCGCCCGCCGCCCCGAGCGTGAGTCGCCGCACACCGTCGCGATAACCAAGCCGCCGCGCGCTGACCACCACCTCGCCGGTCGGGAGTTCGAGCGTCGCGGGGAACTCGCGCACCCGCTGGCTCTCGCCGCCGGCGCGGACCGTGACCGCAGCGCTCGCCGGCGTCACGTTCAGACGCAGCGTGGCGAGATCGCGGGACAGCGCGACAGCGATGCGATTGGGACCGTGCCGCAGCTCGACACGCTCCTCGACCGTGCCGTAGCCCGCGCGACTGACGCGTACCTGATAGGTGCCCAGCGGCAGCATCACGCCCGACTCGTACTCGACCGGCGCCTCCAGCACGGTCACGGTGGCATCCGCGGGCGTCGTCGCGACCACCAGCGAACCCATGGGCACGCGATTCAGCTCGACGCTGATGTCGGCCACCGCGTCGGGCAACACCTCGATCGTGCGGGTGACGGTGCGACGGCCGTAGATCTCGAATTGGGCCTCGTAGGCGCCGGCGGGATAGTCGTCGAAAGACAGCGGCGTGGTGCCGGCCAGCGGCTCGCCGTCCAGCGTCACCGTCGCGCCCCGCGGGTTGGAGACCAGCCGCAGCGCGCCGCGCCCGCGCTCGAGCGTCAGCGTGCGGCTGACAGTATCGCCGCGCGCCAGGCTGACGCGCTCGCGCTGGGGCAAATAGTGCGGGTGCTCGATGCGCAGGACGTAATCACCGGGCAGCACCGTGGCCGCATCGAGCGGCGTCACGCCCAGCTGCGTCACATCGGCGAGCACCGTCGCCCCAGGCGGTTCGGTAACGACAGAGACGCTGGCGGTGCCGAGCACCACGCGCTTCACCGTGCTGCCAAACCACCAGTCGAGCCCGACCAGCACCGCCACGACGACCAGCGAAAACAGGATTACCGTGGTGCGCGAAGAAGAATCAGCCACCCAGAAACTCGTGCCGCAAAGCATCGGGTTATACACAGGCGCCGATGGGCTGTCATCCGACGTCGAGATCGTTCCGAGGGCGCTGCAAGCAAGGCGGACGACCCGCCTCTCGCGCCGCCGACCGGATCGGCACCCGGCCGCGATCCCGTGCCATACTGCCCGCTCATTCAATGACCGCGCCGCGGGGAGACAGACTTATGAGTGCAGACGGAACCTGGACCACCGTGATGAACACGCCGATGGGCGCCCAGAACGGCTCGATGGAACTCTCGACGGAGGGCGGCAGCCTCACCGGCACGCTGAAGGGTCCCAACGGCGAGGCCGTGGAGATCACCGACGGCGCCGTCGACGGCGACGCGCTGTCGTGGAAGGCGGCGATTACCCAGCCGATGCCGCTGACGCTGGAATTCAGCGCCACGGTCGACGGCGACAGCATGAGCGGCGACGTCAAGCTCGGCGCCTTCGGCAACGCGAGCTTCACCGGCACGCGCGCCTGAGCAGACGCTCGCGGGGCGGCAACGTGGCCGCCCCCAAATCGGACGCGCGCCTGAGCATCTTGCGATGATGCGCGCCGACACCGCCAAACACCGTCAGTCGGAGGGGAGCCGATGAGCTGGGAGGAAGAGCTCGACGAACTGGGACGCCGCACGGCGCTTGCCCACGAGATGGGCGGCGCCGACAAGGTCGCGCGCCAGCATGAGTTCAACAAGCTGACGATCCGCGAGCGCATCGACGCCATCGCCGACAGCGGCAGCTTCGCCGAGATCGGCGCGCTGGCCGGCGTCGGCCAGTACGACGACGGCGGCGAACTCGAGGCGTTCACGCCCAGCAACTTTGTCTTCGGCACCGCCGACATCGAAACCCGACCGGTCGTGCTATCGGGCGACGACTTCACCGTGCGCGGGGGCTCGGCCGATGCGTCCATCGCCGGCAAGCGCGCGATGGCGGAGGGCCTGGCGCTGGAGATGCGCCTGCCGCACGTGCGCCTGGTCGACGGCATGGGCGGCGGCGGTTCGGTCAAAACCATCGAGACCGCCGGCCGCACCTACATCCCGCAGGTCGCTGGCTGGGACACCGTCGTCAACCACCTCAGCGTCGCGCCGTCGGTGTCACTCGCGCTCGGCTCGGTCGCGGGCATCGGCGCCGCGCGCGTCACGACCAGCCACTACAGCGTCATCGTTCGCGGCAGCGCCCAGATGATGATCGCCGGCCCCGCGCTGGTGGACTGGGCGAGCCTCGGCGACGTGACCAAGGAAGAGCTGGGCCACGCGGACATCCACACCAGAAACGGCTCGATCGACGACGTCGTCGACAGCGAGACCGAGGCCTTCGCGGCCGCCCGACGTTTCCTGTCCTATCTGCCGGGCTCGATCGACGAGCTGCCGCCTGTAGTCGATTCGGCCGACTCGCCCGACCGACACGACGACGCCCTAGACACCGTGATCCCGCGCGACCCGCGCAAGATCTACAAGATGCATCCGATCATCGAGACGCTGGTCGACGCCGGCAGCTTCTTCGAGATCGGCCGCAACTGGGGCAAGTCGATGATCACGGGGCTGGCCCGGCTCGACGGCGTGCCCGTGCTGCTGTTCGCCGAGAACCCGCGAGTGTACGGCGGCGCCTGGACTACCGACGGCTGCCGCAAGCTGATCCGGGCGCTGGATCTGGCCAGCACCTTCCACCTGCCGGTCGTGCATCTGGAAGACTGCCCGGGCTTCCTGATCGGCAAGCGCAGCGAGCAGGAGGGGACCATACGCGTCGGCTCCGAGGCGCTGGCGGCTCTCGGCCAGTTGCGCACGCCGTTCTGCTGCGTGGTGCTGCGCAAGGCCTTCGGCGTCGCGGGCGCGGCCAACAACAAGCCGGGCGCGATGAGCATGCGGATGGCCTGGCCGTCCGGCGACTGGGGCAGCCTGCCGATCGAGGGCGGCATCGAGGTCGCGTACAAGGCCGAGCTGGCGGAGCACCCGGAACCGGAGACCCATCTCGAAAGCATCAAGGCGCGCCTGAACCGGCTGCGCTCGCCGTTCCGCTCGGCAGAGTACTTCGAGATCGAGGACATCATCCGACCCGCCGAGACGCGCTCGCATCTGTGTCGCTGGGTCCGGCTCGCGCGTCGGTCCCTGCGCCCCGGCGCGTTCAGCCATGGCTACCGCCCCTGACCGGATCCCGGCGTCTCGCGCACCTCCACGCGCCAACGCCTTAACGGCGCGTCCGCGACCTGTGCCCGAATCCCGGGCCGTCGTGACGGCGAAGTTACATTCTGCGAGACACTCGGCAGGCGGCGGCCCGCCCCAGAGGTAGGCTCGTCCCACGGCTTGGGAGAGCAGTCTGGAGAGCGACATGATCCGATCACCGCGCGACTACTCATGCTTGTCACGCACGCTGCGTGCCGCCCTGACGGGTGGCGCCATTGCCCTCATCGGCGCGTGCACCGAAGCGCCGTCGAGCGCCTCGAGTGGGACCCCCACCGAGAGCACGGCGGCCCGGGACAGCGCGGAGTTGGGCGGCGGTCGCGATCTGTTTGTAGCCGGCGGGTCCGCAGTATCGACCCCCGGTCACCAAGTCTCCCAGCCGCCTGAATCGCTGGCCGCGACCCCCGGCACGCCCGAGGGTCGCGGCATCGGACCCGGTCAGCCGCCGAGCTGGCGCGACGGCGCCGGCGGCAGCTTCGGCGGCAACGCACCGCAGGCGCCACCCACCCAGTCGGGACCCAGCGTGACGCTGGCGCTGCAGCCCGGCACCGACCCGAACGCCATGCCGACCAAGCTGGTGTGGACGGCGGCCAACGCGCGCAGCTGTCGCGCCTCCGGCGCCTGGGGCGGCAACCGGCCGCTACGCGGCGACGAGGACCTGCTGCACACCGCCCCGGGGCAGCACACCTATCGGCTGACCTGCGACGGCGTCGCGTCCGGCGCCGCGATGGCGACCGTGACCGTGTACGTACAGAGTGCGCCGGTGCACTGGCAGGCGCCGCAGCGCAATGACAACGGCACGACGCTGACCGATCTGGCGGGCTACAACCTGTACTACGGCACCTCGCCCGGCACCTACACGCACAGCCTGCCGGTGCGCGACCCGAGCGCCACCAGCGCGGCACTTCCGGTGCTGCCCGGCACCTACTATCTCGCGCTCACCGCCTACGACCACGACGGCAACGAAAGCGACTATTCGAACGAGATCGTTCGCCACGTTCGCTAGCGCGATCTAGGCGCACCGCGCGCAATCCGCTCAGGCGGCGTTGGCGGTCAGCAAATCGCTCAGCCGGAATCGGCCGCCAGCAAATCCACGTTACCGCCGCTGACGATCACGCCAACGCGGGCGGTGCGCGGCTCGCGTCGCTGCCGGCGCAGCAGCGCTGCAAAGGCAACCGCGCCCGAGGGTTCGACCACCTGCTTCAAACAGCCGAGCAGCAGCGCCTGGGCAGCGACGATCTCCGCCTCGCTGACCCGCTCGATGGCAAGGCCGTAGCGATCCAGCACTGCAAATGTCAGTTCACCAAGAGCGCCGCGCAGACCGTCGGCAACGGTCACCGGCGGCCGCGCCGGCACCCGAGTATGGGTCGCGAGCGACTCGTAGGCATCGTCGGCGAGTTCGGGTTCGGCGCCCATCACGCGACAGCCCGCCGGCGCGCCCAGCGCGCAGCCGCTCGCCATGCCGCCGCCGCCCACCGGCAGCCACAGCTCGTCCAGGCCCTCGACCTGGCGCGTCAGCTCCAGCGCCATCGTGCCCTGGCCCGCGATCACGTTGGCGTGGTCATAGGGCGGCACGTAGGTGCCGCCGGTCGCCAGAACGTCCGCCACCATGGCCTCGCGCTCGTCCAGCGTCGGGCCGCAGTGGCGCAGCTCCGCGCCGTAGCGGCGGACGTTGTCCTGCTTGAACTGTGGCGTCACCGCCGGCACCACGACAATCACCTCGCGGTCGAGCTCGCGGCCGGCCAGCGCGAGCGCGGCGCCGTGATTGCCAGAAGAATGGGTGACCAGCGGCCCGTCTGGGGCAGCCAGCAGCGCCGCGTTCATCGCCCCGCGAATCTTGAACGAGCCGCCGCGCTGCAGGTTTTCGCATTTAAAGAACAGCTCGCAGCCCGCCATGTCATTCAGGCTGCGGCTGGTCATCACCGGCGTTTCGTGGATTCGCCCGGCGAGGCGTCCGGCGGCGCCGGTAACAGATACCGCGGTAGGCAGCTCGATCGCGGCGGACGGTTCGGGGTTCAGCACGGTTCGACTCCTGTCAGCTGGGTGGCGACGATCTGTCGCTGGGAGATGCGCCGCTCTTCGCCCGTCAGGCGCAGGCGCGCGTGCAGCGGCGTGTCCTGCGAGCTGCCGCCGATCAGCAGCTCGACGTCGCCCGGCTCGACCAGCAGCGCCTTGGCGTCCCCGTCCTGACTCGCGAGCGCCTCGTCGCAGTAGGCGAACTGCGAGGGATCGATGCGAAACGCACACTCCACGCTGGTGCCGGGCGCCACGGCGACGCGCGCAAAGCCGATGAGCTGCCGCTGAGGCCGGGCGACCCGCGCCAGACAGTCGTGTGCATAGATCTGCACGACCTCGTCGGCTTCGACGTCGCCGTCATTGCGCAGCCGAAAGCTGATGCGCAGCACACCGCGCGTATCAACGCTCTCGGGGCACTGCAGGTCCCGATAGTCGAAGCGGGCGTAGCTGAGCCCGTGACCAAACGGAAACCAGGGTTCGACCGGGCCGGAGCGACGGTTGTAGTGCGCGGGCGCGCGCGCGTCCGGCCGGGCGATGCTCATGGGCAGGCGGCCGCTCGGCACCTGGGCGCCAAACAGCAGATCCGCCAGCGCCGCGCCGCCCTCGCCCCCGGGACGCCCCGCCAGCAGGGTCGCCGCGGCGCGTTCGACCAGCGGGCCCAGCTCGGGCGTGAGCCAGCCGAACACCACCAACACGAAGGGCGAGTCGGCGTCGAAGTCGGGCGCGAGGCCGGCGCTGTCGACCAGCACCACCGCGAGACGCGGCGTGCGCCCGTCCAGCGGCGTCTCGACCGCGCGCCGCAGCGCCGCGGCCTCGGTTTCGAGAGCATCCGGGGCATGCACCGCGACCCGCTGCGCGCGCGACAGCGGCAGCTCGCCGTCGTTGGTCAACAGCACGCAGGACAACGCCGCGAGCCGGCGCGCCGCAGCATCGAGGCTCACGTCCGCCGCCGGCTCGGCATCGGGCGGGTCGAGCAGGCCGCGCCGCAGCTTCGCGCTCGCGACGCGCCGGAGCGACTCGGCCAGGGCGTCCTGCGCCGCGCCGGCCTCCGCCAGCGCCGCCAGACAGCGGCTCTCGGGCCACTCCAAATCGACGCCCGCGCGCAGCGCCACCCGCGCCGCGGCGGCGGGCGAGTCGGCGACCCCGTGGGCGTCGACCAAACCCTCCAGCGCGTCCGCCGCCGAGAACACCAGGCCGTCGAAGCCCAGATCATCGCGCAGCAGACCCCGGACCAGGGCAGGACTGGCGCTACAGGGCAGGCCGTCGACCGCGGCCGCTACCGTCATCACACCGGCCAGCTCGCCGTCGCGGATCGCGGCCGCGAACGGCTCCGCGCAGATCTCGCGCAGCTCGCGCTCGCCCATAGAGACAGAGCCGAGCCGATCGGCGACGAAGCCGGCGCCGATGAATCCGCGCGCGATCACCCCCACCCCGTCGCGCGCGCGCTCGCCCGGCAGGCCGCGCACCAGCGCGACAGCGATCCGGCCCGCGAGGTAGGGGTCCTCGCCACCGCTGGTCGCCGCGCCGTCGCCGCGCGAAATCTCGAATCCGTCGACCAGCACCCAGTGCGCGCCCGCCCGTCGCAGGGCATCGCGCAACCCGCGCGCGAGCCCGCGCACGTCGGCAGGCGCAAAGGTCGCGGCGAGATTCAGCGGCGCGGGCAGCTCGAGGTCACAGGCGTCGTCCAGGTCGACCACCACGAACGGCGGCGTCAGCGCCGCGGAATCGGCGGGGGCAATGGGCAGGGCGCCACGCGCATCGATAACGCCCGCGTCCGCGTCGTCGGCCGACGCACGCTGGACGCTCAGTTCGCGCAGCGCGGCGTCACCTTCCAGCCGCTGCAGAAGATCCTCCAGCCGCTCTTCCGGCTCGCGTTCCAGATCGAGGTAACGCTCGCTCACGATGCGGCTCAGGCCGGCGGCTTGAAACCGTCGCGCAGGCTGACGACGCGGTTGAAGATCTCCGGCTCGCGGCCGTCGCGCGCGAAATAGCCCTGGCGCTCGAACTGAAACCGCCGCTCGGGGCTGGCGACCACCGCCGGTTCGACGATCGCCGCGTACTCCGTCAGCGTGTTCGACTTCAGCGAACCGGTGAGATCGTCCTTGTCAGGTGTCACGGCATCGAACAGGCGCTCGTGCACCCGCACGCGGGTGGGCACGCCGCGCGCGGCAGAGACCCAGTGAACGACGCCCTTGGGTTTCAGCCCGCTCGTGTCCGCCCCGCTCTTCGAATCGGGCGTGTACTCGCAGCGCAGCTCCACGATCTCGCCGCTGTCGTCTTTGATGACCTCATCGCAGCGAATGATGTAGCCGTAGCGCAGCCGCACCATCTCGCCGGGCGACAGGCGCTTGTACTTCTTCGGCGGCACCTCTTCGAAGTCGCCGCGCTCGATGTACAGCTCGGGGCCGAAGTGCAGCTCGCGTTCGCCGAGTGCCGCGTTCTGCTGGTGCCAGGGACCGCTGACGATCTCGCCGTCGGGGTTTGGATAGTTGGTGAGCACGACCTTCAGCGGTTCCAGCACCGCCATGCCGCGCGGCGCGCTCGCCTCGAGCTGCTGCCGCACACAGAAATCGAACAGCGCGATCTCGATCGTGTTGTCCTGGCGCGTCACCCCGACGCGATCGCAAAAGTCGCGAATCGCGGCGGCCGGCACGCCCTTGCGGCGCATGGCCGCGAGCGTCGGCATGCGCGGATCGTCCCAGCCGTCGACCACCTGGCTTTCGACCAGCTGGCTGAGAAAGCGCTTGCTGACCACCGTGTGCTCGATGTTCAGCCGCGAGAACTCGATCTGCGGCGGGTGGTAGTTGGCGTTGATGTTCTCCAGCACCCAGTCGTACAGCGGCTTGTGATCCGCGAACTCCAGCGTGCACAGCGAGTGCGAGATCGTCTCGAGCGAGTCGCAGACGCAGTGCGTGTAGTCGTAGGTCGGATAGATGCACCAGGCGTCGCCTGTGCGCTGATGCGCGACATGGCGAATTCGATACAACACGGGGTCGCGCATGTTGATGTTCGGCGAACTCATGTCGATCTTGGCCCGCAGCACGTGCGCGCCATCTTCGAACTCGCCCGCGCGCATGCGCCGGAACAGATCGAGGTTCTCCTCAACCGAGCGGTCGCGATAAGGCGAGTCGGTGCCGGGTTCGGTCAGCGTGCCGCGCGTGGCGCGTACCTCCTCCTGGCTCAGGCTGCAGACGAACGCCTTGCCGTCGCGGATGAGCTGCTCGGCGAAGTCGTAGAGCTGCGGAAAGTAGTCAGACGCATGCGTCAGGCGATCGCCCCAGTCAAATCCGAGCCAGCGCACGTCTTCGGCGATCGCATCGACGAACGCCTCGTCTTCCTTCACCGGATTGGTGTCGTCAAAGCGCAGATAGGTGCGGCCGCCGAACTCCGCGGCGACGCCGAAATTTAGACAGATACTCTTCGCGTGACCGATGTGCAGATAACCGTTGGGCTCGGGCGGAAACCGCGTCACCACGCCGTTGACGAGGCGCTGCTCGGCCAGATCGTCGCGAATTCGATTGCGTATGAAGTCCTGCTTGTCTTCCACGGCCGCGCCCAGAGTGTGACAGCGCGGCAGTGTACGAGAAACCCGCGCCGGAGGGGATGCCCTCGCCGCTGGCAGGCCGCGCCTGCGAACACCCGGAGTGCCGTACACTGGCTGCATGCTGTTTCGTCTCATGCTCGCCGCGCTCGCGCTCGGCGCCGCCATCGCCGCGGCCGGCGCCTGGCAGGCCAGCCGCGCGCCGGCGCTCGCGCTCGCCGCACCCGACGAGCGCCACTACGCCGTGCTGCTGCAGAAGCGACCGGTGGGGCGGCTGACGCTGGGCACGGCCCGCGACGTCGAGGGCTCCCGGACGGTCCACTCGCGGCTGGTGTTCGAGCTGTCGCCCGGTGAGCGCATCGAGGTGCGCGAGAGCCGGCGCTTCGCGGGCACGCCGCCCTATCGGCTGCTGGAGGCCCGGCAGAGCGAGCGCTCATCTGCCGGCGCGGCGGAGGTCGACGTGCAGTCCGCCGCGCCCGGCTACCGCGCCAGGATCAGCCGCGGCGGCAGCGTCAGCGTTCGCGAGCTGGCGTTCGAGCACACGCTGCGGGACTACCTGAGTCTCGAGGTCTGGCTGGCGCGCGAACGCCCCGCGCCGCCCGCGCGGCACGTCAGCCCGTCGTTCGATTTCTCGCGGCTGGACATGCGCACCGACGCCTGGCGGCTGGAGGCGCGGACCGCCGACGGCTTCGAGCTGTCGCGCCCGACCGCGCTGGCGCCGTCGACGACCGTGCTGGACAGCGCGCTGCGGCCGGTGCGTTTCGATCTGGCGGGCGCCTTCGAGATCGAGTACCTCGGCGCCGCGCCGCCACCCTGGAGCGCCGAGCCCATCTTCCACGGCCAGCAGCGGCGCATCCTGCTCGACGGGGCCATCGCCGACCCGCAGCGGCTCGAGGCACTGGAGCTGCGCATCGCCGGTGACGCCGATTGGCTCGCGCGCTGGGGCCTCGCGCGCCGCGATGACTATGGCTGGCGGCTCGAGAACCGGTCAGGGGCGCTGCGTCCCGCAGGCCCTGACGAGGCGGCGGCCGCGCTCGCCGAGGGGCTGTCCTATCCGACCAGCAGCCCCGAGGTGCGCGCGCTGGCGGCCGAGGCGGCGGCCGGCGCCGTCACGCCGCGCCAGCAGGCCCAGGCGCTCACGCGCTTCGTCAACGCGCACCTGGTCTACGACGAGGACACCCGACCGCTGGGCATTCAGCAGGTGCTGCGCGACCGGCGCGGCGACTGCAACGAGTTCGCCGAGCTGTTCACCACGCTCGCCCGCGCGCTGGGACTGCCGACACGCACGGTCATCGGGGTCGCGTACGGGGAGCGGCCGGAGCCGGGATTCAGTCTGCACGCGTGGAACGAGGTGCTGCTGGATGGTGCCTGGGAATACTTCGATCCCACCTGGGGGCAGACGCGGGTCGACGCGACCCATCTTGCGCTGCCGGTGGCGGGCGGCGGCCTGCTGACGCTGTTGGCGACGCTCGATGATCTGCGCTTTTCGGTAGTCCGGCTGCGCCACACGGAATAGCGCGACGCGCGTGAGCGCTCAGTCGTCGTCCGGATCGGTCTCCTCGACGAGCAGCTCATCCAGGGCATCCAAGTGTGCCTGGCGCGAACTCACCTCCGCCGCGCGCAGCCGGCCCTGCGGATCGTTGTCCGCCGGCGCCGCGGACTTCAGCCGGTCCAGCTCGTCGGCCAACTCTTCACGCCGCTGGCGCAGCTTCTCCAACTGCGCGGCGCTCTCGGCCTTATCGAACATCAGTTTCTCGGCGCCGCTCATGCCGTCGTCCACGCGGCCGTAGTAGCGCTTCGGCATGACCGGATGGTCGCTTGGCGCCGGCCGCTGGGCCATGAAGTTGGGCGACACGATCTCGACGTGCCCCTCGTGCAGCGCGTCCAGCACCTTCGCGCGCAGCTCGGAGCGCTTGCTGACCATGGTCTCGAAGTCGCGCAGGAATCCCGACACGCGATAGCCCACCGAGAAATCGCCGAGGCCCGTGATCTGCACGAACGGCTCGTTGAGCTCGGCGGCCTCGCCGGCCTGCAGCAGCAGCTTGGTCACCCGCGCGCGGTGCACGTCGTAGCCCAGCGACACGTCGCAGGAAATTAGCGTGCCGGAGCGACGCACGACGCGCATGGGGTTGGTGACCAGATACAGATTCGGCAGCGTAATCAGGTCGCGGTCTTCGGTTTGAATCTCGGTGTGCAGGAGAGACTTCTCCGTTACGCGACCGAAGTGCTGATCGACGCGAATGAAGTCGCCCGTCGTGAAGCTGCCCACCGCGCGCAGCATCAGACCCGACATCGCGTTCGATGCGAAATTCGTCGACGACAGCGCGATCACCGCGGTGACGACCAGACCATAGACCTGCAGCAGATCGCCGCGGGTGTCCTGCCCAAACGGCAGCACCAGCAGCAGGATCAGCACGGCGACCAGCACGACGATGACGTTGCTCATCTGCCGCGCCAGGCGCGACTCTGAGTGTCGCGGCAGGCTGCGCTGAATGAGCCACAGCACCAATCCCGTGGCGGCGAGTAGCAGCGCGAGCGGCACTAACCACTCGAGAACAGTATCGATCAGGCCCAGCGGGCCGGCTGCGGACTCTTCGGTCAAAACTCGCGTCCAGTCACTCGTCGCGCCCGTAGTGTAAGGCACTGTGGGCGCCGATTGCGCTGTCGGGCGGCCGACCCTACTCTCGACGCATGCCGCCCAACACCGACCAGCACATCGAGGCCGACATCGTCGTCGTGGGCGGCGGTGTGGGCGGGCTGAGCGTCGCGGCCAACCTGGCACGTGACGCGCGCGTCGTTCTGCTCGAACGCGAAGACGCGCTCGGCTATCACGCAAGCGGTCGCAGCGCCGCGTACTTCGCACCGGCGCTCGGGAACGCAGTCGTGCGCGCGCTGACGGCGGCCAGCGTCGACTACTACCGGCAGCCGCGCGAGGTGCCCTTGCTCGGCACGCGGCAGGCGCTGCACGTGGCGCCTGCAGGCGTGACGGCGCCGCGCGCGCAGGTCGGCGTAGCGGAGATCACGGCCGCGGAGGCGATCGAGCGCGTGCCGATACTCGCGGGCGATTTCGTCGACCGGGCCTGGCTCGAAGACGGCGGCGGGGATCTGGACGTCGACGCGATCATGAGCGGCTATCGACGCGAGCTGCAAAGCGCCGGCGGTCGGCTGCTGCTCGGCGCGGGCGTCGTGCGGCTGGCGCGCGAGCGCGAGCGCTGGCGCATCGATACCGCGAGCGGCCGCGTCAGCGCCGCGATCGTGGTCAATGCCGCGGGCGCGTGGGCCGACGAACTAGCAACGCTGGGGGCGGCAGACGGTCTGGGTCCGCTGGGCCTGACGCCGCTGCGACGCACCGCGATGCTGATTCCTGCGCCCGAGCTCGCCGCCGGTCAGGCGCCGCTTGCGTCCTGGCCGATGGTGATTCACGCCGCGGAGCGGTTTTACTTCAAGCCGGAGGCCGGGGCGATCCTGCTATCACCCGTCGACGAACATCCCAGCCCGCCGTGTGACGCCCAGCCCGAAGACATCGACGTCGCGACGGCGGTGGCCGCGTTCGAGGCCGCGACCGACCGACCCGTCGCCCGGGTCACGCATCGCTGGGCGGGACTGCGCACCTTCGTCGCGGACCGCAGTTTCGTCGTCGGCCCGGATCCGCGCGCGCCGGGTTTCTTCTGGCACGCCGCACTCGGCGGCTACGGCGTGCAGACGGCGCCGGGTCTGGCGCGCCTGGGCGCGGATCTGATCAAAGGCAATACGCTGACGGCGACGGAGGCCGCGCTGGCGGAGCAGGTCAGCCCCGCGCGGCTGCTGGCTTAGGCTCAGCGGCGCGGGCGCAGCAGCCCCTCCTGACTGACCGAGGCCATCAGCTCGCCGCCCCGATCGTAGAACTCGGCGTGGGACAGTCCGCGGGCACCGACGGCGGTGGTGGTGCGTTTCGCAAACAGCAGCCAGTCCGCGACGCTCGGTCGGCGGTGAAACCAGATGGCGTGGTCGAGGCTCGCCATCTGCAGCGCGGTGCGCGGCAGCTCCGCGACATGCGGTAACGAGCTCGTGCTCATCAGACCCATGTCTGAGGCATAGGCGAGCAGACAGTACGGCAGCGCCGGGTCATCCGCGGGCAGCGCGCCCACGAAGCGCAGCCAGGTGGGACTGAACAGGCGCGGCGTCTCGACCCATGGAACGATCGCGCTGCGCATTTCGAAGGCCCGCGGGATCAGGGCCAGCGGGGGCAGGCGCGGATGATCCGCGGCCAGCCGCCGCGCGCGAACATAATCATCCTCCAGCTCGTCAGGCGGCGGCACGTTGGGCATCGGCATCGCGTGCTCCATCCCGCCCTCCTCGCGCTGCAGAGACACGTCCACGTTCAGGATCGCCTCCCCTTCCTGAATGGCGACGACGCGACGGGTCGTGAAGCTGCCGCCGTCGCGAATGCGATCGACTTCGTACAGCACCGGTCGCGCCGGATTCCCGGGACGCAGGAAATAACCGTGCAGCGAATGCGGCACGCGCTCGGCCTCGACGGTGTCGAGGGCCGCGCGCAGCGCCTGGGCGAGCACCTGGCCCCCGAACAGGCGCGGCATCGAGCGCGTCTCGTTGCGGCCCAGGAACAGATTGCGCTCGACGGGCTCTAGCGTCAGCACGGACAGCAGCTCGCGCGCGTGCGCGGCGCGCTGCTCGGCGGTCTCGGTCGCGGATTGGCTGGCTTCTGACACGGCGTCCTCGTTGGTCGAAGGCGCATGCTAGGCGGCCGTGCGCCGGACAGCCAGCGTTTCGCGTCACCGCAGCGACGCTCGGCGGCAAACCGCAGCCGGACCGCGCGGTGGCCGGCGCCCGAACCGCGACGTAAGCTGGTGGGCCGAACGCAACAACCATGAGAGAAGCCACATGAGCACCAGGACCAGTCGCTGCGTGCAGCTCGCCAAACGACCCGTGGGCATGCCCCAGCAGGACGACTTTCAGGTCGTGGATGAGTCCGTCGCCGCACCCGCCGCCGGCCAGATCCAGGTCCGCAACCTGTGCATGAGCGTCGATCCCTACATGCGCGGCCGCATGGTGGATCGCAAGTCCTATGTGCCGCCGTTTCAGATCGGCGAAACGCTGACCGGCGGCGCCATCGGCGTCGTCGAGGCTTCCGAGCATCCCGACTTCGCGGCGGGTGACCACGTCGAGTCCCCCTACGGCTGGCGCGAAGCATTTACCGCCGACACCGACGGCATCACCAACCTTGGGCAGCAGCTTGCCGCGCCAGCCTCGGCCTATCTCGGCGTGCTCGGCATGCCGGGCATGACCGCCTACGTGGGCCTGCTCGGCGCGGGCGAGCTGAAAGACGGCGAGACGGTGTTCGTCTCGGGCGCTGCAGGCGCGGTGGGCTCGATCGTCGGCCAGATCGCCAAGCTCAAGGACTGCCGCGTGGTCGGCAGCGCGGGCTCGGCCGACAAGCTCGACTGGCTGACCGGTGAGCTCGGCTTCGATCACGCCTTCGACTATCACGACGGCAACCTGCTGGCCGCGCTGCGCGAGGGCGCGCCGAACGGCCTGGACGTCTATTTCGACAACGTCGGCGCGGATCACCTGCAGGCGGCGATCATGCACATGCGGCCGTTCGGGCGCATCGCGCTGTGCGGCGCCATCGCGCTGTACAACGATACCGAGCCGCGCCCCGGTCCCAACAATCTGGCCGTCGCAATCGGCCTGGGACTGACGCTGCGGGGCTTCATCGTCTCCCACTATGACCACATGCGCGCCGACTTCAGGCGCGACATGACCGACTGGGTCACGAGCGGCAAGGTCAGCTACCGGGAGACCACCTTCGAGGGCGTCGATCGCGCCTGGGAAGCCTTCCAGGGCCTGTTCACCGGCGCGAACACCGGCAAGATGATCGTCCAGATCTGAACCGACGCACACCGCAAGCCAGCCGCGCGTGACTGCGGTCACGCGCTACGGCTCCGGACGTCTCCCGCGGCTCAAGTTCCACGGCGCGCGCCCGTTAGGGGCGCAATAGACGCGTTGGAGAAGGCTTCTTGGGCGAGCTGCCGCTCATCGATCGACTATGGCTGCTTGCCGCGGCCGTGCTGGTGCTGTCAATGCAGGCGGGCTTCCTGCTGCTGGAGGCCGGGCGCGTCCGCGCCAAGAACAGCGTCAACGTCGCGCAAAAGAACATCACCGATCTGGCGATCTGCTGGGTCGCCTTCCTGTTCGTCGGCATGACCCTGGCCTACGGCACGCAATCGCCGCTGCGGCCGGATGCCCAGGCGTCGGTGGGAATTCTCGAGATCCTGTATCAACTCGGACTGTGCAGCGCGGCCGCGACCATCGTTTCCGGCGCGGTGGCAGAGCGCATGTCTTTCCCTGCGTACATGTGGCTGGCCGTGCTGCTCGCTACGCTGCTATATCCGCTGACCGCCTGGGCCGTTTGGGGTGCGACCTACATCGAGGGCCGGCCAAGCCTGCTGGCCGACATGGGCTTTATCGACTTTGCGGGCGGCTCAGTGGTCCACGGCGTAGCGGCCTGGGCCTCGCTCGCCGCCATCATCATGCTGGGACCACGCGCGGGACGCTTCAACGCCGAGGGCGAGCCGGTGTACCTGCCACCGAGCAACCCGGTCATTGGCATGCTGGGCACGCTGATCCTGCTGATCGGCTGGTTGGGCTTCAACGCAGGCGCGCTGTCCCCGGGCAGCCCGCGCTTCGAGGCGACCCTAATCGCGACGATCACGGCGGCCGCCTTCGGCGCGCTCGCAGGCCTGCTGCTGGGCAGGCTGCTGGACGGCGGCATCTACAATCCCGACCGCACGATGAACGGCCTGCTGGGCGGGCTGGTGGCCGTGACGGCTTGCGCGGGCTTCGTCGATGCGCGCTCAGCCGCGGCCATCGGCATGGTGGGCGCAGTACTGGCCCTGACAGGTTCAGAGATCCTGCTGCGCCGCTTCAAGCTGGACGACCCGCTGGACGTCGTCGCGATACACGGCCCACCGGGCGTACTCGGGACACTCGCCGTCGCCGCCTATCTGCCGCTCGAGCAGCTCGCCGGCGGTTCGCGCTGGGAACTGTTGGGCGTGCAGGCCACCGGCGCCGCAACGATCGCCGCGGCGGTGTACACCGCGACCTGGGGTTACCTGCGGCTGTTGAGTTGGTTCATGCGGCTACGGGTTAGCGAGGACGATGAATATCTCGGGCTAAACTACACGGAGCACGGCGTCAGCATCAGCGCGGACCGTCTCAAGCGCGCCCTGGAGACGCGCAAGCTCGCCCCGCACGGCAGCACCGGGCTGACGAACGCCGCTGAGGACTTCGATGACAACAACGAGCTGGCGGGGGCCTTCGAAGCGCTGATCGCCCGTCACGAGGACGCTAACCGCACGATCCAGGAGCAGGCCGATCGCTTCGCGCAGTTCGCGCAGACCACAGCAGATTTTCTGTGGGAAACCGACGCAACGCTGCGACTAACCGTACTGGGCGCGACCGGCGCCAGCAGCGATTCGGCCGCGAACGCGGCCGCTCAAGAACTGTTCGAGCGACTGCGGCCTGATGACACCGAGCGCGACAGTCTAGCGCGCTGCGTCCGCCGCCGACAGGCGCTGAATACGTTCGACGCGACCCTGATCGATGACGGCGGCGTCGAGCGCATCGTCCGCGCCACCGGGGTGCCGTACTACGACCGGCAGGGTCTGTTCGCCGGCTATCGCGGTGGCGCGACCGACATTACGGACCAGCACAACGCCGAGCAGCGCGCGCTCTACCTCGCGAGTCATGACGAGCTGACCGGTCTGCCCAACCGCCGCGCCCTGGGCGACCGCCTGGGGCAGGAGCTGCGCGCCGCCGAGTGCGCGTCCAGCGATCTCGTCGTGGCAGGCATCGATCTGGACGGTTTCAAGGCGATCAACGACGCATACGGTCACGACGTCGGCGACGAGCTGCTGCTGGAGGTTGGCAGGCGACTGACCGACAATCTGCGCCGCGGCGACAGCGTATACCGCACCGGCGGCGATGAGTTTGTGGCCACGATGCGCGGCTTCGACCCCGACAGCACCCGCATCGACGCGCAGCGCTGGTGCGAGCGCATTGTCGCTCTGCTGAGCGAACCCTACAGCATCCGCGGCCACACGCTGTCGATCGGCGCGTCGATCGGCACCGCGGAGTTTCCTGAGGACAGCGTCGACGAGGAGGACCTCGTTCGGATGGCGGACATCGCGATGTATCAGGCAAAGCTCGGCGGGAAAGGCCGCGTGGTGCGCTTCCTGCCGGCCATGGATGCCGAGGCGAGGTCGCGACAGGCGTTGGAGCAGGCGCTGTTCGAGGCGTTGAACAACGGCGAATTCTTCGTCGCCTATCAGCCCAAGATCGAGATCGCGAATGGCGAGATACTGGGCTTCGAGGCGCTGGCGAGATGGTTGCACCCGACGCGCGGCGTGATTTCGCCGGAGGAATTCGTGCCGGCGCTGGAACGCATGCAGCAGCAGCATCGGCTCGGCGAGTTCATGCTGCGTGACGCCTGCGAGTTCGCGTCGACCTGGGACGACCAAGGCATGCACGTCGCGGTCAACGTCACGCCCGAGCACCTGCTGCGCGAGGGCTTCGTGGATTTCGTGCGCGACACGCTAACTGCGACCGGTCTGCGTCCCGCAAACCTGGAGATCGAGCTGACCGAGGAATCGCTGATCACCGACGTCGAGTCGACCCGCGGGGTGCTGCAGCAGATCGCCGACATGGGGATCTCGATCGCCATAGACGACTTCGGTCGCGGCAACACGTCGCTGCAGTACCTGCGGCACTTTCCCGTGCACAAACTGAAGATAGACAAGTCGTTCATCCGCAATCTGCACAGCGATACGCGCGCGCGGGACATCACGCGCTCGGTCGTGAAGCTCGGTCACGATCTGGGGCTGACGGTCACCGCGGAAGGCGTGGAGGACCGCAGCCAGCTGCAGCAGCTATCGCTGTGGGAGTGCGACGAGGCGCAGGGCTTTCTGTTCAGCGAACCCGTCGAACTCGATGCGGCGCAGAATCTGCTGCTCAACGGTTGGAGCGCGCAGGTTGAGGACAACGATCAGGTGGCCTGAGCGGCAGCGCCCTTGCCACGCCCGTCGCCGGCTCAGGAATCCTCGACGAACGCGGCGAACGCGTCCGCGTAGTCCGGATGCCAGCGCGACAGCGCCGGTCGGTTCGCGACAATGTCCGTTGTGTTCCACTGCAGCCGGCGATGATCCAGCTCGTTGGGCACGTCGTTGTCGGGACACAGCACGTAGAAATCGCCGTTCTCGAGCGCCTCCAGCAGGAAGTCCGCGACCTGCTCCGGCAGCCAGGCACCCGGCGGCTTCTCCGGTATGTGCCTGCGCATCAGCCCCGTGTAGGTGAACCCTGGGATCAGCAGATGCGCCGTCAGCTCGGCGCCCGCCTCGCGCAGCTCGTGCGCCAGCGCCTCGGTCAGCGTACGTACACCCGCTTTCGCCACGTTGTAGGCGACGTTCCCGGGCGGATTGGTTAGGCCCTGCTTGGAGCCGGTGTTCACGATCGCACCGGGCTGACCTTGTTCGAGCATGAATGGCACGAACGTGTGCACGCCGTTGACGATGCCCCACAGGTTTGTCTCGATCACCTGCCGCCAACCGTCGATGTTGCTCCACGCCTTGCCGCCGGCACCTATACCTGCGTTGTTCATCAACACGCCGACCTCGCCAAACTCCTCGCGGATCTGGTCGCGCAGCGACTCGACCGCCGCGAGATCGGCGACGTCGACCGACAGCGCGCGGATCGTCCCGGCGCCGTCGATGGCCTCCAGCTCGGCGCGCGTCGCCGCCAGCATCTCTTCGTTGCGATCCACGACCACGACGTTCATGCCATAACCCGCGAAGGCCTTCGCGCAGGCGGCGCCGATGCCGTCCGCGCCGCCGGTGATGACGGCGGTCCGGCCGCTGGTCAGAATCCGATCCATCACGCGTGTTTTCTCTGATGCAGTTTGACGGGCATCTCGGCGAAGCCGCGCACGAAGTTCGAGCGTACGCGCACCGGGGTATCGACCAGCTCGATCTTCTCAAAGCGCTGCATGATCTCTTCCCACAGCAGTCGCAGCTGCATCTCCGCCAGCCGATTCCCCATGCAGCGATGGATGCCGAAGCCAAAGGACAGATGATGGCGCGCGTGGGAGCGATCGATCCGGAACTCGTCCGGCCGCTCGATCACGGTGTCGTCACGATTGCCCGACAGGTACCACATCACCACCTTGTCGCCCTCGCGAATCGTCTTGCCGTTCAGCTCGACGTCGCGCGTGGCGCGGCGCCGCATGTGCGACAGCGGCGTTTGCCAGCGGATGATCTCCGACACCATGTTGGGGATCAGCTTGGGGTTTCCGCGCAGCTTCGCGTACTCGTCCGGATTCTCGTTGAGCGCCAGCACGCCGCCGGATATGGAGTTCCGCGTCGTGTCGTTGCCACCGATGATCAGGAGCATCAGCGTGCCCAGAAACTCCATCGGCCGATTAATCATGCCCTTGGTCGAGTCGCCGTGGCACAGCATCGACAGCAGATCGAATTTCACCGGCTTGCTCTCTCGCTCGCGCCACAGACGCGTGAAGTACTCGAGGCACTCCCCCATCTCCCGCTGACGCTGTTCTTCGCTGATGGTCTGAGAACCGGTCATCTCCTCGGTGGCGATCGCGACGTCCGACCAGTGGGTCAACAGGCGTCGATCGTCGAACGGAAAGTCGAAGATGGTGGCGAGCATCTGGGTCGTGAGTTCGATCGAGACTCGATCCACCCAGTTGAACGTCTCGCCGATGGGCAGGTGGTCCAGGATCGCGGCCGCGCGGGCGCGAATGATGGGTTCCAGCTCGGCGAGATTGCGCGGCGCCACGACGCCCGTGACGGCCGCCCGCTGCTCGTCGTGGATCGGCGGATCTGAGGTGATGAAGCTGACGAACTCGAAGTCCTCCGGCTGATCCCCGATCAGCACCGCCGGCGACGACGAGAAGTCGTCGTGATGCGTGTCGACATGCATGATGTCGTGAAAGCGGGTGATCGACCAGAAGCGCCCGAACGGGCTGTCCTCGGCCAGATGGATCGGGTCTTCGGCGCGCAGCCGCGCGAAGAACGGCCGCCACAAATCGAATTCGTACAGCGTCGGGTCGGATACGTCGATATCCTCGAGACGCATGCTCGCCGGATCGGCCAGCGCCTGCGCGGACGGCTTGGCGTCCGGCATCGATACCGCTTCACTCATGGTGTCCCCTCCTCCATGCCTGCGATGTCCCTACCTTACCGCGAGGCCGGCACGCACGGAACCAACGCATTTACGCCCGCTCAGCGGCGGCCGCACCGCGCGGGCGCGCTGCTAGACTCTCGCGTCTACGATTACAGCAAGAGCAGATTCCATGATGGCGGAACACACTGAGACCACCCACCAATACAACACTCTGCTGGTCGAGCGGCGCGGGCAGGTCGATTGGCTGACGCTGAATCGACCCGAAGCCTTGAACGCCATCAACGTCGAGATGGTGACCGAGCTACGGCACTACTTCGATGCGCTGACCGAGCAAGACGACGTCCGCATCGTCGTCATGCGGGGCGCCGGGCGGGCCTTCTGCGCCGGCCTGGACATCAAGGAGAGCACCGAACGGCGTTCCGGTACGGAAAAGCCGCTGTTCGGCGGCGGCATGGGTTTCCAGGGCTATCTCGCCGAGGTGTACATCCGAATGCGGCGCTGCCCTCAGCCGATCGTGAGTCTGATCCAGGGGCCGGCGTGCGGCGGCGGGTTTTCGTTCGTACTGGCGTCCGACATCAGGATCGCGGGCGAGAGCGCCCGCATGAACGCGGCCTTCATCCGCATCGGTCTGTCCGCCTGCGACATGGGTTCCAGCTATTTCCTGCCGAGGCTGGTCGGCACCTCCGTCGCCTCCGAGCTAATGCTCACGGGTCGGTTCCTGCACGCCGAACGGGCACTCGCGACTGGCCTGGTCTCCGAGGTCGTCGCGGATGATGCCCTGGAGCAGGCGGCGGCGCCCTACATCGAGGAGATGCTGACCACATCGCCCATGGGCCTGCGGCTGACGAAAGAAGGGCTAAACGTCGCGATCGACGCGGCAGGCCTCGAGGCCGCGATGGCCATCGAGAATCGCAATCAGCTCATGTGCTCGCGCACGGAGGACGCGAAGGAAGGCATGCGCGCGTTCCTGGAGAAGCGCGCGCCCAACTACCAGGGCCGCTGAGCGGCGCGACGCTTTCCTGCAGAAACCGAGCGCGCGCCGCCTCCGCACTTTTACAGGCAGCTACACGGCGAAGCTGGGGCGCTCGTTGAGCCGCGCAAGCCAGGCATCGACGTTGGGCGACTCGGGCAGCGGCACGACCTTGACCATGCCCGCAAAGCCCCAGGCGACGCCAAACGTAATGTCCGCGATGCTGAAGTTCTCGCCCGCCAGATAGGGCGCCTCGCCGAGGCGCTCCTCAAACATGGCGACCGCGGCGACGGCATTCTCGGCAGAGACCTGACCCCACTCCTCGACGCAGGTCTCGCGGTCCTTGAAGAAGCCCGTGATGTTGCGGAACGCCATGGCCACGGACTGCATGAAATTCAGCTCCGCGCGCCGATTCCACATCTCGATCGTCGCAGCCTCGAGGGGTGTGCTGCCGAACAGCGCGGGCTCGGGATGCAGACCCTCGAGATAGCGACAGATCGCCACCGACTCTGACAGAAAGGTGCCGTCGTCCAGCTCCAGCACCGGCACGCGCCCGGCCGGATTCTTCGCGCGATACTCGGGCGACAGGTTCTCGCCGCCGCGGATGTCGACGCTCACCCGCTCGCACTCGATGCCCTTCTCGGCCATGAACACATGGACCCGGCGCGCGTTGGGGGATGGTGATTCGTGCAGTTTCATGGCTTGGATCCTCTGAAGATGAAGGTGAGTCGACGCGGGGCCGTCAAAACGGCTTGATGACCACGAGCAGGACGATAGCAATCAGTAGCAGGAACGGCACCTCGTTCAGCATACGCAGGCGGCGCGGGTCGATCGCGTCGCTGGCATCGTCACGCTCACCGTCGGCCGTCAGCGCGTCGATCTGGCGGCCGATGCGCACGAAGTACCAGTGCATCCCCGTCATGGCGATGACCAGCAGCAGCTTCGCGTAGACCCAGCCCGAGCTCAGCCAGCCGGGGTTCAGATAGACCAGCCACAGCCCCAGCAGCCACACCGCATGCATCGAGTGGCGCATGATGATCCGCAGCAGGCGCGCCGAGGCCTCGCGCATCGTCTCGAACAGGGGCTCGCCGGGACGCGATGAGAGCTGATGAATGCGATAGCGCGGATAGACGAGCAGCGCCGCCATCCACGCAATAACGAAGACGATGTGCAGCGCTTTAACGATCAGGTAGAGCAACAGAGCCTCTTTCTCTGCGCGAAGAATTCTCTGCGCGAACGGCCGGCCGAACAACAGGCCGCTAGTGTGCCAACTCCCTCATCCGCGCGCACTAAGGGCAACGGACGGGCCAGGTCAGGGTTCGCCCTGGCTTCAGGCCGCGCTCGGGTTCGGTCCCGTCGCGATGCGCGCCAGTCGCAGCACCGCGAACGCAAGCGCGCAGGCGACGCCGGTGAGCACGCCCAGTCCGAGCCCGAAGCCGCCGGTGAGATCGAACGCGAGCCCAAGACCCAGCGGGCCGAGGACGCCGCCGACCTCGGCGGCGGAGAAAAACAGGCCGCTCGCCGACCCCGCGTAGCGCTGCCCGATTCCCGGCAGCTCGACCAGCGTAAGGATCAGCACCGTCATCATCGACGAGCGCGCAATCCCCTGCAGCACCAGCCCGACGGCCAGCGGCGCCCCCGAGCTGAACTGCAGCAGCAGGCTCGCACCGGCGGCCGCGAGCGCGAGCCAGAACATGATCCTGAAGCGCCGCTCCGGCGTCGCCAGCCGCGGGATCAAGAGCGAGCCCGCGATGCCGACGACGGTCGGCAGCGCGGCCCAGTAGCCCGCCACGCTGGCCGTCATGCCGCTGGCGCGCAGCAGTTCCGGCAGCCAGTTGTTGAGTCCGTGGTTGTAGAGAAACACGCCGACGCTCATCGCCAGCACCAGCCCGACGCCGGGTAGTCGGATGAGATCGCGCACCGACAGACCCGGCTCGGCGGCGGCGGCAGCGGGCCCCTCGTCCGTCTGGCGACGGTGCCACGCCGCGATGAGCCACCAGATCGCGCCGGCGAACAGCATGACGACCGCCCAGAGTCGATAGACGTCGCGCCAGTCGCCGTCGAACGCCGGCAGCAGCAGCGGATGAGTCAGCGTCAGCGAGACCACGCCGCCGAGGGCCGGCCCGGTCATGTAGATCCCCATCGCGAGGCCCCGCTCCCGGCCGACGAACCACTCGCTGATGACCTTGGGCGCACCCGACGACACGATCGGTCCGCCGAGACCAAATACCATGACGGCAAACAAAAAAGCCCAGTAGCCGTCGGCGACGCTGCGCCCAAACGCCGACAGCGACAGCAGCAGCGCGCCGATCAGCAGCGCGTCGCGGCTGCGCATGCGGTCCAGCAAACGACCGGCGGGGACGGCTGAGAAAATATAGACGAGCTGCCAGGCGCCCATGATGCTGCCCATCGCGGTGTGGCTGATGCGCAGCTCCAGTTCAATCGGCGCCACCAGCGGCGCCAGGCTGGTCGCGATCAGGCCGAAGCCCGCGTACAGCAGCCAGACACCGGCGAGCAGCCACCAGCGCGCGGGATCGGCGCTCGCGGTTTCGATTGTCGTATCGGCAGAGCCGGGGGCCATGGGTCGGGGCGCGCACCCTTCGCGGAAACGGCGCCGATCATAACGCGCGCCCGCATGGAATCGTTGCAAAAACAGCCGCCGCGCAGAGACGACAGACAACGCAGGGTGCGGGGGCGCCGGGAGGGGAACGACGAGGGCTAGAGAGTCACGCGGGCAACCGCGGTCGCCCGTCAGTGCAGTCCGTCAGTGCAGAGAACTACGCGGCCTGGCTGCGGCCGCGGGTAGAGACGTCGGCGGCGCGGGGGTAGCCGTTACCATCGCATTTGGCCGGCTCGATGGCGCCTTGGTCCGCGCGCGCGTGCGGCGCTGCACCGGCGTCGAGGTTCGTGACCTGCTGCTGCGCGCGCACTAACCTAGCCCGTATACGCGCCCTTGCGTACCAGAACGTCAGCCATTGATTTCTCGTCGAGCGGATCATCTTCGCGCTTCCTAGAATGGGATTGCTGCAGGTTGAACAGCAAGATAGAACCCAGAACGTGAACGAAGGATGAAGCGGCAGGTCAATTGTTCACCTTCTCACGGCCGGTTCACGAGCGGCGCGAAAAAATTTTCCGGGTACGCGTAGCGAACGCGACCAACAGCACAGGGGCGGCACAGGAGCGGCGCGATGTCAGGCTATCGAATCTTATTGGTTGAGGATCACCTCGAACTCGCCGAGACCGTGGGCGAATACCTGGAGGCGCACGAACACACCGTCGACTACGCGGCGGATGGACCGATTGGCCTGCACCTCGCGTCCACCGAAACCTTCGACGCCATCGTCTTGGACGTCATGCTGCCTGGCATGGATGGCTTCGAGGTTTGCCGACGCTTGCGCGAAGAGCACAATCTGACCACGCCGATCATTCACCTGACCGCCAGAGATCAGCTGGATGACAAGCTGACGGGTTTTCAGACTGGCGCCGACGATTATCTGGTGAAGCCGTTCGACATGCCGGAGCTTGAAGCGCGCATCGACGCCATCGTGCGCCGGGCGCAGGGAATCGCGCAGCGCTACGAGGTCGGCGAGCTGTCGCTAGATACCCAGACGCTGGAAGTGCAGCGCGAGGGCAACGCGCTCAACGTATCGCGGACCGGCTTCGACATCCTCGCCATCCTCATGCGCCAGCATCCGAAGGTCGTCACGCGAGCAGAGATCGAGCACCAGCTATGGGGCGACGATCCGCCGGACAGCGACGCGCTGCGCAGCCACCTGTACAACCTGCGCCAGGCGGTCGATCGGCCGTTCGAACACGCCATGATCGAAACCCTTGCCGGGCGCGGCTATCGGCTGAAGGTAGAGGGTGAGGCGCCGGTCGAAGAGGCGGAGGGGTCGGAGTAGCGCGCAGGATTACCCGTCAGGCGCCGGCGAACGCGACCGTGACCTCGGTGCCCCGATCCGGCTGGCTGACGACGCTGACGCGCCAGCCGAACTGCCGCGATAGCCGCCGCACGATCGACAGGCCCAGGCCATGACCGCGGGTGCGGCCGCGGCTCTCTTCCGCGCGGTAAAACGGCTCGAACGCCTGCTCGAGCTGTTCCCGCGACATGCCGATGCCAGTGTCGGCGACCGTCACGCTGCGCTGCCGCACGAACACCTCGACCTTGCCGCCCTGGGTGTAGGTCAGCGCGTTGCGCAGCAGGTTACCGAGCAGAATCTCGACGACCTTCACCGGGGCGAGCACCTCCAGTTCCTCGTCTTCGTGCAGGACAACCGTGTTGTCCGCGCGCTCGGCCAGCGGCGCCAGGGTGTCGATCTGGTTAGCCAATAGCTGGTTCACGGGCACCGTCTCTGCGGGCAGCGCGGTCTCTTCTTCGCGCGCCAGCATCAGCAGCGTTTCCAGCAGCGCCTCCATGTCGTCGACGGTGCGCCGCATACGGGCCAGCGCCTTGCACTCAAACGCCGGCCGATCGGCGCGCTCCTCGAGCAGATCGAGGGTGCCTTTGAACACGGCAACGGGCGTGCGCAGCTCGTGACCCGCGTCGCGCGTAAACACGCGCTCTCTGTCCACCGCCGCATCCAGCCGAGTGGTGAAGTGATCGAGCGCATCGATCATGAGCGCGACCTCGCTGTCCGCCCGATGCTTCAGATCGTCCAGCTCGAGCTCGAGCGAACCGGAGCGCTCGAAGTTCACCGCCTCCAGGCGATCGGCGAGCGCCACAATGGGAGACAGCGCCTGCCGCGACCAGCGATAGGCGAGAAACAGGATCGCGTACATCAGCAGCAGCACGATCGACAGCGGCAGCAGGCCGAAAAAGAACGCGAGTTCCGACACCTGCGCGCCCTCGAACACGAGGTACAGGCGCTGGGCGCCGCGATCGGTGACATGTACGAGCACGCTGCGGTCTTCGATCTCGAGCCGCTCGTACCCCGGTTCGATCGCGGCGATGGCCGCGGGTATGTCACCGGCGTCTGCGACCCCGTCGCGGCCGCGCAGGTAGGCGGTCAGGTTGGCGGTGTCGGGGAGCGAGACCCGCGGATTCAGGTCATGTTTGTCCCAGAAATACTCGGCCTCCTGAACCAGCGCCTGGCGCGTGAGCAGGTCTTCGACGATGGCCTGGGTAATGTAGATGCCAATCAGCGTCGCCGCGCCGATCACGGCGAGCTGTATGGCGAACAGTCGCCCGAGGCGCGCGTTGAGTCCCCCGCCCGTCATCAGCCTGGCGCCGCGGCGGGCAGCTGTGCATCGTCGCCGCGCACGATGCTCGAATGAAACAGCACGGCGAACAGCGCGCACCACGCCAGCGCGATCCAGGCGAGCAGCAGCGGCTCGGGCACCGTGACGGCGCCCAGCCGCTGACCGCCGAGATAGCACAGCGGCGCCGAGCAGGCGGCGAGCAGCGCGCCGAGCCGGGGTCGCGCGCTGAACAGGCTCATGCTGTGGCGCAGCGTCAGCGCCACCGACGCCCAGAGCAGGGCAATCCAATAGGGTGCCAGGGTCGTACCGAAATCCAGGATGCCGGTCAGGGCCCACAGCGAATCCAGACACCAGCCGAGCGGCGGCAGAAGCATCAGCAGGCGCAGATCGCGGGCGATGTCATCGCGCAGCGCGGCGAACACGAGCAGCGCCCCGACGCCGAGCCAGCCGAACAGCAGGTTGCCCTCAGCAGCGCCCAACACCAGACCAAACCAGGCGCCTTGAAACAGCGCCGCGTTCAACAGGTTCCAGGGCGAGTAGCCGTCAAGCGACATGGCCGCGCCCTCCCTGACCGTGACCCCAGGGTCCCAGGCACGCGCCGCGCAGGCATCGCGCTCGCGCAGAGACTCGGGCGGAAACTCCGGCAGAAAAAAGGAGGTAATCGCTGGATTCTATGGCCATAGCTGTCTGGACGACTTGTGGTTGCTCCCCGATCGGCGACCGGGCCGTGCCCCGGCGGGTAGATAGGCCACCCGCCGATTGTCCAGCTTCGATCGCTGCCCGTGAATAAAACGTCAATCCCCGCTCGATTCGTCGCGCAAACGTCCGGGTGGCACGCAGCGCTCGCGACTTCACAGCTGGTTCACCGGCGCCGCGTCACTGTGCGTGCCATGCACACCAAACGCCCAACACAGCAGTCAGCAATCGCCCGCCCACAGGGGATCAGCGCCAGGGCGGCGACGTCGATGCCCGCGCGCCGCGCGGTCGCCGGCAGACCGCCGCGCACATTGTGGGCACAGCTGGCCGGCTTAGCGCTCGGCTGTGCGGCGCAAACCGCGCTGGCGCAAAGCGAGGCCATGGATCTGCGCTTCGACGTCCTCCTCGGAGATGCGCCAATTGGCGAGCATCGCTTCACGGTCAATCACCTGCCGGGCGACGTGGTTACCGTCGAGTCAGACGCCCGCTTCACCGTGCGCGTACTGAGCATTCCGGTGTTCCGCTATAAACACCGCGCCAGCGAGAGCTGGTCCGATCGCTGCCTCACACGCATCGAGTCAAGCACGCGCGCCAATCGCACGCGCTACGCCGTCAGCGGCGAGCGCACGGCCGAGCCCGAGGCCACCGACGCCCCGTTTCTGCTCGAGCGCTCGCGCGACGACGTCTCCGAGGCGGAAACCATGGCGAGCTGTCTCGGCAGCTTCGCCTACTGGGACATCGAACGACTACGGCGCGCAACGCTGCTCAATCCGCAGACGGGTAAGCTGGAGACTGCGGAACTCGTCGCGCTCGACCCGGCGCCGCTCCCGCAGCCCGGCTCGGCCAACATCGAGGGTGCCTACGGTTCCAAGGCGTTCCCGCATTTCGAGCTGCGCACGCGACTGGAGACCATTCGGCTTTGGTACAACGAGCACGGCGACTGGCTGGCGCTGCAGACCGAGCAGAAGGGCCGCGACCTCACCTACCAGCGCACGGATCTGCCGCCCCTGCTGCCGCACGGCGATCAGCACGAGGACCCGCACAAGCAGCTCGCCAGCCTGGACGAGCTAGCGCCATCGCTAGACCGCGAGTCCGCGGAGCTGCTTCGCTAACGGGACACCAGAACTCGGAAGAACAAGCTAGCGCCGCGCACTAGCACCGCTGCCTGGCGCACGCCTGAGCAACCAATGACCGAGTGAAACGCGCGAGGCCTGCTCAGGCGTCGTCAGGGGGAAGATATAGACGCTCCACATAGGCCTCGGCCGCGTCGCGCCACAGGAACCGGCGCTCGCTGGCGGTACGGCACAGGCCACCCCAGGCCGCGGGTTCGTCGTGATGAAGCTGCAGCGCGGTCCCGAACCGCTCGATGAGCGCGTCCGCCTTGCCTTCCAGACCGTCGCCGCTAAACACGAAGCCGTCCTGGCCGTCGCTAACCGTATCCCGCAGACCGCCCACGCCGTGCACCAGGCAGGGCTGGCCGTTGCGCATCGCGATCATCTGCGACAGGCCGCAGGGTTCGAACAGCGACGGCATGACGAACAGATCGCCAGACGCGTACAGGGCGTCGGCCACGGCGTCGGAATAGCCTTCCAACAGCACGAAGTGCCGGTGTCGCGCGGCGACAGCACGCAGCTGCGCCACGCTGTCTGCGTCGCCGCTGCCCAGCATCACCATGGCGCCACGACCGCGCAGGGGTTCCAGCAACGCATCCAGCACGCAGCCCGCGCCGTGCGGGTGCAGCAGCAGCCCGACCTTCTGGGTCGTCAGGCGACCGACGCTGGTGACCAGAAAGCCGCCGCCGTCGCCGGCCAGCAGCTCGCCGAGATTGCGCTCGGCCAGATAGTCGACCGTCCGCAGATGCTCGCCGGCGCTGATCCACTCGAGCAGCAGCGTCTGGCAGCGCTGCCACAGCTCGCGGCGCCCCGACTCAGCCGCCGGCTGCGCATCGCAGCCGTTCAGAATGCCGTGCAGGCGATCCGCGTCCGCGGCCGCGCGCAGGTCGTCCTCAAGTCCTTCGCCGCCGTAGATCGCCTCTTCCGTCGCGCTCGGCAGCAGGATCTCGCGGGCATAGCTGGGCGACACCACGTGCACCGCATCGGCGCCGCGGATGGCGAGCCGCAGCGGGTTGAAGCAGTCGGCGTAGCGCGGGTCCCGCGCATCGGGCGGCAGCGGCAGCTTCGGAAACCAGCTGCCGGGAGACGACGGATGACCAGAGAGCGGCCGAATCCCCTGCAGCGAGAGGTTGTGAATACTGAGTACGAGTCGCGGGCGTCCCGCGCTCGGCAGCCGCCGATGGAACAGCGCGTAGGCTGCGGCGTGCCAGTCGTGCAGATGCACCACGTCGAACGCACCGAGCTCGCCCGCCGCCACCAGCTCCGCGGCGGCGCAGCAGAACAGCGCATACAGATTCGCATCCGTGGCAAAGGGCGCATCCGCACCGTCGGCGTGATAGATCTGCCCCGGCGGCTCGCCGAACAGGGGGTGATGCAGGACCCAAGTGCCAACGCGCTGCCCAACGATCTCGTAGAGCTCCACGCGCTGCAGGCTGCCGGCGAAGCTGACCTCTACCGCCGCGCGACGCTGCGCATCGTCGTGTTGGTGGAAGATGCCGTAGGCCGGCAGCAGCACGTCGACCTGATGACCCAGCTCCGCGAGCGCGAGCGGCAATTCGGCAATGACGTCGCCGACGCCGCCGACCTTGCCACCGGGCAGGGCCGCGTTCTCGGCCGCCAGCATCAGCACGCGCGTCATCAGCGTGTCGAGTGCAGAACCTGACCGACCATCTCGGGCGTGACGAGCACTACGCCGCCCGGCGTCACCCGAAAGCCGCGCGCGCGGTCTTCTTCCAGATCAATGCCGACGCGCGTGCCGGGCGCCAGCGTCACCCCGCGATCGATGATGCAGTTATGCAGCTGACAGCCGCGTCCGATCTCGCACTCCGGCAGCACCACAGCGCCTTCGATCCGCGAATGCGAGTGTATGTGCACGGAGGAGTACAGCAGCGACTTACGCACCTCAGAACCGGAAATGATGCAGCCGCCGGAAACCAGCGAGTCGACCGCGTGGCCGCGCCGCTCGTCGTCGTCAAAAATGAACTTCGCCGGTGGCAGCTGGCTCTGGGCCGTCCGTATCGGCCAGTCCTTGTCGTAGATGTTGAGCTCGGGATCCGGCTCGACCAGCTCCATGTTGGCCTGCCAGTAGCTGTCGATCGTGCCCACGTCGCGCCAGTACTGCTGCACGCCCGTGTCCTCGTCGCGAAACGAATAGGCGAACACCCGATAGCGATCGACGATTCGCGGGATGACGTCGAAGCCGAAGTCGTGCGTCGACTTCGGATCGTCCGCATCGCGGATCATCTCCTCGAACAGGAACTTGGTGTTGAAGACATAGATGCCCATCGAACCCAGGCAGGTGCCCGGCTGCCCGGGCACCTCAGCGGGGTCGTCCGGCTTTTCCTGAAACGCGAGTATGCGGTTACTCTCGTCGACCTGCATGACGCCGAGCTTGCCGGCCGCGTCCGCGCGCGGCACCGGCACGCAGCCCACCGTCATGTCCGCGCCGTTGCGGGCGTGGGCGGCGATCATGGTGCCGTAGTCCATCTTGTAGACATGATCCCCGGCCAGAATCACCACATAGGACGGATTGGCGGAGCGAATGATGTCGAGATTCTGAAACACCGCGTCGGCGGTGCCCTTGTACCAATCGTCGGAGGTCCGCTGGGACGCGGGCAGGATCTCGATGTACTCGTTGGTTTCCTTGCGATAGTGGGTCCAGCCAGCGATCAGATGGCGCAGCAGCGAGTGCGACTTGTACTGCGTCAGCACGCCCACGCGGCGAATGCCGGAATTCGCGCAGTTCGACAGCGTGAAGTCGATAATCCGAAATTTGCCCGCGAAGTACAGGCCGGGCTTGGCGCGCCAGTTGGTCAGCTCGTGAAGCCGGCTGCCGCGGCCGCCGGCGAGAATCAGCGCCATCGAGTTGCGCGTTAGCCGGGAGACGAATCTCGGGCTGTCCATGCTCAAGTTTTCATCTGGTGTCATTGGTACGAGCCTGATGCCTCCCGCATCGAGTGGTTATCCTGTTCCGAGCTGTAGCCGTCCATGACGGCGAGTTCCACGGGCAGCCTGCCCGTGCGTTCCGTTCGCGCGCGATGGGCCGCCGCGATGTCGCCGCTGGCCTGACCGTCGAGCAGCCGCCAGCTCCAGTTGTCGTCGCCGACCTTGCCAGGCTCGTTGAAACGGGCCGACGTCGGCAGGCGCAGCAGATCCTGCATGGGTACGATCGCCAGGCGCGCGCGGCACGCAAGCGTCTCTTCAACCACGACATCGACGGGGTCGTAGGGACCGCCGCCACCCGCGCGCGCGCGGGTTTCTTCATCGCAGGCATCGAGCCAGCCGCGCGTGGTGTCGTTATCGTGGGTGGCACTATAGGCGATCGTGTCCTCGCGCACATTGCCGGGAAAGTGCGGATTGTCGTGGACACCGTCGTAGCCGAACTGCAGCACGCGCATGCCGAGCAGTCCCTGCCGTTCGCGCAGTTCGTGCACGCTGTCCGTCAGCAAACCCAGGTCTTCGGCGATCAGCGGCAGCCCGCCGAGCGCGGTCCGAATGGCATCGAAGAAGGCGTCGCGCGGACCATCGCGCCAGACGCCATCGATCGCGGTATCGGCGTCGCCGTCGACCTCCCAGTAGCTGTCCAGCCCGCGAAAGTGATCGATCCGCGTAAGGTCATAAAGCCGCTCGCAATGCGCGAGCCGTTCGCACCACCAGCCGTAGCCGTCGTCGGCCATCGCGTCCCAGCGATACAGCGGGTTACCCCAGAGCTGACCCGTGGCGCTGAAGTAGTCCGGCGGCACGCCCGCCACGGTGCGGCAGTTGCCCGCCTCGTCCAGATCAAACAGCTCCGGCGCACACCAGACTTCGGCGCTGTCGTGTGCCACGTAGATGGGGCAGTCACCGATCAGGCGTACGCCGCGCTCGTTCGCGTAGGCGCGCAGGCGCTGCCACTGACTAAAGAAGAAGAACTGCTCGAGCTTCACCCGCTCGCAGGCGACCGCGTGCTCGGCGGCAAACGCAGCGAGCGCGGCGGCGTCGCGGCGGCGCAGCGCCTCGGGCCACTGATTCCAGCAGAGACCCGGATGCTGGTCCTTCGCGACAACGAACAGCGCGTAGTCGTGCAGCCAGCGGTTTTCGCTCGCCGACTTGAACTGCTCGAAGGCCTCGCGATGCTCGCTGCCGGCGCTCCTGAAAAACGCGCTGCAGGCGACGTCGAGTGCTGCGAGCTTGCTCGACCGAACCGCATCCCAGTCGACCCGGTCGCCGGCTGCGGTAGAGGAAATTGCAGAGACTGGAGCGTTGAAGATCGCCGCAGACTCGCACAGGCCCCAGTCGCGCAGCAGCTCCAGGCTGACGAACAGCGGATTACCGGCGTAGGAAGACGGCGACTGATAGGGCGACTCGCCGTAGCCGGTCGGCCCGACCGGCAGCACCTGCCAGTAACGCTGGCCCGCCTCATGCAGCCAATCGATGAAGCGATAGGCCTGCGGACCGAGATCGCCGACACCCATGCCTCCAGGGAGGCTGGTGATATGCAGCAGGACGCCCGCCGCGCGCTGTTCTGTCATGTTTAGATTCGCCAGATATCGCGATTGTATTCGGCGATCGTTCGATCGGAAGAGAAGTCTCCCGAGCCCGCCGTATTCAGAATGCTCATCGTCGACCAGCTGCCACGATCCGCGAAGGCCCCGCTTGCGCGCTCCTGCGCGTCGACGTACGAGCGAAAATCGGCGGCCGTCATCCAGGGATCATGCGGATCCCGAACGGCGCGAATGATCGGGTCGAATATGCCCGCCTCGAAGAGACTGAAGTGGCCGCTTTCGAGCAGCATCATGACCGCCTCGAGTTCCGGGTCCGCCGCAATGATGGCGTTCGGATCGTAGTTGGCCCGCCGCGACTCGACCTCTGCCGCGGACATGCCGAACAGGAAGAAATTGTCTTCGCCGACGCGCTCCAGGATCTCGATGTTGGCGCCATCGGCGGTACCGATCGTCAGCGCGCCGTTCATCATCAGCTTCATGTTGCCCGTGCCCGACGCCTCCTTACCGGCCGTCGAAATTTGTTCGGACAGATCGGCGGCCGGACAGATGCGCTCCATCGCAGACACCGAGTAGTTCGGCAGAAACACCATGCCCAGCGGCGACGCGGTATCGGCGTTTACGCAGTTCGCGACGTTGTTGATCAGCTTTACGATCAGCTTGGCCATGACGTAGCCGGGCGCCGCCTTGCCGCCGATCAGCACGAAACGCGGATCGGTCGTCTCGCCGTCGTGGAAGCGTCGATACAGATGAATCACGTGCAGTACGTTCAAGAGCTGCCGTTTGTACTCGTGGATTCGCTTGACCTGAACATCGACCATGGCGTCGGGATCGAAACCAACCCCGGCGCACTCACGTACCCACGCGGCCAGCTCCGCCTTGTTGCGGCGCTTCGCCTGCATCCAGGCATCGCCGAACGCCGCGTCGTCGGCGTGCGGCTTGAGCTTGCCGATCTCGCTGAAGTCGCCGACCCAGCCGTCGCCGATGGCGCTCGTGATGAGCCCCGCGGCCCGCGGGTTGCAGTGCGACAACCAGCGCCGCGGCGTGACGCCGTTGGTCTTGTTGTTGAACTTGTCCGGCCACAGCGCGTGGAAGTCGCGGAACAGGCCGGCGGTGAGCAGCTCGCTGTGCAGCGCCGCAACGCCGTTCACCGAAAAGCTGCCGACCACGGCCAGATGCGCCATGCGCACCACCGCGTCCGGGCCTTCGGTGATGATGGACAGGCGCTGCTGCATCCCATGATCGCCTGGCCAACGCGCCGCGACCTGCGACATGAAGCGGGCGTTGATCTCGCAGATGATGTCGTACGGTCGGGGCAGCAGCCGAGCGAACAGATCGACGCGCCAGGTCTCCAGCGCCTCCGGCAGCAGCGTGTGGTTCGTGTAGGCGACGGTCCGCGACACGATGTCCCAGGCCTCGCCCCAGTCGAGGCGATGCTCGTCCAGGAGCAGTCGCATCAGCTCCGCAACGGTGATGGCAGGATGCGTGTCGTTGAGCTGAAAACAGTGGGCGTCCGCGAACCCGGCAAACCCGTCGTTGCGCTCGCACCAGTCGGCCAGCACATCCTGCAGGCTCGCGGAGGCGAGAAAATACTGCTGCTGCAGGCGCAGCACCTTGCCGTTCTCGCTGGCGTCGTTCGGATACAGCACCATCGTGATGTTTTCGGCCGCGTTCTTCTGGGCGACCGATTCCGCGTAGCTGCCCTCGTTGAACTCACCCAGATCGAAGCGATCGGTGGCCTCCGACTTCCACAGCCGCAGCGTATTCACGACCGCGTTCTGATAGCCGGGGATGGGCAGATCGAAGGGCACTGCGGACACGTCGTGGGTGTCGATCCAGCGATAGCGCAGCGCGCCCTGCTCGTCGTGATAGGCCTCGGAGCGGCCTTCGAAGTGAATGCGACGCCGGCGTTCGTGGCGGGGGAACTCCCAGGGATAGCCGCGCAGCAGCCAGTGATCCGGTTCTTCGATCTGGAAACCGTTTTCGATCGACTGGAAGAACATGCCGTACTCGTAGCGCAGGCCATAGCCGGTAACCGGCAGATCGAGCGAGGCGCAGCTATCGAGAAAGCACGCGGCGAGACGCCCGAGGCCGCCGTTGCCGAGGCCGGCATCGGCCTCGAGCTGCTGCAGCTCTTCGAGCGTGACGCCCAACTCCTCGACCGCGTCCGCGATGTCCCCATCGATCTCGAGGTTCTTCAGCGCGTTGGTCAGCGCGCGGCCCAGCAGGAATTCCATCGACAGATAGAAGACGCGCTTGGGCGCTTCGGCCTCGCGCCGCTCCTTGGTCGCGCGCCAGGCGTCGGCGACCCGGTCGCGCACCGCCATCGCGGCCGCGAGGTACAGGTACCAGTGATTTCGCTCGTGCTCCGCTCGACCTAACGAGGTCGAGAAGTGGCGTTCGATGTCGAGCTTGAGCGCGCCAGGCGCCTGGGGACCAACTGTGTTCATGCGCTGGGTTCCGGCAAGTCGTAGACAAAGACGGCGAGTGACTGACCGCTGACCGTCACCGCATCGACGACAAACTCGATTGCGGGCTCGCCGTGCGCGTCCGCCGTGTCCAACACCCACCGCCAGCCGGCCCCAGCGTCACCCGCCAATGTCGCGGGCAGGCGCAAGAGCCGTGCATCGTCGGTTGGGTTCAGCGCGATCAGCGCCCATCGGCGCGCGTCCGCCCATACGACGGCGAAACAGCGCGTCTCGAAAGCCTGCCAGTCCTCATCCGACATCGCCGCGCCGTCAAACGTCAGCCAACCGATGCCGATGGACTGCGCATCATCCGCAATCCAGTTGTCGTGTACGTACTTTGCCTGCGTCAGCACGCTCAGGCTGCGACGCAGGTCGAGCAATCGACGAATGAGGTTAATGGGTGCCAGCTCGGTGCCGATCGTCTCCCAGCGGACCCAGCCGATCGGGTTGTCCTGACAATAGGCATTATTGTTGCCGTCCTGGGAGTTACCCAGCTCATCGCCGCCGAGCAGCATCGGCGTGCCTCGCGCCAGCAGCAGGGTCGCCAGCAGCGCCCGCTGGCGTCGGCCTCGCGCCGCGAGGCGGCTCGGCTCCAGCGTCGGTCCTTCTTCGCCCAGATTGTCGCTCAGGTTGTGCGAGTGCCCGTCGCGATTGTCCTCGCCGTTGGCCTCGTTGTGCTTGTCGCAGTACGACACCGTGTCGAGCAGGGTGAAGCCGTCGTGGGCCGTGATGAAGTTCACGCTGGCCCAGGGGCCGCGGCCGCTGCCTTCGAAGGCATCGGCCGAGCCATGCAGCCGCCGCGACAGATCCGCCTGAACGCCGTGGTCGCCGCGCCAGAACGCGCGCACGGTGTCGCGAAAGCGGTCGTTCCACTCCGCCCAGGGACCGCCGAAGCCGCCCACCTGATAGCCGCCAGGGCCGATGTCCCAGGGCTCGGCGATCAGCTTCAGCCGCGACAGCACGGGATCGCGCGCGATCCCGTCCAGCAGCGGGTGCGCGGGCGTGAAGCCCTCCGGCTGTCGGCCCAGCGTCACCGCCAGATCGAACCGGAACCCGTCGACCTCATAGACCTCGGCCCAGTAGCGCAGGCTGTCGATGATGAGCTTCTGCACCTGCGGGTGGGAGGTGTTCAGCGTATTGCCGCAGCCCGTGTCGTTGATGTAGCTGCGCGCGTCTTCCGGATGCAGGCGATAGTAGCTCGTGTTGTCGAGTCCGCGAAAAGACAGCGTGGGTCCGAGCGCATCGCCCTCGGCCGTGTGGTTGTAGACCACATCGAGCAGTACCTCGATGTTGGCCGCGTGCAGGGCGCGCACCGCCGCCAGCAGCTCCTCGCGCGCGTACCGGGGATCCGCGGCGTAGCCGGCGTGCGGCGCGAAAAAACCCAGCGTGTTATAGCCCCAGTAGTTGCCCAGCCCCTTGCCCAGCAGGTGCGACTCAGAGATCGAGGCGTGCACGGGCAACAGCTCCAGACTGGTGACGCCCAGCCCGCGCAGGTGATCGATGAGTGCCGCGCTGCCGAGGCCCGCATAAGTGCCGCGCACGTGTTCCGGCACCGCGCCGTTCAGTCGCGTCAGGCCGCGAGCGTGCGCCTCGTAGATCAGGCTTTCCGCGAGCGCGTGGCGCGGCCGGAAGCCCGGCTGGGCGCGCGGCAGATCCTGGGTCACGACCGCACGCGGCACGAAGGCGGCGTTGTCGCGATCGAAAAAGCGCGGCCGCGAACCGTCCGGGACACAGACGTGGTTCGCCGGATTCGCGGCGTAGGTCCCCGCGAGCGCGCGCGCGTACGGGTCCAGCATCAGCTTCGCGGGATTGAAGTACAGGCCGAGTTCCGGCGCGAACTCGCCGTGCGCGCGAAATCCGTATTGAGTGCCCGGTTGCAGATCCGGCAGATAGGCGTGCCACACGCCGTTGTCGCACTCGCCAAACTCGAAGCGATCGGTCTCGAGTCCCGTGGCGTCAAACAGGCACAGCTCCATCGCCGACGCGCGCTCGCTGTAGACGGCAAAATTAGTGCCCGCGCCGTCGAAACTCGCACCCAGTCGCGACGGATCGCCCGCCGCAAGCCGCGGCGCGGACTGTTTCTGCGCCTCGCTCATGCGCGCGCGTCAGACTCGGGTTCGAGGGGCTGTCGTTCTTCCGCCCAGCTCTGCGGCGCGCGCTCGAGCGCCAGGTAGAGCGTGGCCAGCGGCGGCACGGTGAGCACGACCGAGTGTTCACAGCCGTGTGCCGGCTGCGGCAGGCTTGCGATCGCGCCGACGTTGCCCACGTTGGAGCCGCCGTACAGATGACTGTCGCTGTTGAGCAGCTCGCGCCAGGCGCCAGCCCGCGGCACGCCAAGACGAAACTCGTGCCGCACGACCGGCGTGAAGTTGCAGACGACGACGACGCTGTTACCCGCCCGATCGCGCCGCTCGAAGGCGAGCAGCGAATCCGTCGCCGCATCGACGATCAGCCAGCGAAAGCCCTGTTCATCGCCGTCCAGTTCGTGCAGCGGCGCGCGCTCGCGATAGGCGCCGTTCAGATCGCCGACCAGCGCCTGCATCCCGCGATGTTCGTGCCCGGCGAGCAGATGCCAGTCGAGGCTCTGGTCGTGATTCCACTCGCGCTCTTGTGCGAACTCGCCGCCCATAAACAACAGCTTCTTGCCGGGATGCGCCCACATGAACCCGTAATAGGCCCGCAGGTTCGCGAACTGCTGCCAGCGATCGCCCGGCATGCGACCCAACAGCGTACCCTTGCCGTGCACCACCTCGTCGTGGCTGAGCGGTAGCACGAAATTCTCGTGAAAAGCATAGACCATCCCAAAAGTGAGCTGATCGTGATGCCAGGATCTGTGAACCGGCTCTCTGCCCATGTACGACAACGTGTCGTGCATCCAACCCATGTTCCATTTGAAGTCGAAACCGAGACCACCGGCGTGCACGAAGTTGGTCACGCCGGGCCAGGCGGTAGACTCCTCGGCAATGGTCAGCACGCCGGGAAAAGCGCGATGCAGCCGCGTGTTGAGCTCGCGCAGAAAAGCCTCTGCTTCGATGTTCTCGCGACCGCCAAATTCGTTCGGCAGCCACTCGCCGTTTTCACGGCTGTAGTCGAGGTACAGCATCGACGCGACGGCGTCGACGCGCAGACCATCGACGTGAAACCGATCGATCCACACGAACGCGCTCGACAGCAGGAAACTAACGACCTCGCGCCGGCCATAGTTATAAATGAGCGTGTCCCAGTCCGGGTGACGGCCGCGGCGCGGGTCCTCGTGCTCGTAAAGGCAGGTGCCGTCGAAGCGCTCTAGCCCGTGCCCGTCGCCGGGAAAGTGCGCGGGCACCCAGTCGACCAGCACGCCAATGCCCGCCTGATGCAGGCGATCGATCAAGAGGCGCAGTTCGTCCGGTGCACCGAAACGCGCCGTGGCCGCGAACAGGCTGACCGGCTGATAGCCCCACGAGCCGTCGAAGGGATACTCAGCGAGCGGCATGAACTGGACGTGGGTAAAGCCGTGCTCCAATACATAGGGCACCAGTTCGTCGGCGACCTCGGCATAGCTCAGATAGGCGTTTGCGTCCTTGCGGCGCCAGGACCCGAGATGCAGCTCATAGATCGACAGCGGCGCGGCGTGCCAGTCGCGTTCCGTGCGGGCGGCGAGCCAGTCGTCGTCGCCCCATTGATAGGCATCGCTCCCGGTGCCAGCGGCGCTGATGACGCCGGCTGTGCCCGGCTGCGGCTCGGTGGCGAGCGCCAGCGGGTCGGTCTTTTGCAGCCCGTGGCCGTGCGCGCCGAGCACGTCGAACTTATAGCGTTGGCCCGCCACGGCGCCGGGGACGAACAGCTCCCAGATCCCCGCGCCCGGGTGTCGGCGCAGGCAGTGACGGCGCGCGTCCCAGAGGTTGAAGTCACCGACCACGCTGACCCGACGGGCGTTCGGCGCCCAGACCGCGAAGCGAGTGCCGCTCACCCCGTCGACCGTCACGGGCTGCGCACCCAGCCAGTCATACAGCCGCTCGTGGCTGCCCTCGTTGAAGAGATACAGATCGTGCGCGCTGAGCTGGGTGCCATAGCGGTAGGCGTCGTCGACCTCCCAGACATGGCCATTGGTGGTCACGCGCAGAAAGTAGTCGAAGCGGTCGCGCCCGACGAGGCCCTCGAAATAACCGTCGGGATGCACCTTTAACAGCGGCCGCTCAGGGCCGCCCGCCAGCGGCACGGCGACGACGCGCTCGGCGTTGGAGATCAGGGCCCGCACCACCACGCCGAGGCTGACCTCGTGCATGCCGAGCCACGCGCACGGATCGTCGTGACACGCGCGCATCAGTTCGTCGACGACGCCGGCAGGCGTACGCCAGTCAATCACAGTCAAGGCTTCGCTCATTGCAAATGCCCCGTCGTCCTGCGGGGCGTACCGCGCCGGCGCTGCGGCGCGTCTCATATCCAAACACTGATTTTAGCAATTCCGCACGCATCGCTTGAGAAGTGACGCACGCTGACCGCGCAGGGCCGCAGAAGCAGGGACCGCGGGGTCGATTCGATCACACGAGCCTCGCGAGGTGCGTCACGCGCACCCCACGGCGGCCCGGCGCCATGCAACCCCGGGGCGCGACGCGTTCGACGTTTTCGCGCCGAGCCGGCGCCGGTGCGCCGCCCCTGACGGGGCTGCCGGCGCGAAACGTGCGACTTGGTTCGCATCGTTGCCTACAATCGCACACAGCTTGCCGTCTAGGAGTACCCGGAGAAGATGAAAGTCACCGAAGCCGTCGCCGCGCGCCGCTCAATCAGAGCTTTTCTCGACCAGCCCGTCAGCGACGCGCTGCTGCGCGAGCTGCTCAGCCGGTCGGCGCGCGCGCCTTCCGGCGGCAACCTGCAGCCCTGGCGGGTCTACGTCGTCAACGGCGCCGAGACCACGCGTCTGGTCGAACACGTGGCCGGGTACGCCGAGCCGGACAAGCCCGCATACGCCGTCTACCCGCAGCCGCTGAAGGATCCCTATCGGGGCAGCCGCTTCAAGGTCGGCGAGGACATGTACGCCCTGCTCGGCATCCCGCGCGAGGACAAGCCGGCGAGGCTTGCGAACCTCGCGCGTAACTTCGAATTCTTCGGCGCGCCGGCCGGCTTCTTCTGCTACATCGACCGCGATATGGGACCGCCCCAGTGGTCTGATCTCGGCATGTTTCTGCAGACCTTCATGCTGCTGGCCCAGGAGGCCGGCCTCGCGACCTGCGCCCAGGAGGCCTGGTCCGCGCGCCCCGGCGCGGTCACCAGCTATGTTGGCGCGCCCGAGGAGCTGATGCTGTTTTGTGGGATGGCGATCGGCTACGCCAATCCGGACGCGCCGGTGAATGCGCTGGAGACCGAGCGGGAGCCGCTCGAGAACTGGGCGACCTGGGTCCGCAGCGGGGACACCTAGACGTGCGCCTGACCGCAGCGGCACCGAGAGCCGCGGCGGCGCGTGCTGCCCTCGCCTGCCTGCTCGCCGCGCAGACCCTCACGGCCGCCGCCACCCCCGGCGAAGAGCGCGGCGCCTTCGCGACCCGCTTCGGCATCGAGATCCCCGCGCCGGCACCCGCTCGCGGCGAGGAGGGTCGCGGGCCGTTCAAGCGCCTTGTGATCAGCAACGCGATGCTGGTGGACGGACTCGGCTCGCCCCCGCGCGGCCCCGTGGACATCGTCATCGAGGGCGACCGCATCGCCGCGATCCGCGGGCACAGCCCGGACGCAAGCGGTGATACGACCGAGCGCATCGACGCCGCCGGCATGACGGTGCTGCCGGGGCTGGTCGACACCCACGTACACATCGGCAACGTGGGCCAGGGTCTGGCCGGCCCTATCACCCCGCCCGAGTACGTATTCAAGCTGTGGCTGGGCCATGGGGTCACGACCGTTCGCGACGTCGGCTCGATCATGGGGCTGGGCTGGACCGTCGACCACGCCCGCCGCGCGGCGGCGAACGAGATCACGGCACCCCGCATCCTGCCCTACGCGATGTTTCCCGGCGGCGCGATCACGACCGATCGCGGCGCACGCGACTGGGTGCGCGCCGTCAAACGTCGCGGGGCCCGCGGCATAAAACTGCGCGGCGGTACCCGGGCCGCCCAGGCCACCGTCTATGCGGAGGCGAAGAAGCTGAACCTCGGCACCGCCAATCATCACGACCAGAACGGCGTGTATCACATGAACGCGCTGGACAGCGCCCGCCTCGGGCTCGACAGCATGGAGCACTGGTACGGCCTGCCGGAGGCGCTGTTCACCGATCGTCGCATTCAGAACTACCCGCCGGACTACAACTACAGCGACGAGCAGTGGCGCTTCGGCGAGGCCGGCAGGCTGTGGCAACAGGCGGCCGCACCCGGCTCGGCGCACTGGCAGGCGGTGCTTGAGGAGCTGCACGAACTCGACTTCACGCTGTCCCCGACCTTCACGATCTACGAAGCAAATCGCGACGTCGCACGCGCGCGCGACGCGGAGTGGCACGCCGACTACACCTGGCCTGCGCTGCAGCGTTTCTTCCAGCCCGACCCGCGCCTGCACGGCTCCTATCACTTCGACTGGACTACCGCGGACGAGGTCGCGTGGCGCGAGAATTTCCGGCTGTGGATGCGCTTCGTCAACGACTTCAAGAACCTCGGCGGTCGCGTCGTCACCGGCTCAGACGCTGGCTTCATCTTCAAGCTGTACGGCTTCGCCTATGTTCGCGAGCTGGAGCTGCTGCAGGAGGCGGGCTTTCACCCGCTCGAGGTGCTGCAGGCGGCCACGTTGAACGGGGCCGAACTGCTGGGGCTGGAGGAATCCATCGGCAGCCTGGTGCCGGGCAAGAAGGCCGATCTGGTGATCGTGCCCGGCAATCCGATTGCCAACTTCAAGCTCTTGTACGGCACGGGCCACATGCGCCTCGATCGCGCGAGCGGCACGCTGGAGCGCGCCGGCGGCGTGCGCTACACGGTGCGGGACGGCGTGGTCTACGACGCGCGGCGCCTGCTAGCCGACGTGCGCGCGATGGTCGAGAGAGAACGCAATCGCGAGGCGAGCGTGGCGGCGCGCGCCGCGGAGCGCAGCTAGCGAGGCACCTGGGGTAGGACTGAACCGGTCTCGCCCGCTTAGGACTCTGCTAATGCACCGCCGGTGCGTCGCCGTCGCCGAGTCCGCCGAACGCCCGTTTCAGCAGCGACTCGTGCTGGGCGCGCAGCTCGAACTGTTCAGGCCGGACGACGAGCTGCAGCTCCAGCAGTGCCAGCGTGCCGCCCAGATCGCCGTCGCGCGCGCGCAGCTGTTTCAGGTTCTCCAGCATGCGCAGCAGGATGTCGCGCGACGTGCAGGGCGCGAACAGCGCCGGATCGCGGCCGACTTCCGCCGCGCGCTCGTCGCCGTACAGCGTCACCAGCAGCGCCCGAGCGTCGTCGCGCGACATCGCACGCCCCGCAAAGGGATCGACCAGCGCGATCTCGTCGCCCGAGTCACGCCCGCCGTATTCGGCGACCAGGAAGTGGCCGGGGAAACCGATGCCGCGCACATCCAGACCAAGTCCCTCGCCGACGGCGATGTGCAGCACCGCAAGCGTGATCGGAATGCCGACGCGGCGCTCCAGCACCAGATCGAGATAGCTGTTGTCCGCGTCGTAGTAGTTCTCGGCGTTGCCGCTGAAGCCCGCCTGATCGCGCAGGAACGCGGCCAGTGCCGGCAGGCTGTCGCACCCCGTGGCGTCGGCCTGCGCGATGAGCGTCTGCACACGCGCCTCGGCGCCCGCCACATCCACGCCGCGCCCCTGCGCGGCGATGAGCAGCGCGGCGCGCACAAGGTCCACCTCGCCCGCGGTCTCGTCGAGCGCCGCGACGAAGGCCGCGCGACGGTCCGGATCAAGCGCCATGAGTGTCCTCGTACAGCATCCGCACAGTATGCTCGATCGTCGCCGCGAACGCGCTCGACGCCGAATGCGCGAACATCCCGCTGACAGGACCGGGTGTCGCGGAAGCGGCCTCCCATGCTTTAGGCTTGGGGATCAGGGAATCAGGGGAAAGCGATGTCGAGTTTTGCAGGCAAGATTGCGGTCGTCACCGGCGGCGGTACCGGCATGGGTCGCGAGCTGTGCCGAGCGCTCGCCCGCGAGGGCGCGCACGTGGCGATGTGTGACGTGGTCGAGGACAACATGCTCGAGACGCTGGCGCTGTGCGAGGCAGAGGCCGCAGAAGGCACGCGCGTCACGACCTTCGTGGCGGACGTCTCGGACGAGGACGCCATGAACGCGTTTCGCGACGCGGTCGCGGCGCAGCACGACACCGACCACATCCATCTGCTGTTCAACAACGCCGGCATCGGCGGCGGCGGCAGCTTCGCGGCAGGCGAGCGGGACCTGTGGGAAAAGACGTTCGGCGTCTGCTGGTACGGCGTCTACTACGGCGCGCGCGCCTTCCTGCCGATGCTGGTCAACGGACCCGGCGGGCATCTGGTCAACACCTCGAGCGTCAACGGCTTCTGGGCGAGTATCGGGCCCGGCATACCCCACACCGCGTACAGCGCCGCCAAGTTTGCGGTCAAGGGCTTCACGGAGGCGCTGATGACCGATCTCGAGGTGAACGCGCCGCACGTGCAGGCCCACCTCGTCATGCCGGGGCACATCGGCACCAACATCGCGATAAATTCCGGCAAGATTCTCGGCACCGCGCCCGAGGACCTGTCGGCCGAGGACATTCAGGCAACCCGCGAACTGATGGTCAGTCGTGGTCTGCCGGTCTCCAACGAGACCGACGATCACATCCGCGACATGCTGCGCCAGCAGGGCGAGGACTTTCGCAACAACGCGCCCATGAGTGCTGCGGATGCGGCGGCCTACATCATCGACAGGGTGAAGGCCGGTGACTGGCGGATACTGGTGGGCGACGACGCGAAAAAGCTCGACGCGGCGGTGCGCCAGACACCCGCGGATGCCTACAAGGTGGAATTTCTCGCGCGACTCGCCAACGACGGCGTGTTTGAAAAACTGAACGAAGCGGTGCAGGGGCTAACGGACTGAGCCATCGTCCGCATGGACCGATAAGGTGGTGTGCGTCATGCGTTCGCGACAGCGGTTGCCGGTTATGAAACCCACGGGCGCGCTCCGCGGCGCGCGCCTGAGCCTGAGTCTTGTCGGCGTGCTGCTGACGGCAGCGCCGCTCGCGGCCGAGGAAGCGCCCGTCGACTGCGCCGAGCTACAGGCGCTCGCGCTGCACGATGTGGTCATCGAAAGCGCGGAGGCGGTCGACGCCGAGGACGGGACCGTGCACTGCAAAGTGAAGGCGATGATCGGTGGGCGCATCGGCGTCAGCGTCTGGCTGCCCGATAGCTGGAACGGCCACTTCGTGATGGGCGGCTCCGGCGGCTTCGTCGAACCCGAAGACAACCAGGCGCTGCGCCTGGCGAACGGGGTGCTTGAGCAGGGCTACGCGACGGCCTCGACCGACACCGGCCACCGCGCCCACGGGCTCGACGGCTCCTGGGCGCTGAACGACATGGAGGCCATGGTCAACTACGGCCACGTCGGCACCCACCGCGCGGTACTCGCCGCCAAAGCCATCATCGACGCGCGCTACAGCACGCGGCCAAGCAAGTCCTTCTTTTTCGGCTGTTCCAACGGCGGCCGTCAGGCTCTGCAGGAGGCCCAGCGCTATCCGGCGGACTTCGACGGCATCGTCGCCGGCGCACCCGCGATCGACTTTCGCGGCATCGCGGCGTCGTTCGTCAACGTCGTGCAGCACATGTATCCCAATCCGCAGCGCGTGGAGACGCCGCTGATCTCGCCAGACGACCGGCGCCTGCTGCGCGGCGCGATCGAGGCGAAGTGCGACGCCGCCGACGGCGTAACCGACGGCGTGCTGCAGGATCCCAACGCCTGTCGCTTCGACGTCCGTTCGCTGCGCTGCGGCAGCGCCCCGCGCGGCGCCTGCCTGAACAGCGACCAGATCCAGGCGGTGCGCGCGGTTTACGACGGTCCGCGCGCGGGGCGCGAGCGGCTATTCCCCGGCTTTCCGTACGGCGGCGAAGACGAGGATGCCAATGGCTGGGGCTGGTGGTTTACCGACGGCCCCGTCGAGGGCCTGGAAGACACGGTCAACGCTTCCTTCGCTTTCGGCGTCGGACTGATGCGCTACTTCATCTACGGCGACCCCGAGTGGAGCTACGTCGACTACGACTGGTCGCGCTATCAAAGCGACGCGGCGGCGGTGCACGCGGCGCTGAGCCCGACCAGCCCTGACCTGGATGCGTTTCGCGAGCGCGGCGGCAAGCTGCTGCTCTATCACGGCTGGGCCGACACAGCGCTGACCGCCTACATGTCCACGGACTACGTCAAAGCCGTCGTCGAGCGCGACGCGAGCGCGGCCGATGACGTCCGCCTGTTCATGATGCCGGGCGTGCTGCACTGCGGCGGCGGGCCCGGCCCGTCGGTCGTCGACTGGCTGCAGGTGCTGACCGACTGGCAGGCGGGCGGCGACGCGCCGGCGGAGCTCACCGCCGGCTGGCCGAATCGCACGGGCGGGCGCCGGCTGTGCGCCTGGCCACGCGCCGCCGTGTACCAGGGCGGCGACGCGGACGCGCCGGCGAGCTATCGCTGCGAGTAGCGCGGCGCGTCGGCCTCAGTCGGCCTCAATCGGACAAGCCGGCGCTGAGCGTCGCGTAGGTTTTCTCCAGATGCGCAAGCATCGCTTCGCTGCTGCGATGCCCGAGCTGAAAGATCGGCACGGTGTCGAGCGAGACCATGCTGAAGCCTATGGCTTTGAGCTCCAGGGCGCGCTCCAGCATCAGCTCCGGCTCGGCGTAAAAGCGTTTGTTCGCTTCCTTCTGTAGCGGTCCCGGCGACAGCCCCATCTGCAGCTCGATGCTCGCCGGATCACGCCCGTGTTTGTCGGCCGCGGCGAAAATGATGTCCAGCTTGTCCTGCAGCGGCGGATCGCCCGGCGCGCTCATGCCCATCCAGCCGTCCGCGAAGCGCGCGACGCGCTCTAGCTGCTTCGGCCTGGTGCCGCCGATCCACAGCGGTATCTCTCGACCCGGCTTGGGTTCGAAGGCGATGTCGTCTGCGCGATAGTGCGCGCCGTCGAAGATGACATGCTCGTCGCGCCAGCAGGCCCGCAGCAGCTCGATGGCCTCCTCGAAGCGCGCGCCCCGACCGTCGAACGCCTCGCCCAGCGCCTCGTACTCTGAGCGCTGCCAGCCGATGCCGACGCCCAGCCGCAGCCGGCCCCCGGACAGCATGTCGAGGCTCGCGGCCTGCCGCGCGACCAGCACGGGCTGACGCTGGGGCAGCACGAGAACGCGCGTGCCCAGCCCGATCGTCGACGTGATGGCGGACGCGTGGGCGAGCACGGTGAAGGCTTCCATGATCGGCATCGTGGGCGAGTAGAAGGGCGCGCGCCGCGTCTCCGTCGGATAGCCCATCACCACGTGATCGAACATCGACAGCTCGTCGAAGCCGATCGCCTCGATGCCCTGGATCAGGCGTTTCACGCCCGCCGGCCCCTCGCGATACATCACGTTGGGAAAGACAACGGAGATCTGCATGCGGGGCCCTGCGGCTATAAACAGCGGATTCTTATACCATCAGGACCTGAGAGGGAGGAACCATGCTCAACAGTCTCGACGACTATCCGGTGCATCAGACGCCGGAGCCGCTCGCCCAGGCGGCGACCAGCGATCGCAACCTCTACGACCGCACCTGGTTCAACGGCTACGCGCAGGACGCGTCCTACTACTTCGGCCTGGGCATGGCGATCTATCCCCATCGGAACGTCCTGGATGCGTCCTTTAGCGTCGTGCGGAAAGGCGGCCGACAGCACTGCGTGCACCTGTCGCGACGCGCGCCGCAAGAGCGCACGGACATGAGCGTCGGACCGCTCAGGATCGAGATCGAGGAACCGATGCTGCGCAGCCGCATCGTTCTGGATGACAACGACAGCGGACTCGCCTGCGATCTGACGTTTTCGGGCCGCACGGCCTGCATCCAGGAGGGGCGGCAGACGCTGTACGACGGGGCGCGCCGCATGATGGACGCCACTCGCTTCGCCCAGTTCGGCGCCTGGTCCGGAGTCATCCAGACCCCCGACGGCGAGATCAAGGTCGATCCGGCCGAGTGCCAGGCGACCAAGGACCGTTCCTGGGGTGTGCGCCCGGTCGGCGAGCCGGTCACCGACGGCGCGCCGGCGGCACCGCGCGCCTTCTTTTTCCTCTGGGCGCCGCTGTTCTGGGACGATCATGTCAGCCACGCCATCTTCTTCGACGGCACCCGCGGCGAACCGCTGCACCGCGAAGGCCTGACGGCCCCGCTGTATGCCGCCGAGGCCGAAGTGCCCGGCGTCGAGGACGGGCGCGTGGCGCATCAGGCCGGGGCCGCCCACCGCCTGCGCTACGTCCCCGGCACGCGACTGGTACGCGAAGCGGAGATCGACCTGCTGGGCCTCGACGGCAGCAAGCGCACCATCGAGCTGACGCCCGAGCTGACCTTTCAGTTCAAAGGGCTCGGCTACGGCCATCCCAAGTACCGCCAGGGCGCCTGGCAGGGGGAGCTGGCGCTGGGCCACGAGTCCTTCGATCCGGCGACGCTGGACCGTCTCGCGCCCGAGAACCTGCACGTACAGCAGGTCGTCCGCGCCCGCGACAGCGAGGGTCGCAGCGGCATCGGGGCGCTGGAGCACATCCTGATCGGGCCCTACGCGCCGAGCGGCTTCGAAGCCTTTCTTGACGGCGCCAGGGCGTGACTGACCGAGCCGCGCCAAAGCCGTCGCCGCACGGCCGATCGCCGAGACTCCGCCACACAAAGGACAACTGATGTATCCCGGACACTGGGCCGCAGAGAAGCCCGACACCGTTGCCGTCACGAACACCGCCACCGGCGCGACGCTGACCTGGCGCGAGCTGAACGACGCCTCCAACCGCGTCGCGCAGCTCCTCGCCGACCGCGGACTCGGCCCCGGTGACCACGTCGCGCTGCTGATGGAAAACCGGCTGGCCTACTTCTCGCTCGCCTGGGGCGTGCTGCGCTCGGGCATGTATCTGACCTGCATCAATCGCTATCTGACCGTCGACGAGGCGGCCTACATCGTCGCGGACTCCGGCAGCGTGGCGCTGTTCGCATCGGGCGAACTCGCAAGCAGCGCCGAACTGGCCGCCGCCATACCGACCTGCCCGCACCGATTCTGCATGGCAGACGGGGAGACGCCGGCCGGCTTCGACGATCTCGACGCGGCGCTCGCCGCCATGCCGGCGACACCGATCGCCAACGAGCTGCAGGGCGACACGATGCTCTACAGCTCCGGCTCGACGGGCCGTCCAAAGGGCATCAAGCGCCCGCTGTCGGGCGCGCCGATTACGGCAGGCATACCAGGCGTCGACCGCGCCAATCCTTACGGCATCGATCACGACACACGCTACCTGTCGCCGGCACCGCTGTATCACGCGGCGCCGTTCGGATTCTGTATGCGTACCCTGAGCCTCGGCGGCAGCGTGTACATGATGGAGCGCTTCGACGCGCTCGCGTCGCTCGAGAACATCGACCGCTACGGCATCACTCACTCGCAGTGGGTGCCCACTATGTTCGTGCGCATGCTGAAACTGCCAGCGGCAGATCGCGACCGCCACGACCTGTCGACGCACCGGGTTGCGGTGCACGCCGCAGCGCCCTGCCCGGTCGACGTAAAACAGCAGATGATGGATTGGTGGGGCCCCGTTTTATGGGAGTACTACGCGGGCACGGAGCGCAACGGTTCGACCATCATCGGCCCCGAGGAGTGGCTCGCGAATCCCGGCTCGGTCGGCAAGGTCCGTGGTGCGGTGCTGCACATTTGCGATGAAGAAGGCAACGAACTGCCGACCGGCGAAGCCGGGTTGGTCTACTTCGAACAGCCGCAGCGCAGCTTCGAATATCACAACGCGCCGGAGAAGACGTCGAGCGCCACCCACCCGCTGCACGACAACTGGACCTCGCTGGGCGACGTCGGCTACGTCAACGACGCGGGCTATCTGTTTCTGACGGATCGCAAGGCGTTCATGATCATCTCAGGCGGCGTCAACATCTATCCACGCGAGATAGAAGACGCGCTCATCATGCATCCGCGCGTTCGCGACGTGGCCGTGTTTGGCGTACCGAACGCGGACTTCGGCGAAGAAGTGAAGGCCGTTGTCGAAATAGACGGCGCGTTCGACAATGATGATGACGAAGCGCGACAGACGCTGTGCGACGATCTGCTCGATCACTCACGTGCGCACTTAGCGGGCTACAAGGTCCCCCGCAGCATCGACTTCATCGATGAGATGCCGCGCCTGCCCACCGGTAAGCTGTACAAAAAACCACTGCGCGATAGCTACTGGCCGTAACATCACGCCAATATCAAAACGACGACATTTTGTCGTCCAGGTGAGACTTTCCCGGCGTCAATCGCAGTTAAGGTCCATAGCGAATCGGGACGAGTCCCGAAACAATTCGCGCTCACAAGAACACGGAGCATCTGCGGCCCAGACAGCGGAGCAGTCGCCATGGCACGCACAAACATTGACATCGACGACGTCGCTTGCGAGGAAGTGATGCGGCGCTACGACTTCAGCACGAAACGCGAAGCTGTCAATTTCGCGCTGCGACAGGTAGCCCGAGAGCCGCTGGATCTCAAGGCGGCACGGGCCATGCGCGGCGCCGGCTGGGAGGGCACGCCAAACAGCGCCGGGGCTCAGCGCGTCGAGGCCGCCGCCCGCGATGCGAGCGACGAGACTGCCCAACGCAGCATCGCGACCAATCCCGAAGGCAAGCGCGACAAAGGTGCGCTGAAGGATGGCGAGCCCGCGTGATCCTGATCGACACATCGGCGTGGATTGCGTTTCTGCGCAATAGCAACGACGAAGTTGCCATCAAAGTAGAAAAGGCGCTGAGCCGAAAAGTTGCGACTACCGATCCGGTGCGCATGGAAGTTTTAGCGGGTGCCCGAGATGAAGCGCACTTGCAACAGTTGAAGGGATTGCTCGCGCGCGCGACGAACATTCCAACGCGCAGCTTCGACTATGAGGAGGCGGCGCATCTGATGCGCCGCAGTCGCGCAGCCGGCGGCAGCAGGCTCGCCACGATGGATTGCCTGGTCGCAGCCGTCGCCATCCGCAGCAAAGCGAAGATCCTGCATGCGAACGATGCGATGAACGAGCTGGTGTCGCTGTCGCCGCTGAAGATCGCGTGAGCGGAATCAGTCAGCGAACCCGACGTAGCTGACGAACGCCTGGTTGTCTTCCCGCTCAGAGCGAACCGCGTTCGCCGCAAATTCATCGTTCGGATAACCCATGGCGATCGCGGTCATGATGACCTCGTCTGCGCTGACCCCCGCAACCTCGCGTACGATGTGCGAGCGGGAAATGCCCTGGCCGTTCACGACACAGCCGAGCCCCTGGTTCCAGGCGGCGAGCACGATGCCGTAACTGAGCGCACCAAGATCGAACTTGCAGGTCGCGCCGGGCTCCAGGTTCTTGTCATAGGTGAGTATCAGAGAGACCGGCGCGTCGAACTGTCTGAAGCCCCGTCGACGCCAGTCTTCGCGCCGTGCTTTGTCGTCACGCTCGATGCCCATTGCCGCGAACAGCTTCTTCGCTATGTCGACCTGCCGACGTCGGTGCTCGCCCTCGTAGGGTCCATGCGTGAAGATCTCGCGCTGCGACGGCAGTCCCTCGACAAGCTCGCGCATGTTGCGTTCGCGTATTTCATCGAGCGGCGCGCCGGTGATGACATAGACATGCCAGGGCTGCGAGTTCATCGACGACGGCGCGCGCTTCGCCGTCGCGATAACGGCGTCGATCACATCTCTCGGTACCGGATCAGGCCGAAACCCGCGCACGCTCTGCCGGCCGAAAACGACGTCTTCAAACTCCACGAAGCTCTGCCTGTGTCACTTTATTAATCAACGTGGCGCGTACGTCAGAGATCGCTGACGTTACGCGGCACATCGCGAAACGGCCCCTTGTCAAAGCGCGGCTCCTTCGGCAGGCCCAGCACCCGCTCGGAGATAATGTTCTTCTGAATCTCGTCCGTGCCGCCCGCGATCGAAACCGCCGGCACCGACAGCAGGATCTCGGCGACCACGCCATCGAGCTCGGACTCCGGACCGGCCAACATCGAGTCCGCGCCGGAAATCAGCGTGTGTACCTGGGAGGCCTGGCGCGCGATGACGCTGCCGGCGAGCTTCGAGATCGAGCCTTCGGGGACGATCTCGTTGCTGCCCGAGCGCCGCTTCTCTGCCGCGGACGCGGCAGCCAGATCGGCACCCTTCTTCATGCCGATCAGTCTCGCCAGTTCCTGGCGCACCGTCGCGTCGCCGATGGCGCCGCTCTCCAGCGCGCGCGGCACCGCCAGGTCGACGCGACCCGCGCGCTGCGGATACCAGGTGTAGGGCTCCATCGCGATGGCGAGTTCCGCGCGGTGTTCACCATAGATCGGGCCTTCCAGCTTGCTCACGCGGCCCCCAGTGCGGTCGCCGCCCGCGAGCGCACGCTCGAACGACAGCGTGGTGCCGGCGATGCGCCAGCCCTCGCCCTCGGAGCCGATGAGGTGCTCTGCGGGCACGATGGCATCGGTGAAAAACACCTCGTTGAACGAGGCGTGGCCGTTCATCTGCCGCAGCGGCCGCGCCTCGACGCCCTCCTGATGCATGTCGATCAGAAAAAAGCTGATGCCTTGATGCTTGGGCACATCCCAATCGGTGCGCGCCACAAGAAATCCCCAATCGGCGTGGTGCGCACTGGTGTTCCAGACCTTCTGACCGTTGATCAGATAGTGATCGCCCTGCTTGTCCGCCTTGGTCGTCAGGCCGGCGAGATCCGAGCCGCTGCCCGGCTCTGAGAAGAGCTGGGTCCAGGCGTGCTCGCCCGTGAGAATCGGGCGCAAAAACCTGGCCTTCTGCGCCTCCGTGCCGTGGGCCAGAATCGTCAGCGACGCCAGACGCCCGGGTCCCGGCGGTGCGGCGCCGACGATCCCGCGCTCCTGAAAATGCTGGGCAACCAGCGCGCTCTGCGCCGCGGAGTAACCGCGGCCGTGATAATCGGTCGGCCAGTCGGTCGCGGCCCAGCGCGCGTCGACCAGCAGCTCACGCCACTCGGCCAGCGGTCGATCGGGGCGCCAGTTGGCGTCCAGCCAAGCATCCAACTCCGCCAGGATGTCGGCGTCGGTGAGGTTCGCTGCGTCGCTCATGCTGCTGCCTCCTGAGCTTCGAGTATTCGGATCATGCGCTCCCGGTGCCACGTGGGCGTGCCGAGGAACACTTCTGAACTCTTGGCGCGCTTGAACCAGAGGTGTGTGTCCTCTTCCCAGGTAAAGCCGATGCCGCCGCGTAGCTGTATCGCCTGCTTCGCACAGGCCACGAACGCATCTGCCGCCATCGCCTTCGCCATGCTCGCGGCGTAGGGCTCGCCCGGCTGACCCGCGAGCACGCGGGCCGCGTCATAGGTGGCCGCGCGCGCAAGCTCCAGTTCCAGCAGCAGGTCGGCGCAGCGGTGCTTGAGCCCCTGAAAAGAACCGATGGTGCGACCAAACTGCACGCGCATCTTCATGTAGTCGATTGTCGAGTCGAACAGGCGCGAGGCGCCGCCGATCATCTCGCAGGCCAGCACCGTGTTGAGCTGGTCCCACAAAAGGGCCAGGTTGGCGTCGCCTTCCAGCCGCTTGCCCGGCGCCTGCGCGAGGGTGACACGCGCGAGCTTCCGCGTCGGATCCATCACCTCGAGCGCGCGAACGCTAACGCCGGCGGCCTTGGCATCCACCACATACAGCCCGACCGGCGCATTCGCGTCTTCGCGCGCGGCAACGATCAGGGTGTCGGCCACATGCGCATCGACCACCATCGGCGCGGTGCCCGACAGCGCGCCGCTCGCCGCCGACATCGAGCCGCCGACCTGATCAAAGTCGTTCAGATCGTCGAGCGCGAGCGTCGCAATCGTTGTGCCCGCAGCGATACCGGGCAGCAGCGCGTGCTTTTGTTCCTCTGAGCCAGCGTTGAGGATCGCGTAAGCCGCCATAACCGCCGAAGAGAAGAACGGCCCGCAGTACAGGTGTCGACCCATCTCCTCGGCCGCGATTCCGAGCTCCACGACACCGAAGCCGAAACCGCCGTAGTCCTCCGGCAGGTGCGTACCAGCAAGACCGACCTCGCCGCACAGCTGTGACCAGACCTCGCGATCGAATCCCTCGGCGGTCGCCATGAGGCGACGAACCTCTGTTGGCGGCGACTTGGCGGTGAGGAATCGTTGCACCACCTCGCGAAACTGGACCTGGTCCGCCGTAAAACCGGTACTCATGCTGAGCCCCCTGTCATCGCGCTCTCCGCGCTTTGTGCTCTTCGTACTCTTCGTGTTGACATCGATTCGCTCAATTTCGGCGCGTCGATGCGCAAACCTTGACTCCGCATATTAGCTCGCCCGAGATTTCTATCGCCACTTCGGGTGCCATCCGAGCGGCGCAAACTAAACAAATTCAGGACCGGCCACCGCGGTGCGGTGGATTCACGCGGATCGGTAGCATCCACCTGTATCATGCTAGGCAACCGCGTTCGCCCCGACGGTGCCTGAATAAGAACAAGAAACGCACGTTCAAAAAAAGCAAGAAAAAAAAAGGAAACAAGACACAAGTTCAGCATTCAGATACGCAGTGCGGCAACCGCGCTCGTTCACGCTCGCGATTTCTTCGGCAGCTTCAATGTTCCGCCGCGCCGCATGCGCGCGGCGACCGTCGTGTCGTTGCAAACCACCGTGCGCATTCAATGACTAAGGAGTCACAATGCCCTTTGCCCCGTCAGCCTCATTCCCCCACCCCATCGTCCGACGCACACAGGTGCGAACAACGATTCGGCAACTCGGCCTGTTCATGGTCGCAGCCCTACTGCTGGTCGGCTGTGGCGGTGGTGGTGGCGGCGGCGGCGGGAACGAGCCGCCATCACCACCCGCATCCGGAAACTCGCCGCCGGCTTTCAGCGGCTCGACCAGCTTCAGCTTCGCCGAAAACGAGTTCGTCCAGTTCACGGTTAGCGTCTCGGACCCCGACGGCGACACCGTTACGATCACGGACGACACCAGCGGCGACGGCGGTCTGTTTACGCTGAACGCGACGACCGGCACGGTCACGGCGAACACGGCCGACGGCAGCTTCAACTTCGAGATGCCGCTCGATAACAACGCCGACAACGTCTACGAGCAGACCATCACGCTGAACGACGGCACGACGAGCGTCAGCGAGGTGATCCGCGTGACCATCACCAACGTCATCGAGCCGCCTCGATACCAGGGGTCGAGCAATTTCGAGGCGGGGGAAGGCATTATCGGTACCGCCATTTCCGCCACCGACAACGACTCGTCCGTGCTCGAGTTTTCTCTCGCGGGCGATGACGCCGCCGCCTTCCGGCTGGTCCCCGGCGGAATCGAATTCGTCACGGCGCCCGACTTCGAGATGCCCGCCGATGCGGACGGCGACAACGTCTATCGATTCGATCTGTCGATCTCCAACAGCGACGCCACGATCACCGAAGCGCTGATGTTTACGATCACCGACGTCGACGAAGCGCCGGTGTGCACATCCGAGGCGGCCTTCGCCTTCGACGAGAACCAGGCGGGCCAGATCTACACCTTCACGTTCGCCGACCCCGAAGGCGAGACCTTTCCCTTTCAGAACTTCAGCGCCTTCGCCGACGCCCTCGTCTTCGACAGCATCACGTTCGACGAGCTATCCGGCGCGGTGTCCTTGGCAAACGCCATCGACTTCGAGTCGCTCACCCAGACCGACGGCACCGTCAGCGTGCAGGTCGGGGAGACGACGTGCGAGGCCAGCTTCACCGTCTCCGACGTCGAGGGCGCCGTGGCCTCCGGCGTAAGACTGCGGGCGTCCGGCGTTGCCGCGGCGGAGGCCCTCGGCGACATCGACGCCGATGGCCGGCCGGAGCTGTGGCTCACCATCCAGGACGACAACCGCGACGATCAGTCGGGCCTGGTGGTCTTCAGCGGCGCGCTGAACGCGGCCATGCCGGCCGGCAGCGTCGACCTGACCATCGAGGCCGCGCCGGAGGCCGTTCGCATCACTTGGTCGGAACCCCCGATTGGCGTCAGCCGCGTCATGGCGGCGCGGGCGGTCGGCGACATCGACGGCGATGGCCGCGGCGAGCTGTTGCTGGGCTTCAGAGATTGCGGCGGCTGCCCGACGGATAGGCCGCTCGCGTACCTGATCTGGGGCAGCACGCTGACGGCGCCCGAGACGTCCAGTCTGAACATCGATGCGCTGCAGGCCGGTCAGGGCCTCGCGTTGATGTCGGCCACCGTTAGCGCCAATGGAATCACCGGCTTGGCCGCCGCGGATTTCGACGGCGATGGCCGGGGCGATCTGGCGATCGCTCAGCCGACGCCCGCCGAACGCGCCCGCATCGTGTTCGGCGACTTCATCGCGGCCGCGCAGGCGAACGCGAGCCTGGATCTGGACACCGCCCTGCAAACCGAGGCGCTCGACCTGAATCTGGACTACTTCGACCAGCCGTTCATCGGCGAGCAGCTCGGGGTGATTGGCGACCTCGACGGCGACGGCGCCGACGAGCTGATGCTGGCCGCAACCCAGCTCATCAGCCTGCTGTACAGCAGCACCATCGCGGACGGTCGCATCGCGGGCAGCCTGTCGGTGGGCTTCGACTACGACGCGCAGACCAACGTGACGAACGGCGTGGTCGCGTTCAACCGCCGGCCGTTCGACGTCGACGCGGATACCGTGCCGGATCTGCTGTGGACGACCCCGGCCGGCGGACTCGCCGAGGTCGCACCGGGCTCACAGGCGCCCGGCGGCATGAGCAGCAAAATCGTCGTGGACGACAGCCAGATCAGCACCTCCGGCGGCGTGACCGCCCTGGGCGACCTCGACGGCGACGCCGGCGATGAGTTCGCGCTGACGACGCGGGGGCTGGGGCCGGTCAGTCCGGTGATTCGCTTCGTCGCGGGGCAGGCGCTGACACCCGTCGCGCTCGGATTCACCTACGATCTCGGCAGCGAGCTGCCGGGCGACGGGCTGACCATCAACCCGGTCAACGACACGCGACCGCTGGCCGGTACGCTTGCGAGCCCCGGCGATCTGGACGACGACGGCCTGAGCGAGGTCGTCGTGATATCGACCGCGAGCGGCGAGGCCTACGTCATTCGCGGCGCCGATGTCGCGGCCGCGCTGGCGGCGGAGGACACAGAGCTGTCCCTCGACGCGCTCTTTAATCAGGAATAGCGCCTGAACAACCGTAGAGTCTGGCCGCGCGAGCGCCAAGTTCGCGCGGCCGAGCTGCGATCCAGCGCCGCGCATTTGGCGCGCGCGAAAAAAAAGAGTACGATGCCGCGCCTCAGCTGGTTGTGATGTCCACAATCCGGCTGCCCAAACCAACCACCGGCTGCTTTCCCATGGAAAGCGCTCGACGAGGAGATCACCGATGCAACTGATGAACGCACCGTTCAAGACACGCATTGCGTACCCGGTCTCGGTCGCTGCCGGTGTCATCACTATCGCTGCGGACTTTAAGCCGGTTATCGGGCACCGATCGCCCGGCCGGCTGAAGTAGTCAGCGAGCGCGGCTAGCCGCGCACCTCCGACCGACCTGCCCTTCGGGGATCGGGTCGGCAAACCACCGACAGACCGACCGCGCCCCACCGGGGCCGGATGCGCGTCGCGCGTTCGCGGGTTCAGACCAACCGCGCCGCCCGACGTCATGGTGTTCGCAGCCGCGCAACCGTCTCGACAGGCACGCGGCAACAACGAAACGCACAAGCAGATAAAGGATTAGGGGGAGGCCGATTCATCGGCGCCACCCGCGACCAGGAACAAGGCAGTAGACCGACATGCACGACCAACCAACCAATCGAACTCTGTGGGACGTGACCAGCGGCCAGCGGCTGCGCTACGGCGGCGCGATTCTGGCCATGGCGCTGACGAACGTGTTCTTTTTCGGCGCGCCGCTGATCGGCAAGTTCGCCATCGACGTGGTCGCAGAGCAGGACTTCGCCTACGGCATGGCCCCGCTCGCGAGCTGGTTCGCGGGCGACTATGCGGGCTACCTGTGGGCCTCGGCGGGGCTGAGCCTGCTGGTCACGGCGATCGCGGGCGTGTTCCTGTATCTGCGCGGTCGCTGGGCCGCGCTCGCCTCGGAGGCCATCACCGAACGGCTGCGGCAGTCGCTGTACCGACGCCTGCATCAGGTGCCCGCCGGTTTCTACGACACGGCAGACACCGGCGACCTGGTGCAGCGCTGCAGCAGCGACGTCGAGACGCTGCGCGTGTTCCTTGCGACCCACGTCGTCGAGATCGGCCGCGCGATCATGCTGCTGCTGACCGTGCTGCCGATCCTGTTCTGGCTGGACAGCCGGCTCGCCTGGATGTCGGTGTGCCTGATGCCGATCCTCACCATCGCGGCGTTCATCTTTTTCCAGAAGGTGAAGGCGCTGTTCGAGCAGACCGACGAGGCGGAGGCGCGCCTGACCGCGACGCTGCAGGAAAACCTCACGGGCATCCGCGTCGTCCGCGCGTTCGCGCGTCAGGCGTTCGAGACCGAAAAGTTCGATGCGCGCAACGCCGACTTTCGCGACCACAGCTACAAGCTGATGCGGCTGATGTCGCTGTACTGGGGCATCAGCGACTTCGTCGCGATGACCCAGCTCGGCATCGTCCTGATCGTCGGCGGCCGCTTCATCATGGCGGGCACGCTGACCGTGGGCGACCTGTTCGCGTTCATGACCTACATCGGCATGGTGATCTGGCCGATCCGCCATCTCGGCCGGGTGCTGACGGACAGCGGCAAGGCCGTGATCGCGCTGGGACGCGTCAACCACATCCTCAGCCACGAGCCGGAGGCGCCGGGCGTCGTGCCGGCCGCCGGTCGCGCCAGCGGGGCACTCGCGTTCTCGGCGCTGCGCTTTGCCTATAGCGGCGATGAACAGAGCGCGCGGCCACCGGAACTCGACAACATCGATCTCACGATCGCGCCGGGCGAGACGATCGGCCTCGTCGGCCCGCCAGGGTCCGGCAAGACCAGCCTGATCCGGGTGCTGCTGCGGCTGTACGACTATCAGTCGGGATCCGTGACGCTGGACGGTCACGAGCTGCGCGAGCTCGATCGCCACTGGCTGCGCAGTCAGATCGGCGTGGTGTTTCAGGATCCGTTTCTGTATTCGCGCAGCATCGGCGGCAACCTGCGCGTCGGTCGGCCGGCGGCCAACGACGAGGACGTGCGCGGCGCCTGCGAGGACGCGGCGATCTGGGAGTCGATCCAGAGCTTTCCCGAGCGGTTCGACGCGATGGTGGGCGAGCGCGGCGTGACGCTGTCCGGCGGTCAGCGCCAGCGTCTGGCGCTCGCGCGGACGCTGCTGAAGGACCCGCCGATCCTGGTGCTGGACGACTCGCTGTCCGCCGTCGACACCGGCACCGAGCGCGACATCCTCGCCGCGCTGAGGCGGCGGCAGGGGCGCCACACCACGCTAATCGTCGCGCATCGACTGTCTTCCGTGCGCCACGCGGACCGCATCGTGGTGCTGGAGGGCGGGCGCATCAGCCAGATCGGCAGCCACGACGCGCTAGCGGCCCAGCCCGGCCTGTACCGACGGCTGTGCGAGATACAGGGTCAGCTCGACACCTCGATACGCGACGACCTGGAGCGCGTCGCGAACGCGCGGCGCGACTGAGAAGGAAATGAAGCGCGGCGGCCGCGCGACGCAACGCGCAGCCACCGCCAAAGGAGATCAGATCGCGCCGGCCTGGTCGGGGGCGATCAAGGGAAACACGAGAGACAGATGGACACCTACGACGACGAAAATTTCGACGACGGTTTTGACGACGAGGCGCTCGCGAGGCGCATGAACGTCGACCTCTGGCGTCAGCTCTTCGGCTATGCGCGGCGCTATCCCCGCGAGTTAAAACTGCTCGCCGCCTTCGCCGTGCTGACGGCGTGCATGGAGGTCGCCTACCCGCTGCTCACGCGCGGCGTGGTCGACGAGGTGGCGGCCAACGGCGAGCAAGCCGTGCTCTGGCCCTGGGCGGTGGCCTACGGCGTGGTCTCTGCGCTGATCGCGTTCGCGATCGGCGGCTTCGTGCGCGTGGGCGGCAAGATCCGCACCCACGTGAGCTACGACATCCGCACCGCCGGCTTTGAAAACCTGCAGCGCCTGTCGTTCGCCTACTACGACCATCGACCCGTGGGCTGGCTGATGGCGCGCATGACCAGCGACTGCGAGCGGCTGTCAAACATCCTCGCCTGGGGATTCCTCGACGTGATCTGGGGCTCGACGATGATGATCGGCATCGCGGGCTGCATGCTGGTGATGAACCCGAAGCTCGCGCTGGTCGTGCTATCGATCATCCCGGTGCTGGCGTGGGTGTCGATCCGTTTTCAGCGTCGCATCCTGGGCTCGGCGCGCATCGTGCGCGCGACCAACAGCCGCATCACCGCGAGCTACAACGAGGCGATCATGGGCGTGCTGACCAGCAAGGCGTTCGTGCGCGAGCAGGCCAATCAGCAGGACTTTTCGGGGCTGACCGACAAGATGCGCAGCGCCAGCGTCACCAACCTGACCCAGGCGGCGATCTACCTACCGGTCGTGGTCACGCTCGCGAGCCTCGCCATCGGACTCACGCTGGCCGTCGGCGGCTTCGATCTGATCGGCGGCGTCATCTCGGCCGGCACGCTGGTCGCGTTCATGGCCTATGCGCGCCACTTCTTCGATCCGGTGGAACAGCTCGGCGCCTGGTTCGCCGAGATGCAGATGGCGCAGGCGTCGGCCGAGCGCATCCTGTCGCTGATCAACGCGCGGCCCGAGATCGAGGACTCGCCCACGGTCCGCGCGGCGCTGGCCGCCCAGGCCGGCGCGCCGCCGCGCGACAACGTGGCGAGCGACGGCGGCGAGGCGACGATCTCGCGCATCAACTTGCGCAACGTCGGCTTTCACTACGACCCAGCAAAGCCGGTGCTGCGCGACATCGATCTGGACGTGCAGCGGGGCGAGACGATCGCCATCGTCGGGCCGACCGGCGGGGGCAAGAGCACGCTGGTGAATCTGATCTGCCGTTTCTACGAGCCCACCAGCGGGACCATCGAGTTCAACGGCGTGGACTACCGCAATCGTTCGCTGGCCTGGCTGCAGTCGAACATCGGCATGGTGCTGCAGAACGCGCACGTGTTCAGCGGCAGCATTCGCGAGAACATCCGCTACGGCCGACTGGAAGCGTCGGATGCCGAGGTCGAGGACGCCGCGCGGATCGCCGGCGCGCACGACTTCATCCGCGCGATGGAGAAGGGCTACGACACCGAGACCGGCGAGGGCGGCAGCCAGCTCTCCGCCGGGCAGAAGCAGCTCGTGTCGTTCGCGCGGGCCATACTCGCGGACCCGCAGGTGCTGGTGATGGACGAGGCGACTTCGTCGGTCGACACCGAGACCGAGCGGCGCATCCAGGAGGGCCTGACACGCGTGCTGGCCGGGCGTATCGCGTTCGTGATCGCGCATCGCCTGTCGACCATCCGCAACGCCGATCGCATCGTCGTAGTCGCCGACGGCCGGATCGAGGAGCTGGGTAACCACGCCGCGCTGATGGCGCAGCGCGGCCGCTACTTCGAGCTGTACCGCCAGCAGAGCCTGTCGGCCTGGGCGGAGGACGGCGTGCCGGCCTGACGCTGACAAACCGAGGCGGCCGTCGCGACATTCGTCGATGTCGCTTGGAACCTTTTCCTCTGTCGGTGACATATCCTGATAGAGACCGCTCGATCGTGGACAGATGCCAAGCGACGCCGAACTCATCGACGAACTGCAGACCGGGAAGCGCCAAGCGCTGACCCCGCTGTACGAACGGCACGCCGACGCGCTCTATCGATTCGGCCTCGCCCAGGGGGTCGCAGCGCATCTGGTCGCGGAGGCGCTGCAGGAAACCTTTCTGGGCCTGTTGGAGGACGCGAGCGGCTTCGATGCCCGCCGCAGCGACAGCGCCCGCGGCTGGCTGTACGGGCGGTTCCGCAATCAGCTGCGCCGCGCGCGCCGCGAACCGCCCACGCCGGACGCCGAACAACCGGCGGCGCCCTCGGCGGAAGACAGCGCGCACTGGCAGCGCAGCACGCGCGACGTCGCCGCCCTGATCGCCCAACTGCCAGAGGGACAGCGCGAGGTGCTGACGCTGATCACGCTGCAGGACCTGAGCTACGAGGAAACGGCGCACACGCTCGACATCGCGGTGGGCACCGTGCGCTCGCGGCTCAATAGGGCGCGGGCGCAGCTCGGCGAATGGCTGCAGACGCGGCCGGCCGCTACTAACAATCCCCAAGCAAGGGCAACCGACACAGCGGGCCCGGGAGTCGTCATCGATGTCTAACACGACCAGCCAACCGCCGCCGGGAGCAGACCCTGGCCAGCAGGAAGATGCCGCCCTGGATCAGGCGCTGGCCGAGTATCGCGACGCGCTGCGCGAACAGCACGCGCCCGACCTTGTCGGCGCCCGCATCGCCCGCGCCGCGGGTACCGCCGCGCCGCGGCCTCGCGCGTCGAGCGGCCGCGCCCCGAGCGGAACGCGCCGCTGGCTGCCCGTGGCCGCCTCGCTGGCGGCCGCCACCGCCGTCGTCGCCCTGCTCGGCGTGTTCGGCACGCCCGACCAAAGCCCCGGCGGCGAGCCCGTGCTGGTCGCGGCCGCGCCGAAACCGAGGCTGACGGTCTCCTACGAGCCGGTGCCGATGCGGCGCCTAACCCCGACCGGGGGCCATCAGATTTACTACGTGCAGTCGCGCATCCTGCGCGACGAGCGCGGCCTGGTGCGGGCGGTGTTTCCGTCGCGCCGCGCCAGGTCAACCCAACGACAGTCCAACGCCTATGGCGCCCGGCCAGCGTCCATCAGGCGTTGAGACTGCCGCAAACCAACGCGCGCAAGCGCAGCAAAACAGCAGGAATCCGTCATGTTGATACACACAAACAGGAATCTCCGAACCACAGTGGCCATCGCGACAATCAGCGGGCTCGCCGTGCTGCCTAGCGCCGCCGCGCCCTTTGGATTCTCCACACCCGTCGCCCCCATCGAGGGACATCCGTTCTCGGCGGAGCTGATCCATCGGTCGGTGCAGATGCTGCACGACGGCAATCGCATCGTTGAAGAAGAGCGCCAGCGCGTCGCACGCGACGCGAGCGGACGCACGCGCGTCGAAACGCTGAACGCCGACGGCGAGGCGGAGCGCATCCATCTGGTCGATCCGGTGGAAGAGACCGCCTGGATGCTGAACCCGAAAACCCAGACCGCGCGCAAGGTGCCGCGCATCGCCGCAGCGGTGCGCGCGGTAAACATGGACGGCGAGGTATCGCTCAGTGGCACCGACGGCTGGGCGTTCGTGGGCGAAAGCCCCTTCGAGGTGATCTGTGAAGAAGAATTCGCGACGACCATCGAAGAGAGCCTGTCCAATCTGCCCAGCGCCGCCGAGATCGCGGCAACGGTCGAAAGCGCGTTGGCAGGCCTGAAGGACGTCGACAGCGTGAACATCGACGTCGAGCAGCTCGCCGACATCGAAGACGAGCTGGAGCGCACCCTCGCGGACATATCCGGCGAGGAAGGCGCGGCCCGGGTGTTCGCGTTCGCGCGCGAAGGGCTCGAACTGGAGATGGGCGACGTCTGCGCGCCGGGACAGGGCGACGGCGACGGCACGCCGCAGAGCCTGGGCGAGAAAACAATCCAGGGCGTGACGGTGAACGGCGAGCGCTTCGAGACCGTCTACGCCGCCGACAGCATCGGCAACGAGCGAGAGCTGGTCGTCTCCCGCGAGACCTGGTACGCGCCCGATCTGCAGATGATGCTGGAATCGACGACCAGCGATCCGCGCTTCGGCGAGGTCACGCTACGGGTCGAAGACCTGAAGCGCCGCAAGCCCAAGGCGGCGCTGTTCAAGGTGCCGGCCGACTACAAGACCGCCGCACACCTGCGCCACGAGATGTAGCGCGCAGCGAGGCATTGGGGTTCGACCAGAAGGCGCGGTGTCTTCTAGTCGGCCCGCCTCGCGCGTTATCCTTGCCCGCTGATTCAAGTCGCTTAGCAAGGGGACACCAATGAGTTTCGAGGGCAAGGTCGCAATCATCACGGGCGCAGGCGGGGGCCTGGGTCGCGAACACGCGCTGCTGCTGGGCGGCATGGGCGCCAAGGTCGTGGTCAACGATCTGGGCGGTTCGGTCGACGGCTCCGGTCAGGGCGACGCCGCCGACTTGGTGGTCGAGCAGATCAAGGCCGCCGGCGGCGAGGCCGTGGCCAACAAGGACTCGGTGTCCGATCGCGACGGCGCGAAGAACATCGTCCAGACCGCGGTCGACGCGTTCGGCACGGTCGACATCCTGATCAACAACGCGGGCATCCTGCGCGACAAGTCATTCAAGAAGATGACGCTGGACGACTGGGACTCGGTTATCAACGTGCACCTGAACGGCAGCGCCTACGTCACCTGGCACGCGTGGCCGATCATGTACGAGAAGAACTACGGACGCATTCTGTTCACCTCGTCCATCTCCGGCATTCTCGGCAGTTTCGGCCAGGCAAACTACGGCGCGGCCAAGATGGGCATGGTCGGACTGATGAACAACCTGTCCCGCGAGGGCGCGTCCCACAACGTGCGCGTGAACTGCCTGTCGCCGGGCGCCGAGACGCGCATGACGGCCAGCGTGCCGGGCAGAGGCACCGAGCTCGACCCGGACAACCCGAGCGAGGATTACCATCCGCGCCTGGTCAGCCCGGCGGCGCTGTACATGGTCTCGGAAGACGCGCCCAACGGCCGCATCATTCAGGCTGGCCGCGGCAAGTTCGGCTCCGACGCCGTGTTCGCGAACGAGGGCATCAACCTCGGGCTGGACGCCACCTGGGAGGACGTCGCTCGCGATGCCGAGACGGTGCTGGACCTCGACAGCATGGCGCTGAAGGTCGGCATGTGGCGCGACGAGGCGCCGCGCCAGTAACGATCCCGAATCGTCGCCCTTTCGTTTGAGAGCCAATCGAGAGGGCGGCGCGCGGCCAGCCTGAGGAAAGGCCTGGCTGGTCGCGGCAGTTGAAGCGTGAGCCGGACTAGCGGAACTCGCGCAGTTTCAGGAAGTGCCTCCCTCCGCCAACATGCTCGTCGTCGCAGGATCGGCGCGTCATGTAGAGACCGTTGTCCAGCGCAAACGCGAGCAGGTATTTGTCGTCTATCGCGAGCTGCAGGCACGACTCAGATCGGTGGACGATCTCGTAGGGTTGGCCGCTGTAGGCGTAGGAGGTGATGTCGATTACCGTCTCTGACGGCTCCTGGCTCAGGTGCCATTCGAGATGCTCACAGGGATCATGGCACGGCGCGTCAGGCCCGGTCGGCGGGCCTTCGCGGTGCCGGCAGTAATCGATCAGCGACCGACGATGGTCGATTTCCCAGACACCGATGATCTCGTCTTCAAGCTTCGCTAGCGGTTCGCGCGCGTGGGCCGCAGGGCAGAGCGCCAGCAGCAAGATCGAAAAAGGCACGCTATAAAGTAGTCGGGTCGTCGTCATCACATCCCTGCCCCGCTCCGATTTTTTCGCTGCTCACGCCACAGTACGTTGCGGCGATGGGAGCGGCGTTATTCGATCCTGTCGAAGGCATCCCGCAGCACGCGGTCGTCGTCGCTGCGGTCGAAATCCACCGACTCGTTGCCGACGACACAGGATCGCACGCTGCGAATCCCCAGCGACGTGACCAGCACCGCCATAGAGGCGACCTTGAGATCAGACCGCGTCAGGGAGCGTGGGTTCACCAACCCCAGATCGATGAAGTGCTGTAAGGTGGTTCCCACCAACGCCCCATCGCCTGCCGCGGGCGTCAGCAGTTCGTCGTCCACCCGCAGAATGACTGCGGCGCTGGAGGCGCACACCAGCCGGCCGTCGGTGTTCATGAGCAGCACGTCATCGAAGCCGCGTTCCTTCGCCGCCATTAGGGCGAGCGTCTGCTCGAGATAGTTGGTGGTCTTTACGCCGCGCAGCGCGGAATTCGCGTGCAGCGTCACCTCTTCGGAAACCACGAGCGCCAGGTGCTGCGGCACCGGCGCGGCATCAATAAGCTGCACGACCACCGTCGGTTCGATGTCCGCCGGCGGCAACAGCCCCCTGGGTGCCGCGCCCCGCGATACGGTGAGGCGCAGCGAACCATGCGTGAGATCCGACGCGCTGAGCTTCGCTTCGATCAGATCGACGAGCGCCTCGCTGGTCGGGGCGTTGCGATAGCGCAGGCGCTCGAATCCGCGCCGCAGCCGCCGCAGGTGGGCATGCAACGCGACCGCCTTGCCGTCGCGAACCAGCAGCGTTTCGAACAGCGCATCGCCCAGCGTAAAGCCGCGATCGTCGATGGCGATGCTCGCCGCGCTGTCGATGCGCTGTGTCATGGATCGGTTTCTGCAATGCTGTCGAGCGCCTGCACCAGCTTACTCGCCTTCAGCTCGATCTCCGCAAACTCATCAATGGGATCGGACAGCGCGACGATCGCCCCGCCGCTGCCGATGGTGAGTTCGTCGTCATGCAGCACCAGCGTACGGATGACGATGTTCAGGCTGACGGCGCCGTCCAGCCCGAAATAGCCGATCGCGCCGGAATAGACGCCGCGCGGCGACCGCTCGAGCCGGTCGATGATTTCCATCGTGCGCTTCTTAGGCGCGCCGGTCATCGACCCGCCCGGGAAGCAGGCGCGCACACAGTCGACGCCGGTCGCGTCCGCGCGCAGCTGGCCCGTCACCGTGGTCACCAGATGGTGCACGTTCTCATAGCTCTCGACGGCCATCAGCTTCGGCACCGCAACCGATCCCGGTTTCGCGACGCGACCGATGTCGTTGCGCAGCAGGTCGGTGATCATAAGATTTTCAGAGCGATCCTTGCGGCTGTTCGCCAGCGCGGCGCGGCGGCCCGCGTCTTCGTCCGCGTCATCAGACCGCGGCGCCGTCCCCTTGATCGGCTTCGCGCGCACGGCGCCGGCGCTTGAGATCTCCAGAAACGATTCTGGCGATGAACAGAGAATCCTAAGGTCGCCGAAGCGCATGTAGGCCGCGTAGGGCGCGGGGTTGTGCGCACGCAGCGCGCGATAGAGCGCCGCGTCGTCGCCGGCGAAGCGATAGCGCCTGCGATTGGTGATGCAGATCTCGTAGCTGTCGCCGTCGCGGATGTAGTCGAGGCAGCGGTCGATCGTGCGCAGATAGTCGGCGCGCGGCTGTTCCCAGCCCCGATCGACAATGGTCGCGGGTTCGGCCTGGGGCGGCGCCGACCCGTCGGTAGGAGTGCACTCTGCGGCATCGCCCGACCTCGGCGCCGATGCCTCGGCGGTATCGAGCCGCTGCACCGCACGCTCAAGCCATTCGATGCCCTCGGTGTCCGCCGCATCGAAGCTGGTCGTCACCAGGCGAACGCGGCGCTCTTGCGGCTCGAACACCGCAACACGGCCGGGTAGAAACAGCTGCGCGTCCGGATAGTCGTTCGCGTGCCGAGCGCGCACGCCCAGCACGCGATTGGCCTCGTAGGCGAGATAGCCGAGAAAGCCGATCTGCACGCCGGCCGCGCCGCCGAGATCGGTGACGTCGATGCTAGGCAGCAGTCGATTCAGCCGCGCGTAGATCGAGCCGTCGTGGCGCGTCGTGACCCCGCCGCGCGTCTCGAACACGCAGTTGCGCCGCACGTCGTAACTCAGCTCGCACTGCCCGGTGGAGCCGGCCAGGATCGACAGGTTCTGCTGACCGGAGCGCCGCCGCGCGGTGTCCAGCCACACGACCCGCTCGTTCGCGTCGAACAGCGCGGGCAAGGCGACCTCAGCGGATACGTCCGTGCGCACGGTGCGACCGCGAACGAACAGCGTTTGTCGGGGCAGCGCAGCAGGCGCGCTTCTCAGGTTTATGTCGGGAGGTACCCGCTCGTGCGGAGCGGATTTAGATCTAGCACCACCGCTGAGGCGATTGAAATTCTCGATCAGCCGGACGCCGTGCTGAGTGAGGATGGACTCGGGATGAAACTGCACGCCCCACATCGGTTTGGTGCGATGGCGGATCGCCATGTTCAGGCCATCGGCGGTCTGGGCGATGACCTGCAGCCCCGCGGGCGGCGCGCCTTTGCAGACGAGCGAGTGATAGCGCACGGCCGAGAACGGGCTGGGCACGCCCGCGAACAGCTCGTCGTCGTGATAGATGTCGTGCACCTGACCGTGCACCGGCTGCGGCGCGTGACCGACCTCGCCGCCGTGCGCCGCGTAGATCGCCTGCTGGCCGAGGCAAATGCCCAGCACCGGCACATTCGGCCAGGCCTCAAGCTCGGCACACACGCCAACGTCCGCGCGTCGCCCTGGATGACCGGGACCGGGCGAGATCACGATCTGATCCGGTTGCAGCGCACGCAACCCCTCGGCCGTAATCGCATCGTTTTTTACAACTGTGGGCGCCACGCCGTTCGCGGCGTACAGCAGATGAAACAGGTTGTAGGTGAACGAATCGTAGTTGTCGACGATGACGGTCTTTATGCGAGCGCTCCTGACGCGACCCAAACCAAAGCGGAGCGGCATCCCAGGTCGGACTGGGCCACCTCCGAACGATCTTGCCGCAGAGCCGCCTAGATGCCGATGGCCGCGTAGGCGTCGGCGATGCGGCGGACGGCGATGTAGTAGGCGGCGGTGCGCAGATCTTCGATCTCGGGCGTCGCCACGAGCTGATTCATCATCTGCACGTAGACGGAGTGCATGATCTCCTCCAGCCCCGAGCGGACCAGATCGATCTCTTTGGGCCCCGACAGGAAGTGCGCGGCCGCGTCGGCCGGGAACGGCTGGCCCGTCATGGTCTCCAGCGACTTCGCCAGCACATTACTGACGTTTTCGTGGTGCCGCCGCTGCATCAGGCCGAACGGCATGTGCGATAGGTTCTTCACCCACTCGAAATAGCTGACGACCACGCCGCCCGCGTTAACGAACAGGTCCGGCAGCACGGTGACGTTGCGACTGCGCAGGATCGCATCGGCCTCGTAGCCGACGGGCCCGTTGGCGGCCTCCACCAGCAGCGATGCGCGCAGGTTGCGGGCGATGTCCTCGGTGATCGTCAGCTCGCCGGCGGCCGGAATGAGAATGTCGCAGTCGGACTGCAGCACGCTCGCCGCCTGATCGGGATCGTGGAACTCGCCGACCGGATAGCCAGCCACGCCGCCGTGCCGATCCATGTACTGCCGCAGACCGTCCACGTCGATGCCGGCGTCGTCGGTGATGGCGCCGTCACGATCCAGCACCGCGACGATCCGGCTGCCGTTCGATTCCACCAGCGACTTGGCCGCGTGATAGCCCACGTTGCCGAAGCCCTGCACGATCACCCGGGCGCCCTCGAGCGTCTTGGGCAGCCGATCCGCCTGCTCCGGCGGCGGGTTCTTTACGCACTCGTTGATTGCGAGCTGCACGCCCCGCCCCGTCGCCTCGATGCGGCCCTCGATGCCGCCCGACGTCAGCGGCTTGCCGGTGACCACGGCGTCCGCGTTGATCTCGTTCGGATACAGGCGGCTGTATTCGTCCTGCATCCAGCGCATGGTGGTTTCGTTGGTACCCATGTCGGGTGCCGGCACGTTCTGCGCGGGACTCATGAAACTGTGGCGCGACAGCTCCTGGGTGAAGCGCCGCGTGATGCGCTCCAGATCCGCCCGGTCCCACTCGCTGGGATCGATGGCGACCGCCCCCTTCGCCCCACCGAACGGCAGCCCCATCAGGGAGCACTTGTAGGTCATCAGCGCGGCGAGCGTCTCGACCTCTTCCAGCGATGAGCGCGACGAAAAACGAATGCCGCCCTTCACGGGTTTGGAGTGGGTGCTGTGCACCGCCCGCCAGCCGGTGAAGGTGTGCAGGCGGCCTTTCAGGCGCACGCCGAAGCGGGTGGTATAGGACTCGTTGCAGACGCGAATCTTCTCGCGCAGGTCCGGGGACAGGTCGAGGATTTCCGCCGCCGTCTCGAACATGCGGTCGACGCTGTCGCTAAAGGCGGAGCCGTTCTTATCCATGATCTATTGCGCCAAGCGATTGAAAATACTGGGAAACATCAGCAGCGAACGGATCCTGACGACTCAAGCGGCAACGCGAGTCTCTGGCCCCCGGTTCGAAGCGGGCCGCAGGATAACGAATTAGGAGACGAATGGAAGCCTGTTGAGGAGGCCTAGACCCCGACCAATCGAGATGTCCCGGGGCGGGCGCCGAAGGCGTCCGGTAGCGCAGAAATCCCAGCGCGAAAGCCGGCGATCAGAGCTGCCAAAGGCCAGACTCAATGCCGCCGTGAATGACGATGGCAAACTGTCCGTAGCCCGCGATGGGCGTCGCCGGCATCGCGACCATCGCACCCGCCTGAGCTGCCGCGGCAACTGCCGCCTCGATGTCATCGACCAGCGCGTAAGGGCGAACGACCGGCGTTTCGGTGTCACGCAGTGACCCACGAACGCCGAGGAGCCCGCCGTCGCTGAGTTTGGCCGTACGAGCGCCGCCCAGATTCGGGTCGGGATCGCCAAACTCGACTCCATGCATCGATGCATAGAGCTCGCAGGAGAGTGCAACGTCGTGGGTCACGATCTCCAGATAGTAAATCTGCATAGTTTTCGTCTTCCTGTCGTGAGCAGTCAGACCGCGTTTCCCGTCGATCTTTGTGCGTGGACCAGTGCTGGCGTGCGCCACCCGTCGGGACCCGCCGAGCGCACGCGGAGAGAGCGCAGTAAACACCGCCGACACAGCGCCGACCAGCAAAGCGATCCTTCGGTTCATCGGCGAACTCTCCATCCGGTGTCGTGAGTGCAAAAGCACCCTGCGAGAGTATCCCTAGTACGGGGCATCTACCACGCTGTACACGTCCGCATTGAAATCGCGAAGCAAGGTAGCGTCGTTGGACGACTCGCGCATGGACTCGCCTATGGAAATGGCGCGATACAGGCAGCCATGTTCCGCCCATACCAGCGAACTGCCGTCCAGTTCGGCCCACTGCCAATCGGGTCGGTCTTCGACCTGGCCAGAGGGATCGATCAAATGGTGTTCGTCCCAATAACAGCCCTTGCCCGCCGGCGGACTGACCTGCTCGTGCGCTGTTTTCCTCAGCGTCCAGCCGTCGGGAGCAGGTCGTTCGAACACGCTCACAGCGTGCTGCTGACTGTGCCTGTGGCGCTGAATCAGCGTCCAGCCGTCGCGGATGAGCCGGGGGTAGTAGACGCTTGCGCACTCTGCCCCGTACTTCCGCTCAGGACGATAGCTTTCGTCGTGCTGCAATCCACTGTTGAGATACAGCACCGTGTCGCGGGCGAAGTAGCGATCGTTTACGGCGTACGATTGATTCGACAGAAAGACACCGCCGCCCTCCCAGCAATCCCCCTTACCGTACATATCCAGCGCTTTCAGATAGGGCGCGCGCGACACCGCCGTCCAGGCCCCCTGCTTGGCTGAATCCCACTGACCGTCCATGGCGAAATAGATCAGATGTTTGCCATCCGGCGACAGGTCACAGCGCCGTTCGTAGATACGCCCTACTTGCCATTGGCCCAGCGTGAACGTATCCCGAGAAAGGTCCCAGCCGAAGGTGGCTACCCTTCGGGTTGGCCCCCGGCGGAACACAACCGCCTGTCGAGCATCTCTGGCGAGCACTGCATGCAGTCGAGCGGGAAAATCAGCCTGCACCGTGGCTACCCGAACGGCCGTAACTGAAACATCGCGACTACGTGCCCGCGCTATCGCTGACCTGAATAGAGGTCAGGAAGCGCAGCGCACCGACGCTGCCAAACACAAACACCACAAAGATCATGACGTTCGACAGCAGGTTTGCCCATGCGGACATCGGAGAGAAGTAGATGCCGTGCGCGATCATGGCCTGAGAGATGTTCAGCCCTTCCAGGTAGAGCGAGATGCCCCTGAGCAGCGTGTAGGCGCAGAAAGCGCCGTAGAGGTACGCCAAGATTCGACGCAGCCCCAGCGTCATCGTGTTGCGTAGGGTATGGCTGGCGACAACCAGCGCGAAGGTGGCGGTCAGCCAAAAGTTGATGGTGGAGTCCCAGATGCCGAACGCACCAAACCAGGCCGACCAGAGGTCGTATTCAACCGGCAGTTGCTTCATTTCGTTCCAGATCTGTGAGTGCGTGCTATCGAACGAACATCATAGCGACCGGCTAGGACGCCGCAAATCAGCGGGCTTGCTCTGTGATGGGCGGGCCGCTGTCACTGTTGTTAAGCGTATGCGGTCGCCACAGCGGGAGTCGCTAGCCGTTGCGGACGAAGTAACCGGCTATTCGCCAGGCGCCGTTTTCCAGAACGACGGTGACGGTCTCGACAGCTTTTGGTTTGCGCGCAAACTTCGACTGAAACTGAAAGATGATGTAGTCACCCGTACCGGCGCGCGGGAGCTCGTCTTCATAGGCTGCACCGAGTAGTTCGCGCCGCTTCAGTGGACCCAGGGGTTTGCGCGCCTTACCGGCGAGCGTGATCCACTTTGTCTGGGATACCTTGGCTTGGAAGGCTGCTGACGTGTCGGTCCATGAGCGATCGTAGTGGCCAGCGTCTACGACGTTCAGCCAGGCAAGGACGGTGGATTGAGCGCTGGGCGTTGGTTCGGATGCGTGCGCCGGTGATGTTAGACAACAGCTCAAAACTGCAAGTATGAAGCTCATCGTTCGCACATAAAGTGTGTTCCGCACGGCTTCCTCCTTGAATTCCGGGGCGTATCTCTGGTTGCTCATGGCTTTCCTCCTGTGCTCGTATCATAAGCCGGAGGTGTCTGTCAGACCGTGGGAAGGGGTTCTACCCAGATCTCTCGGACGGTTTAGTTAAGGTCGATCGGCCCATATCCGATCGCCGATCTGCATTGTGCACTCTCTCGATGTAGTCGAACACATCGCTCTGGGCTTCCCGTCGAGTCACGTATCTTCGACGATT
>JBCCGT010000009.1:0-183767 GCA_039029135.1 Pseudomonadota bacterium | reverse complement strand
CTCGCCGGCGGCCGCGACGCTGCGGGGCGCTGCTCGCCGCCGCCGAGCGCGCTACGATCGCGTGGCGGCATGCGTTTGCTTGCCGCGAGCTGCTCCGGGCTCGGTTTGCGGGTGGCGTCGTTAGGCCGCTCTTTGCGTACGGGCGGCTTGCCACGGCGCGGCTTCTGCTCGCTGCCCTGATCGCGCGCACGACCCTCTGCGTTCGGTGCCGCCTCGGCCGCCTTCTCGACCTGCTCCGCCCTGGCTTCCTGATCGGCGCGCTGTTCAGATTTGCGTTCCCGCTGACCCGCGCCGTCCCGACGACTGGAATTCCTGCCATTGTCCTTGTTGTCGGCTCTGTCTGTGTTTCGATCGTTCGCCCTATCGCCGTTCTTGCCGTCGCTTCTGCGGCCGTCCTTGCGTTCCGTACGGTTGCCCTTACCGTCCTGCCGTCGCCCATCTGTATCGCTATCGGCTTCGGTCCGCGAGGACTTGCGCGGCTGTTCGGTCTTCTGCTGGTCGCGCTTGCCTTCCGGCGACGCTTCGGACTTTGTCCGTCCGCGCTTGTCTTCGCCCTTTGACTTCTGCCGGCTGTCGTTGGCGCGTGCCTTGCGCGGCGGCGCCGCGACGGGCGTGTCAGCGCCGAACATATTGTCCAGCGTGCGCGACAGCCAACTCTTGGTGTCGTTGTCTGCCGCGGCCTGGCGGGCGGGCGTTGCCCGTGCCTCCTGGCGCGGCATCGCCTCGGCGCTGGGTTGCGCTTGCGGTGTTTTCGCCTCCGCTGCGGTCACGTCCGCCGTCTCTGCAACCGGAGCTACCGGAGTGGCTGCTGCCGGGGTGGGCGTGCGCGGTGCGATTGGCCCGACCGCCGCCTGCTGGCGGACCGCGACGGGAACTTCGCGACTGTGCATCTCCGGCTCTTCGAGCTCGGTCACCGTGAGCTCGTAGCTTGGGGCGCTGCCTTCCCGAGCGACGACGTCGTCGCGCAGGCGCTCAACGTTGTAGTGGGGCGTTTCCAGATTGACGTTCGGCACCACCACGACGTGCGTGTTGGTGCGCCGTTCTATCGACGCCACCTCTTCGCGCTTTTCGTTCAGCAGGTAGGAGGCGATTTGCAGCGGCACCTGGATGCGAACCATGGAGCTGCGTTCCTTCAGCGCCTCTTCTTCGACCACACGCAGAATCGTCAGCGCCAGCGACTTGGTGTCTCGCACGCGGCCTGAGCCGGTGCAGCGCGGGCAGATTTCGGTGGTCAGTTCGTCCAGCGAGGGGCGCAGTCGCTGTCGCGACATTTCCATCAGCCCGAAGCGCGAGATGCGGCCGATCTGAACGCGCGCGCGATCGGCGTCCAGCGCGTCACGCATACGCCCTTCGACCGCGCGCTGGTTTTTGGAGCTGCTCATGTCGATGAAGTCGATGACGACCAGTCCGCCCATATCACGCAGTCGAAGCTGCCGGGCGATCTCGTCCGCCGCCTCCAGGTTCGTGTTGAGCGCGGTCTCTTCGATGTCAGAACCCTTGGTTGCGCGCGCCGAGTTGATGTCGATCGATACCAGGGCCTCGGTCGGGTCGATGACCAGCGAGCCGCCGGAAGGCAGTTTCACGGTGCGTTCGAAGGCCGACTCGATCTGGCTCTCAATCTGATAGCGGCTGAACAGCGGAATCGGATCCGAATACAGCTTGATGCGCTCGGCGTAGTGCGGCATTACCTGTGAGATGAAGGTCTGTGCCTCCTCGAATGCCTCGCGCTTATCGATCAGGACCTCGCCGACATCGCGACGCAGGTTGTCGCGAATCGTGCGCAGAATGACGCTGTTCTCCTGATACAGGAGGGCAGGGGCCTTCGTTTTGCCCCCCGCCGTCGAGATGGCGTCCCAGAGCTGGCGCAGATAGTCGAGATCCCAGCGCATCTCCTCTTCACCCCGGCTGACGCCGGCGGTGCGGACGATGACGCCCATGCCCTTGGGGATGTCCAGCTTCGCCAGCGCCGCGCGCAGCTGATCGCGCTCTTCGCCCTCGATACGCCTCGAGATGCCGCCCGCTCGGGGATTGTTCGGCATCAACACCATGTAGCGACCGGCGAGACTAATGAATGTGGTCAGCGCGGCCCCTTTGTTACCCCGCTCCTCCTTCTCGACCTGGACCAGAACCTCCTGGCCTTCCTTAATGAGGTCGCCGATGTTGAGTTTTCCGGACGCGTCGGCGTCGCGCTTGAAGTACTCCCGGGCGATGTCCTTGAGCGGCAGAAAACCGTGGCGCTCGGAGCCGAAATCGACGAAGGCGGCCTCCAGGCTGGGCTCGACGCGGGTAATGCGCGCCTTGTAGATGTTGCCCTTCTTCTGTTCGCGACTGTAATTCTCAAAATCCAGGTCATAGATCTTCTGACCATCGACCAGTGCCACGCGCACCTCTTCAGGCTGCGCGGCGTTTATCAGCATTCTTTTCATTGTTTGTTTTCCTGGCGCGGGCTCAGGTGCGGGGACGCCGCTCGTTCGAGATTCAAGCGTAGGTCAAACGTCGATTGGCCAGGTGCCGTGCACGCGCCCGCTCAGCCGAGCGGCCTTCGCGCCGTTCTAGGACCACCGGCAGGTCGATCAGATTCAGGCGATGCGGTTGCTGCGCAACCGTTCGCGGGAATCGTGCATCGAGCGCGGGGCGGGTAGGACCCGCCGGTCTGCCTGTCAGGTCAGCCAGGCGCGAAGCTTTGAGCGACTTCTGCTGGCTTGGCTGCGAAGCGATTCGCTTGCGGACCCGAGGCGAGGCGTATCGCGTCGCAGGGACGGCCACCGGTGGCCTCGGATCTCGTTCGTTTGTTCTGTTTACGCTGTCTCATCTCGAGCGGGATGCGGCTGGTTGCCTCGTTCCCGCCTGGCGTCTCTGCCTGGGTGCCGGCGCGTTACTGTCGTTGTGCTGCAGTCCGTGCGCAATCGTGTGGTTGGCCCGATTTCGGGGACGATTGCCTTGTCGTCACGATTCCTGCGGCGCGGCACGCTGCCGACGCTCATTTGCTGGAGAGCCAGGCTGTATCCCGCCCGCTGCTCTACGTTGTTACTTCCTGTTTACTCTCAAGTCATGCCCGGCGCTTGCAGTGCGATGTCGGACCGCCGAACCGCCTGTCGCGGTAGGCCTGTCACTCGCACGGCGGCGGGGCCGCTTGCTGTTGCTCTGCTACTTAACTACTTACGCTTTACTCTGCTTGCTTCTTGCTTGCTTCTTGCTTGCTAGCTTCTTACTCGTCTGTCTTCTTTCGTTTCTTGCTTACTTATCTTCTTTCGTTCTGCCCGGCTTCGTGGCCTGCCATCGTCGAGCCCTTCGCGCCGGTCTATGCCTGGTCGTGTGACCCTGAGCACTCGGTGCGCAGTCGCTCTAGTGGAAGCTTGTGAGCGGGCCAGGCGATCCAATACCAGTGCCGAGTCGGCAACCGCTGGTGTATTGGGCGCGTTCCTGAAACTACGGCTTGCAGGCTTCAGGAGTCATCAGGCTGACGTTGTTTTCGGCGCGCAGTGCTCCCAACTGCTCCCGGCGCGGCCCGAAGGACCGGCAGCCGGCTACCTTATCGTCTACCTATACTGTCTACCTATAACCGTCTACCTATAACCGTCTACCTATAACCGTCTACCTACATCGGTCTACCTTTTCGGCGGACCTGCCTCTGCGCTGCTGCCTTTTCAGGTGCCTATCAGAGGGTAGTACAGGCGTGCATCGGTCTCGGCGCACTGCTGCGCGGCTGCGCAGGTCCTCTCTGCTTGGACCGGCATACGGCCGCGGGCGGACCCAGTGCGCGTTCGCGACGGCACTGGCGCCGGCTGCGAACGCGGCGCAATATAACAGTGTTTCGTAAGTGTCTCAAACGCAACGATTTCCCGGAAACTGCCGTGGCGAAAGCCGACAAGAAAGTGAGCGATTCAGCCTCGCGAGAGGCCGGCGAGGGGCGTGGCCCAAACGTCGACCCCGCCGCCCCTCGCCGCGAGAGGGCGGCGGCACACACAACGGGAGTGCGGCTCGTTGACGTCGGCGAGGAGGCCGGCCAGCGACTGGACAATTTTCTGCTCGCCCAGCTTCGCCGGCTGCCGCGCAGCCGCATCTATCGCATGGTGCGCAGCGGTGAGGTGCGCATCAACGGCAAACGGGCACGCCCTAGCGTGCGCCTGAGGGCCGGCGATCGAGTGCGCATCCCACCGGTGAGCCTGCCCCCTGAGCAGGTTCCGCCGCCGGCCGCGGCCGAGTTGCTGGGCGTACTCGAGGCGGCGATCTTGTTCGAAGACGCTGAGATCATCGCGCTCAACAAGCCTGCCGGGCTGGCTGTTCACGGCGGCAGCGGCGTTCGCCTTGGGCTCATCGAGGCGCTGCGCCAGAGTCATGGGCCACGTCTGGAGCTGATCCACCGTCTCGATCGCGACACGTCTGGTGTGCTGCTCATCGCCAAGACGCGTGCTGCGCTGCGGCGCTGGCAGGCGCTGTTCCGTCCCGAGACCAAGGGCGTGACCAAGACCTACTACGCCCTCGTCGCCGGCGTTTTCGTCGGCGCGGGACGGCGCGTGTCGCAGCCTCTGCGACGGGACATCGGTCCCCAGGGCGAGCGCCGGGTGCGGGTTGATCGGGTGGCGGGCAAACCGGCGCACACGGCGCTGACGCGCGTCGCCACCGGTGCGGACTGCAGCCTGCTGCGGGTGGAATTGATCACCGGCCGCACCCACCAGATACGGGTGCACTGTCAGCACATCGGGCACCCGCTGGTCGCGGACGAGCGCTACGGCAGCGCCTTCAGCGACGGGCTCGCCCGCCGGCTGGGCCTTGCGAGGCTAGGCCTGCACGCGGCTGAGCTGACGGTGAACGATGGATTGCGGCTGCAGGCGCCCCTACCTGCCGATCTGCGAACGGCGCTCTCGGCCGCGCAGCTCAGCTTTGACAGAGGGCAGTCTGCAGCGGCCCTGGAAGACCTGTAGCCGCCGCTGATCGGCGCTGGTGGCGGGGTCGGCCCTGAGGACACGGCCCGCCGCACGCGATGCGCGGTCTCACTGTTCTTACGCCGACGCTGCTGGCCCCGTACTTTGCAGCCCCGGACTTGGTAGCCCCCGACTTTGGAGCAGGGGATCCAGTCCAAACCGGCGCAGGCAGGCGCAAACCTGGATCAGCGGTAGGCCGATCAGGCCGGTCGGGTCCTGACTGTCGATGCGCTCGAACAGGGTCACACCGAGACCCTCTGACTTGAAGGAACCGGCGCAGTCCAGCGGCTGCTCGCGGGCGACGTAGCTGCGGATTTCGGCGGCACTCAGCTCGCGAAACTGCACCATCGTGCGATCCAGCTCGGTAACGCTCGTCTGACGGGCGGAATCGAGCACTGTCAGGCCGGTCAAGAACGCGACGCGCTGGCCGCTCAGGCGCGCGAGCTGGGCCTCGGCGTTGGCGGCAGTGCCCGGTTTCCCCAGGACGTCGTCGCCCAGGGCCGCGACCTGGTCGGAACCGATAATCAGGTGTTCGGGAAACCGCGCCGCCAGCGCCTGAGCCTTGCCGTGCGCCAGTCTTCGCACCAGCGATTCGGGCGACTCGCCGCGCGCGCGGCTCTCATCGATGTCGGGACTTGCTGCGGCGAATTCAACGCCGAGCCGCTCGAGCAGCGCGCGCCGGTACCTGGACGACGAAGCCAGCACCAGGCGCGGCGACGACTCCGCGACGGGATTGGAATCGGGGCTTGCCGGGCTCGGCGCAGGCGTGTCCATCGGTGTCCTTGGTGTTCGTCTGTGTGATGTATGATGCGGCCCGCTATGCACTCGGGCAAACCCATTGACGTTCGTGACGCGGCTCGCCGTGGCGCGCACTACGAACGCCGCTGGTCGGGTCCGACGGCGCTGGCCGCCGCGTTCCCACGCCTTGAGGCGGCGGTCGAGGCGCTGCGGGAGGTTGCGGTCGATATCCGCTTCAGTGTCGACATGGGCGGTCACCGCCGGCTGAACGGCACGCTCGTCGTCGTCGCGGAGCTGAGCTGTCAACGCTGCGAAAACCCACAAACCCGCGAGCTGCGGGGTACCCTGGAGTGCCTCCTGGTCGTCCCCGGCGACCCGGAGCCGGCTGTTCAGGACGCGGACGCGATTGAACTGGACAGCGTCAAAGCGACGCTGGCTCAGCTCGTCGAGGACGACCTGCTGTTGGCGCTGCCGAGCCAGGTGTGTACGCGCGACGACTGCGAACACATGCCACAAATGGTGTTTCCACCGGCCGCGACGGATCTCGCAGCCGAGCCCGCCGCCGCGCACTCCGCTGCGCGCGCCGCCGGAACCCCGCCCGCCGAGCGCCAGTTTCCGTTCGCCAACCTCAGGCAGCAGCTCTTGGAGCGGGGTACAGACGAGGGTCGCGCGGCGCAGGAGCTTGACGATCCGGGCTCGCGCGCGACCCCCGCACGCGATGATCCTCGTGGCGATGGGCAGTGACGCGCCGCCGTCGTGTCGTGCTATTGATAAGCCGAGTGATACGCCGAGACGCGCCGAACGACTCCGAGGGACTCTGAATGACTGCGAATGACTCCGAATTAGATGTACCGAAAGAGGTGAGACAGCCCCAGATTCAGTGCGTATAATCCGCCGCCCTGAAATTCCGCTTTTGAACAGGAGTGCCGACTGTGGCCGTTCAGCAGAACAAAGTAACTCGTTCGCGCCGCGGGCAGCGACGCTCGCATGACAGCCTCAAGAAGGCCGCACTCTCTATCGATCCCACGACTGGAGAGACCCATCGCCGCCACAACGTGACCGCTGATGGTTTCTACCGTGGCCGCAAGGTCGTCCGCGGCGAGGACTGATCCCGCTGGCACCGGCAGCGCGTTCGGACGGTGATCCCTCGTGGGCGTCGCCGGGCGCGACCCCGGCGGGCGGCGCGGTGCGCATTGCCCTCGATCTGCTCGGCGCCGACCGCGACGAGGCCGAACTCGCCCGCTACCTGCATGAGCTGTCGCCGGACCACTACCGGCTGACGCTGATCGGCTCTCACGAACCCGCGGCGATCCCCGCCGTCGATCGCTTCGTACCCGTTACCGAATTCATCGCCCAGGACGACGACCTGACGACCGCGCTGCGGCGTCGGCCCGACGCGTCGATGCGGGTCGCCCTCGACCTGGCCGCCCGCGATGAGGTTGATGCGGTGGTCAGCGCTGGCAACACGGCTGCGCTCATGGCGCTGTCGCGACGCCTGGTGGGCCGTGTCCCCGGGCTGTCGCGCCCCGCGATCTGCAAGCAGCTCACCGGCAAGGACGGCTCGGTTTGGCTGCTGGATCTGGGGGCGAACGTCAACTGCAGCGGTGAACAGCTCCTGCAGTTTGCCCACCTCGGAGCCGCGCTCGCCGGCGCCGTGCTCGATCGGCGACCGCGCGTGGCGCTTTTGAATATAGGCGCGGAACTCACCAAGGCGCCGCCCGCTGTCGGTCGAGCCGCGCAGCTGTGTGAGCACGTGCCCGGCTTCGATTACCGGGGGCTCATCGAAGGCCACGAACTGTTCGACGGCAAGGTCGACGTCGTCGTCTGCGATGGTCTGCTGGGGAACGTCGCGTTGAAGGCTGCTGAGGGCACCGCAACCCTGGTGCAGCACATTCTGGCGACCCATCTTGCGAACCGGCCGGCCTGGATTCGCTGGTTGGTCAGCCGGCTGTTAGGCGCGCGCCGGCTCAGTCGTTTCTATGATCCGCAGGTTTACAACGGCGCATCGCTGCTCGGCCTGTCGCGGGTCGTCGTCAAGAGTCACGGCCGCGCAGACGGTCGCGGGTTCGTGGCGGCGATCGGCCAGGCGCGGCGCGAGGTCTGCGAAGACGTCCCGGGACGCGTGCACGCCGCGCTGCTGGGGCGCTCGGAAAGTCGTTAACATGCTCGTGCCACTGGCGTCGTTCCAACGGCGCCGGCGCGACAATTCGATGACCAGTCTCTTGGGGCTAACGGGTAAGGATCAAAGATGACAGATACGCGTGCGGAGCTCGGCTTCGTGTTTCCCGGCCAGGGTTCCCAGGCCGTCGGCATGCTGGATGCACTGGCGGCCGAAGCCGCGGAGGTGCGGCCCACCATCGAGGAGGCCAGCGACGCCCTCGGCTACGACCTGTGGCGGGTGATCGCTGAAGATCCCGACGAGACGCTCGGCAATACGGAAGTCACCCAGCCGGCGATATTGGCCGCCAGCGCGGCCATATGGCGCGTTTGGTGCGCGCGGACGGACGTGCGTCCCGGGTGGCTCGCGGGCCACAGTCTCGGCGAGTACACGGCGCTAGCCTGCGCCGGAGCGCTAAGTCTCGCGGATGCGGTCACGCTAGTACGCGATCGCGGCCGCTTCATGCAGGCAGCGGTGCCAGCGGGCGAGGGCGGCATGGCGGCGATACTGGGCCTCACGGACGAGGAGATCGAATCCTGCTGTGCAGGCGTCGAGGGCGTGGTCGCGCCGGCCAACTACAACAGCCCCGGTCAGGTCGTGATCGCCGGGACGGCCGCGGCGGTGGATGCGGCCATCGCGGCCTGCAAGGCTGCCGGCGCCAAGCGGGCGGTGCCCGTGGCGATGAGCGTGCCGTCGCATTCCGCACTGCTGGAGGGCGCCGCTGCGCAGCTCGGCGAGCGGCTGGCGAGCATCGAACTGGCGATGCCAGATGTTCCGGTAATGCACAACGTGGACGCGCAGACGGCGGCAGACCTGGACGAGCTACGTGGCAAGCTTGTCAAACAACTATATAACCCGGTGCGCTGGACCGACTGCGTGCTGGGTCTGAAGGCGGCGGGCGTCGTGCGGGTGGCCGAATGCGGTCCTGGCAAGGTGCTAAGCGGCCTGCTGCGGCGCATCGACAAGAGCCTCGTCGGGACCAGCCTGGGCTCGGTCGCCGCAATCGATGAACTGGCGGGGGAACTGGCATGAGCGACTCCAGCGAGCGCGTTGCCCTGGTCACGGGGGCCAGCCGCGGCATCGGTGCGGCCATCGCGCTGACCCTGAAGGCGGCGGGCTTTGACGTGTACGGTAGCGCGACCAGCGAGGGCGGCGCGGCCGCCATCAGCGACGCACTCGGCGCGCAGCGCGGGCTGGTGCTGCGCACCGATGACCCCGACTCGATCAAGCCTGCGCTGGATGCGATGGCGCACCCGCCGGTCGTACTCGTCAACAATGCGGGCATCACGCGGGACAACCTGATCCTGCGCATGTCCGAAGATGAATGGACCAGCGTACTCAACACCAACCTGTCCGGCGTGTATCGAGTATCGAAGGCGGTGCTGAGGGGTATGATGAAGGCCCGTTGGGGGCGGATCATCAACATCGGCTCCGTCGTCGGACGCATGGGTAACGCAGGCCAAGCCAACTATGCGGCGAGCAAAGCGGGTCTCGAAGGTTTGACGCGAGCGCTCGCTCAAGAGGTGGCGTCGCGCAATATCACCGTTAACGCGGTGGCGCCTGGGTTCATCGAAACTGACATGACGGCGGCGCTCACCGACGAACAGCGGGCGCTGATGCTCGATCGCATCCCGCTCGGCAGGATGGGCCAGTGCGACGAGGTCGGCGCCCTGATTGCCTTCCTCGCCGGCGATTCGGCGGGGTACATCACGGGAGAAACCATTCAGATAAACGGCGGAATGTACAGCGGATAAACCGATTTTAGCTGGCCGGCGGGGCGCCCGTTGCCAGCTTGAATTGGCAAATCTGGCTATGTAGTATTCCGCCCGCCCTGCACCCCGGTAACCAATTTTTGGGAGAATCCCTCAATGAGTGGAGTCGAAGAACGCGTCAAGAAACTGATCGCAGAGCAGTTGGGCGTGAAAGATAACGAAGTGACCGCAGAAGCGTCGTTCGTTGAAGATTTGGGTGCGGATTCGTTGGATACCGTCGAGCTGGTGATGGCGCTCGAAGAGGAATTCGAGACCGAAATTCCCGACGAAGAAGCCGAAAAAATCACCACCGTCAAAGAAGCGATCGACTACATCAACCAGCATAAGTAGTTCGACCAGCTTGCTCTCTGGCGGTGCCCCGAGTCGCGCGGCACCGCAAGCCAAATTTATTCGTCGCAGCTTATTCGTCGATTGTTTTGCCAATGCGGCGCATGTGAAACGCGCGGCCGCAGTGCCGTGCGTGTGCGCTCAAAGCGCGCCGCAGTTCTAGTATCATCACCGCATGCACCGATCGGTCACGGGAGACGACCATGAGTCAGCGCAGAGTAGTCATCACTGGACTTGGCATGCTCAGTCCGCTCGGGAACGACGTGCAGACGTCCTGGGAGGGGATTCTCGCTGGTCGTAGCGGTGTCGCGCAGATCGAGGCGTTCGATATCACCGAATTCGGCGTCAAGATCGGTGCCGCTGTTAAGAACTTTGAAACGACGGACTACATCGACCGCAAGGAAGCGCGGCGTATGGACGACTTCATTCAGTACGGCATCGCCGCTGGGGTGCAGGCCGTCGAGGACGCCGGTCTGCCGAGCGCCAACATCCCGCCCGAACGTATCGGCTTCGCGATCGGCTCCGGCATCGGCGGCATCAACACTATCGAGGACACGCATAGCACGCTAGTCAACAGCGGCCCGCGACGCGTCTCGCCGTTCTTCATACCCGGTAGCGTCATCAACATGATCTCCGGCAATTTGTCGATTCGCTACGGCTTCAAAGGTCCGAACGTGGCGATCGTGACCGCCTGTACTACCGGCACGCACAACATCGGCTTCGGCGCCCGGATGATTCAGGCAGGCGATGCTGACGTCATGGTCACCGGTGGCAGCGAGCAGGCCACTTCGCCGATCTGCATCGCGGGATTTACATCCATGAAGGCGCTGTCGACGCGCAACGATGATCCCGAAAAGGCCAGCCGACCCTGGGACGACGATCGCGACGGATTCGTGCTCGGCGAAGGCGCGGCCGTGCTCGTCTTGGAAGAGCTGGAGCACGCGCGCGCGCGCAACGCGACCATCTACGCCGAGGTGCTTGGCTTTGGCATGAGCGCCGATGCGAATCACATCACCAGCCCGGCGGAAGACGGCTCTGGGGCCACGGCGGCTATGCGCAATGCCCTGAATGATGCCGATCTCGATCCAGCGAAGGTCGATTACATCAACGCACACGGCACGTCGACGCCGCTCGGCGACGTCGCAGAAGTGAAGGCGATCAAGCAGGTCTTTGGTGACCAGCCCGATCTGGTTGTCAGCTCGACGAAGTCCATGATTGGACATCTGCTCGGCGCGGCAGGCTCCGTCGAGGCGACGTTCTGTGCGCTGGCGCTGCGCGATCAGGTGGCGCCCCCGACGATCAACCTGGATAACCCCAGCGCCGACTGTGATCTGGACTTTGTGCCGCACGAGGCGCGTCCCATGTCGATGGCATACACGCTGTCGAACTCGTTTGGGTTCGGCGGTACCAACGGCACGCTCGTGCTCGGCCGCGCGCCGTCCTAAACAGCCTAGCCGCGCTCGGCGTCGCCCTGGTCACAGCAGACCCAGCGTGAGCGTACGCCGCGGTTTCCTCTTCGCCTGTGGGTTTGTTTTCGGCATCGCGGCGCTTGCCGCGATCGGGATTGCAGTCGACGCGCGTCGCTGGTGGTTGTCGCCGGTGGCGGCGCTAGGTGGCAGCGTGCAGCAGATCTCCGTCGGTGCGACCTACGGCGGACTGGTGCGTCGCTGGCAGGACGCTGGCCTCATCCAGCGGCCGCTCTACTGGCGCATCGCCGGGCGGCTGAGCGAGACCGAGCGCAAGATGCAAGCCGGCGAGTATCGGGTCACCGCGGCCAGCACGCCTGCCGATATCCTGGCGCAGCTGCGCGCCGGCAGCGGACAGCTGAGCTATGAGGTGCTGATCGTCGAGGGCACCCGGGTGGATCAACTCCGCGCGGCGCTGGCCGCGCAGGAGCCACTGCGAGCGACCCTGACAGATGTGCCCGACAGCGCGTTGCTCGCGGCGCTCGGCTACCCGCCGGGTCACCCGGAGGGACGCTTTTTCCCGGCCACCTATCGCTACGCGCGCGGCACCACGGACCGGGAGCTGCTGCGCCAGGCCTTCGAGCGCATGCGCGCCGAGCTCGACGCGGCCTGGTCTGCCCGCGCGACGAGCGCTCCGCTGCGCTCGCCCGACGAGGCGCTGATCCTGGCCTCGATCATAGAAAAAGAAACCGGCACCGCTGCGGATCGGCCGCTGATCTCGCAGGTCTTTCATCGGCGGCTGCAGCTCGGCATGAAGCTGCAGACCGATCCCACGGTAATTTATGGCGTCGGCGCGGCCTTCGATGGCGATCTCACGCGCCGCCATCTGCGCACGGACACCCCTTACAACACCTACACCAGACACGGCCTGCCGCCGACGCCGATCGCCCTGCCCGGCAGGGAATCGCTGCGCGCGGCCGTGTCGCCGGCCAGCGGTGATTTTCTCTATTTCGTCGCACGCGGCGACGGCTCCAGCCAGTTCTCGCGGACGCTCGACGAGCACAACGCGGCCGTGCGACGCTACCAGCTCCGGCGCTAGTGAAGGCGTTAGAAAAAGCGGCGTCCCATGATGGCTGAGCGATCCAACCAGCGAGCCAGCAAGCGAGCAACCGGCGCGTCGCGTGGTCGCTTCGTCACGCTGGAAGGTACCGAGGGCGTCGGTAAGACGACCAACCTCGCGGTGCTGGCGCAGCGCCTGCGCGCGAGAGGTGCGGATCTGATTGAGACCCGTGAACCGGGCGGCACTGCGCTTGGGGAGCGGGTGCGCGAACTGCTGCTGGATGCCGGCGGTGAGGCGCCGGCCCCGCTGGCGGAGCTGCTGCTGGTGTTCGCGGCCCGCGCTCAGCACGTCGACACGGTCATTCGCCCTGCGCTCGACGCCGGGCGCTGGGTGCTATCCGACCGCTTCACCGACGCCACCTACGCGTACCAAGGGGCCGGTCGAGATCTGCCTCGGCACGCCATCGCCGAACTTGAAAGTCTGGTCCAGGGATCCCTGCGACCCGACCTGACCGTTTATTTGGATCTCGAACCGGCGATCGGCTTCGAGCGCATTCGCGGCCGGGAGCTCGATCGCTTCGAGAAAGAGCGACTGGCCTTTTTCGAGCGCGTGCGCGCCGGTTACCTCGAGCGTGCAAACGCAGAACCCGAGCGGTTTGTCATCGTGTCCGCCGCGGGCACCCCCGACGAGGTCGCGGCCGCACTGATCGCGGCCGTCGACCGGCGACTCGACGAGTGGCAGGCCGCTTGAACGCTGCGGCGCTCCCGGCTTGGCTGCGGGCGCCGTACGCGCAGTTCGCAGACGGCCTGAGCGCGGACCGGGTCCCGCACGCGCTCATCGTGCAGTGTCCGGACGGCTGGGCGGTCGAGCGTCTCGCTGCCGCCATGACCTGCGATTTGCTCGAGATTGAAACGCGCCTCGATGTGCGGGAATTCGCCCATCCCGATTTCGTTTGGCTCGCGCCCGAAGAGGGTAGCCTGCAGTACAAGGTTGCCCAGCTGCGCGCGGCGATCGATTTCATGCAGCGCACGGCGCAGGCCGGCGGGCGCAAGGTATTGGTCCTGAGCGCAGCAGAGCGCCTGAGCGTAGAGAGCGCGAACACCTTGCTGAAGACGCTCGAAGAGCCGCCGCCAGGTAGTCACTGGTTGCTGCTCAGCGAATCCCCCGGACAACTGCTCGCGACCATACGCAGCCGCTGTCAGCGGCTCGACGCCACGCCTGGGCTCGACGCCGACGGCGGCGAACTGATCGATGAGCTGCTGGATGGGGAGCGCGCAGACGCGTCGCAGCGCGAGATGCTGGCGTTCGAGTATGCGGGCGCGCCCGAACCTGTCGCGGCCGCTATCCTCGCGGGCGACGGGCCGCTGTGGCCTCATCTTGAGCGCCTGCTTGCCGGCCGCGCCAGTGCGACGGAGACGGCCGAAACCCTGCAGGCGTGGGGCAGCGCCGAACTGCTCAACGCGTGGCAGCGCTATCAGCACGCGGCGCTCGCGGGAAAGCTGCCGAGCTATGTCACCCCGCGCCCGCCCGCGGCTCATCCGGGAATCGATCGCAGCGCGCAGGAACTGCTGCGTCACCGGCGCCTGCTGGCGCGCCACGCCGGCGTCAACGTGCGTCTGGTGCTGGAGCGGCTCGCGCGGCAGTGGGCGAAGACCTGGGCGCAGGCCTGCGCGTGAGGCCGTGATGGCGGGCATGCCCCAGCGCTGACCTGCGGCTGGTGTGGAGGGCAAACTGCCGTCGCAGCTCCTGGCCGAAGTCCCGCAGGATTGACGACTTCGTCACAACGCGGCGATTGACACCTAACGGGTGGCGCGCAAGATTAACGGCGGCGAGTCGTAGGACGCGACTCGAGCGACTCGTACCACCACAGCCCGGGCCCAGGACCGGACAGTTGGCGCGGGTCGGCAGTACGCTGGCGTAGGAATCGCCGGCTCCAACAGACAGGAACCGACACAGTGGTAGCAAAACGCGGCGCGCGCAACGGCATTCTTTCGCTGGCGATCAAGGACAAGACGGTCCTGTACGCCGCCTATATGCCGTTCGTCCGCAATGGCGGCCTGTTCATCCCGACGAAAAAGGAATACGAGCTGGGCGACGAGGTTTTCATGCTGTTGAGCCTCATGGACGAAGCCGAGAAGATTCCGGTCGCCGGCAAGGTCGTCTGGGTGACGCCGATGGGCGCGCAGGGGAACCGCGCCGCCGGCATCGGGGTGCAGTTCAACGATCAAGACGACATCGCCCGCAATAAGATCGAGACCTACCTCGCCGGCAGCCTGCAGTCGGACCGCCATACCCACACCATGTAGCCTGCCCGCGGGTGTAGAATCCGCGCGCGCGCCTTGTCGCGCCGACCGCTGTCCCACACACGAGCGAGAGAAACTGCCTTGGCGACTCTGGGCGTCATCGATTCGCATTGCCATCTGAACTATCTGGACGATCCGGATGCCGCGCTTACGGCCGCGCGCGACCGTGGCGTTGTCGGCTTCCTTTGCATCGGCGTCGATCGCGCCGGGCACGAGGCCGTGCTCGGACTCGCCGCACGACACGCAGACGTCTGGGCTAGCATCGGCATACATCCTGACTCGGCGGCGGATTTCGACCACTGCGACGACTGGCTGCCTGCGGCGCTGGATGGTGACCGCGTGGTCGCCGTCGGAGAAACCGGGCTGGACTACTATCGCGATCCGAGTGCCGCCGAACGCGCGCGACAGCGCGACAGCTTCGCCTGGCATCTCGGGATCGCGGCCGAGCGCGATCTGCCTGTCGTCGTCCACACGCGCGGCGCCGAGACCGACACGATCGATCTGATTCGCGCCGCGCCCGATACCGTCGGTGTCCTGCACTGCTTCACAGAGAGCTGGGAGCTGGCCCGGGCCGCGCTCGAGCGCGGCTACTACGTCTCCATGTCCGGAATCGTGACCTTCAAGAACGCGGCGTCGGTGCGCGATGTCGCGGCGCGGGTGCCGCTGGATCGCCTGCTGGTCGAAACGGACTGTCCTTGGCTCGCCCCGGTCCCTAACCGCGGCAAGACCAACCAGCCCGCCTATGTGGTCGACACGCTGCAGTTCGTCGCCGAGCTGCGCGGCCTGTCCGCCGAGGCGCTCGCCGCACGAACCAGCGCCAACTTCCGCGCGCTGTTCCCGCGCGCGGCCGCGAAGTGAGCCCGGTGAGAATCTAGCGCGGCGTCAGTCGGGATCCTGCGCGTGCGAGCGCGGAATCCAGGTTTCCTCGAACAGCAGATAGTCCGTTTCGCTCATGCCGTGGCCGCGATAGGCGGCCTGGGCCGCGAGATTGTCTCGCTCCACGTACAGGCGAATGCCGCAGCAGTCCTCCGCCGCGCGCGCGTTCGCCTGCACGCTTCGGTGGAGCGTGCTGTAGATGCCGCGGCGGCGGTAGGTGGGGTCGACGTAGACGCTCTGGATCCACCAGAACCTGCCGTTGCGCCAGTCGCTCCACTCGGTCGTCAACATCAGCGTGCCGGCCGCGTGGCCCGCAACCTCGCAGATGTAGATCTGCCCGTCTTCGGGGTGTTCCAGTAGGCGTCTTACGCCGCCGCGTACGGTGGCCCTCGCGAGCCCCTTGTCTTCGACCTCCTCGGCGTGGGCCACGTTGAACGCCACCAGGCGTTCGAGGTCATCCAGGACAGCGAGTCGCACTCGAGGCTCGGCGTCGAGCCCGTTCGGGTTGTTGTCTGGCGCGTTGCGATGGTCGCTCATGGCTGCTGCCTCACCGGCGGGTCAGAGTTGGGTTGCGAAAAAGTGCAGCAGCGCTTCGAAACGATGCACGGACACGCTTGCTTCCTGCAGGGCGTGCTTGGAACCGGGGTACGCCATCATCTGGAATGGGATGTTGCGATCCTGCAGCGCCTTGTACAGTCGCGTCGAATGCGTGAACAGCACGTTGTCGTCGGCCATGCCGTGGACGCAGTACAGCGCGCCGCTGCGGTCTTTGAGCTGCGTCAGGTTGTCCAGCCACGGGAACACAGAGCTGGCCAAGTACGCGTCCGGCTCCGCCTGCGGCGTGCCGAGATAGCGTTCCGTGTAGTGGGTGTCGTACAGGGCCCAATCGCTGACCAGCGCCACGCTCACACCCGCCTTGAAGATGTGCGGTGCCTTCGCCATGCACATCAGGGTCATGTAGCCACCGTAGCTGTGTCCAAACACGCCGATGCGGGCCGGATCGACCCAGTCGCGTCCCATCAGCCACTGCGCGCCGCTGATCTGATCCTCGACCTCCACGGTCCCGAGACGCATGTGCAGCGCGGTCTGAAACGCGCTGTCCCGGTTCGCGCTGCCGCGATTGTCGAGTTCGAAAACGCCGATGCCGCGAGCGGCGAATAGCTGCAGCATGAAGGGCGGCCAGGCTTCCGTGACGCGCTGCGCGCCGGGTCCGCCGTAGACGTAGACGACGACCGGATAGCGCGCGCCGGGTGCCCGTTCGGCCGGCGGCGTCAGGCGATAGTGCAGGCGGGTGCCGTCCGCGGCGGCGATCGTACCCATCTCGCTGGCCTCGTGGGCTTCGAGGTAGGGCGCGTAAGGATGCTGCGCGTCGATCGCACCGCCGGCGATCGGCGTGTGTGCGACCCGTCCGTCGGCGTCGAGCCTGCCGAGCTGCAGCGCAGCGGGGATGCTCGGCGACGACCAGTGATCTACCCAGCGCTGACCGTCGGGGGCAACGCTGGGCTGGTGCCAGCCGCCTTCCTCGCTCAGCCGTCGGCGCCTGGGCTCCGCGTCCGAGAAATCAATCTCGTACAGTCCCTGGCGGGTCGGCGAGTCGAACCAGCCGCTGACCAGCGCGCGCTCTTCCGTCGCGTGCAGCACCTGCTCCACGCGGCCTTCGCCGTCGGTGAGCTGGCGTAGCCCGCCCTGGTCGTCGATGAAGTACAGATGATCCGCGCCGTCGCGGGCCGAGACCCACAGGCATGAGCGTTCGCCCACCGGCGTGAGATTGTTGTGCAGGTCGACCCAGGCGTCGCTCTGCTCCGTGGTGACGATCTCGGGCGTCGCGCCGAGGTCGCTGAGCTGGTAGCGCTTCAGGTGCAGTCGCTTCTGATCGCGCGACTGATTCTGCACGTACAGGTTGTTGCCCTGCACCTTCACCCGGGCCAGGTAGTCGTCGTCGGCGTCGGCCCAGGCGACGGACTGCCGGGATCCGCCGTCGAGGGGCAGCAGCAGCAGTTCGACCGTTGCGTTAGCCGCACCCGCGTAGGGATAGCGCTGCTCGATCACGCGGAAGTCCTCCGCGTCGATCTCGTAGCGTCGCGAGGCCTCGACCGTGCTGTTGTCGACGCGCGTGGCGATGAGCGCGCTGGAATCCGCCGTCCACCAATAGCCGTCGAAGCGATGCATCTCCTCCTGGGCGATGAACTCGGGCAGCCCGTAGTGGCGCAGCTCGTCGCCGTCCTCGGTCAGCGCGCGCGCCTGCGGGTTCGGTTCGCCGTCGGCCGCCAATGGCAGTATCCAGAGGTTGTAGTCGCGAACGAAGGCGACGTGGCCGCCGTCGGGGGCGACGGAAAGATTGGTCTGCCGCAGGCCTTCGGGCGTCAGTGCCCTCACGCCGCCGCCGGCGAGGTCCGCTCGATAGACGCGACCGTCGATCTCCGCGAGCAGTGCGCTGGCGCAGGGCAGCCAGTGAAAGGCCGTGACGCCGCCGGCGAACTGCCGGCGCCGCTCGCGCTCCGCTTTTTCCGCGTCGCTCAGCGTCCCCGTTTGGCGCAGGTCACCCGAGTCGATCAGGCAGCGACTCGTTTCGGTTGCAACGTCGAACAGGTAGAGATCCTGGCGCTCGCGATCGTCGGCCGCAAGCTGGAGCCAGGCCAGGTGTTGGCCGTCGGGCGCGAAGCGCACGGCGCTCGGTAGGTCGCCCGCGAGCGGCGGGTTCGCGAACAGCCGTTCGACCGTCAATTGGCTCGCACTCATGCGCGTTCTGCCGCGACGAGGTCGAAGGCGTCGCGAGTAAAGTTCTCGGGCGCTTCGCCGGTACGGACGCGCACATTGTCTTCGATGCGGATACCGCCGCAGGGCAGCAGTCTGGCGATCAGATCCCAGTCGACCAGCCCACCTGCGGAGCTGGCCCGCAGTTCATCGAGCAGCATTGGTATGAAATAGATGCCGGGCTCGATGGTGATCACCGTGTTCGGATCGAGGCTCCTGGTCAGGCGCAGAGCCGGGAAGCGCGGGTCCGGCGGCGCCACGCCACCGTCCGGTCCCGCCAGATGTCCGCCCACGTCGTGTGTCTGCAGGCCCAGCAAATGCCCGAGGCCGTGGGGCATGAACGGGTCCGCGAGGCGTTTGTCGATCGCCTCTTCGACGCCGCACAGCAGCACGCCGGCCTCGACCAGCAGGGCACAGATGCGATCCATCATCGCTCCCTGCAGGTCGGGGTAGGCCGTACCCGCCGTGATGGCCTCGATCAGAGCTCGCTGCTCGCCGTCCAGGCGCTCGATCAGCGCGCCGAACTCGACGGGCGCATCGGCACCCGCGACGGTGCGCGTCACGTCGCTGGCGTAACCGAGGGCGTTGGCGCCCGCATCGATCAGGAAACTGTATGCGAACGATTCGCGCGCGCGCGCGTAGTGCTGATAGTGGAGCACGCCGGCGTGCGCGTTGTGAGCGACGATGGCCGAGTAAGGCTGCTCCGCGCTGACGTTGTCGACCGCCGCGAGGTAGGCGAGATAGCAGTCGAATTCGCTGCCGCCGGCCGTATAGGCATCGACCGCCGCCACGTGACCGCGTGCCGCCCGGCGACTCGCCGCGCGCATGGCCGCGAGTTCGAACGGGGTCTTCGCAGCTCGCGCGTACTCGAGGCGATCGAGCAGAGCCGCAGGATTGTGCTGCGCGCCGGACGGCGCGTCGGTGAGCGGCTGAGGACCGATGTGCGCTACCGCGTTGCTGCCCGCGCAGGCTTCCTCGCGCGACCGGCTCAACGTCTCCAGACTGGCGTGTACCTCGACGTCAAAGTGGGCGTCCGCCCAGGCGGGCACGCTGGGTGGCTGATGCCAGAAGTCGGCCGGCTGGTAGAACAGCAGCTTCGGCTTGCTGCCCCCGACGACCAGCTCGCAGTGCTCGACGGCTGCATCTGGAAACCACTGCGCGAAGTGCGGGTTGACGCGCTGGGGAGGCGCCTGGTCGTCGCGAAAATAGTAGGTCGCACTGCCGGCGCTGACGATCACCGTATCGAGCGCCTCAGCGGCCAGCGCGGCCTGCCAGGTGTGGGCAACGGCCGCTATGTGATCGCCGAACGCCGCGCTCGAGAGCAGCTCCGCCTCGGCGTCGCGCTCTGCGCTCGCAGGGGTGGCGCGCGAAGAAGCCACCCGCAGACCCGCGGCTGGGTCGTTGGTCGAGGTTGTCGATACGCTCATTGCAGTCCTCAGATTCGCGTGTTCGTGCAGCCCGCTGGCGCTTTTGGCGGGGCGCGGGATTGTATCACCGGCGCAGCGACGTAGAATTGAGTGCTGGGCGGCGCTCCGCCACAGCTCGACCACAGCTCGATCACTGAAAGGGGATGCATAACCTATGGGATTTGCCTACGAGGCACCGCGCAGCGCCGCGGACGCGGTTGGTCTGCTGAGCGAACTCGCCGCCAGCAATACACGTGCACAGGTACTGGCAGGGGGCACTGACGTGCTCGTCCAGTTGCGCAGCGTCGACGACAGTCCGCGCACCATTGTCGACATCAAAGGGGTCGCCGAGACGCGACGCTGGGACATCGGTGCCGACAGCGTCTACATCGGTGCCGCGATTCCCGGCTGTGAACTGCATGGCAACGCGGAATTGAAGGCCCTGTTCCCCGGGCTTGTCGAAGCCGTCGATCTGATCGGCTCGACCCAGGTACAGGGGCGCGCGTCTATGGGCGGCAATCTATGCAACGCCTCGCCGGCCGGTGACTCCATCCCCGCGCTGATAGCCAACGCGGGCATGTGCGTGATCGCGACCGAAGCGGGTACCCGAGAGCTGCCCGTCGAAGCGTTCGTCACGGGTGTCGGTCGCAACGCCCTCGAGCCGGGCGAGTTCCTGCTCGGCGTGCGCTTTCCAAAACCGGCAACAACGAGCGGCGACGCCTATTTGCGCTTCATACCGCGTACCGAGATGGATATTGCGGTGGCCGGCGCGGGCGTGCGCGTGACGCTCGATGGCGATACCTGTACGGATGCTCGGGTTGGCATCGGCGCCGTTGCGCCGACGGCTCTCTTGGTGCCCGATGCCGCCGCCGCGCTGATCGGCACGACGCTCGACGAGGCCGCTCTGCGTGCCGCGGCGGAGGCCTGCAGCGAGATTGCCCGGCCCATCTCCGATAAGCGCGGCACCGCGGACTACCGCCGCAAGGTCGTCGGTGTTCTGTGCCGGCGCGCGGCGGCGATCGCCCGCGATCGGGCCCGCGCCTGAGGCGAATCTGCGGGGTGACCGTCCGCGGACGCGGCGCGGTTCTGGCGACAACGGCGCGTTGCTTCCCCTTCGCCCAAACGAACTGAGAATAACTAGCGGGTCCGACCCATAACGGTCCCGACAGGGAGAATGCGAGAGATGGCAAAGTTGCAGGTCAGTACCGAGATCAACGGCGAGGTGCACGAATATTTGTGCGAGCCGCAGGAGTCGCTGCTGCAGACCCTGCGTGACACGCTGGGTCTGACGGGTACGAAAGAAGGCTGTGGCACGGGCGACTGCGGTGCCTGTTCGGTGCTGCTCGAGGATCGTCTGGTCTGTTCGTGCCTCGTGCTCGCCGTTGAGGCAGGCGACAAGAAGATCACGACCATCGAAGGGATCGCCGAGCCGGACGGTCTGCACGTGTTGCAGGAGAAGTTCCTGGAACACGCCGCACTCCAGTGTGGGGTGTGCACCCCGGGATTCATCGTCGCGGCCAAGGCGCTGCTCGACAAGAATCCGCGACCCACGGAGACGGAGATCCGCTACTGGCTGGCGGGCAACCTCTGTCGTTGTACCGGGTACGACAAGATTGTGCGGGCGGTGCAGGACGCGGCGGAGACGCTGGCGGGCGGCGCGGCCGACTGACGCAGCGTGGGGGCGGCGGTCAGTCGAAACTCAGACCCGTTACCCCTGCCAGTTCCTCGATCGCCTGAGCCTCATTCAGTACCTTGATGGTGCGCATGCCGAGGGCGTGCGCGGGCTTCAGGTTGATGCCCAGATCGTCCAGGAAGGCGCATTCGGACGGCGCCACCCCGAGCGCCTCGCAGGCAATTTCGTAGATGCGTGGATTTGGCTTGCGGATACCGATCACGCTGGACTCGATGACCACGTCGAACAGGGCCATTACGTCGCGCACGGCGGCCGCCTTCTCGCTGCTGCGCGCCATTCCCGGTCCGCTGCCGGACTTGACGTTGTTGGTGATGCAGCCGACCTTGAAGTGAGCCTTGCAGGTTTCCAGCACCTTCACCATCCGAGGCCGCACCGAGCCCGACAGCAGGGCGAGCACTTCTTTGCCGCGCACGTGATGGCCCGCGGCCTCCGCCTCCGCGGCGAAGCGTTCGTCGAAGGTGGCCGCGTCTATTTCGCTGGATTCAAACTGCGCCCACGCGTTCGTATCGGGATTGCGCGCGTTGATTCCACGAATGAAGTTCGTCGGCAAGCCGTTGGCAGCCTCATAGGCGTTGAAGGCCTCAAACGGGGAGGTGGTGATGACCCCGCCGAAGTCCCACAGGACGGCTTTCAAATCGGTTGCTGTGTGCGTCATTGCGCTCCTCGCTTGGCCGCTCTGCCGCCACCGGCTCGTATGACGCCTCGGCGCGGCAATCGGCCATAATAGGCGCTTTAGCGGTCGAGCGTGAGCGACGGAGGGGGAAGCATGGATCTGGAAGGGGCGGTGGTCATCATTACGGGGTCCTCGTCGGGCGTGGGTGCCGCCTGCGCGCGTCAGTGCGCGGAGCAAGGGGCGCACGTCGCGATCAACTACGCCGGCAATCGAGCGGGTGCGGAGGCCACGCAGGCGGCCTGCGAGGCGCTGGGCGTGGAGACGCTCGTGCAGCAGGCCGACGTCGCCAACGACGCCGACTGCCAGGCGCTGGCCGCTGCGGCGCTCGAACGCTGGGGTCGCATCGACGGTCTGGTGAACAACGCGGGCACGACCAAGTTTTGTGCGCATCATGATCTCGATGGATTGGACGCCGATGACTTTCAGCGCATCTACGCCGTGAACACGGTGGGCGCGTTCCAGATGGCTCGGGCCGTCGCACCGGCCATGCGCCAGGGCGGCCGGGGCAGCATCGTCAACGTCGCCTCCATCGCGGGCGTGATGGGGGTGGGGTCGTCCATTGCCTACGCCGCGTCTAAGGGCGCCATGATCACCATGGCGCTGTCGCTCGCTCGGGTGCTGGGCCCCGAGATTCGCGTCAATACCGTCTGCCCCGGCTTTATACAGGGGGACTGGCTGCGCGAGGGGATGGGGGAAACCGTCTACGACAAGGTCAAGGCGGATCTGGAGGCGTCAGCGCCGCTGCGCGCCACGGCCACCGCCGATACGGTAGCGGAAGGAATACTGATGTTTCTGAGCGGACCGTCCGTGGTTACTGGCGAGACCTTACTGCTTGACGGCGGCCACCATCTCAATCAGATGGCTTTCGGGCGACGCTAGGTGCTCAGGCCGTGGCCTTTTCCACCGGTTGGAATCGATAGCCCACGCCGCGGACCGTCTGCACGATACCTTCCAGGGCGTAGGGTTTGAGCAGCTTGCGCAGGCGCAGCACATGGACGTCGACCGTGCGCTCCTCCACATAGGCGTCCCGTCCCCAGACGCGATCCAGCAGTTGGCTGCGATCGAAGGTGCGATTGGGGTGACTGATCAGGAACTCCAAGAGGCGGAACTCGGTCGGACCGATGTGCACGCGCTCGCCGCTGATCGTCAGCTCGTGGGTCCGCAGATCGAGCTTCAGATCGCCGGTCCCCAGAATGCCGTCGGTTGAGAGCCCGGCCCGGCGCATCAGCGCCCGTAGCCGCGCCACCAGTTCCTTCGGCGAGAACGGCTTGGTGATGTAGTCGTCGACGCCCGAGTCGAAGCCGCGCAGCTTGTCCGCTTCTTCGCCCTTCGCGGTGAGCATGATCAGGGGTGTCTCCTGGGTGACTTCGTCGGCGCGCAGACGCTTGGCGAGGTCGACGCCCTGCATGCCGGGAAGCATCCAATCGATGATGATTGCCGCCGGCGTGACGCCCCCGTGCAGCTGAGCGAGCCCGGCCTCCGCGGAGTCCACCGCGAGCACGTCAAAGTCGGCGCGATTCAGCGCGAACACGAGCATGTCGCGTACGTCCGGTTCGTCCTCGACTAACAGTATCTGATTGCTGGCCATGTTCGTTTCGGCTGCCCCGTCTGTCTGCGCCGGTGAGCGTCGCTGCGCGTCGGCCGCGCCGGGGCGATTGTGACAGGTGGACGAGCGTCGCGCACATCGTGAATGAGCGAGCGAATGGGCGCCCTGGATCGTCCGTCATTCGCCGCCAGTCGGGAGCGATTCGTGCTCGATGGGGGCGGCGGGTCACTTCCGCTGCGATCTGTGTAAGCATACCCGACACAACAACGGACAGGCCGGAGGGCGACACTATGGGACAGCGGCAACTCACCGCGGCGGACGGGTTTCAGTTCAATGCCTACGAGGCGCGGGCGGACGTGCCGGCAGGGGGCATCGTCGTGATCCAGGAGATCTTCGGCGTCAACGGCCATATTCGGCAGGTCGCCGACGGCTACGCGGCGGCGGGCTATGGCGTGATCGCGCCGCAGCTGTTCGACCGGGTGGAGCCCGGCGTGGAACTGGGCTACGAAGAGGCCGACATGGGACGTGGCATTGACCTCGCCTTTGCGAAGCTGCAGCGCGCGGATGCGCTGGCCGATCTGCAGGCTGCGATCGACGCGGCCGCCGAATTCGGCAAGGTCGGGGTGGTGGGCTACTGCTTTGGTGGCCTGATGACCTGGCTGTCCGCCTGCGAGCTGAACGGCGTGGCGGCCGCAGCGGCCTACTACGGCGGCGGCATCGCTGGCGAGACGAATCGTCAGGCGGCATGCCCGGTGATGATGCACTTCGGCGATCTGGATGCCCACATTCCGCTGAGCGATGTCGACAAGATCCGCGCCGCCCAGCCGGACGTCGACGTGCACGTCTACAGCGCCGACCATGGCTTCAACTGTGATCATCGCGGCAGCTACAACGCCGAAGCGGCCGACCTGGCGCGCGGCCGTACGCTGGCGTTTTTTGCCAGCCATCTGCAGTAGCGCTCGCTGCAAGTTGGCGACGAACGTAAACAGGGGTTTGACGGCCGCCGTCGGCGTGCATTTACGGCGCCGTGGCGCGGCTGTTGCCTTGACATCCAAAGGGGCATTGAGGATGCTTTCGCTCGACCGCTAGTGGGGCGGTCGAGCGTCCCGGGACCAGGCGTTCGAATCGGTTCGGGAGTGATCCCGACAGCGTGTTCTCGATCTTGTGCCGCGCATCAATATGGGGCAGTTGGCTCCGGCGCGACTCAGGCACAGTTCGTGGCACCATGCAGGCAAATACCCCAGGCAAACGCCCAGGTTGCGCCAGCGGGCAGGTTGTGCCAACGAGAATGACACGCCGCTGATTCGCTCAAGAGTGCCGGGTTGTGGCCGGTGACACAGGCCAAGCGAACCTCGCTGGGGCTGGGTAAGACCGGCTGGGCAAGACAAGACAAAGCGGTCGATAGAGCCGCGGTCAGATAAGCTGTGAAACAAGCTGTACATCGAGCTGGGAAATTTGCGGTAGATCAGCCGGGGCGTAGAGCGGCGACGTGGCGCGGCCTTAGCGCGACAGCAGCGCAGTGCGAAGACACAGAGCAGGTCGTCATACTTTTTCAGGGGTCGTTAAACCAACGTTACTGGTCCGGGTGCGCACACCGCAGGTTCTGCGTGGCATAGTGTCCTTGCAGATGTGGTGTTGTTCGTCGTGTTGAGTTTGCGACGGGCTGGGTGCACGCGGATGCCCTCGACTTGGTGCCGGACTTGGTGCGGATAGGCGGGCGTAACCAGAAGCGGGCACCACGCGAGCAAGAACACGCGAGCAAGAACTAGTAGCGAAGCGACGAAGACGAAAGATAAAGCGGCAAACACAAGAAGAAGATCAAAGAGCAAGGCGACAACTCTCGGATCTGCAATGAGCTGATTGAGCGTTGACCGCAACAAGAAACCAATAACATCGAGACACTTACGTACTCTGGTAGGAAGACCACATGAACAAAGTGATTTTCAGGCAAGCCTTAATACTCGCCGTGACGCTTGGGGGCGTTCTGGCGATGCCTGCCCAGGCGACGAACCTTACGGACGTGTTCCGGGTGGTGGAGCGGATCAACAAGCAGGCGATTTCTTCGCAGGCGAAGATCGATGCGCTCACCGATCAGACCCGGCAACTGTTCAACGAGTACAAGACCGTCTTGAAAGAGATCGACGGGCTGAAGGTCTACAACCAACAGCTCGAGCGGCAGGTGCTTAGTCAGGAAAAGGAGATGAACGACCTCTCCTCGGCCATCGACAAAGTCACCGTCATCGAGCGCCAGATCACGCCACTCATGCTGCGCATGATCGACGGTTTGGAGCAGTTCGTGAATCTCGACCTGCCGTTCCTGACCGGCGAGCGGGAAGACCGGCTCAATCGGCTGCGGGAAATGATGGATCGGGCCGACGTCGCCGTGTCCGAGAAGTTCAGCCAGATCATGCGGGCCTACCAGATCGAGAACGATTACGGGCGGACGCTGGAAGCCTACACCGACACCATCGAAGTGGAAGGCTCAGAGCGCATTGTCGACGTGCTGAAGTTTGGCCGTCTGTCGCTGATGTACCAGGCGCAGGACGGCTCCGAGACGGGGATGTACAACCCGGAAACGCGGCAGTGGCAGGCACTGGACGATTCATACACCGCCGGCGTGCGCAATGGCATTCGCATGGCACGTAAGCAGGTATCACTCGACCTGATGACGATCCCGGTCGTCGGTCAGGGCAGTAACTAAGGAGTGGTCGCGAGCATGGGGACGAACATGAAAAAAACACTCAACACGCTCCTGATCGGTTGTGCGGCGGCGCTCTTCGGGCTATCCGCCGCGGCTCAGGAAGCTGCATCTCCCATCGTTGTCAATGAAGCCAACAGTCTCGATGAACTGCTGCGCAACGTCGAACAACGTCGTGTTACTGAAGCGCGCGATCACGCGCAGCGCGAGTCCCGGTTTCGCCAGGATCGTGCCAATCAGCAGAACCTGCTGAATCGGGCGAAGGACGATCGCCGTCGCGAAGAGCAGCGCTCCGAGCGGCTGGAGACCCAGTTCGAGGAAAACGAGGTTCGCATCGGCCAGCTGCAGGAAGCGCTGGACAAGCGGCTGGGCTCGCTGCGCGAGCTGTTCGGTGTACTGCAGCAGGTCGCAGGCGATACGCGCGGCCAGTTCGAGGGTTCGCTCGTCAGCTCGCAGTACCCGAATCGCGGTGACTGGCTCGGTGAACTCGCCAAGAAGATGGGTACGGCCAGCCAGCTCGCCACCATCGAAGAGATGGAAGACCTGTGGTTCGAACTGCAGCGCGAGGCAACCGAGTCCGGCAAGATCGCCAACTACCCGGTATCGCTGACGACGCTGAACGGTGAAAAGACGGAAGTGCAGGCGACTCGCCTTGGCGCCTTCGGCATCGTCGCCGACGGCGAATTCCTGCGCTGGGATCCGGACAACCAGGTCGTCACTCAGCTTGGCCGTCAGCCGAGCGGACGCTTCACGGGCACCATCGCCGACATTCAGCAGGCGAGTGCGGGTGACGTCGTCGAGATCGGCATCGACCCCACCCGCGGTTCGCTGCTTCAGCTTGAGATTCAGAAGGCCTCCTGGGGCGAGCGCATTGGTTCGCCCTTCGGCGGCATCGCCAACGGCGAGTGCTACCTGCCGTTTTGTGACGGGCAGGGCGGCTACGTCGGCTCGGTCATCATCATGCTCGGCATCATCGGTGTGCTGCTTGCGCTGTGGAAGTGGTTCCAGCTGTTCGGCATGAGCCGCAGAGTCAACGCGCAGAAGAACTCCGACACCGCCGACAGCGGTAACCCGCTGGGTCGCGTCCTGCAGGTCTACGACGAGAACAAAGACACCGACGTCGAAACGCTGGAGCTCAAGCTCGGTGAGGCTATTCTTGGAGAGACGCCGAAGATCACCAGCAATATCACGCTCATTCAGGTGATTTCTGCAGTCGCGCCGCTGCTCGGTCTGCTTGGTACGGTCACCGGCATGATCCAGACGTTCCAGGCCATTACCCTGTTCGGGGCAGGCGATCCGAAGACGATGGCAGGCGGTATCTCGGTTGCACTAATGACTACGGTTCTGGGTCTGGTTGTCGCGATCCCAACGGTGCTGCTGCACTCCATCGTGAACTCGCGCAGCAAGTCGATTGTCCATACTCTGGAAGAGCAGAGTGCGGGAATGATCGCGGAGCACGCCGAAAACTCTGGTCGCTCGCTGGGTTAATCCCAGCGCGCGCGGAGTGACGGGCGTAACGAGTTAGAAAGGTATTCAAGGCATGGGCGATCTTTATTTCGCATTGACCGGCTTTATGGAACAGGGCGGTAACGTTCTGTGGCTCATCGCCGCGCTCACGTTTTTGCTGTGGACGCTGGTGTTTGAGCGCTGGTGGTACTTCCGCACCGAACACAAGCAGGTCATCCAATCGGCGATGGACCAGTGGGAGCAGCGCGGCGAGCGTCGCTCCTGGAGCGCCCACGCCATTCGCGACGGCATCATCTCTGAGACGGCAGAGCGAATTACCGGCAATCTGGCGCTGGTGCAGACCTGCGTCGCGCTCGCGCCGCTGTTGGGGCTGCTCGGTACCGTGACGGGCATGGTGACGGTGTTCGAGGCCATGGCGACCCAGGGTGGCAACGCGCGCTCGATGGCGGCCGGCGTGTCCCAGGCCACCATCCCGACCATGGCCGGCATGATCGTCAGCCTTTCGGGGCTGCTGGGAACGACGTGGCTGCAGCGCAAGGTGGACTATTCGATCTTGTCCTTTGAGGACAACATGACGTCGGATCACTGATCCGCAGGGAGTTAGTCGATGGCCAGAAGACGTTTGAAGAGTGCGGAGGAATCGGTCGAACCGAACCTCACGCCGATGCTGGACGTGGTCTTCATCATGCTGATTTTCTTCATCGTGACGGCGACCTTCATCAAGCAGGCCGGTATCGAGGTTGCGCGACCTGAGGCGCTGACGGCAGTGAAGAAGCCGACCGTGTCGGTGCTGGTAGCGATCAGCCCAGGCGGCGACATTTGGATTGATAAGCAGAAGGTCGACGCCACGGCGGTGCGTTCTCACATCGAGCGCATCCACGCTGAAAATCCCAAGGGCGGCCTGGTGATTCAGGCCGACGGTGAGTCGGAATACGAGAAGCTTGAGGCCGTGATCAGCGCGGCGCGGGCGGCGGGTATTCAGGAAGTCGCCATCTCAACCGAACAGTAGGAGAGCGGACCTATGCTGCGATTCGTTATCGGTGTCCTGCTTGGCGCGCTCGCGACCCTCGGCCTGTTCTGGCTGATGCAGTCGCTGATCGCCAACGACATGCCGAATCTGAAAGAGGGCGCGAACATCGACATCACGGACATTGTCCGCGTCGAGGAAGATCAGGAACTGGAGATCAAGAAGCGTAAGCCGGATCCGCCGCCGCCGCCCGATGAGCCCCCGCCCGACATGCCCACGCCGGAATTCGAGTCCAGCGATGTCAGCCAGGGCGTCGATATCGGTGCGGTGGACGTTAACGTGGACCTGAACGTAGGCGGCACGGGCGGCTTTACGCAGGACGGTGAGTACCTGCCGATCGTCAAGGTCGCGCCGATTTATCCGCGGCGTGCACAGACACGCGGGATTGAGGGGTACGTGGTTCTTGAGTTTGTCGTAACCAAATCTGGCGCCGTCAGAGACCCGGTCGTGATCGAAGCGAAGCCACCCGGCATCTTCGATCGAGCGGCGATAAACGCTGCGCTGAAATTCAAATACAAACCGAAGGTCGTCAACGGCGAACCTATCGAAGTGCCTGGGGTGCGTAATCGCATAACGTTCGAACTGGCGGACTGATACGCGGGGTTTCCGTCTGCCGCTGGGCGACGCCTGGCGTCGCTCTGAATGTCGACCCCACCTGGTTGGAGGTCGTTGGAGGTTTTGATTATGAAAGCAATCCAGATGAGACCGCTGCTCGCGCACCTCGCGCGGGGTCTAACGGCTCTGCCGCTGGCGCTGATACTGGCGCTCGGATCGGCTGCAGTGCTGATCGTTGGCGCGCCGGGCGCGCTGGCGGAGGAAGAGAAAAAGCAAAAGACTCGGCGGGTCCCGACGATCAGCGCGCCCGTGTTCAAGAAACTGGAACAATCCCAGGAGATGATCGACGCCAAGCAGTACAACGAGGCGGAGCGGCTGCTGCAGGGCATGTTGGACGCCGGCCGCGGTCAGCGTTACAACGGCAACGAGCGAGCGCAGATCTACAACATGCTCGGCTATGTGAACTTCGCACAAGAGCGCTATGGCCGCGCGATCGACGCATACGAAAACGTGCTGGTCAGCCGTGAAGATATCAACGAGGGCCTGGAAGCGACGACCCTATATACCCTCGCCCAGCTCAACTTCGTTCGCGAACGCTACGACAGCGCGCTGCGCTACATGGAAGAGTGGCTGACCAAGGCGAACAATCCGGGGCCTGAGCCCTACATCTTCATGGGACAGGTGTACTACCAGAAGCAGGACTTCCGCAGCGCGGTGCCCATGATCGAGCGCGGCATCGATGTTGCCCAGCAACGCGGCACGGCGGTTAAGGAGAACTGGTGGGCTCTGCTGAACTACCTTTACTACGAGCAGGAGAATTGGCCGAAGGTCCTCGAGATCCTCGAGGTTCTGGTGAAGCAATTTCCGAAGCGCGACTACTGGTATCGCCTGGCCGGCGTCTACGGTCAGGAAGGCGACGAGGACCGGCAGCTCAAGGCGATGGAGTCAGCCTATCGTGCGGGCTATCTGGATCGCGAGAAAGACCTGACGACGCTGTCCGGGCTGCTGATGCAGGCGGAAATTCCCTACCGCGCCGCGCGCGTCATGGACAAGGGCATCAAGGACGGACTGATCGAGAAGACGGCCAGGAACTGGCGCGGTCTTGGTCAGGCCTGGCAGCTCGCGCAGGAGGTCGACAAGGCTATCGACGCGCTGAAGAAGTCTGGCGAATTGGACGACAACGGCCGCGTCTACGAGCAGCTCGCCACGCTGTACCTGGAAAAGGAGCAGTTCAAGAGCTGCGTGAGTGCGTCGGATAGCGCGCTGCGCAAAGGTGGGCTGCGCAAGGTTCAGAGTGTGCACGTTATTCGCGGCATGTGTTTGTACAACGACGATAAGCTGCAGAGCGCGCGTGCGGCCTTTGTTCGTGCACGCACCGAGTCCCGCAATCGCCGTGACAACACGCACGAGCGGATGAGCGCTCAGTGGATCACCTTCATCGACACTGAGTCGAATCGCCGCACCCAGCTTGCCGCGGCGCAGAAGGCGTGGGAAGAAGAGATGGCGAAGGAGTCGACGCTGCTGCAGGGCGGCGAATAGCGACTCGCGGCTAGGGCGCGCGACTGCCGCGCCTTACAATCGAACCGCAACGAACGGGGCCCGCTGGTATGCTGGCCCCGTTTTTGTTTGTGCCCGCCTAGCGGGCTTTGGGGTAACGATGTTCACCGGAATCGTTCAAGGCTATCGCCGCGTGCTCGGTGTGCGCGACGACACCGATTTGCGCGGCCTCACGATCGACATGCAGGACATGATCGACGGTCTCGAGCTGGGTGCGTCGGTGGCGATCAACGGCACCTGCCTGACCGTCACTCACGTTGCCCCGGACGGCGCCGTCGCTTTCGATGTGATTCGCGAGACGCTTAATCACACCAATCTAGGGGAGCTGCGGGAGGGCGACCTGGTTGACGTCGAGCGCAGTTTTCGCGTTGGCGACGAGGTAGGCGGACACATCGTGTCCGGTCACATCGCTACCACCGTCGAAGTGGTGCGAGTCGAGCAGAGCGATAATCTGCGCAAGCTATGGTTTGCCGTTGGCTCCGAGTGGCGACGCTATCTGCTGCACAAGGGCTATGCCGCGCTCGATGGTGCAAGCCTCACGATCAGCGACCTGGACGATGACGCAGGTTGTTTCGCGGTGAGCCTGATTCCGGAGACGATCGAACGCACGAGACTGGGGCGGGTCGAAGTCGGTGATCGCGTCAATCTTGAGGTCGACAGCCAAACGCAGGGCGTGGTCGCGACGGTCGAGCGCCTGTTTGCGGATCCGGAGTGGCGGGAACGGGTCCGCGATCTGGTGCCAGCCGTTCGCTGAAGGCGTCGCGCGATCGATTGCCGCGCGGTTGAGGCCGCAGGCGGCGGGGCGGGGCGGGGTAGGGTAGGGCGTCTGCTAGATTTCCTGCGGGGATTCCTGCATTCGCCGCAGGTTGCCGATCACAGCCTCCAGCGCGCGCTCGAACACCTCGGATTCATCGAGCAGCCGCATCTCGTCGTTCTGTAGTGCCAGCGCGAGCGTATTGCGCGAGCGCTCGCAACTCTTCATGCCTTTGCGGTTGACCCAAACGTAGCGGTTGCCGGGCTGCACGACCGTCGCCAGCTTGCAGCGCACCGTCTTGCCGTCGTCGGTCGTGAGCTCTGCCCAGCAGCCGGGCGACAGGGCGATGATGGCCTCCACGAACGCGTTGTCGGCGATCGACTCGATCTCTTCGCTGGCCTCGTCTTTCGGCTGAGGCTTCTCGACCAGCACCAGCTCCGGCTGGCTCTCGACCTCGAAGCCGAGTTCGGGCAAACGCTCCGAATCCAGGTAAGCCAGATCCGATTGATGCAGGTTGTCGATGGTCTCGCGAACGGCGTCGAGCTGCTCTTGGGCATCGGACAGATTCGCGAGTGTAATGCCGGCCTCAAGCTGGGTTACCAACTCCGGCAGCAGCGCCTCCCGACGGGAGACTTCTTCCTCTGTGGTCTGCGGCTGTGAGGCCCACAGCAGATCCTCCAGCGTGGTGATCGCGTGGGTCCAGGCGTCGCTATCGCTGCCTTGAGTCACGTACAGGTAGATCAGCACGCGGCTCCAGCTATCGCTGACGAAGCGACCGGTATGGGTCGGCATGCGCAGACCGCAGGCGCGTTGGTTGACGATCGCCTGCACCGTGCGCTTCGCCTCGCGGGTACGGGCCTTGCCGGACTCGGTTTCGCGCACGCGTTGCTCGACCTGATTGCGTTTTCTCGCCTCCTTGGCGACGAAGTGACGCAGTTCGACGATGAGGTTGCTGAACAGTCGCAGGTCATCGCTGAAGCCCGCCAGCACACGCTCGACGATTGATTCGATCTTGTTGTAGGTGGCGTCGCGCTTGAGCTCGTTGGCGCTGCTCCAGCCGATGCCGGCGCTAGAGAGTTCGTTCAGCAGCTGGCGTGCCGGGTGGCCGCTGTTGCCGAAGAACGACTTGTCCAGCAGAGCGACCTTCAGGATCGGTATCTGTAGTCGACCGATCAGCGCCTTCATCGGAATCGCGAGGTTGCGATCGTTGAGGATGTAGTCGAAGAGCATGCGGACCAGGTCGACGACGTCTCCTGAAACATCGTCCAGACGGTCTTTCTTGCCGGCGTCCGTGATAGGTGCTGCGTCGATGACCACACGGCGCAAGTCGAGCGCCGGCTGCGGCGCCGTCAGATCGATGGGCTGGCTGCTCGCCTGGCCCTGCACGGCACCGAGGATCTGCATGAGCTCCGGCGTGCTGACGATCGTAGCAGCACCGTGCTCTTCGCCCACGTACTTGCCACCGCTCGGTGCGCCGCCCTGGGGTTGCTGCGCGACGCCCTCGGCGTGCGCCTGTTGCATGCGTGCCTGTTGTAATAATCCCTGCAGGCCAAAGAACTGCGCGTGTTCGCGCGGCGGTGCCGCGGGCTCGTCGGATTGGGCTGGTGCGCGGGCCACCGGGGTGCTGCGCGTGGGTGCTGTGCGGCGCGGTTTGATCCGATGCTTCAGCTCGGGCAGGACTCCGGCTTCGATGAGCACCAGATTCGCGCGGTCGTATACGGGCTCAAGCTGCTCGGCGACAAAGCGTTCGAACAGCTTTAGCAGGATGATCCGCACCTTGATGTGGACTTCGAGTGTCTCGATCGCTCTGATGAACGATTGATTGAGGCGCTGTGGGCCGAGCGGATTTCTTGCCGGCTCGACCTCGTGTTCACAAACTGCTTCGAGACGTTTGCTCAGCTGGGTCAGCGGCAGCAGGAACATGCTGGTGACCTTCGAGCTGATGCCGGCGGCGGCGACAGAGACTTCGAGTTCGTCGTTCTGCAGCAGCGAGAAGTCGTCCGCCTCCAGGTCGTCGATCGGGCTGTGCGCCTGCAGATCGTCGTCATCGAGAGCCTGCATCCCGGACCAGCTGCGCGAGTAGTTGTCTAAAAAGCGCTGCAGTATGCGTGCGCGCTGGAGGCGTACGATGCGCATCGAATCGAAATAGAGATTCTGGTCCGCATCGGTCGATGCGCGGTCTGCCATTTCGAACAGCGCGTCGTCCGCGTTCTGGAACAGCTTTTCCATGCGTTCTTGCAGCAGGGCGCGCGTATCGTGCTTAACCCCCTGCAATATCGTGGGCAAAGGACTCGTCGCAACGGCTGCTTCCAGGCTTTGTTCCAAAGCCGACCTCCCAAAGATCCTGACAGCTTGCGCTGCCGACTACTGGCGGCTGCGACGCTCGTTCAAGGTGCGGCGCGGCCTTCTCCCCGTTAGGTAAAACGTTCCTCAGTGGTGGGCGTACGCGTGGGCGTGATAGTCCCGCCAGTCGACGATGTCTGTGGCGGCGCCGGACTTGAGCTGCACGCCGACGAACCAAAGCGACTGGCCGTTTTCGTCGACCTCGCTCGTTGGACGGCTCCAGCGCACTTCACCGGCGAGAAAGAACTTGCCCGGACGACTGGACACGTCGACCCACAGATCCAGCAGCGCGCCGACCGGTACCTGGGTCGAGGTTTGGAACTGGATGCCGCCAACCGACATGTTGACGGCGCGGCACGATAGGGTGGAGCCCACGAGTTCCGGGTTGTCGGCGGACAGCACGACCTGGGTGAAGAGGCGATCGTTGCTCTCGACGCGCGTGTGCAGACGCTTGTCGCTGTGCGAGCGAGCCGCCAGTGGCGCGCGCGAACGCATGCGCTCCCGAGCGCTGCTCAGTTCAATGATGTTGCTCCGATTCCCGTCGGTCCCTTTCATAGTCGCCCTACCGATATGGTTGCAGTTCGATGTGTCCCAGCGGCGTCTCTCCTGCCGCTCCCCCGAGTCCTGGCGTCTGTCATGTCGCCAGAGCTATCCTTCGGGGCTTGTCCTGCCGTGTATGCGCCCTTTTTTGGGCGTCTACGTCCAACACATATGGCTGTTTCGAAACGACGCCCGAGGGCCTCGTTCAGGACGCGATCCTCGCGCCTAGCCGGTGGTGAATCGACACGGTCAGAACTCGTCGCGTCTTACGCGCGAATCTGACCGGCATCATGCCCATACAACTTATTGCTAGTAAAGTTCTATTTTTCAGGCACATGCGATCCAAACCTAGAACGAAACTGGCCCAACTTTTGCTCGCGCTGCCAGGCTGTTCTGGGAGCGCTTGAGAGCGCGCTAAGGCGTCCTCATGGGCGTTTCGGTCACCCGGATACTCTAGGCCGGCAATGCGCTAGAATCCGTGCGCCGTGACACACCGCCCCGCATTCAACGACCTCCTCGGTGCAGCCTGGACCCGGACCGATGCGTTTCTGTGCGTTGGCCTCGATCCGCTGCTGGATCGCCTTCCGACCCATTTGCAGACTCGATCTAAGTTCGACGCGATCGACGCGTTTTGCCGCGCCATCGTTGACGCGACCGCCGCCTACGCGAGCGCGTTCAAGCCACAGATCGCACACTTCGCGAGCCTTGGTCTCGAAGAGTTGCTGGTCGACCTGATCGCCTACATCCACGAGCGTCATCCGCAGGTGCCGGTGCTGCTCGACGCCAAGCGCGGGGATATCGGCAGCACCGCAGAGCGCTATGCCGTCGAGGCGTTCGAGCGCTACCGAGCCGACGCCGTCACGGTCAATCCGTTCCTGGGTCCCGAGAGCGTGGCGCCCTTTCTGGCCTATCGTGACCGAGGCACCGTGCTGCTGTGCCGGACCAGTAACGCGGACAGCGCCTGGCTGCAGGACGTGATGACGAGTGACGGCGAGCCGATCTATCTGCGCATCGCGCGCCAGGCGGCCGAGTGGAACGTTGCCGGCAATCTGATGCTGGTGGCGGGCGCGACCTACCCGGAGGAGTTAGGCGAGATTCGCGCGGCCGCGGGCGACACCGCGCTGCTCGTGCCCGGGGTGGGCGAGCAGGGCGGTGATCTTGCCGCCGTCTTCCGTCACGGCGCTACGGCCGACGGCTTCGGACTGCTCGTTAACAGCGCGCGCGGCATCCTCTATGCCGGAGGCGGGGAGGACTACGCCGCTGCGGCGGCCGCCGTGGCGGCGCAGCTCGTCGGCGACATGCGCGCGCTGCGGGCGGGACACAATAGCGGCTAGCGGCCGACGCGGGCAGCGCGCGTCGCAACTTCAACTCACAGGTCGAACGTGCACCAGCAGGGGCAGTGGTCGGACGGCTTCTCGCCGCCGCGAATCTCGTAGTCGATGCCGGCGTCCGTGAGCTTGCCCATCAAGGGTGCGCTCGCGAGCAGCAAATCGATGCGCAGCCCGCGCTTCGGCTCGCGCTCGAAGCCGCGGCTGCGATAGTCGAACCACGAATACAGGCGCTCGTCGGGCGGGCAGTGGCTGGCGTAGGTATCGCTCAGGCCCCAGTCCGTCAGCCGCGCGAGCCATTCGCGCTCCTCCGGCAAAAAGCTCGCCTTGCCGGTGCGCAGCCAGCGCTTCTCGTTGTCCGCCCCGATGCCGATGTCCTCGGCCGACGGCGCCACGTTCATGTCGCCGACCAGCAGCAGGTTGTCGGTGGGCGTGTAGCGCTCGTCCAGCAGGCGAGCGATGTCGGCGTAGAACTCCTGTTTGTTGGGGAACTTCGTCGGGTGCTCGCGACTGTCGCCCTGGGGGAAGTAGCCGTTGGCGATGCGTAAGGTAGCGCCGCCTGGCGTTGCGTAGTCTGCGGCGATGAGGCGGCGCTGTTGGTCGTCGTCGCGCCAGGGCACGCCGAGCATCACGTTCTGCGCGGGCGTTTTGCTGAGCAGGGCGACGCCGTAGTGGCCTTTCTGGCCGAAGTGCTCGATGTGTTCGTAGCCCAGCGCCCGGACGTCGTCGATTGGAAACTGATCGCTCGCGACCTTGATCTCCTGCAGGGCGACCACGTCGGGCCGGTGCGACTCCTGCAGCGCGCCGAGTTGGTGGAGGCGGGCGCGGATGCCGTTGACGTTAAAACAGACGACTTTCATGAACGAGGCTCGTGTAACGGTGGGGACGAATAGAGGCGAGGGCTGATTGTATGGGAGCAAGCGCCCTGACCCTATGGGTATACGACGCCCGATCGCGTTGCGTGGCGGATGCGCGGCGGCACGCGCGGCCCTGAGCAGTTGATTACGTCCCACTAACAAGCTGCCACCCCGAGCGTCGCAATCGACTGGTAAACTGCCGGTTCGCCGCACAGGACCGTGCGACCGCGACCGGCTGCGTCACTCTGGCGCCTGCCGGCGATGAACGCCTGCCAGGGTTTGCAGGCCCGTCATTCGAGCCAGGAATTGGATGCCGCTGCTCGCTCAGGAGGTGCTGGCAGCCCGGAGAGGGTTTTGATACCGGACGCCGTCCTTCACCGTTACACCGAACTGCTGACCGAGCAGCCGATCGACACCCGTGTTCTCGCCGCACTCGTGGCGCTGGATGCGGAGTTGCTCGCGCGCTGGGCGCGGCTGCTTGGCTGCGAGCTCACGCCGGCCGCGCTCGAAGACGCGTTAGCCGCGCTGGACCCCGGCGTCGTGCCCGGTCTGGGGCTTGCAATCGCGATCTCGGTCGTACCGAAGGCCGGCGATGAATCGCTCGCGATGGAGGACGCGCGCCGGCGGTTGGCCCACGCCGTGCTCGCCGAGCGTTTGGCTGAGGCGATCGCGGGACTGGAGGGACAGATCGTGCGGCTGCAGTCCCTGCTCGCGCTAGCGGGTGTGCAGCTCGCTAATGATGCGCTGAACGACGAACTGCTGCTGTTTTCTGCCGAACCCACCGCGCTGCTCGAGGGCGCGCACCCGCTGCTCAAGGTTCAGCGCGTCGTCTATCTGCACTATCACGGCGACGAAGCCAATGCCGCGGACGCGGCCGAGGTGCTGCTGGGGCTTGCGCCGGAAACGCTGGGCCCATCCTACGCCGCCGCCGTGGCGCGGGCCGACGCGCTGCTCGACGCCGCCGATCTTGGTGCCGCCTACTACGGCGACTGGACGTCGTCTCTGTGGTACCAGCTGCAGATCGTCGCCTTCGCCGGCTCTCTCGCGCGGGCGCAGGATATCGAGGCGCTGCTGGCCTCGCACCGACTCGTCACGCGTCCGCTGTTCGGGCACGAGCCGCTGGTGCTGACGCTCGCGAGCGACGGTCGCCTGATCAGCCGCAATCGGCGCGATGTCGCCATGCTGTCCGTGACGCTTGATTCCGTCGCCTCGCGCATTGCTACCAGTGCGCGTGACGCCGTGCGCACCGAACTGCTCGATCGCCCCTCGACCAGCGTCGTAGACCGGCAGGTGCTGCGGCGCCTGCGCACGCGTGGCGCCGCCGTCTATCCGCTGACGGCGGACGGCGACACGCTCGGCGTCTGCGTGTTTGCGCTTGGCGATGATCCTGAAGAGTTCGAGGTTTCGAGGCGCGCTTATGTGCAGGCACTGGGCGACTGGCTGGGCAACCTCGACGAGGACGACCCAGCGACGGACGAATCGCAGGAGCTGGACGGTCTCGGTGCCTATGCCGCTCAGATCGAGCAGCGGCTGCGCGAGATCGTTCACGAGGCGAACAATCCGCTGAGCATCGTCCGCAACTATCTTCATATTCTCGATTTGAAGACCGGCGAAGACCCGGAGACCCGCGAGCAGATTCAGCTCATTACGGAAGAGGTGCGGCGCGCTACGGACGTGTTTCGCTCTTCCATACAGGTGCCGCGCGAGCTCGACATCGTGGCCACCATCGAATCGGAAGAGTTCGACGTCGTGCAGCTGTTGCGCGGCGTCTGTGGCCTGCAGGCCGCGAGCGCGCAGGGGATCGGCGTGCACATCGACGCGCAGCTTCCGGGTCGCGAGATCTTTCTCACCGCCGACCGCGACCGCCTCACGCAGGTGCTGGTGAATCTGGTGAAGAACGCCGTTGAGGCACAGCCCGACGGCGGCCTGGTGGTCGCCCGACTGCGCGACGGGGTCTACCGGGCCGGCCGACCCGGCATCGAGATCCGCGTTGCCGACAAGGGTCCCGGTCTGCCGGAAGACGTTCTGCGATCGCTGTTCGAGCCCAAGACCAGCGACAAGGGCGGCGCGCACGAGGGCCTCGGCCTGCACCTGACGAAGCGGCTGATGGACGAGCTTGGCGGCGATATCGACGTCGCCAACGACGACGGCGCCGAGTTCTCGCTGTTCCTGCCGCTCGGCGGAGGCGCGGCGGACTAGCGCCGCGCGTCCGAGCGCTATCCGGCCGCGCGAATCATCGCCTTGGCGATCACCGTCTGCTGAATCTGGCTCGTGCCCTCGTAGATCCGAAACAGGCGCACGTCTCGATAGAAGCGGGCGACCGGATACTCCTCCATGTAGCCCGCGCCGCCGTGGATCTGCAGCGCGCGATCCGCGACCCGACCCACCATCTCTGACGCGAATAGCTTGGCGCAGGACGCCAGCTCCGTGACCGGCTCGCCGCGGTCGCGGCGCGCGGCCGCGTCCAGCACCATACAGCGCCCCGCGTAGGCCTCCGTGCGGCTGTCCGCGAGCATCGCCTGGACGAGCTGAAAGTTGGCGATGGGCTCGCCGAACTGCTTGCGCTCCATGCCGTAGTCGAGCGCCTCCTGGATCAGCCGTTCCGCGCAGCCCACAGCAAGTGCGGCGATGTGCAGGCGGCCGCGGTCCAGCGTCTTCATCGCCGTCAGAAAGCCCTTGTTGAGCATGTCGGGACCACCGAGCAGCGCGTCTTTGGGCACGCGGCAGTCGTCGAAGATCACGTCGCAGACGTGCGCGCCCTGCTGGCCGAGCTTCTTGTTGGGCTTGCCCAGCGTGATGCCGGGCGTGTCCGCGTCGACCAGGAACGCGGACACGCCGCGTGACCCCTCGAGACTCTGGTCCGTACGGGCGAACACCGTGAACAGTTGGGCCTGGGGCGCGTTGGTGATGTAGCGCTTCGTGCCGTTGATGACGAACTCGTCGCCGTCGGCGACGGCGTTGGTGGTGACCGAGCCCGCGTCGGAGCCGGCGTCGGGTTCGGTCAGCGCGAACGAGCCGATGACCTCGCCCGTGGCCATGCGCGGCAGATACTTGGCCTTCTGTTCGGGCGTGCCGTCGATCACGAGCCCCTGGGAGCCGATGCCGTTGTTGGTGCCGAAGACCGAGCGAAAGGCCGGTGAGGTGCGGCCGAGCTCCAGCACCACGCGGCACTCTTCCTCGCTGTTCAGACCAATCCCGCCGAAGGCTTCCGGAATGGTCAGCCCGAACAGCCCCAGCTCGCGCATCTCCTGCACCACGTCCTCGGGGATGCGGTCCTCGTGGGACACCTGCTCTTCCAGGGGTACCAGACGTTCGCGGACGAACTTCGCAACGCTGTCGATCAGGGCATCGAGGGTGGCGGCGTCGAGGGCCATAGGGGTCTCCCGGATAGGTGGGTAGCGGCAAGGTGACGGGGGAGTGTACACAGCGACGGTCGCGCGCGGGATAGCGGGGGCTCAGGCTGTCAAACTGCCCGGATGCCTGTCTCACATCGGCACGGTCGGATTGCGTACCGCCGGCGAACGGGCTACCTTGCCTCGCCGTTTGCCGGACGAACATTGGAGCGAGATTCATGGCCGCACGCGTCGCCTTCGACTGGACCGATCCCCTGCTGCTGGACGCCGAACTGACGGCAGACGAGCGGCTGATCCGCGACACCGCGCGCGACTACGCTCAGGACAAGCTGATGTCGCGGGTGCTGATGGCCAACCGGGAAGAACGCTTCGATCGCGAGATCATGAACGAGTTCGGCGAGCTGGGCCTGCTGGGGGCCACCCTGCCGGAGCAGTACGGCTGCGCGGGCGCGAACTATGTCTCCTACGGCCTCGTCGCGCGGGAAGTGGAGCGCGTGGACTCCGGCTATCGCAGCGCGATGAGCGTGCAGTCGTCGCTCGTCATGCACCCCATCTATACCTACGGCTCCGAAGCGCAGCGGATGAAGTATCTGCCGAAGCTCGCTACCGGCGAGTGGGTCGGCTGCTTCGGCCTGACCGAGCCCGACCACGGCTCCGATCCGTCGAGCATGGTGACGCGCGCCGAGCGCGTCGGCGACGGCTACGTGCTGAACGGCGCGAAGATGTGGATCACCAATTCGCCGATCGCCGATCTCGCGGTTGTGTGGGCCAAGCTCGACGGCAAGATTCGCGGCTTCGTCGTCGAGCGCGACATGGCCGGTTTCAGCACGCCGAAGATCCAAGGCAAGATGAGCCTACGCGCGTCCATCACCGGACAGATCGTGCTGGAGGACGTGCACGTCTCCGAAGATCACCTGCTGCCCAACGTCTCCGGTCTTGCCGGGCCATTCGGCTGCCTGAACAAGGCCCGCTATGGCATCGCCTGGGGCGCGATGGGCGCCGCCGAGTTTTGTTGGCATCAGGCGCGCCAGTACACGCTGGAACGCACGCAGTTCGGTCGGCCGCTCGCCGCGAATCAGCTCATCCAGAAAAAGCTCGCCGACATGCAGACCGAGATCACTTTAGGCCTGCATTCCTGTCTGCGCATGGGCCGGTTGATGGACGACGACAACCTCGCGATCGAGAACATTTCGCTGCTCAAGCGCAACAACTGCGGCAAGGCGCTCGACATCGCGCGCACCGCGCGCGACATGCACGGCGGCAACGGAATCTCTGACGAATACCATGTGATTCGCCACGTGATGAACCTCGAAACGGTCAACACCTACGAGGGCACGCACGACATTCACGCGCTGATCCTTGGCCGCGCGCAGACCGGGCTGCAGGCCTTCAGCTAATCGCGCTGCGGGCGAACGCCCATGTCGTCCTGAGTTTGTCGCAAGAAATGCGCCTCGGGTGATATCAATTCACCATTGCAAAATGGAAATCGACTGAATCTAAGTTGGTTTCCCGGCCGAGCGGTTGTTCCCGCTTGCGCGCACCTCTATTTTCCTTCTCGGCTTCATGTTGTTGTCTTTGCATGGACAACGGCGGGCGCCCGGATGCCGTCGCTTTGTCAGCCGCACGCTGATAAACGGTCGACCCGAGCGTTGCACGCGCAGGACCCGCGCATGAAGAGCGGTAGAGAGGGGACACACGACAAACAGCTGGCGACACACCGAGGGGATCGGTTCCGGCGCCAAGGAGGGTGAGAGTGATTCGAGTTCTGGTCGTCGATGATCATCGACTGTTTCGCGTCGGGCTGGCGAAGATGCTGGCCGATATCAACACCATCACGGTTGTCGGTCAGGCCGCCAGCGGCGAAGAGGCCGTGGCCTTCGTGCGCGACCAGGCGACCGACGTTGTGCTGATGGACATTCGCATGCCCGGCATCGGCGGCCTGGAGGCGATGCGGCGCATTCACCGCTTTCGTCCGCAGACCAAGGTCGTCGCCCTGACCGCCTGCGAGGAACAGCCCTTTCCTGCGCAGATGCTGCGCGCTGGCGCGATTGGCTATCTCACGAAGGGGGTTAGCGCGGCCGAAACGGCGGATGCCATTCGCAAGGCGTTTGTTGGTCAGCGCTATCTCAGCGCGGAGATAGCGCAGTCGATGGCTTGCCAGTCGCTGGAACCCGAAGTCGACTGTCCCTTCGACGATCTGTCGGGGCGCGAGCTGCAGATTGCCATGATGGTGGTAAATCGAGATCGCCCCGTCACACAGTCGTTTCAGTCGATAGCGTCAAGAAAATACCCTCATTTCTATACTCAATCGGAGATTCGATACCATGAAATCGCCGCTTAACAATTTCACAGACGCTGAACTAACCCGGCTCGCTCGCATCCTGAACCCTATCGCAGACCGCGCCGCCGAGATCGGCCTAAAGCCTGCAATCTCTGAACGCTGGGACCAATGCGACCGCGACGCCCGGCTTGAGGCTATCAACTGCATCGACTGCGCGATCAGGGGTGATCTGCCCACTGCAGCGGACCACGCCAACACTTCAAATCACCTCGCGACGGTCATGATTGCGCTGGTGCTGAATAGCATCGGCTGGCAGGGCGAGCGCATCGAGGAGCGGGCAGCATGAGCACTGAACACATGACGACTCGCGCTCTGCGCTATCTCGAATCACTGCGGCAGGGGAGTGCTATGCGGCCTTACTGGCAGTTTCCCGAGTCGGACGACGTGCTCGCGCTCATGGTGGACGTTCCCAGCACCAGACAAGCGCATATCAACATGGTTGCTGCGCTGGCCCGGCTATCGGCCGACGAGGAATTGTCGCCAGCCGAGCGTAGCGGCCTGCAATGGCTGTTTATCCTCGTTCGGGACCATCAGCAGCGTCTAGCTGACTATGACGAAGCGGCAAGGGTGCGGCTAGAAGAGTGTCGAACGCCTGAAGCCGTTTGATCGAATGTGCCACCTGCTGCGGGCGATGAAGGTGGCACATCTTCGTCCTACGAAATCTTGTCCGCAAACACCTCATCGTGGGAGCGCTCAAGTCCATTTAGTCGAACGAACGAATCTGCTGATGCGCTTCGAGAAGTAAGAGTATTTTTCTTTACTAGCGAAAAATAATCTCGCACGTTCATTGACGCGAACCTATAGCTGGGAAAATCTATGAAATCGTCGAACCGGGCCTTCACGGCTCCGTTGTAGTCTAAACAAAGTGCATCGATTGATTTGATGTGATCGGCTTCAGACATCGCTGCCTTGAGGAAATACTTGAAGTAGCTATCCGATACTGGGAGTGAATAGCCAACGAATCGTATGTGATTCGCCTCTCGCAATGCGCGGAAACCGCCTTTCCATATTTCGCTTATGTTCTTGTGAGTGCCCTTAGCCCAGGTTGGTGGAATGATGTTTCCTTTCCTAGAACAACCGTGAAGTTTGAAGAGTTGGCAAGTTAGGTCACCAAGGTCTTCGAACGAATCAGATAGTCCAATGGCGTCCTCGGAGTCGGCTTTGTAACCGCGCGATATGTACTCTATACAGTTCTCTATTACTTGATCATAGTTCAGGCTGAGTATTGAGTAGCGACAGCCTCGATCCTCATTCTCTCGATACCTAAATACTGTGGAAGCTTTTGGATGATGAATATTGGCTTGGACCTGTTCTCGGAAGAGAGATATTCCGAGAAGACTGCTAACGAAATAGCAATACTCGCTTAACACCCCTTCGTGTCCGAAGGGAATATCATACCAGTTAGCGGCCCGTGAAATGTCTCCGGTCGGGAGTTCAGGGGTGTGTGCGTTCACTACGTCAGAAATATACTGAATGAAATCTCGGCCTAGGCTTTCGCCGTTGACAAACTCGACCATTTCTATGATCGAAAGTACCTCTTCGATGTTGAGCAAATCGGCTGAGTAGTAGCTCTTCATTGAGGCTAATTCTCGCATGGTAGAAAAGACACTCGAAAAGTGTGGGTATTTTTCTTTGTCCTCGAAGTACAAATCCTTGGATTTAGATATGAAGTTGCTCATTACTGGTAAGCCAAGCGGAGCAGAAAACCCTGCTCCTAAGATGTAGACCACGTTTTCCATACGTTTAGTTCTCGTCCAATACAGTCGCTATCTGACTCGCCTCAAGCTCAGCATCGCCCACCACGTCAGCCATTATTGACCATTCCACGGGCTTGTCCCCATACAGCCGGGTTAACTCGGCTATCTCCCTAACCCGATAGTCTCGAAGCTCTCGCAGGTTGCGGTGATACCGCGTACGGTGCATTCCCTTGGGGCGCTCGAATCGGGCATAAACCGGCTGGCCCTGTCGGCCTAGTCTGGCCTCTCGCTTAGTCGCGCCCTGTAGTGCCCTCTCAAACCGTGGCTTACCTTCGATCTTGTAGCGGGTCTTGAAGCAGTCACGGCACGCCATGCGCTCGGGGGTGGCTAGCAGCTTGGATCGCCGGGAATGGCAGTGCGGGCAGCGCAGATACAGCCGATAGCCGCCATAGGTGCCGGGGATCATCGAGACAGCCGCTCTGTACGTCACTGGTCCGCTCTCGTAGCTGATCGTTATGGATACGTGGCCTTTGCCGCTGTTGCCTGCCGGTAACCCCTTGGGCGCTCTGGGTGCCTGTACCTGAGTAAAGCTCTCGACGTGTGGCCGCCTTGATTGGTTTTTTCGCATGGTGCGAGATTACCAAATCGATTGGATTTCGCGGCTCCCTACCGCTCGGACGCCGCATTAGACCTAGGGTAGTTTTTGGGTATCCAGTTCACCCGTTTCTGTAATAAATTCAAAAGCTTGCGGAACATGACACCCCCTGCAATCGAAGGCTTTGCAGCGGGGTCAGTTACAGCAGCCTCGAATTCACTCTCTGGAATATCGGCCAGCTTTTGGAATTTGCTGGATAGGTCGCGGGTTATGTCGATGATCAGTTCACCGCAGCGCCGTTCTGCCCTCAATCTTGTTTGGAGTATGTTGGTATCGTGACAGCGGTTGCTGGCTTGCTGGTTGCTCAGATCCGACGGTCGCAAGGCTTCGAGAAAACGTCGGCTGTCGACTCACAGCGGTCAGTTAGCTGGCTGTTAGTCTTGATAGTGAATGTCTGCTTGCGTAGCACTTACGTTCCAACTGGTTGTTAGGTGCCGGTTCATGTGTATGCGAGCATGACGGCCCCTAGGACACCCAGCAGACCAGAGAACAGGCTGAGTGTCCAAAGTACTAGACGGGTATTCTCAAGTGTATTCCTGTGAGTTCTCGACGGGTGTCTCTTGAGCTGCCGATCCACATACTCCTTAGCCGAGTACTTCGAGTCCTCAAAAAATCTCTCGACGAAAATCAGACGGTCAGTTTCACCTGGAATTTCAAGAGTACTCGCTGTTTTGGTAACCGACACTCCCCCCTCCGGAAAAAGGGAAAAGAGCACTTTCGTTATCATGTGCGAATGCTCGAGGAATGCAATATAAGCTCGTTCGCAGTTTCTAGTGCCAATTCTGGCTATGACTACCGATAAGATGGCTAAAAAGCCCATCGTTGTACTACCGAAAGACCAGTGGACGGACGCGTCTGGTAAAAAACGAACGACTAGTATTTCGGCGGCTATGAGTATCCCAAGCTGCGCTTGGGTCGCGTCGCGATGACGATGAAACCAGGAAAGGTGACCGTTTGCATGGTCCGCCGCGTAACTGAGCGCGGCGTGGAGATCTTCCTTAACTAGGGGGCACTCTGAATTTTCACCTCGGGAATGCCAGGTCATCGGAGTTTCATCGCCGAAAAATGTCTAACAACCGGATAGCCACACCCGATAGCCTGAGTAATCGGGCCAGACTCGAAGTTCATGTCAGACATCACTGAACCTCATCAGTCGAATATTGAGCAATCTACAATGTAACGCTAGAGGAAAAGCGGACACAAGATACTGGATTTGAATTGAATAGTGATGACTGAACCTGGCCGAAAACCGCCTCTCGCGATGCGCAATCTAAGCGTCAGCTTCCGACCCAGGCTGTCCATAAACTCACCTCACTGGCCAAGCTGCGGCACGATCCGCCGCCCGGTCTACCGGTCGATTTGGGCTCCGCTTGAAAGCCAAGGCCAGAGATATCGAGTTCATCAATGAAGACATCAATCACCCGAACGGAGCTGTCTTCGACCATGTAAGCGTCTAACCGTTCGGGAAACAACGTCGCCTGATAGCGATCTTCACCTTCAATAAGTCGGCTCATCCGGTGGTCCTTTGCCGGAAAAGCCGATTATATTCCAATCTGAGTTTTCGGACAGCCTGGACCCATTGCGGAAGCTAGCGAACGCCTTGGCATGTGCGAGGAAATTCGTCAGGGGAGCGTTTGGTCCGTGTCCACTGTCGGATGAGCCGAGTTTCGCGACTCCATGGTAGGCTGACTAGCATGACCGACCCGATCTTTGTTTTTGCCGACAATTCGACCATCGACTTTCGAAACACGGAACGACAATATGGGACTAATGACGGCTGGGAGAACACGGATACTCTCCGAGCTATACGCCAAAGCGTTTACAGCTCGAATTGTCCATATTGCGGTATAGAGTGCACTTGCGAGTGGGATAACGCGATCTGGGGCGTCACTGGCGACGTCACAGATCGATTCAGTTTTTGTGATAGGTGCGGCTGGTGGTCATACGAAAGCGAGGCCTGGGACACGGATGGGAACGGAACACATTACTCGATCGCTGCAATACTTCGGCGGTTTCAACACAGTGACGATGACGTTCCTATAGATGCTCTGATTTCCTACATTGCAGCCAACGAGAGCAGCATACGCGAGATACGGCCTGCCAAACTTGAGGAGATGGTAGGGGCGATCTACTCGGAGTCGCTTGGGTACCGGGTTGAGTTTTGCTCCTATGCGCGTCCGGATCGCGGAATCGACTTAATCGTAGTCTGTTCCGACGGTGGCTACAGCGCTATACAGGTAAAACGTCGAAAGCGGCCGATTGTGCTTGGCGAGATCCATCAGTTCTTCGGCGCCATGGTGGATTCCGGTTTTCGAGAGGGTTTCTTCGTAACGTCCGGGAAGTTCCGATCAGGCGCCCGCGATGTTGCCTCATCTTTGAGGAAGAGGACAGGAATTAGAATCGATCTGGTCGACGGGAAGAGATTGCTCGAATTCATCGGGGTCCTGGGGGGCAAAGATCAGTCGAAACGTGCAGCGGATTTCGACTTCTGGAGGTCCCACCCCTACTTCGGCGACAGGCAATCCTAGATCGCTGGTGTACAGAACATGAACCTGCCCGCGACCGCTCATGGCCGGACAGCGACCGTTGGTGAACGGTCGCTTACAGGGCTAGATTTCAGTTTGTTCGGCTAACTCTAGCGCGTCATCCACTTCGACGCCTAGGTACCGCACCGTGCTCTCAAGTTTGGTGTGGCCGAGTAGAAGCTGAACAGCCCGGAGATTCTTCGTCCGTTGATAAATCAAAGCCGCCTTGGTTCTACGCATGGAGTGAGTTCCATAGAGCGACGGATCAAGCCCAGTACTTTCGAACCAGCTTTGCGCAATCCGCGAATACTGCCGAGTCGATATGTGGGGTGACCTTCGTACACGGCTTGGAAACAGACTACTGGATGCGCTTAGACCGGCATGCTCAATCCACGCCGAGATTGATTCTTGAGTTTCTTCAGTAATCTCAAACTGGACCGGCTGGCCAGTTTTGCGTTGCACAACGTTGACGCGGGACATCACTCTGCCGGAGTGGGTCACGTCCGCAACACGAAGTCGGACCAAATCACAGCCTCGCAATTTGCTATCTATCGCTAGGTTGAGTAACGCCAGATCTCGGATATTTTCTTCCATCTGAAGGCGGATACGAATGCCCCAAATTTCCTTCGGTGTAAGCGGTCGGCGTTGACCTAAGAGTTTTCCCCTATTCCAAGGCTCACGCCGTGGTGAATCTTCCAACAGTTGAAAGGTGAACATGATTGATTCCTCTTATCGATAAGTGGAATCAGATTCTGTAACCTCAATCGAAAGCGGACGGAGACGGATGACTAGAAATCAGGCGCTTCAGTGTCCGAAGCCGACACTGATCGACCTCCGGTACGTCCGCCCGTAAGATTTAGTTCATGCCGACATGGGAACAACTCAAGTCCGATTTCTCTAACTGCAGCCAGGAGCTGCAGTTTTACCGACTGGACTACCAATGGGGCGCAGCAGGTGTGTACTACAACCTGCAAGGCGGCCCGTCATTCCACGCCACAGAACGGTTTGAGACTTTGGCTGCCATGGCGGGATCGAAATTGAACACGCTGCCTGACGGCGCCATTGATCCTGAGGTTCTAACTCAGCCGAGCGACGCAGAACGATGGTACGAAGCACTGAAGCGCTATACAGACGGGTTCGAGCACGGTTTCGTTGCCCTTCAGGAGGATGATGGAGCGATCGTCACCGGCACTCTGCATCGTCCGGCGGATGCTAGTAGCGTTCTTGCGTTGAAGTTCTCCTCGATCCCAGCCTCTCTCTCGAAGTCGAACGAATCATGGGTCGCGGGCCTGAGCGACAAAGACCTAGTGCAGGCATATGGACAAGTCGGCGATCCTGCCGCGATTGAGATGCTCAAGGCCGAAGAACGGAGGCGGCAGAACGCGGCTACAACGCGCATCTGGACTCCTAAGCGCGTATTGGAAGTACTCGGGGTAGCTATTGGTATCGTCGCTGGTGCCGTCGCAATCTACCAATTCGCTATGAGCACGACGTCGGTTTCGCACGATGACATCCTCCTCCAAGGAGAGTGGGACAGCTTCATCGTCAGGGAAAAACAGTCGATATCGGCTGGCCAAGAACTGAGCGGAAGCTTGAACCCATCAACCTGGCTAGAACTGTCGCTCCAGAACAAGGGGGAAGTACCAGCTAAGCACATAGCAATCAAAGTGACTGGCAACGCCCAGACGGAAGGGGAGCCGTCGGAGTTTTTTGAAGGACAACAAGGTCAAAAGCGCTCGTACCTCCTGGATTCGATCTGGCGAGCCAGACCTGGAGTTGTGTTGCATTCTCCACCAACCGGCACAGCCGAAACGGTGGCACAGTCGCTTACTACACTTCGAGTCGGTCGGTTTACCTGGGGTGGCCGCAACGACGGGCTGTACTACCTCAAGGTCGTCGTGTCGGCGAGCAACATGGAAAAACCCGCCGAGTTCGAAGTCACCATGAAACCCTTCACTCGACAGTGATCTGCAAGTGTTTGGTCCGCAATTGGCCGAAGGGAGACCACATTTCGTAGCCCTACGGATGTCCGCTTTGGAGAAGTGATAACGGAACATACGGAAAGCGGACGTAGAGGGGAAGGGTAGCTACTCCCGCTTTCGACCCATTGCTGCCGTTCGCTTGATGGGCTAATTTCAACCATATGAGGAATCAACAAGCAGTCACTTTAATTGTAGTTTTGCTAGTGTTCGCACTTGTCTCGCCGAACAGCTATGGCCAATCAGGCATATTGTTTATTGGGGAATTGCAATGGACAAAAGTGATTCCAGAGTATTCAGATAGTTCGAATAGCTGCGGTCGAGCTGTTACGAATTTTCGTGTAGCTGAAGTTTTCTTTGGCCCCGAACTATCTTCAGTTGAGCTTCACGACATCATAGGTGAATGGTGCCACCCACCGTACGGCACTGAACCGCGGAAGCTATTCCTCTCTGCGAAGCGCGGCCAGGAGGTTTGGGAAGGCGGCATTCACGAACCAATTCATCTGGACAGTGAGGGTCGGCGTTTCATCGCGCCGACTTATGACGGAGTTCTTTTTGGTTGCTCAATCGAAACATGGCGAGAGTATCTCGCAGAGGATTATCCGTATCGCATCGACCATGAGCTCCCCGAAGTTCGGCAACAGCACCTACTGAAAAAAGGATACGTGAGAAAGTCAGGGCAGTCCTTGCTCGTAAATTCTGTTATCTATCTGGATAAATTGCCTTCATTAGCGACTAGCTCCTCCTGCTTACAGTCTCGATCTATGAAGTAGAATCTAAATGAGCGAGAGTCCGCTCTTGGCCATTCGGAGCCGATTTCTGGGTGATCTGAGGCCGGGTTTGAACGACGGCTTTTGAGAAAGCAGCCGCTCAGAGCGGTAGCTACTAACCGGCTCTAGACGACCCGGAACAGACACGAACGACTAGGGCTAGTAGCATAGCAATTCAGCCGGTCTATTTAGCAGGGAAATGAGTATGAGAAGGATGTTCGCTTTCTGGGGATTGTGTGCAATTTCTATTGACGGTTATGCGCATTGCACTTGGTCGCATCCGGGCCATTGTGTCAGAGACGTGGTAGAAGCGCCTGTAACAGTCCCAGCACAAGTCATCAGAGAGACTGGGAGGGTGATTGGTCGCGCGGGAGGAGACGTCGGTAACGTTGGAAACACAATCGCAAAGACTGCTGACGATGTTAAACGCACTCACGAGAAAGCAGTGGGTGACGTTTCCGCTACTTTAGACAGAGCAACAGAAGATACTGATCGAGCCACAAAAAAAGCTGGTAGGGACGTCAATGATGCTGCCATTGCTATTGGCCATTACATGGAGCGCCAGGCTCAAGGATACGGTGAAGCGCTATCGGACGCAGAAAAACGGGTGCGAGAGGGAAAATTCGTTGACGCCATTTGGCACTTGGGAACCGACCCAATCAAAAATACCGAGGAAAACGCAGTAAAGCTCGCTCAAGAAAGCACGTTGGTTAACGCTCTCGCGCAGGTAGCCGCGACTGCAGGCGGAGGACCGCAAGGCGCTGCAGCCTACGCGGCTTGGTACACGTATCGCGCAACTGGGGATGTTGATCTGGCGTTACGGGTCGGCCTCACCGTTGGAGCGACAACAGCCGCAATGGGCGCTGTTTCTGATATGCCGACTAATACTACCGGTGAGCTGGCCAAGAAAGCGGCAGTAACAGGAGCTATTGGCGGAATTGGAGTTGCAGCAAGCGGCGGAGACGAAGAAGCAATTTTTGAAGGGTTTCTGAGGGGCGGAGGGATGGTGTTGATCCGGGATGGGTACAAGTCCTACACGGGGCACGATATCGATCCACGCGGAGCAGAGGGGGAAGCATATTGCTTAACGACGAACGAAGAGTGTTCGCCGCCGCCCGAAGCTTACGTTCGAGACCGAAACGGCGATCTCGTTCGGGACCGGAATGGTCACCCCAAAATCGATATACGCTTCGTCGACAATCGACGGCCTACAGTCGGGATCAAAGCACCGAAAGACGCCACAGGCCTTGCACATGAGTTAGTGCAAGAGGGAGGTTTTGTGATGAACACTGCAGCCAAAGTCGTTCCAGTTGTGCAAGCGGGTGCCGTATTTCACGATCAATGGGTTATTCAATGGGACATGAATTTGGCAATGAACCTTGGGACTATCGCTCCTGCGATGGTCATGACGTACTACGGCACAACTGGCGCCGTGACCGATGGAATGATAAAGGCTGCTCTGAGCGGAAACAGTGCGGCTCTAGGCATTGAAGCTCACAACGTAGATGAACCGAGAGGGTTTTTGAGCACTGCATTCCAATGCCTGAACACCAGTTTGACGCGCACGATTCAGATTGACTCTTTGCATAACGAAGATGAGAGCGTGTGCCGGGTTGTCTACCTTAGCGAGAAAGGCTCCTCAACACCGTGGTATGCGGAGCATAATGCTGACTACTGTTTACCAAAGGGACTGGAGCTCGTGAAGAAACAAATCGATTGGGGATGGTCCTGCCGTAGGATTTAGTGTTCGGTGCGGCATGGGGTATCTCGTAGTAAGCCGCGATCTAGTCTGGGTGTCACTAAACTCACCATAGCCCATAGGTTTCATGTGTGGCCGCTCCTGGCCGACAGCAGGCGCGACATAGTCTGAGAAGTCAACGATATGAGTGTCTGCTTTGAGGTGATCAGCTTCGACGTGTTACCCGATTGAATACCCGAATTATCGCGAAACGTAGCGACCTGAGCCATCGCCGCGTTGATGGGTCTTTAGTCGCCAGCAGCACCACCAGCCCCGACACCAGCGCCAGATTGAACAGATCGAGCCACATCAGCCGGCCTCCGGTCGAATGCGCACCATCTCAGCGGACCGCCGGGCATCAATAGCCGCGTCAAGGTCATCAAGTGACACCATATCGACCAGCATCGCCAGCAACTGCTGCGAGGGAATGTCCGCCAGGTCATCGCGAGAGGATGCCTCAAGCCTCAGCGGCACCAGCCGAGCGATTACCTTGATGTAGTCCACGGGTGATTGCTCTCTGACTGTCCGAATGACAGCAGCGCCGTGCTCCTGCCAGTCGCTGAACAAATCCGCGATGAATTCCTCGCTCAGCTTGTTTCTGGCTCCCTTTGGCCGCCCCTTCGGGTTGCCTGACTGTCCCGGTTCAAATTTCGGCATGGCTCGCCTCGTGTTGTCGGCTGTATCAACAGGCTGTCTGACCGCTCGACCTAATTTCAGGTTTTTTCAGGTTTCTAGATTGCGGAAAGGTTCAAGTAGTTTCTCTGATATCGCCGCAAAATGAAGTTCTGTTAAGTCGTCGTCGGGAGCGCGCTCGCGGCGGCATTGATTGCACCCTCGTAGGCGCAGCCGGGTACGCGCTCTAAATTGGTCTAGTGAAGCCTGTCATTCTCCGACATCTCAATGTGCACGAGTATGCGCTGCAGTGTCTCTGGCGGTGCACGGTCTAGATATCTATCTCCCAGCAGGCCGAGCGCATACCACATTGGTAGTGCTGATCTACGTCCACGCGCTGCCCGGAGGCATTCTTCAAACAGAACATCTCTGTATTCCTCAGAGTCATGGTCTGAAACTGCAGGAATGTCCTTCTGGCTCATGGGGTTCGCGCCTCCTGCCTGAGTGTTCCTGGTCTTTCTCGCCGTTTTGCATGCGCGATCAAGCCCGCTTTCACATAGTTCATCGTCTCCTGACTAGGTGGCAGCGGGTCGAGATTCCTCCAGTTATAGGCGGGGTCTTCGCCGTACTTGTCTCGGTATCGGAACAACGCCATCCCGCGCTTTTTGCCGTACTTTTCGCAATAGCCTAGAAGCTCAAGATAAAACCGCTTTCGTTGCTTGATGCCGTCAATGCGCAGCACGTTGGAGCGTTCAACCAGCATGCCACCAACCCATGTAACGCCTTGGCCTTTTGTCTCGAACTTATGGCCGCACTCCGGGCACTTTGGCTGCGGCTTGAATCGAGCGTGGCAAACGTGGCACTCGATATGCTCGATGACCTTTTCGCCTTGCTTGGTTTTCCGTGGCTCCGCCTTTTTGCCGCCAGTCTCTAGCGACCATTCGTGCTCACTATCCGCCATGCCCAGCCGTTCGATGTTTCCGGCGTGGTCGAAAATCAAACAATCTCGCTTGCCTGTAGCCTCGCTAGTGCGGAGTCCACGCCCCAGAATCTGCAAATGCAGTACGAGTGACGCGGTTGGGCGAGCGAGAATCAGGCAGCTAACTCGTGGCACGTCTAGCCCATAGGTTGCGATCTGGCAGTTACACAACACAGCGAATTTTCCCGCCGCGAATTGCCCCATAACCGCTTCACGGTCTGCCGTGCTCATCCTGCCGTCTATGTGCTCTACGCTCACTCCTGCGCCCCTGAACTTCTCGGCTAGTGCGATTGAGTGACGAACATCAACGGCAAAGCAGATCGCTTGCCGTGCTTCCCCTCGCTCTAGGTACGTCGCAATAGCATCGCCGACTAGCTTGGGTGTGTTGACTCGCTCTGCTAGCTCGCCCTTAGCGAAATCGCCTCTGACCTTTTTCAGCCGCTTCAGGTCCGGTGCGGTTGGCGTGAAGTATCGCGCTGGGACCAAGTAGTCCATATCGGTTAGTTCGGCAATGCCCGGCGTTCGAACAATGGTCTGATAGAAGTCACCTAGCGGTTTTCCGCTTTCGCGTGCTGGGGTGGCTGTGAGTCCGACTATCGTTGCTCCGCTTTGTCGGTAGTGCTCTAGCAGTTCGAGCCAGGTATTCGACATCGACAGGTGACATTCATCGACAATCACGAGGTCGGCGGATGGGTATCCTTTGATGCGATCTAGCCGCTTCCGCGTTGTCAGCGTGTCTTTCGATGCGACCGTGACTGCTGCTGTTGATCCGATTTCCTCGGCACCAGCTACGCCAGCCATGTAAATCGATACGTCGCGGCCTTCCAGCAATCCGAGTGCTAGTAGCTTCTCTGCCGCCTGAAATGCTAACTCACGGCGCGGCACCAGAAACAACACGCGGGAGTCTTTCGCTACGGCACAGCGGCAAAGCTCCGCGGCTATGACGGTTTTCCCGGCTCCGGTGGGTGCGCAGAGTATCAACCGCTTTTGTCCGCCCCTGACGGCTGATCTGAGGGCCGCTAGCGCCTGATTCTGGAAAGGTCGCAGGATCATTTGACGGTCGCCTCAATGGTCCTGTGGAGCGCGTCGAGGTGCTTCTCGGTGTTCTTTTGCAGCGCGAGTACCACGCCTATCTTTCCTGACACAACACCCGCCGCATCACTACCCATCGGCGTGCTGGTGTGCTGTGCGATTCTCGCGTTGAAGTACGCTAGATCGCTCGTCAGCCGGTCGAGTAGGCCCGTAGTGCTGCTGTCGCCTATCTCACCTTCCAGCGTTCGCTGATTGCCTTTCTTGCGGTTGCTGGCTCTGCTCTGCTGGCTCTCCGTCTGGCCGGATATGACATCGTCCGCACCTGTCGGGGGTGTCATGTTCTGAGCGGTGCCGCTGTCATCGGCTGGTGGTGGAGCCTTATCGTCGGTTGGCGCTGGGTCGGCAGGTGCCGATTGATGCTCATCTGCTGCGGTAGGGATGACACGTTCAGCAGGTGCGCCCTGTGTCATGTTCCTGGCTCTCTTGGCCGCTCTGGCAACCGTTCGCACGCTGATTCCGTACCGCTCCGCGATCTCTCGCTGTGTCCCGTTCCCGGCCCTCAGATCGGCTATGACGCCCGCATTGCGGGCATCCACCTGTTGCCGTCTAGCCTCGCGTGCGGCCTTGGTCACGCGGTCAGCCTGTCTCAGCGAACAGCAGGCAAGCTCCATGAATGCGCCGCTGTCGGTCGGATCGAGTAACCCAGCGTCAACCAGTCGCCGGTAATAATCGCTAAGGTCTTGCGGTGTGTCGGCTCGCTGGCCGTGGTTGTCCGTTCGGCCGCCCCACATCAGCGCGAAACGGTATGCATCGTCGGCAGTCGCGAAGTCCCAGAATTGAGCGGGGAAGCGTTCAGCGTTGGCTGTCTCGGTGGCTGTTTCCGCCGTGCTGCCTAGCTCTTGCAGCAGCTTGGACCACATTTCAAAGTGCGCTGCGAGGCTGGTCTGGCCGTCGAATACGAATAACTCACCACCACCGCGCGCCACCTTCGCGGGTGGAAACGTCTGCGGCTGCCCTTCGTCGTGGTGGTGCCGCATGATCTCGGCCAACGCCGTGACGTGTTCGGGTGGTCGCTGTACTCGGTTGTTCGCAAACCTAGCATCGTCAATCGCTCGAACATCGCGGTATCGAATGTCGCCGGATTCGTCGGGAGGCGGTAGCGCGTTAGCGCTCTTTGAAGGTCGGTCGTTTGTCACTGTTTCCAACTCCGAGTTTCGAGTTTCAAATTTCCATAGGTGTCATTTAGTGCGATTGGTGCCCATGGGCAGATCTCCGCTCTAGTTTCTAAGACTCAAAGTACTGGTATCGAACCACAGCGTTATCAGGACGTGACTTCTTGGCTCACCACACCCAGCCCATACGAAATGGCACCGTTCGCCTGTTTATCACTCGCTCCCTGTGCGGGGATTGAGTAGGACCGCACTAAAGCCCGCTGTAATCGTCATCGCTTGCCGCCGAGAGGTCAGATTGAGCCTCGCCCGCTGTTGCCAGCAGATTCTGCGAACGCGACCAGCAAACGGCGCTAGCCACGTTCCGGCGTAACCCGATTCGCTCGGGCTTGGCGTTGTGTTCTTCGGTTAGCGCGTGCTGTCGTCGCGCGTCAGCAATGCAATCGACGGCGGCGGCTCTGGTCGCCTCTGATACACGCCCGGTCGGGTTCGTCGCCGGTCTTGCTGATTGCGTCGGTATCCGTGGTGGTAGTGCGGTTTTCGTTTCGCGGTCATAATTCGCGTTCCTGTGTGGTAGCGGGAATCTGGGGGCGAGCGTCATGACGCCGCCTCCAGTCTTTTTTGGTGTTGTGCGGCAAAAGCTGCGATACGCGCTCTGAGCGCCTGCTCTGGCTGCTCTTGGCTTTGTTCTGGCCGTGTTGCCTGTCTCGGCTGTGCGTTGCTCCGAGCGCGTCTGGCGCGGTCTGCGGCGGCCTCTTTGTCGGCTAGTGATACGACTGCGATGGCCGCCTGCTCGGCATCGGTAAGCTCGCAGGGTGTCGCTGCCTCTAGCGCTCGGCTTAGTCGCAAGGTGATCGGGTGTAGATGCTCCCGGTACGCCTCAAGCGGTGTGCAGCCAAGGCGAGTGGCTAGATCTTCGATCTCGCTCATAACGTCGGCATCGTCGAGTACAGCGCGCACAACAGACTCCAGCGCTAGCAGCGTGAAACGCTCCTGAGCGCGTTGTATGGCATCTGTGTGTGCCTGTGCCGTCATATCAGGCACCAAGCTCGAGAGGCTTGCGAATGGCGCGTGGATCGGCGCCAAGCCTGAGAAGCGCCAGCGGGGTAGCCCAAGCGGCTAGGGTTTCGGCATCAGCAGGGGAGCGCAGCAAGCGCAATGCGCGCCGATAGCTGGAACATGACACGTCCAGCAGGTGCGTGACGTGGCATCTTTGGAATTCTGAGCGCGGGTTTTGTAGAATCCGGTTCTCGCCCTTGCCTGCCAGCTTTAGGGTTTCCCTGACTCCTTCTCCCGCACCTTGTCCCGGCACTGCCGGGCGAGGCTGCGTGTCCATTGTCTAGTCGCTAGACGCGCCCCCTTTTAGTGATTGAGGTGTCGCCATTGCTAGGCAGCTTCCCGCTTGCGCTCGAAGTGCTCGACTATTAGCTGAACGTTTAACCGCGCCTGTTTGAGCGACCAGCAGCCGTCAGCATCGGGCGGCGGAATAATCTTGTTTTTGACGTAGCCCCAAATCGTGCGAGGTGCGCGGTTCGCAAGGTCGCCTTGATCTTGTGGGCTTATCCGCGCGTCGTCGGGTAAGTCCTTTAGCGGGGTGGTGCGGCCTTTTTTCGGTGCTCGCTGCTTTTGGTCGCCGTGCGTTAGCCGCTGGATTTGCGCCAGCGCCTGCTGCAATGCGTCCTGAGCGTTTACCAGTGCTAAGAACGGTGCGGCCTCGCTCGCTGTTGCAGCGGCTACAGGCTGGTCTGTGGGTGCCTCAACGGGTGCTGGTAGATCCATGCTCCGCCTCTCTAACTGATTCGGAGGCGGGGTATTCCGGCACTCCCGCTGCTATCTCGCGTAGGTCAGCGCGAAAGCAACGGATACACATCCTATGCAGTGCGGGCGGAGAATCTACAAGGGGGCGGCAGATTGTGGGTCAGGCGGATGGGTGACCCACGCGAAGAAAAGTAGTGATTACCCTAGTTTTTTTATTCTGCTTAATGCGCGTTTGAGACCTTGTTCATTCACATCTGAATCTGGATGTTCTGACTTGTATCGAGCCACTGCGCGCCTGTGCATTTCCCTTTGGCTGGGTACTCTGCCGGTCGCTGTTTCTCGTTTCTCGGACAGTTCCAGAAAGATATCAACGACAGGCTGGTACTTCAGTTGCGTACGGCGGCTTGTTTCTTCGTTCCGTGGCGCAAGGCTCGCTAGTTGATGGTGGCCGCTCTCTGCTTCGCTCATCAGCTCCGCGCTGGGGCTTAGTGTTAGTACTAGCGTCATGGCAACGTCCGTGGCCCCGGCGGCGATAGCTTGCTCGAATGTAATAAGCCTTTCGAGAGCCCTTCCTAGTTCGATCAAATCGACCTGCCACGATGCATCGAGTAGTGGTGTGTCTTCGCCTGCTATCTGAAACCTTGCATGTTGGCCTGTCTCTAGATAGTGAAGTGCCATCGCAGCGGGTTGTAACGCGTGGTCAACGAACACTAGGTGTGCAGCGTTCAGGTTCTTTGACAGTCGGATTCGGTAGGCCCGTATTGCGTTGTCGCGCCATTGTGTCGAATCGCTCCTTTCCTGCGCCGTCTCACTTGTGTATCCACAGTCATCTATCGCCGGTAGCATGAAATCTGAGTACAGGTATGCAAGTAGGTCTCGACTGGAAAACGGTTTAATTGCTTGGCCGAGTACTTGGAAGATCGATTGAAGGTGTTGACCGCTTCGCTGTTCGTCCCCTATCGGTGGCAAATGCTCGAACACATAGAACGGTCGCTCGCTCATGCGACCGCACCACCAATCGCCACCACATTGCGCCCGTATATCTGCGCTTCGATGTAGTCGGACCATGCCGCCATCATCTTGCGGCGCGCGTCTAGCTTCTCAGAATGGTCGTAGCTGGCCCGTACTGAGTTGCCGCGAGTGTGGGCAAGCTGTAGCTCGATCAAGTCTCCATCGTGGCCTAGCTCCCGCAGGAGGGTGCTCGCCGTCGCTCGACTGCCGTGTGGCTGCCAATAGTCGATGCTCCGCTTGCGCAGTGCCGCCCCCAAAGCAGCGATCGATATGTACTTGCGGCCGCGTTGACCGGGGAACACGTACTCAGGATGTGCCCAAGGTTTGCTACGCACTTCCTGCAGCATTGCCTGCACTTGTGGGGACAGGGGTACTACGTGCGGTTTGTCGCGCTTCATGCGCTCTGCCGGGATTCGGTACAGGTCGCCGTCTATGTCATCCCACCGCATCGCGCGCAGCTCTGACGGGCGAGTGAATACGTGCAACAGGATTCGGCCATACCAGCCTACAGGGGTATCCAGTCCCTCAAGCTGGGTCCAAAGCGGTGCGAATTGCTCAGGCTTTACAGGATCGTAGTGCTTTGGGCGAGGTGCTCGAATCTGTCCGCGCAGGGGGAGCGTCGGGTCGCTGTCGCAGCGGCGCTTAACGATTCCATAGGCGAATACCTGCCCGGCCCATGCGGTGAGTAGTCTCGCGGTGGCGGCTATGCCCTGATCCGCTACCGCTTCGAGCGCGTCGAACATTTCGCCCGACGTGATTTCAGATATTGGCCGGTTGCCTATCGCCGGGAACAGTAGCCGCTTGAAGGTGCGCCGTACCTGATTGCTGTATGCGGCGGTAACGTGTCGCATCTGCGGGGAGTCGAGCCATTCCAGTGCGACAACTTCAAAGGTGTCTAGTCTGATCGCTTCCGCTGCCTTGGCAGCATCTGCACGCTGTTGGGCTTGCAGGTGCCGTGCTTGCTTCCGCTCAATCGACGGGTTCAGCCCCTTTTTGACCAGCGCTGCGGCCCGCTCTCGCTCTCTGCGTGCCCCGCTGAGCGTGAACACTCGCGCGTCTGGGTCATCATGCTCGCCGTACTTGCCCAGCGCATAGATGTTCTCTCGGCCTTCCAGGCGGTAGCGCCAGCGCCATAGCTTGCTGCCCGTCTTGCTGTGCCAAAGGGTGAGGTTGTGGCCGTCGCTGGCTTTCTCGCCCCGCTTGAGTCGGCGGCACTTCAGATCGGTTAGTTTTGCCATGAGGGTATCCGGCTGAAAAAGTACCCTCATTTTACGTGCATTCTGTTGCGCGGTTAAGCGCGCTGTTGCATCCTGATTAGCGTATTTGCTTGGTTTTTTCGCTGTTAACGAAGTCTGACGCTACGTGAAGCGGTCGAATCGCAGTTTTGGTGGTCAACTGCGAACGCGTGCAGAAGATCTCTGAAGACCTGCATTTGTCGCCAAAGACGGTCAACAGCTATCGCTATCGGATCTTCGACAAGCTGAAGGTGTCGAGCAACGTGGAACTCGTGTTGCTGGCCGTCCGGCACGGTATGATCGACCCCATGACAACGCCTCGCCGGGCAGCGTCGCATCGGCTACCGGCGTCGCTTGGTCAACGATCCTTGGGTTAGCAGGCGCGAGCGGGGGTACGCCCGGCGCGGTGCGATCAGCTCAGGCCCCGGTGCGCGCGCTGGTTCAGGCAGCCGCAGGATTCCTCGCGAAAGCGGCGGCGCTCGATGCGTGCCTTGGTCTTGCACTCGTCGCTGCAGTAGCGGTCGCCGGCGTAGGGCAGAAACCACTCCTCGCACATCTTGCACTGCAGCGGTTCGCTGCTCGCAATCTCGAGTTGTCCCTGCGAGCGCTGGCGCAAGAGTGCGCCCAGATCGGGGTTGGCGCGAATGATGTTGCGGAAGGTCGCCTCGGAGATGTCTAACAGGCGCAGGATCGTGTCGACGGTGAGTCGCGGCGAACGCAGCAGCAGTTCTAGCGCGTCGGCCTCGATCGGGGGCGTCTGAGGGGTGGCCGCGCGGCTGCTGCCGCTCGCGGCTGGGATCTCGGTGACATGAGAGTTGAGATTGTTTGTGTCGGCTGCCATAACTTAAAGTACAGGGCTCAATATCTCAGTGTATGTCAGGGGCGCTTGAACGCAAGCTAAATTACGCTATGGCTGCGGTTCGGACTGTGTGCGTCTGCGCACACCGGTTAATTTGGCGTCCGGTCCGACTCAGGCGATCGAGTGCTAAGCTGACGGGCGCACGGCGCAGCCGCTCCTGAAATCCTCGCACTGAGTGTCAGCTATTGATGCCAAGCCACTGTTTTTTATGAAAACTATTTCGCGTGATCTTCGCGACCTGTCTTCCTGCCGCCGCTGTCCGCGACTGGTCACTCACCTCGATTGCCAGCGCCAGCGGTTTCCGAACTACTTCAATGCACCCGTACCGCCGCGCGGCCGTAAGTCGGCGCGACTGCTGATCATGGGGCTGGCACCGGGCGCTTCCGGCGCCAATCGCACGGGCAGGGTATTTGTCGGCGATAGTTCGAGTGACTTTCTCGCCGCCGCGCTGCTGCGCACCGGCTTCGGCGAAATGCCCGCTGACGCGTCCTTGGACCCGCTCGACTCGGGGGCTCTGCAACTCAAAGGCGTGCGGCTCAGCAACGTCGTCAAGTGCCTGCCGCCGGCCAACAGCCCGACGGCGGCGGAGGTGACTGCGTGTGCGGGCTATCTGGCGACTGAGGTCGCGGACCTCTGGCGTCCGGGCGTGCGCACGCCGCGGGTCCTGCTGGCGCTGGGCGGCACGGCCTTTCGGGCGCTGTTCGCGGCGCTGCCGGCGGAACTGGTCCGCCCGCGGCCGCTGCCGAAGTTCGGCCACGGGGTTGAGCTCGCGCTCGCGCCCAGACTGACCCTGCTCGCCAGTTTTCATCCCAGCCGCCTCAATACCCAGACCGGGCGCCTCACGCCGCCGATGTTCGATCAGGTGCTGACGCGGGCGCGCGATTTGCTTGGCACGGCCCAGGGAACCTCTGCATAAGAGCGCCGCTGCGCGGAGCATTGCCGTCCCAGGGTTGCGTCTGATCATCGAACCGGGCGCGAATTTCGCTATGCTCTGATGCGACACCAGCGCCGCCCTCAGTCACGACCGATGATTACCGCCGCCGGGTTCGACGCCGAACCCTTCCTGAAACAGCTCACGCCCAAACCCGGGGTCTATCAGATGATCTCGGCGGACGGTGAGGTGCTGTATGTCGGCAAAGCGCGGAATCTGAAGAACCGGGTGTCGAGCTATTTTCGGGCCTCAGGGCTCGCCAGCAAGACGATGGCGCTGGTGCGCCGCATCCACAGCGTGCAGATCACGGTCACCAAGAGCGAGACCGAGGCGCTACTGTTGGAGCAGAGCCTGATCAAGGAAGAGCGGCCGCACTACAACGTCGTGCTGCGCGACGACAAGTCGTACCCGTTCATCTATTTGACGCCACACGAGGACTATCCGCGGCTGGCGTTTCATCGCGGCGCGAAGAAGAAGACGGGACGCTACTTCGGACCCTTTCCCTCGGCGGGCGCGGTGCGCGAGAGCCTGAACATCCTGCAAAAGCTGTTTCAGATCCGGCAGTGCGACGACACCTTCTTCAAGAATCGTTCGCGCCCCTGTCTGCAGTATCAGATTCGCCGCTGCAGCGGCCCCTGCGTCGGCCTGATCGAGCCGGATGACTATCGCGATGACGTGCGCCTCGCGGAGATGTTTCTGGAAGGCCACAGCGCCGACATTCTCGACGAGTACAAGGCGAAGATGGACGCCGCCGCGCAGGACATGGAGTACGAGCGCGCCGCACGCTACCGCGATCAGATTTCCAAACTGCGCAAGGTGCAGGAGCAGCAGTACGTGCACAACGAAAAGGGCGACGTCGACGTGTTCGCGCTGGCGGCGGACGGCGGGGTGAGCTGCGTGCAGGCGCTGTTCGTGCGCGGCGGCCGGCTGCTTGGCCAACGCACCTGGTTTCCGCGCGACGAACTCGCGGCCGAGCCGGCCGACGTGCTCAGCGCGTTTCTCGGCCAGTTCTACCTGACGGGCGATCGCGGCGATCTGCCGCGCACCTTGGTCACCCAGCCGGAGGTACCGGATGCGGATACGCTGGCCGCCGCGCTCACGCTGACCTCGGGACGCAACGTCGACGTCGTGCATCGAGTGCGCGCCCAGCGCGCTCGCTGGTTGGAGATGGCGCAGGAAAACGCCAGCCTCAGCCTCAACACCTATCTCGCGGACAAGAAAAACGTTTACGCCCGCTTCATTGATCTGCAGGCGGCGCTTGGGCTCGAAGACGTGCCCGAGCGCCTCGAGTGTTTCGACATCAGCCACACGATGGGCGAGGCCACCGTGGCGTCCTGCGTCGTCTTCGATCGCGAGGGACCGGCCAAGTCCGACTACCGCCGCTTTAACATCGACTCGGGCATCACCGGCGGCGACGACTTCGCCGCGATGGAACAGGCGCTGCGGCGCCGCTACACCCGCCTGCAATCGGGCGAGGGGCATCTGCCCGACGTGCTGGTGATCGACGGCGGCAAGGGACAGCTGTCGCGGGCGCGGCTGGTGATGGACGAGCTGCAGGTCGAGGGCGTGCTGTTGCTGGGCATCGCCAAGGGACCAACCCGCAAGCCGGGCTTGGAGACCTTTTTCATCGACGGCCGTGGCGAGGTCGACGTGCCGGAGCAGGGTGGGGCGATGCACCTGTTGCAGCACATCCGCGACGAGGCGCATCGCTTTGCCATCACCGGCCACCGCGCCCGGCGCCAGAAGGCGCGGCGCGCCTCCGTGCTGGATGAGATCGAGGGGATCGGTCCGAAACGCAAGAAAGAGCTCTTGAATCACTTTGGCAGCGTGAAGGGCCTGCGGGGCGCCAGCCGCGAGGAGATCGGCAAGGTCCCCGGCATCAGCGGCAAGCTGGCGGCGGATATTTACGCGGTTTTGCATCCCTGACGGGTAAACCGTACGCCAAAGTCTCGACGCTGCCGGTACACTGCCCGCATGAACATCCCGAATATCCTCACGATCGCGCGGATCCTGCTCATTCCCGTCTTCGTGGTGATCTATTTTCTGCCCGCACCCACTACCTATCTGTGGGCGGCCATGCTGTTCGGCGCGGCCGCGCTGACCGACTGGGTCGACGGCTATCTGGCTCGCCGGCTCGGCCAGACGACGCCGTTCGGTGCGTTCCTGGACCCGGTCGCCGACAAGCTGATCGTCGTTACGGCGCTGCTGCTGCTGATCGCCAGCCACGGCAGCGTCTGGCTGACCTTGCCCGGCATGATCATTGTGGGTCGCGAGATCGTCGTCAGCGCGCTGCGCGAGTGGATGGCGGAGATGAACGCCCGCGGCGTCGTGGCGGTCTCCTGGCTCGGGCGGGTCAAGACCACGCTGCAGATGACCGCGATCTTGATACTGCTGGCGAATCCGCCGGAGCTCGATCGACCCTGGGTGATTGTCGGCTATGTGCTCCTCTACGCGGCCGCGGTGCTGACGCTCTGGTCGATGGTGACCTATCTGCGGGCGGCGTGGCCTGCGCTGCGTGACGGGATGCGCAGTGCGGATGCGGATGCGGATGCGGATGCGGAGGGTGCGGAAGGGGATTCGCCTGCACAAACCCAGGCGAGCCTGACCGAGCCAGACCGGGACTAGCCCGAGCCAAGAATTAGGGTAGAATCGCGTGCCCCGCGAGGCTCAGTCCCCGCGGCCAAGGCTCGGTGGCAGAGTGGTTATGCAGCGGACTGCAACTCCGTGTACGCCGGTTCGATTCCGACCCGAGCCTCCAAATTCTTCTGGAGTCTTCCAGGAGCGATCAGGGCGGGGTCTCAAAGATCGCCTTCACCTCGAGATCGGACAGTGCCCGATCGTAGACGCGGACCTCGTCGATCGATCCGTTGAATAGTGCGGTCGGGGGGCGCGCGGTGTCGTCGTTCCAACGCAAGCCCACATCCGACATCTTGGCGCCGATGACGAGAGGGTGATCGTAGGGTGCCACATTGACCGCGCTCACCACCTGGCCAACCCGATCGCCGTCGAGGTAAACGCGCAGCCGTTCGCCGTCGTAGGTACCCACGACGTGATGCCACATTCCCGCTATGAGAGCCACATTGCTGTCTACGGTAACGGTGCCGCCCTGCGTCGCGCTGATCGAGTTGCGCAGCCCGAATCGCAAAGTGCCGACGGCGGTGTTTGCGTCGTTGCTGGTGCGAACGTTCAACCAATAGCCGCCAATCTTTTCCATTACCTCGAAGCGTTTTTCGAGCGGACTCCCGCGATAGTCGTCGTCGAGTGATTGATAGCGCACCCAGGCCATAATCGTGAGCGCCGTTGGGTTCAGGCGCGCGTCGTTGCCGACGTTGATGAGCTCAGCGCCCGTGTAACCGGTCGCTGTGTTCAGGTTCGCAACACCGTCGTTCAGGCTGAGCACCCGGACAGGGGCTTGGTAGCTGACTGGCTCACCGTCGAAGTCGCCGCTGAAATCTTCGAGCATGGCGTGAATGTTGTTCGGTCCGGCGTCTTCGACCAGGTCACCTGTCTGCTCGTCGAAGCGGTAGGCCAGTACCAACCCGAGCAGAGGCGTCCAGATGCGGGTTGGCAAAGAACAAACCTGGGTTCCCGACTCACACACCTGATACGCGGCGGAGACCACCGGCTTGTTGTCCTGCCAGCGACCGTCGTTCGCCGTCGTCTTCAGCTTCACGCCTGCGCGCAAGACATCCACCCGCCGACCGCTCGCGCCCGTCCAGTCCACTCTGACGGCCGTACGGTTTGAGTTGTAGGTCAGCGAAACTGCGATGGGTGACGCCTGGCTGTCGACGACAACTTCCTGACTGGCCGTAGAGCTATCCCCATCGTTGTCGACCACGGTCAACGTGATGGTGTAAACCCCGTCAGCGTCGTACTGGTGTTCTGCAAGTTCACCTGTCCCGACGCTGTTATCGCCGAAAGACCACTGGTAGCTGTCTATGCTGCCGTCCGGATCCATGGATGCGCCGGCGTCAAACTCGACGAGTGTGGTACCTGTCTGTGGGTTTGCCGTGAACGAGGCCGTCGGAATCCGGTTTGCGACAGGGCTCATTCGATAGTTCGCGCGAATTCTGATGTCGCTGCTTGCGCTGCGGGCACGCACGAATAAGAAGTAGGTCGCAGGAGCGCCGGGATCCGCGAAAAAGCAGGATTCCTCGCTGTCGGGTAAGCGTGGTCTGCAGTCATACACCGACTGCGATGGTTTGCGGTCCTTGCGCACATAAAGGTCAGCGTCTCCGCTACCGCCGTTCATGTCGACACGCAGATCGGTGGCGCCTGCGGGCAGTGCGAAGCTCGCGCGCCACTTGCCGTTCTTTCGAAGGTCGGCGACGACGTCCTCGAAAGCGAGGATCTCGGCGTCGTCTGCGGCCGGCACCAGCACGTCCATCGTCGTGGTATCTGAGGCACCGGCGTTATCGAAGACGGTCAGGCTGACGCTGTAGGTGCCAGGTGTGGCGTAGCTGTGAACGTGCATCGGTCCGCTGGCCACGGCGCCATCGCCAAATGTCCACTCGTAAGACTCGATCGTGCCGTCCGCGTCGGTTGAGGAACTGGCATCGAACTCCACCACGCCAGTTGTTGCCTGCTGCGCGATGGAAAAGGCAGCCGACGGGATTTGGTTGTCTGCCGCGTTCATGCGATAGGTCGCGCGGATCGTAACCTGCTCGAACTCCGCGCGTGCCCTGATCATCAGGAAGTAGGTCGCTGGGCTACCCGGGTCTGCGAAGACGCACGTCTCCTCGTTGCCGGCCAGCAGCGGCCGGCAATCGTAGGTCGTTTGAGTGGGCTTCGTACCCTTGCGGACGAACAGATCCGCTTCACCATTACCGCCTGACAGCGTTATGCGAAGGTCGGCCGCGTTGTCTGGCAGCACAAAATTCCCTCGCCATTTGCGGTTTGTCGGCCGGCCGATGTTACTGGCTTCGAAAGCGACTATCGGCGCATTGTCTGCGGCGTTTTCTGCGTCGATGGCTGCGTTGATGAACTGTTGGGTTGCGCCTGCCGCATCTGCTGCTGCGAGAGCAACTGCTGTCGCGCCTGCCATGACGCACAACATTGAACCTCGGAAGACGCGCCGATGTGGGCTACTCCGGCGCCCGTTGCGATCCCTCATAGTTGCTCCCTTTTCGCTCGGCCGCGCGGACGGACGGGCGCGCTGGTCAGACGTTGCCGCTAGTCTGCGAGTACACCTCTCAAGGTCTGCGTCACTCGCGTCTGCTCAGGAGGCCCCTCCGACCCTCGATTAGACTATAGATAACATAGTTGACAGATAATCGGGTCATTGTCGCGGCGTCCAATGGCCTGAGCTGAACGGTCGTTTTGCGAACGCGCGGGGTGCGGCTTGAGTTTTCTTCTCTTCCGGCGCTGTCTGCCGCCGACTTGCGATGCGGGCCTTGGAGTGGGCAGAAGCGGCGAAAAGCATGCTCAGCCGGGCGCCGATTCCATCGGCTGTAGGGGCCGAAGGCCCCCCATGGCGTTACAACCCGTGGCACACTCGACCGCTTTACTGCTCGCGATCGGCGAGACCCGCGAGTACCTCCGTTCTAGCTGTGGCCACACCATGACAACCAGAACCCGTCTGCCAGGTACCCCGGAACCCATGCTCATGCTCGAAGGACATAAGGGCGTGGCGATCGCGGCTGACCGCTGGGGTGATGCGGATCGCCCGCTGGTGATCCTGCAGCACGGCGGCGGGCAGACGCGTCACGCGTGGAAAGGCACCGGCGAGAAGCTGGCCGAGGCCGGCTTTCTGGCCTATGCGCTGGATGCTCGCGGTCACGGTGATTCCGGCTGGGCGGTGGATGGTGACTACACCCAGGACTCGATGGTGGCCGATCTGGCGGTCGTTGCAGATCAGATCGGCGACAGCGCGCCCGTATTGGTAGGCGCGTCTATGGGCGGTGGCGTTAGCCTCTGCGCCGTGGGCGAGCGGCATGTCGACTCGCGCGCACTCGTGCTGGTCGACATGGCACCACAGATCGAGCCGGATGGCGCGCAGCGGATTCTCGATTTCATGGCGCAGAAACCCGAAGGCTTCGAGTCCCTCGAAGAAGTGGCGGACGCCATTGCCGCATACCAGCCACACCGCGCGCGGCCGCGCGTCCTGGATGGCCTGAAGAAAAACGTCCGCCTAGATGAAAACGGCCGGCTGCGCTGGCACTGGGATCCGGACTGGTTGGGCGTCGGGCGACGCGGCGAAATCGACATCCGCCACAATCGACTGCAGAGCGCTGCGGAAGAGTTGGCACAGCTGAAGGTACCGACTCAGTTGGTGCGCGGCGGGCTCTCAGACGTGCTCAGCGAAGCGGGGGCACAGAGTTTCCTGGAGACCTGCCCGCACGCGGAATATGTGAACGTCACCGATGCGGCACATATGGTGGCCGGCGACCGCAACGACCTGTTTACCGACGCAGTCGTGGATTTCTTGAACCGCACGGAATAGGCGGGCGGCTATACCCTGCGAATGCGAACTAGCTGGGGGCAGAGTCGGGGGTCAGAGTCACGACTCTGACCCCAGGTTGTTGTCCCGCGCCGCCGCCATACGGGCGAGGTTCTTCATCGCGGCGGCGCCGTGTTTGCTCATCAAAGCGACGGCATCGCCGACCTCCGGGTCAGCCATATGCTCTGCAATCGAGCGACCCGCGTTCAGCCTGCACGCACTGCTCCAGTCAGCGTATTCACTGTACTTTCTGCGCGGGCCCTCCAGAGCGAAACCGCGATGCATGTTCACGGGCTGATCCTCGATCAACCCGGTGCGAGGTAGGGGCGCACAGCACGCGTTCTTGTCCTCGGTGCTGATGTCGAGCGATTCGAAAAACCCAACCACCGCAGCGGTCCATGGCGCTACGCCCACCGTGGTGTACTGGATAATGATCTTGTCATCCCTAAAGATTGGCACTAGCGGCTTGTTCGCTAGTCCCGGCGCCGTGCAGTCGATGAACACATGGTCGGTAGTGTGTTTCAATTCCCCTTCGGTCAACCGGACGCGGCGCGTGTCTACGGACTGGATATACCCTTTGCGCACAACGTTTTCCACAGTGCGCAGCGCCTCCAGTTCCGAAAGAGCGATCGTCGCACCGCGGTAGATCGGCGCCCGCTGTTGGGTGTCGATGCGCAGATACAGTTCCTGCTCCTCCATTCGGCAGGCCAGTTCGTAGCCGTCTCCGGAGGTGGCTGCGGCAGCCATCATATGACCCTGGAAGATCAGCATGTTGGCCGACAGGTCGAGTGGTTGCGTGGTTACACGATTCACGAGCCAACCGTCGCGCGGTCGTATCCAGCGGATCCGGTTGGGATCGACACCGGCGTCGATCAACCAACAGCAGGTGTCCATCGCGGTCTTTCCCGCACCGATCAACGTGAATCCATCTGGGCAGTCGAAGCAGTTGACCAGTTCCCCCGGCGTCACCATGCGTACGTCAGGATCGCAGGTGAAACCAACCCGGTTCTGCTTAGGATCGTGTGTCGCGGGAATTGAAGACTGAAGGTAGGTTGCGTCGACGAGTTTGCGCCTGGCCTTTACGCGGATCTCCGTGCCGGACAGCGTCCCGCGGAGACTGTGTTCGCCCTGATCGACCGCCAAATACTCGGTGCTAGGCAAGAACCGCACCCTGTCACTCGCGAGAAATCGATCCTGCATGACCTTCTGGTAGTAGTCGTTGATCTCGGCGACGCCGGCGCGTTCATAGAAACCGGCGTTGACTCCGTCGGTATCGACTCGATCCATACCCAGCGGACACGACGGTACGCCATAGAACGCGGAGGGCTGATGCAGTCGAAGGAATGGGTAGCCGTCCACCCAATGGCCGCCCGGCTGGCAACGCTTGTCGACGATGACGATGTCTGCATCGGTCCGTTCCAGCAGCACGTCCACGAACGCCATACCAATGGCTCCGGCGCCAACCACCAAATAGTCGGTCTCGATTCGAGCCATGCCGCTCTCCTTGTTTGTTAGCATGCAGTGTATGGCGCTGTAGAGCTTACTCTCCATCCATCGTTGCGGTGTGCAGCGTCTGTCTAGCTGTGTCGCTCTGAATCGGACAATCGAGGTCACCTGTGCTGAAGAGCAGTCATGTGCTGTGCAAAGTGAAGGATCTCGCTGCCAGCGTGGACCAATGGCGTCACGCCGGCTTTACGGTCCAGTGGGGGTCCGATCCCAATCACGCCATCAACGCGATAGTGTGGTTCGACAAAGGGCCGTTCATCGAACTGATCGACGTGAAGGGCGCGCAGCCGCCACAGGCGTATCGAGCGCAGTTGCCGGCCGGCATGCTCGCCAGATTCGATCGCTGGCTCGCCGCCCCTGAAGGCTGGTGCGATCTGTGTCTGGAGTCAGACGGCGACATCACGCCCCATCTGCCTACGCTCGAAGCCGCGGGAATTGAGGCGGTCGGTCCAATCGTCGGCCATCGAACACCACCCGACGGCAAGGCGATCCGCACGCAAACGTGCTTTCCGACTGACCCGGCACTGCCCTTTTTCATGGGGGCTTATGTTCCCGACGCCCGGCCGCGGCGCGTGTCTCATCCCAACGGTGCGACCTCTATCGCCGCTATACAGCTTACGGCGCCGAACGACCGGGATCGTCAGTACGCAGCACTTCTCGGGCACAGTGACCCATGGCTGCAGCGCACACAGGGTGAATATGGGGTGCATGTCGTTAGCGTTTACGGACTACGCGATCCGATCCCGACCGAACAGGCCGCATATGTTCCGATCACTCAGGTTAGCCCTCGCTGATTGACGCGTCGCAGCCGGCGCCAGACAGGCCGAAGCAGCAGGTCAGTGCCAGGGCGGGAAGGGTCCGCTCCCGCAGATGTTCAGGGCAAGTCGTGAGACGTTGAGAGAGTTGCGCTTTCTTTACCGCTGGTGGCGCTACCCCCCGATTCTTCTCGCCAAGGATCTCAGCCATTGTGGACGAAAGGTCAGCACCATTGCAGTCGCGGCAGCGCCGAAGGCGAACGTCAGCGGCCACAACAGAGCGGCGAAGCTTCCGCCGTCGCGCAGCACACAGGGAAGCAACGCTGCGCCGACGAACAGCCAACCGGCTGTCGCGGTTTTTGGTGATTCCGCTTTGCGATCGCCGAGTACCCGACGCCAGTTGCGCGGCTGGCTTAGTGCCAGCAGTACACACCCCATCAGAGACAGAAGTGCCGCACTCACCAGCCACAGCGTGGCAACTACAGTGCTCATTTCGCCAGCGCAGACTCCGGCGTGATCCGATTCGTCTCTGTCTTCTGGCGGGTGGCTTCCCCGTCAGGGACGCGAAGCCGTTCTGCGGCTAGCCGGGCGACCAGCGCGCCAACAAACAGCACGACGTCCAAGCTCCATACCTGCGTCAGGTCGGCCTGATAAGCCGCGATCGGGTGATCGCCGGTCGAAAGCCAATTTAACAGTATCGCCGCAAAGGCTGTCGCGGCGATCGCCAAGCAATGTTCGCGCCAGGCGAACCGACCACGCACGGCGGCGTGTACGAAAGCGCCAATCCAGACCACATAGAAAAACAGGACCTCGAAGTTCGCTCGTCCCATCCCGAATCCGTCTGAGCCTGCGGGGATCAGACGATTCGCGACCAGGTATGCGCCGCTTGCCAGTATGGTGCCGCTGATCGAACCGATGGCCAATCCCCGAACCACGCGCACGCTGCGCGGTTCGATGCCGCCTTTCTTGATGCGAGACTGCATCCAGAACATGATCCCCGAGGCAATCATCAAGCTGCCCAGTAGGCCGCCGGCAAAATAAAGCCAGCGTAGTGCCCAGCTGTCGAACTGTATGAAGTGCGCGCCGGCCAGCCAGGCGTAGGTTGTCTTGGCCGGTCCCGCCGCCACGTCCTGCAGAATCTCGCCATCTTTTACGGAGATCGCTGTGACGTTCTTGTTCATCGAGACGGCTCGGGAGGGAAATATCTCCCGTACCATCAGATAGGCGTTGGCGTCGTGCGCCAGTTCCATGCCGACGGCGTCAGCTTTGGGCGGATTTTCCGGATTGCGTGCTTTCCAGGTTGCCTCGACCTCAGCGATCAGTGCGTTGACGTCAACGCGATCCTGTAGCGGCTGCCCGCTGGGTTTCTTCGCAGCGATGGCGAAGGCCTCGGAAAAACGCTTCTCCTGATCACCGCCGAAGGCCACGTTGGCCGACCACGGCAGATAGATCGAAAAAAAGATCATCAGTCCGGTCAGTGGAAACAGAACGTGCAACGGCAGGGCGATCAGGCTGGACAGGTTGTGCAGATCCAGCGTCGAGCGACGCAGCGACTTGTCGGGGCGAAAGGTGAAGAAGTCCTTGATGATCTTGCGGTGAATGAAAAGGCCCGATACCACAAGAACGAGCATTCCCATGGCGCAGAAGCCGACGATCCAGTAACCGATGCCGGCGGGCACGTGCAGACTGTAGTGGAACGGGTAGAAAAAACTGGTACCCGCGTGGCTGTCGGTGACGTCGACCGATTCGCCCGTTCTCGGATCGAAGTGGGCGCGTACGAATTCGCCGTCGACCGTATAGAACACGGAGGCCAGTGGCTCACGCTCTGACGGCGCGTTGACGAACAAGCGAGAGGCCCCTCGGGCGTCTTCCGCGAGCAGTCGATCGAACACTGCGCCGTAAGAGAATGTTTGTGCAGGCGTCGCAATGCGCAGTTCCGGTTTCATCCACTGGTCAATTTCGCGATCGAAAACGGCGAGTGAACCCATCCAGAAGATCACGAACAGCAGGCAAGATGTTCCTATCCCGGCCCATGTATGGAGCCAGCCCATAGCGGCGCGAAACTCTTCAGAAACATGGACTTTCGACCCGGGCATCAAGACAACCGTTCAGCCAGAATTGGTGAGCCGTTAATCATTGCCAGCGCGCCTGCGACAATGAACAGGCTGGTCACCCAAGGCCGTCGGGTAGCGGCGACCCATATCACCACGGCGGTGTAGACGAGGAAGCTGCTCAGCACGGCCCACCACATTGCTTCGACCCGTGTCGCGCCCAGCAGGGCCAGCAACACCGACAGAAAGGCGAAAAAGCCGGCCGTGAACGCGTAGCCGCCGAAAACTGCGAAGAGTGCGCGATAGGGGCGGCTGCTGATCGCGGCACTCAGGTGACCCAATCTTGTCATACCGGCGCCTCGCTGACGTTGCGAAGGCAATGAAATGCTTGGCATTGGAACGGACACGCGCGCATATGCGCATTGTAACCGAGCGAGGCGGCCTCTCATCCCGGCGATCGTAGCTGCACCACATCGGTGCGGTGGCGCAACCCATCCGGATGTTGAAGTTGATTAGTCGAACGACGGCGTCTCTGCTTGAGGTACGACGGTCAGTCTCTCGCAAACGGTCTGATTTTCAATCCAACTCCTGACGACGGCGGCGAATAGCTCTGGGTCTTCCGCGCTCCAGCCGTGTCCCAGATCTGGCACCAGGGCGCCAGCGGCATTCTTGGCCGCCGCGAAGGTCTGCAGTGAGTCTTTGATGATCGGGTGCTCGTTGCCACCCGCAACGAACAGCTTGGGATTCGGGGTTGCCAGCGCCGCCTGCGGTAGCTTGAACGCAAGCGCATCTCGGTTGATGCTTAGGAAAGCCTGCCTTGTATTCCTCTTGCTGCGCTCCCTAAACAGCGGCACGTCAGCTTCTGGTACGTTCATCGACCGTGCGCCCATACGGGAGAAGCTATCGGTGTGAATGAACGGCGCCATCAGCATGCCGAGGCCACGCATCGCCAGGCGATATGGGATCGCTTTGCCGGGCACGCCGCTGATCACGACGCTGCCAAGTCGATCTGGCCGATGTGCGAGCAGACGCAGCGCGACGTAGCCGCCGAGCGACAGGCCGACCACATGAGCCCGTGAATCGTGCGCGCACTGTTCTATGCACGCTACGACATCGCTTGCGGCGCTTTGCATCGACACCCAGGATTCGCCTTTGCTGTTGTCGTGACCCGGAAAATCAACGGCTACACAGTGGTAGTCGTTCAGGTGCCCCACCACGTGTTCCCACATCCAACCACCGGTGTTTGCGCCGTGCAGAAACACGATGGTCTGTGACTGGTTTTGGTGAAATTCCTCATAGAACATGGGAAGTCAGAGCCCGGCTGCGTTGGGGTAAAACGGCAATGCCATCAGGCCATGTGCCTGGATAGCAACGTTCAGGCCGAACACTCGTCTCGCGCGCTACCAGGATTCCTTGAAGGGTCGCAGGTCGACCTCATGGCTCCAGGCGGAGCGCGGCTGGCTGTGAATCTGCCAGAAGGTCTCGGCGATAGCGGACGGCGCCAGCGACCCGTCTTCACCAAGCTGTTCGAGGTACGCGCCGAACCGGTTTTGCACGATCTCACCGTTGACCGCGCCGTCGATAATGATATGGGCGACATGCACGCCCTGAGGTCCGTATTCCCGCGCGAGTGCTTGGGCGAGACTACGCAGACCCGACTTCGATACCGCGAAGTGAACAAAATTGGGTCGTCCGCGCAGTGACGCCGATGCCCCCGTGATCAGAAACGAGCCGGATCCCTGTTTAACGAGGACAGGGATTGCCTGCTTTGCGGCGAGGAAGCCGCCCAGGCAGCCAACCCGCCAATAGCCCTCAAAGTCTTCCGCGCTGAGTTCGGCGAAGGGAATCGGGGCATTGTTACCGGCGTTGAAGATGACGGCGGCGATGGACTCGCCGCGGTCTTGCACCGCGCTGAACAGGTCGGTCAGAGCCGCCTCGGAGGTGACATCGGCAACGATCGCTTCGGCAGAACCGCCGGCGTCGATAACGGATTGAGCAGTCACGTCCAGCTTGCCTTGTGTACGCCCGGACACCACCACGTGCAGGTTTTCCCGGCCAAAGCGCTGTGCGATGGCGCCGCCGATACCGTTGGGATTGCCTGCGCCTAACACGACGACTGTATCTGTAATTGCTGCTCCTCTCTTGTGAACTTGAAGCGCTGATCTTGCGGTCTGCATCGCCGTTGCAGCATCTTGGTGTGCAGCGACAAACGTACCGCTTGGGCAAGCCAAAATACGTCCCCAACCCAGATTACATCACAGGCCGCGCCAACGTCGCATCGAGTTCCGGCCGCAAGGCGGACCGGGCCTCGATCGCGGCCTAGTGGCGGCGCTCGAGTTCCTCTTTTCCATGTCGCTCAGGGCGATACCGTGCTCTGTGGCGAGGCAAAGGGCGCCTGTGGTTTCGTGTTATAACGATCAGAAATTGAGCGGAGTCCGCATGCGAATTTCATCTCTTCTCAGCTATGCCGGCGGCTTCAAAGAAGCGGTCGACGAGGTGCAGGCTCTGGAAAAAGCCGGGCTGGACGTCGTCTGGGTGCCAGAGGCCTACTCTTTCGACGCCCCTAGCGCCATGGGCTATCTCGCGGCACAAACGCAACGAGTCACGATCGCCTCGGGCATTCTGCCGATCTATACGCGTACGCCGAGTCTGCTGGCCATGACGGCGGGTGGCATCGACTATCTGTCTGACGGTCGCTGCATGCTGGGGCTTGGGGCCTCCGGACCCCAGGTGATCGAGGGGTTCCACGGCGTCCCTTACACATCGCCGGTGGCGCGCCTCCGGGAGATCATCGAAATCTGCCGGTCCGTGTGGCGCCGCGACCGCGTGCAGCACATGGGTACGCATTACCAGGTGCCGCTGCCGCAGGATCAGGGCACGGGGCTCGGTAAGCCGCTGAAGCTCATCAATCACCCGGTGCGAGAAGACATACCTATCGCGATCGCGTCGCTCGGCCCAAAGAGCGTCGCGATGACGGCCGAATTGGCTGACGCCTGGCTGCCCGCGTTCTACACCGCGGAAGCGGCTCAGTCTGTCTGGGGCGACGCGCTGGCTGCGGGTCATGCGAAGCGCGATGACAGCAGACCACCGCTTGAAGTCTTCGCCGGTGGGGCCGTCGCGATCGGCGATGGGCTGGAGGCATTGCGCGATCTGTCGCGGCCGCAAATCGCGCTCTATGTTGGCGGCATGGGCGCGCGCTCGAAGAACTTCTATAACCAGATTTTCACCAAGTCAGGCTATGCGGACGAAGCAAAGGAAATCCAGGATCTCTATCTCGCCGGTGACAAGAAGGCGGCGGAGGCAGCGATACCGGATGAGTACTTGGAGCGAAACTCACTTATCGGTCCCGAAGGCTTCGTCAAAGAGCGCTTGTACGCCCTGAAAGAGTCCGGTGTCACGTCGCTGAACGTCGGCTTCATGGGACAGACACGCGATGAGCGGGTGCGTTATTGCGAAACGCTGAGAAACCTTGTCGATGCACTATAGATTTGGGTTTGGCGCGCGCCAGCAGCCGTCTCTGCGCGGGTATGGATTGGTCTGCTCGCAGAGTGATTTGACGCCCGCGTCAGTAGCGCCTCGCTTACAGGTGCCTGCATTTCCGTACTGCGCGATTACAGAAGGCCATCTATGAGCACCTGGGGCACGATCATCATCGGAGCCGGTAACGCCGCCTTTTGCGCGGCTCACGCCGCTCAGGAGCAAGGCGCAAACGTGCTCATGCTCGAATGCGCGCCTGAAGCTGAAAACGGCGGCAATTCTCGCTTCACGGCCGGTGCCATACGCTTTGCCTACGACGGCGTTGACGACATTCGCGCGCTTTGCCCCGATCTTTCCGAAGAACAGATCGCGATCACCGATTTCGGCACCTACACCACCGACCAGTTCTACGAGGACATGTTCCGCGTCACCCGGTACCGTACCGATCCCGCACTGTGCGAACGGCTGGTTACGACTTCTCGCGAGACCATGTTCTGGCTGCAGCAGAAAGGCATTCGGTTTCTGCCGATCTACGGCCGTCAGGCGTTCAAGGTCGATGGCAGATTCAAGTTCTGGGGCGGCCTGACTCTGGAAGCCTGGGGTGGCGGCCCGGGGCTTGTCGACCGGCATACCGAGATTGCGAAGAACAACGGCGTGGAGATCCGCTACGAAACGCGCGCGGTCGAGCTGCTTTCGGACGGCCACGGGGTGACCGGCGTCCGGGTGCGCCACAGGGGCAGTCTCGAGGACCTATCTGCGCGCAGCGTTGTGATTGCGTCTGGCGGATTTCAGGCCAACAGCGAAAAACGCACGCGTTACCTGGGTCCGGGATGGGAAATGGCGCGCGTGCGCGGCACGCGTTTCAGCACCGGCGACGGCATCGATATGGCCATCGCTATCGGTGCCTCGACCAAGGGCAACTGGTCCGGCTGCCACGCCGTAGGCTGGGACTACAACGCACCGGAATTCGGCGATCTGAACGTCGGCGACAACTTCCAGAAGCATTCCTATCCGTGGGGAATCATGGTGAACGCTGCGGGCGAGCGCTTCGTCGACGAAGGGGCAGACTTTCGCAACTACACCTACGCCAAGTATGGCCGCGTGATACTCGCGCAGCCGGATCAGTTTGCCTGGCAGGTGTTCGACGCCAAGGTGACTCACCTGTTGCGCGATGAATATCGCATCCGGCAGGTAACCAAAGTGAAGGCCGATACGATCGAGGCTTTGGCGGAGAAACTGGACGGTGTCGACACGCAGGGATTTTTGGCGGAAGTGAAGGCGTACAACGCGGCGGTTGATACCAACACGGCCTTTGATCCCAATGTGAAGGACGGGCGCGGCACCCGTGGACTCAAGGTGAACAAGACCAACTGGGCCAACACCATCGATGAGGGACCCTTTGAGGCCTATCAGGTGGGCTGCGGCATTACCTTTACCTTCGGTGGCCTGCGTATCGATCCGGACACGGCTGCGGTGCTCGACAACGATCATGCGCCCATACCCGGGCTGTTTGCCGCCGGCGAACTGGTCGGCGGCGTGTTTTTCTTCAACTATCCCGGCGGTACCGGTCTGATCAACGGGGCGGTGTTCGGTCGCTTGGCAGGCACGAGCGCTGGCAGACGGTAGGCGTGCACTTCGGCGTACGCCCAAGGTAGATGCCCATGCGCAGACGCGAGTTTTCCAAGGTCGTTGGCCTCTCGGTCGCTGCGACAGCCTGTGCGCCATCGGAAAGCGTGAAAGGCGCCCTGGTCGCAACCGATACCGGTCGTGTGCAGGGCTATGTCACGAAGGGCGTGCATCGTTTTCTTGGCATTCCCTATGCCGAGCCGCCCTTCGCACAGAACCGCTTCAAGCCTGCGCAACCTAGAACGAGGTGGGACGGTGCGCTCGATGCTGGTTCCTACGGACTCATTTGTCCGCAGACCGGTGGCATGGGTCTCGGCGATCTAGCGGAGGGCGAGGACTGCCTGAATCTCAATCTGTGGACGCCGGACCCCGCGGCCCGGGGTTTGCCGGTGATGGTCTGGGCGCACGGGGGCGGACAGGTGTCAGGCACGGGCGCCGCCGCGGTCTACGACGGTACGCACTTCGCCGAAGAGGGGGTCGTGCTCATCACGAACAACCGGCGCCTCGGTGCAGAGGGCTATCTGTATCTGCAGGAGGACTTCGGCGGTGGCATCGGCCCAGGCAATCTGGGCATTCTCGATCAGATTGAAGTGCTGCGCTGGGTGCAGCGAAACGTCGAGAAGTTCGGCGGTGACCCTAACAATGTCACGCTGTTCGGTGAATCTGGCGGCGGCGCCGCGGCACAGGCCGTCGTCGCGACGCCCGCATCGGCTGGGCTCCTGCGTCGGGTGATCCTGCAGAGCGGTGGCCACGCGGCCCAGCGCCCGCACACTGCGCGTGCGGTCGCCCAAACCGTACTCAAAGCTCTGGACATTAAACCGGGCGATACGGCGGCGCTTGTTGGCACCCACTGGTCGAGTTTCGTTTCCCTGTATGACCAACTGCAGGCGACGGACTATGGCAGCCCGCAGATCTATCTGCCCGTCGTATCAGAGAAGATGCCGAACCACCCTGTCGATGCGTCTTTCGCTGGTCTCGGCGCGGACGTGGAGTATCTCATCGGCTCCTGTCGGCAGGAGCTCAACCTGTTCTCTCTCTTTGGCGAGGATGCACTGGCGGTTTTCACCAAACGACGAGACACGCTCCTCAAGGCTTCTGGCGTCACGCTGCCGGCGCTTCGCGCGGCGTACAAGTCATCCTTTCCTGAACTCGACGACGAGGATGTCGATCTCGCAATCGCCGGAGATCTCTGGTTTCGGGTTCCAGGTCAGCGCATCGCGGAAGGCCATGTGCAGCGCGGCCAGGCCCGGACCTATCTGTATCGCTTCGACTGGGAGTCGCAGCTCTTAGGCGCCGCCCACGCCATGGATCTGGTGTTGTTCGGCAACGGCACGCCGCTGCCCGGGCTCGCCGGGTTTGCCAGCTTCGATGAAGTCGCGCGAAAGATGCGGCAGAGCTGGATCAATTTCGCGACCAGCGGCGATCCTTCTATAGTCGGCTCTCGCTGGCCGGAGTATGACCTGACCCGCCGCATCTCGGCGTCGTTGGACAGCGAGTTCACCCTGCTCGAAGATCCCTATCGGCAGCCGCGACAAGTGTTGCAGCCGCTCACTGCGTTGAACTGGACGAGCGCGAACCTGTAGCGTCACAAGTGGCCAACGCCGCTGTCGTTTTCTTGGTTGACCCGCTTGCCGAGTCGACAAATACTGCGTAGAGACAGTCGATCAGGGAGTGACAGTGCTGTCGGGCGACATTCCATCAAGATTCTCATGGCGCACGTTGTGGCTGATTTGCACCGGGTTCGCCTTGCTGCTCGCCGCCTATGCTGCCGGTTATCAGGTTGCTCGAACCGAACGCGATCGAGCGGTCGACCGCCTCGCGTTGCCGGAACCGCAGCAGGCGTCCGCATCGCACGCGCTTGCCGCTGAACAAGAAGCCCGACGCCCTGAACAGGACACAGCCCCTGCGATGTCCGATCCCCTGCGTCTGTGGCGCGAGCTCGACAACATACAGAGCAACTTTGATCAAACGCTGAGTCTGATGCAGCGCATGGCCGGAATGAGCGTCGACGAATTGCTCGCGCTGCTCGACGATACCGATACGTTGGGCGCCAGCGATCGACAGGCGGCGGGCGCGATGCTGTTGGGCAGGATCGCGGAACTGGATCCGGCGCGCGCGATCGAGCGCGCGCGGGCGGGCCCCGGGCAGTATCGCAACGCCTGGCTGCATGCCGTGTTTCACAGCCTTTCGCGCGTCGACCAGGAGGCCGCTATTCGCGCCGCGGAGGGTCTGTCGGCAGCGGAGCGCTCCATCGCTGCGCGAGCGATGGTCCTCTCCATACAGGATCGCGATCCTGGCATCCGCACCGCCGTCATCGATCGCCTGCAGGTGAGCAACATCTATCCGGTCAATCCTCGGACCGACCCCGCGGGCGCGTGGCGGGACGCGGTTGGGGCGGGCGGACTGACTAACCAGCAGCGGCTGTACGGCATCCTCGGCATCTGGGCACAACAGGATCCGCTGGCGGCTTTGCAGGCGGTCGAAGAGGCTGACGCCTTGGCATCCCAGGCATTTCTCCGTCAGCAGATTCTGTCCACCTGGGCGAGAGACGATCCTCACGCGACGGTCGACTGGTTGCTCGACAGCGTCGATGGTGTGACGCCGAACGAATCGCTCGATTTTCTTTATCAGCAGCTGTCCCAGTCTGATCCCGGTGCTGCTGAGCGACTCTTGAGCTCTTTGAGCGGTGAGGCTCTCGAGAGGGCGGAACGAGCCGCGGCGATTTCCTCGGTGGGGCGCGACCCTGTCGGCTCCGTTCGCTGGCTGCTGGAGCAAGAGATCGGCGCGCATCGTAGTTCGGCGGCTCAAGAAATGTTGTACGAGCTGGCTGACGATGAGTCCGGAGCGATCGCGTTTATCGACAGTCTCCCCGCCGATTTGCAGTCGGAGATGCACGTTGCCTGGACGGGGCTGCTGGCCAATCAGAACCTGACCGCCGCGGTCCGGTATCTGGAGGACATTCGCGATCCGGTGGCGCGGGCCAGCGCCAGCAGGGATCTGATCTCGCGAAGCGCGTACTCGAATCCACAGTTCGCAATGGACTTTATCGCCGATCTGCCGACGGCGCAGAGACCGGAGTTGTATCAGACCCTGGTTTCCGTATGGACTCACCGGGATAAGGCCTCCGCGCTGAGTTTTACCGAAAGTCTACGGGGTAGATCCTTCGATGGTGCCGCGGTCAGTATCATCGAAAGCCAATCCCAGGATCTCACGACGTCCATGGCGTTAATGCGTCGAATCAATGACAAGTCTCTGCGCCGGCGCGCGGCCTCGACCGTCTATCGGGTTCTGACGGAGAGCGACCCGCAGGCCGCAGAAGCGTTTCGCGAGGAGGAAGGGCTGCCAGCCTTAATGAGTCGAGGCGGGTAGTGGTCGCCCCGGCATTTTGTCCGGGCGACATTTTGGCGTCGGTTGGTACTCGCTAGTTGACGTGCACGCCGAGCGCTACGCCGTCCGAACCCGGGTCCGCGCCGCCCTCCAATCCTCGCTGTCCGTCGACGATGCCGTGCACCCGTCCAAACTCGAAACTTGCTGGGTTGCGCACGATCGAATAGCCCAGGTCCCGCAGCGGCTGCACAACGTACTCCGGTATGCGGTTCGTGATGTCGATGAAATTGCTCGTTGCTGAAAAGCGCGGCGCCGAGACCGCTTCGACGATCGACATGTCGAAGTCGACCACATTCAGGATGGTTTGCAGCACGCCCATCGCGATCTGCGTGCCGCCTGGGGCGCCGACGACGATGCGTGGCTTGTCGCCCTCGAAGACGATCGTGGGGCACAGCGAGCTGAAGCGACTCTTGCCCGGGGCGATGGAACCCGCGCGACCCGGTCGCGGATCGAACACCCCCATGCAGCCGTTGTACATGAAACCCAGGCCCTCGGTGACCACGCCCGACGGCATGCCCAGGCTGTGCGTCATGGTGACGCAGTTGCCGTCGGCATCGATCACGGCGACGTGGGTGGTATCGGGTGGTTCCCCGGCGTTGAAGCGCTCGACGTTCAGCTTGTCGCCCGCGCGTATGCGCGCGGTGTAGTCGGCGGCGAGCGGCGCGCCGGTCAGTCGTTCGATCGGTACGTCCACGAACCCAGGATCGCCGACGAAAGCTTCCTTGTCCGCGGTGGCGGCCTTCATGGCCTCGGCAACGATGCGCAGATACTCCGCGCAGTTATGGCCGAGGCCCGATAGGTCGAAGTGGCCGAGGATGTTGAGCATCTCGATCAGCATGATGCCGCCGCCCGGCGGTTGGTTGGTCGCGATCTGCAGCTCTCGATAAGCGCCGCGCAACGGATCGGTGCGCGTGGTTTGATAGCCGGCAAGGTCCTCGGCGGACAGCAGGCCGCCGTTCGCCCGCATGTCGGCGACGATTTCTTCGGCGATGGTGCCGCTGTAGAACGACTGCGCGCCCTCCGCCGCGATGCGCCGCAGCGTGCGCGCGAGGTCCTTGTTCACCAATCGCTCGCCAACCTGCAGCAGAGTCCCGTCGTCATGGAAGTACAGCGCGCGGCCGGCGGGCGTGTGCGCGAGGCGCTCGGTCACCGCCACGCGGCCGAGGCTGGCGCCGCTGGTCCACCAGCGGTTGACGGCGGGCCGCACGATGAAGCCGTCCTCTGCGTAGCCGATGGCGGGCTGGCAGACATCGGACCAGTCGAAGGTGCCGAATTCGGCCACCGCCTCGTGGTAGGCGAGGAGGGATCCGGGCGTCGTGATAGCCTGATAGCCGAGATCGTTGACGTGTTCCTCGAGGATGAAGCCGAAGCCGTCGCGCGTCTCTGCAATCAGGCGTGACGCCCACATGTCCGGGGTCGCCGCGAGCGGCGTCTTGCCGTGAAAGTCGATACAGGTGTGTACGCCGCGGCGCGGCATGAATATCTGGCAGTTGCCGAAGCCCGCGATGCCGGTCATCTGCGGGTCGACCACGCCCTGCACCAGGGCGGCGGTCATCGCGGCGTCGATGGCATTGCCGCCGCGCATAAGGACGCGCGCGCCGGCCTCTGAGGCCTCCGGCTGCGCGCTCACGATCATCGCGTTCGGGGCGTCGGACCGTCTGGGCATCGGCGGGCTCCTGGACATCAGCAGTGGGAAGACCGCGAGTGTATGCCCTGTATCGAGTGTGCGGCCACCGTCGATCGCAGGGCGCCGAACGAGCCTGTCACCCTGCAAGGTGAAAGGTGAAAGGTGCGGGCAGACGCCTTTGGTGCTGCGTCGGCGCAGGCAACACTGCGCGCCGTGATTCAGCGCTGGCTAGGGTTTGCCGGCGACCTCATAGGAGAAGTCCAGCCGCAGCGGCACGTCGGCCGTGGCCACGAAGCCAGTGTCAGCGAGCGCCGGGCGGTACTTGGCGTTCCGCACGGCTCGGACGTACTGCAGCGTATCCAGATTTGCCGGCACGCTGCTGACGAGTCTGGTGTGGCGCACGCGACCGCGGTTGTCGATGCGCACCTGCAGCCGTACCTCACCGGACAGCGAACGCTTGGGACCGTGCAGCGCGCCGGGGTCTGGAGAGCCGGGATGCGGTACGTAGAGCAGCTCCGGCGTGTCGAACCGCGCAGACGCAGGGCCCGAGGCGGCGAGCGTCTGTGCCTCGCGATAGCTCGCCAGTGCTTTGCCTGACTGGCCGAGCAGCTGATGCCAGTCGCCCAGGGCGGTGATGGCATCGGCCAGGGCCTGTGGGTCGGCTGTCTCGCCGGCCGCGAGCGCCCGCTGATGCTGCTCGCGTCGCAGGGCGACCAGCTCGCGCGCCGCGAATTCCCCCGGCAGGAAGGCGCTGTGCGCGACCGCCTGACCGACGTGCAGCTTGGGCAACACCAGATCGCGCAGCGTTCCCGCATCGCTCATGGACGGCTTGAAGGTGGTCTCGGGACGTAAGGGCAAGGCAGACGAGTCGTCGGCTGCCGCGATCGCCCGGTAGTTCGGGAAGCCCAGCTCAAGATAGGCGTGCGTGATCCCGGACAGGCTGCGCTCCAGCAGCGCCTCGGCGTCGGGCAGGTGCTGCCGGGTGATGTCCCGCGAGCGCGCGTGTAGCTGCAGGGCCTCGACGTGATGGCCGTTGTCGGCATACCAGTTGGCCAGGCGATGCAGGTGGTCGACGAGACGGACATCGTGCTTGCCGTAGGTGCGTAGCGCCAGCTCGAACGAGGCCTCCTCTAGGTCGTTCGCCGCTTCCAGGTCGCCGGTCGCCGCGGTGATGCTGGCCAATCGCTGCATCTCGGGAATCTGGGACAGGCTATGCAGGCCCTCGTTGTAGCGGACGATGTTCCATGCCCGAGCCGAAAGATCGAGCGCCGCAGGGAACTGCCCGAGTCGATACAGCGCCTCGGCCTTGATCTGCAGCGGGTTTACCAGCCCCATGCCGAAGCGATCGAAACGGGTGTCAAGGCGGGCGAGCAGGTCATCCGCGAGCTGCGCCGCGGCCTGATACTCGCCGGCCTCGAGCTGTGCACGGGCGGCCGATACCGGAGCGATTTCGGCGCCCTGCGCAAGCGGAGCGTACCAGCAGAACGTGGCCACCAATGCTGCCGTTAGCAGACGTCTGTGCATGACGCTGAACCCTCCACGAACCCACTGCCAATCAGTATAGACAGCCGTTGGCCGGCTCTACCACCGTCGGTTGACTCGGCGTCGGCCATTGTTGCAGACATATCGCACAGCGATGGCCGTGATCTCTCACACTGCGAGCCGTTCACAGCGGCTACGGTGAGGCGCGCATTTCCCGGATGCTGGTTACGCAGGCGGGCGCACCGCCTGGCGACTGAATCAATCATCTCAGAGCGACTGAGAGTAACTGACAGTAACTGTAAGTAACTGGGAGTAACGTTATGCGAGAACTGACCGCTCAGGAAGTTGCGATCGTGGCCGGGGGAAGCGAGTTGGAATGCGTGGCCGCGGGACTCGCCGCCATCGGGCTGGGGGTCGCCGTCGTCGGCACCGCCGGGCTCGCGACCGTACCGGTCGGCTTGGTGGCTGCCTTCACGGCGGGTGAACTGACCGTAGCGGCGGCTGGCGTCGCGCTCGCTGGTGCGGGCGGCGTGCTGATCGGTACCGGGGCCGAGGGCGGATCGAACGCCGGGCCCCGCCGCCGCAGGGACAGCTAGCGCGAGATCGGGCGGGTGGTGCGGATGCCGTCCGCAGCAGCAGTCGCGTGTCCGGCCGGCAGACGGTCGCGCAACGCAGACACCCGCGAGCGGTGGCAATGAACGGCGCAGGTCGGACGCGCGCTGACCTTCGCCTGTCGCAACCGTCTGTCGGAAAATGGTCATCGCGGTCGCGCAAGCCGTTCGCCGGGATTGCATCGGGGCCAGCGGGTAGGACTTCAACAGGCGGTCTGGTGACCTGGCGCGAACAACGGCGCGAACAAACACGCGAACAACGGCGCGAACAAAGACGCCAAGGAAGACGCGAAGAAAGGCGCAAAGAAAGAGGGAGACTGGTAGCGATGAAAATTAGCTACTCGCAGCAGAAGCTGCTGCGCGCCCGCAGAAACATGATGCTGCGGACACTTGTGCTATTAGTGCTGGTGCTCGCGGCGATCACCGCCGTGTTGTTTCAGGCCGATCCTTCCACCGGGGTGTGGGCTTGGGTGCTGATCGTCCTGCTGGCCGCGGCCCTGGTGATCCAGATTGGGCTCTACTTTCGGGCGCCACTTATTCATTCGTTTGAGATCTCGGACATCGGCGTGCTCGAACGGCGCGAGAGCCACGCCCGTCAGGACGAGCGGCTGTATCGTTGGGCCGACATCTGGGAGGTGTCTCGGACTGCCGAAGGCAGCGCATCGTCGGTACTGCGATTGCGCACCAGCGCCGGTCGGGATCCCTGGATACAGGGGCGCCTGCTCGATGAGGCGGCTGAACTGGTGCCTTTTGCCCGGCAGATTCAGGAACGTCCGCGCGGCCAGCCAAGGCCGCGTCGGTAGTCCGCAAACACCTGTATCCGGGCGCTAGAGCGCCGGGCTACAACTGGGATGGCGTTTGCGCGGCGGCGAAGCGCTGGCCGTCCGTGCAGCCCAGATCGAAGACCCTCTGCAAACCCTCGGGATCGGCGTAGTCGAACTTGTCCAGCGTGATCGGCTCGCTCGGCTGCAGGTAGAGACGATTGACCACCTCGGGCAGGGGCCTGCGATAGCGCTTGCTCAGCAGTACCAGCGTCCTGCCCGGGTGGCCCTCCGTCAGGAACGCGGGCACGTTGTCGATCATGCCACCGTCCAGGATGCGCTCTCCTTTATAGGGCGGGCTGGGCAGCAGCGGTGGCACGCACGATGAGGCCAGAACCATGTCCGTCAGTTCCTGGGTCGTGCGCGCATCGCGGCTGCTCGCGACAATCGGGGCGAAACCGAGGCGGCGACTCCATTCTGGGTGAACGCGACCGGTAAGCCACTTCTCCAGCCCATAGGTGGAGAAACCCAGCAACGCTGACAGCGCGCCGGGCAGCAGAGGCGGGCAGCGAGCGATAAGGAAGACGAGTTCGCGATCGGCCAGACGCCCGAGATCCTGATCCGTCAACAGTTCGGCCATGATGCTGCGGAACATGACCATGTGTGGCAGGACGGGGGCGTGGCTGCCTGGTTTCAGGTTTCGCCAATGCAGGTTGCCGGGGTTGTCACGCGCCATGCGCTGGAACGCCGCTAGCGCCTCTTCCTCGCGGCCCAGCATCGCCGCAAGGGCCACCGCGCTACCCGCGCTGGTCGCGGCAGCGAAGCGAACCTGGGAACGCAATTTTAGTCCCGCCCGGTTCGCGCCCCACCAGAACCCCAACTGCCAAAAGCAGCGACTGCCGCCGCCGGCAAATATCGCGTTCGAGAACATCAATACGTCTGCTGTCTCATGGTGCGAATTGTCTCGGCTGCGCAGCGGTGGGGCAATCGACAATTTGTCCCCAATCTCTTTGGTTCGCGCCATCCTCGTGCACGAACCGGTCGCGCGCACCCGCGTGGAACACAGCGCTGCCCGCCGCCGGAAAGCTGCACCGCGATGTGCCACGCGCACGATGCAATTGCACCGCGGTTGGACGTTTCTGCAGGTCGCCACGGAAGCACGTCAGAAGAAAAACGATTGTCCCGAGCGGGCGTGACTTGGCCCGCAAATTGAATCTGCTAAACGAGTGCCGAACGAGTGCCGAACGAGTGCGAAACAAGCATGGGCTGGCGAGAGAGGTCGTGGGATCCACGTACTTGATTGTACGGGGATCGCGCACTGGCAACGAAAGACAAGAATCAGGAGTACATCAGGAATGCCACTTTCTCGGAAAACCGCCGCTGGTGCATGTGTGTTTGCAGCCGCGCTGCTTTCAGCGGGCCCTGCGGACGCCGACGATCAGGCGGCCGCGTCGGGTTCCACCGATGCGAGCGTTTGGGACGCGCTTGCCGCTGGAAGCACCAAGCTAAACCTCCGCTATCGATTTGAGTTCGTTGATCAGGAAGGCATTGGCGACAACGCACGCGCTAACACGGTGCTTGCCCGGCTGCAGTGGCAGTCCGCAAGCTACCAAGGTTTTCATCTCGGGCTTGGCGTGGATCACGTTCAGGCGCTGGGTGAAGAGCGATTCAACAGCACAACCAACGGGGAGTCCGAGTTCCCTGTCGTCGCCGACCCAGAGGGTACCGACCTGAATCTGGCGTTCCTCGCCTACAAGACCGAACGTGCGACCTTTACGGGCGGCCGGCAGCGCATCAATCATGCCGATCAGCGATTCATCGGCGGTGTGGCGTGGCGCCAGAATGAACAGACCTTTGATGCCATGCGTGCCCAGCTCGCGCCGACGGATGGGCTGAAGATCGACTACAGCTATGTATGGAACGTCAATCGCATTTTCGGTCCCGGGGACGGCGCTCAGCCCGGCAACTGGCGCAGCAACTCGCATTTGCTGGACGTGCAGTGGACGCCGCTCGCGGGCCACAAGATCACGGGATTTGCCCACCTGCTCGACTTCAGTAACGACAACGGACTGCCAAATTCAACGCGTACCTTTGGGGCGAGCTACAGCGGCAGCTTCGACAAGCTGGACCTGACCGCGACAATCGCTACACAGCGCGATCACGCGGACAGTCCTCTGGACTACCAGGCTGAGTATTTCTCGCTACAGGCCTCTTACCCGGTCGGCGCCGTGGCGCTCAAGGCCGAATACACCGTCCTCGGCTCGGATGATGGCGTTGCGGCCTTTCGGACGCCGCTCGCCACTCTGCACAAGTTTCAGGGTTGGGCGGACAAGTTTCTGCTGACGCCCGCAACAGGCATTGAAGACTTGCGTATTGGCGTGGCCGGCAAGACCGGGAAGCTCGCCTACGGGGCCTTTTGGCATCAGTTCCGGGCCAACGAGGGCAGTATCGACTACGGCGACGAGGTGAATTTCGTCGGTACCTACACCTTTAGCAAGCGCGTTAGCGGACAGTTCAAGTTTGCGCATTACAACGCCGATGAACTGGCGACAGACACCACGCGGTTTTGGGTATCGATGATCGTGAAGTTTTAGCTGAGGTTGCGGAACGGCTGAGCTCTAGGTCGTTAGACCCCGCAGCTCCTTGCCGCTGGCACGCTTCTTGAACACAACCATGAACATGCGGTTGCTTTTGCCTTTGTCTTTGTCTTTGCAAATGCAGTCGCGATAGACGCGCAAAGCCGATCTCTCGGCTTGCTCGTGCACCAAAAGGACTCACAGGATGCTATTGGGGATCGATCAAACAACGAATTCAATCAAGGTCCGCTGCCGCTCTAGGGTGCGTGGATTGCTGACTCGCGCAGCGTGCTGCTGCTTATCGGGCTCGTGACCCCGGCAGGCGCAGAAGTCGGCGAGCCTGAGAAAGACGAGCTCACCTTTGGCTTCATCAAGCTGACCGACATGGCGCCGATCGCTATCGCCTATGAGAGGGGCTACTTCGAGGACGAAGGCCTGTTCGTGTCGGTGGAGGCTCAGGCGAACTGGAAGGTCTTGCTCGACGGCGTGATCGACGGCCAGTTGGATGGTGCGCACATGCTGGCCGGACAGCCGCTTGCTGCGACCATCGGCTTCGGCACGAAGGCCCATATCGTCACGCCCTTTTCGATGGATTTGAATGGCAACGGCATCACCGTTTCGAACGCGGTTTGGAAAGAGATGAAGCCGCTCATACCGAAGCGGGCCGACGGCAAGCCCGTACATCCGATCAAGGCCGAGTATCTGAAACCGGTGGTCGACAGATATGCCGCGGATGGTAAGCCATTCAACATGGGAATGGTCTTCCCGGTGTCGACGCACAACTACGAACTGCGCTACTGGCTGGCGGCCGGGGGTATCCACCCGGGCTACTACGCGCCGCACAAGGGCGACATCAGTGGGCAGCGGGATGCGGATGTCTTGCTATCCGTCACGCCGCCCCCGCAGATGCCAGCCACCCTCGAGGCGGGAACCATCTATGGCTACTGCGTGGGCGAGCCCTGGAACCAGCAGGCTGTGTTCAAGGGAATCGGCGTCCCGGTCATCACCGACTATGAGATCTGGAAAGACAATCCCGAGAAGGTCTTTGGCATGACCAAAGACTTCACGCAGAAGTATCCGAATACCACGATTCGGGTGGTCAAGGCGCTAATACGCGCGGCCATGTGGCTCGATGAGAACAACAACGCCAACCGCGAAGAGGCGGTGAAGATCTTGTCCCAGAGCGAATACGTCGGTGCGGATCGTGAGGTAATCGCCAACTCCATGACTGGTACGTTCGAGTACGAAAAGGGCGACAAACGCTCGGTGCCCGACTTCAACGTGTTCTTTCGCTACCACGCCACCTATCCCTACTACAGCGATGCGATCTGGTACCTCACACAGATGCGTCGCTGGGGTCAGATCAGCGAACCCAAGAGCGACGAGTGGTATCACGGCGTTGCCAGCGACGTCTATCGTCCCGACCTGTACGCCGTCGCAGCAGCCGAGCTGATCAAGGAGGGACTCGCCAAGCCCAGCGACTTCCCCAACTTCGACGCGGAGACCGGGTTCAAGCCGAAGCAGACCGAGTTTATCGACGGCATCAGCTACGATGGCCGCTTCCCTAATGCATACCTGAACTCGTTTTCCATTGGCTTGAAGGCGGACGTGCTGTGAGCGCCGAAGCCGCGGCTGCCGCGGGTACTGCGCGCGCGGGAACTTTCGCGATATGGCTGCTCCGCGGCGTCAGGCTGATGACGGCACCCGCCCTGGGAATCGTCTTGTTCCTCGGCTTCTGGCACATCTCCGCGAGCAACATAGATACTTCGCTCGGTCAGTTTCCCGGCCCTGTGCAGGTGGTCGAGCAGGCGAGTGCGCTGTTCGACGAACATCGGGAACAGCGCGCCAAGGTGGCGGCATTCGAGCAGCGACAGGAAAAACGAATACAGAAAAAGCTCGAGCGCGATCCGCAGGCCCAGGTGAAGCGCCGCAGCTACACCGGTAAGCCCTCGTATCTGGACCAGATATTTACCAGCATCTATACGGTGTTGTTCGGCTTCCTGCTCGCGTCCTGCGTAGCCGTGCCGCTGGGCATCGTATGCGGACTGTCGGAGGGCGCCTACCGTGCCGCTAATCCGATCATCCAAGTTTTCAAACCCGTGTCACCCCTGGCCTGGTTGCCGCTGGTCACGATGGTCGTCTCCGCGGTCTATGTCAGCGAAGACCCGCTGTTCGAGAAGTCCTTTCTGAACTCGGCGTTCACCGTGATGCTCTGCTGCCTGTGGCCGACGGTCATCAACACCACCGTCGGTGTTGCCGGTTTGGACAAAGATCTGGCGAACGTCTCGCGGGTGATCAAGCTAGCACCGCTCACCCACGTGCGCCGGATCGTTCTACCGGCCTCCGTTCCCATGATCTTCACCGGTCTGCGACTGTCCTTGGCCACCGGCTGGATGGTGCTGATCGCCGCGGAGATGCTCGCGCAGAACCCCGGGCTGGGGAAGTTCATCTGGGACGAGTTCCAAAACGGTTCGTCCAACTCGTTGAGTCGAATCATGGTCGCCGTGCTCACGATCGGCCTGATCGGATTTGTGCTGGACCGTGGAATGCTGACGCTGCAGCGGTTCTTTAGTTGGGACAAGCAGGCGGTATTGCGCTGAACGGCGCGGGCGTCTGAATCACCGCATTAAGACAGCGAAGCAGTATAGGAACAGGTGGTAGCTATGAATCCGATTCTTGATCTCAGCCAAGTGGGCAAGACGTTCTATTCGGACCAGGAATCCTTCGAGGCGCTGCGGGACGTGGACTTGAAAATCGCTCACGGCGAGTTCGTGTCGCTAATCGGCCACTCTGGTTGCGGTAAGTCAACGGTGCTCAACATCGTCGCGGGACTGGAGCCCGCGACGTCTGGTGGCGCGATCCTCAACGGCAAGGAGATCTCCGGACCGGGCCCGGATCGCGGCGTGGTGTTTCAAAACCACGCGCTCATGCCCTGGCTCACGGTCTATGAGAACGTCGAGCTGGCGGTTAAGTCGGTGTTCAAGGGCCGCAAGAGCGCGGTCGAGATGCGCCAGTGGATAGAGCACAACCTGCGCCTTGTCAACATGGAGCACGCGCAGAGCAAGCGTCCCGACGAGATATCGGGCGGGATGAAACAGCGCGTCGGTATTGCGCGGGCACTGGCCATGGAGCCACAGGTACTGCTGATGGACGAGCCCTTCGGTGCGCTAGACGCGTTGACCCGCGCGCAGCTACAGGAAACGACGATGTCGATTCACCGCGAACTAGGCAACACGGTCATCATGATCACCCACGATGTCGACGAGGCCGTGCTGCTATCGGATCGCATCGTCATGATGACGAACGGCCCGGCGGCGACGATCGGGCAGATCGTCACTGTCAATCTGCCGCGGCCCCGGCGGCGCCTGGAACTGGCCGAAGACCCCACGTTCAATCACTGTCGCAAGGTCGTCCTCGACTTCTTGTATGCCGCCCATGAGCCGCCCGCTGAAGGGCCCATTGTTGAGATCGAGGACGCGCCGAACGTCGATCTCAGCTCGGACCCCGACTCAGCGGCCAGCGACGCGAGTCGCGCAGCGTGAGCGCAGGACGCGTGCGAGCGAAGACCCGCCAGGGTGAATCTGTCGTCGTGGTCGGCAATGGCATGGTCGGCCATCACTTCGTGACTAAGCTTCGCGAGCGGGAACCAGGCGTCAGTATCACTGTGATCGGCGCGGAAGAAACTCCGGCCTATGATCGGGTGCATCTTTCGGATCTGTTCGCCGACAAAACGCCTGCGGATCTCGCGCTCGCGACGACCGCACAATACGCCGCGATGGACGTCACGCTGCGCCTGGGTGAGCGCGTCGAGTCCGTTGATTCGATCGCGAAGACGCTGTCGACGTCCCTGGGTGCGACGCTCGAGTACGATCGGCTGGTGGTGGCGACCGGTTCCTACCCATTCGTGCCACCCATACCCGGGCGGGAAGACTCGCGTTGCCTAGAATATCGCACCGTCGCCGATCTGGACGCTATTCGCGCCTGCGCGCGCAGTGCGAAGCGCGGCGTGGTGATAGGCGGCGGGTTATTGGGGCTGGAATGCGCGAATGCCCTCAAGAATCTAGGCCTGGAGACCCATATCGTCGAGTTTGCGCCCGGTCTGATGGGGGTGCAACTCGATGGCGCAGGCAGCGACTGCCTGCGTGCCAAGATCGAAGCGCTTGGGGTCAGCGTGCACACCGAGAAGTCGACCGAAGGCATCGAAGCCGCAGCGGATCATCTGGTGATGCGTTTTGCTGACGGCTCTACGCTTGCGACGGAGATGATCGTGTTCTCTGCCGGTATTCGTCCCCACGATGAGCTGGCGCGCGCCGCCGGGCTGGTCGTCGGCGAGCGGGGCGGCATTGTCGTCGACCGGCACTGCCAGACCAGCGAGCCGAGCATCTTTGCGATTGGCGAGTGCGCGCTGTACGACGGCCGGATCTTTGGCCTGGTTGCGCCCGGCTATCGCATGGCCGAGGCGGCGGTGGCCGCGCTCGCCGGGGAGCTCGCCGGGGAGCTCCCTGGGGAGAAAGGCGGCTTCACTGGTGCCGATATGAGCACGAAGCTGAAACTGCTCGGCGTGGACGTCGGATCCATCGGCGACGCCCACGGCCAGGTCGCAGGCACCCTCAGCTATGTCTTCAGTGATCCGCTCAAAGGCGTGTACAAGCGCCTGAACCTGTCCCCCGACGGCGAGCGGGTCAGTGGCGCCGTGCTCGTGGGCGACTGCAGCGAATACGATCGGATCCTGCAGTACGCGCTTAACGACCTGCCGGTGCCGGACGAGCCTGAGTCGCTGTTTCTGCCGGCCCACGACGCTGAGGCGGCAGGGCTGACAGCGGCAGCTCTGCCGTCCACAGCGACTATCTGCTCCTGTCACAACGTCACCAAGGGGGCTTTGTGCGATGCGGTCGCCGGCGGCGTCACGAGCATGAGCGGCGTCAAGGAACAGACCCAGGCTAGCACCGGCTGCGGTGGCTGCGCCGCGTTGTGTAAGTCGATCCTGGACGAGGAATTGGCGACACTGGGCATTGCCGTAGACCGTTCGATCTGCGCGCACTTTCCGTTCACCCGCCAGGAGCTCTTCCACATCTGTCAGGTGGAACAGATCACCACCTTCGATGCGCTGCTCGCGCGCCACGGCACGGGCCTGGGTTGCGACGTCTGCAAGCCGGCGGTTGCCTCTATCCTCGCGTCCCTGTGGAACGACTATGTGCTAGCGCCCCAGCACGAGAGCCTGCAGGACACCAACGATCGGTTCCTGGCCAACATGCAGAAAAACGGCACCTACTCTGTGGTACCGCGCGTGCCGGGCGGCGAGATTACGCCTGCAAAGCTGATTGCGATCGGCGAGGTCGCCCGCGACTTCGATCTCTACACCAAGATCACCGGCGGCCAGCGCATCGATCTGTTCGGTGCCGAGCTGCACGAGCTGCCGCTGATCTGGAAGCGTCTCATCGACGCCGGTTTCGAAACGGGGCACGCCTACGGCAAGGCGCTGCGCACAGTGAAGTCCTGCGTCGGCAGCAGCTGGTGTCGATACGGTGTCCAGGACTCCGTCGCGATGGCGCTGTACGTCGAGAATCGCTACAAGGGGCTGAGATCGCCGCACAAACTCAAGATGGCGGTGTCGGGCTGCACGCGGGAGTGCGCCGAGGCGCAAAGCAAGGACGTAGGCGTCATCGCGACCGAAAACGGCTGGAACCTGTTCGTCTGCGGCAACGGCGGCATGCGGCCGCGTCACGCCGATCTGTTCGCAACCGACCTCGATGACGATACGCTCATTCGATACATCGACCGTCTGCTGATGTTCTACGTGCGCACGGCCGATCGGCTGCAGCGCACCTCGGTTTGGCTCGAAAATCTGCCGGGCGGGCTGGACTATCTGCGCGCGGTAGTCATCGACGATTCGCTGGGTGTTGCGGCGTCGCTCGAGGAGCAGATGGCCAACATCGTTGGCACCTACCAGTGCGAGTGGAAGACGACCGTAGAGGATCCCGCGCGGTTGCAGCGCTTTCGTCAGTACATCAACTCGGGCGAGCGCGATGACAACGTCGTCTTTGTCCGCGAACGAGGTCAGCGTCGCCCGGCGACCCGCACCGAGATCGATGCGATCAAGGGGGCAAGCGAACCGGTGCGCATACTGAGCCCAAGCGAGACCAGTGAGGCAAGCGCGTGACGACCCCGACACTGCGCACGGAGCCCGAGCTAGTGGGGAACGTCGACGATCTGGTCGCTAATGCCGGTGTTGCCGCCCTGGTTCAGGGCGTCCAGGTCGCCATCTTTCATTTGCCGCAGCACGGCCTCTTCGGCCTCGGCAACTTCGATCCGTTCAGCGAGGCCGCGGTGCTGTCTCGCGGTGTGGTGGGAGACGTCGAGGGTGAGCCCGTGGTTGCCTCTCCTGTCTACAAACAGCACTTCAGCCTGCACACCGGACGCTGTGTCGAAGACCCCCGTATCCGCGTGCCCGTTTACGAGGTCGAACTGCGCGGTGAGCAGGTGTTCGTGGGCGGCATTCGCGCGGCGAGCGCGGCCTAGGCGACAGGGTACCGCGATGCTGTTCGGTCGCCGCGATCAGAAGCCGATTGCCATTCCGGCCAAGCCGGTCGTCGAGTGGAAGTACGCGACCTGCAACTACTGCTCTGTCGGCTGCTCCATTGAGCTTGGCGTCGATGCGGCGGGTAAGGTCATCACCAGTCGTGGACACGGGGAGGCGGACGTCAACCGCGGCAAGCTTTGTATCAAGGGACTGCTCGAGCACGAGCTATTCGATTCGCCAGGGCGGGGTACGCGACCCTTGCTACGTGAAGACACGCGCACGGCCTATCGGCCGGTCGACTGGGATCACGCGTTGGATCATGCGGCCGAAGGTATTCAGTCTGTGCAGGACCGTCACGGCGCAGATGCGTTCGCGGTGGTGTCTACGGGACAGCTCATGACCGAGGAGTTTTACACTCTGGGCAAGCTGGTTCGCGGCTGTATTGGTACCAACAACTATGATGGAAATACGACGCTGTGCATGGCCTCTGCCGTATCCGGCTACAAGCGATCGTTCGGTGCCGACGGGCCGCCTGGCTGCTACGACGACTTCGAGCACACCGAGTGCCTGCTGGCTTTCGGGTCGAATCTGCCCGAGCAGCATCCGATCATCTTCTGGCGCCTGAAGGAAGCGCTGGAAAAACGCCGTTTCCCGGTGATCGTTGTGGATCCGCGGGTCACCATGTTCGCCCAGTGGGCGGACTTTCATCTGCCGATAACGCCGGGCACCGACACGGTCCTGGTGAATGCAATGCTGCACGTCATCTTCGCCGAAGATCTGGCCGACCGCGACTATCTAGATGCCCATACCAACGGCTGCGTGGAGCTCGAGGCGCTGGTGCGCGAGTCGGACCCGAGCAAAGCAGCGCAGATCTGCGGCATCGACGAGGACACGATTCGCACGGTCGCCCGGCTCTACGCGCAGGCCCCTGCGGCGATGTCTATCTGGACGATGGGTATCAATCAGAGCACGCACGGTTCCGATGGCGTCGTTAACATCAACAACCTAAATCTCGTCACCGGTAACATCGGCCGGCCTGGCGGGACGAGCCTGTCCATCACGGGGCAGTGCAACGCGATGGGGACGCGGGAGTGGTCGTCCTGTTCCGGATTGCCGGGCTATCGCCTGTTGGAAAACGACGCTCATCGTGAGGAAATCGCGCAGCACTGGGGTATCGAGGCGTCCTTCCTGCCGCGTGGTATCGGCCTCAAGCAAACCGATATCTTTCCCGCCATCGAGGCGGGCGAGATTCGCGGGCTGTGGCTGATCGCCACAAACCCTCTCACCTCGATGGCCCACCAGGCGCGCATACGCCGCGCTATGGAGAAGCTCGAGTTTTGCATCGTCCAGGACGTGTATGAAGACGTAGAGACAACCGCCTATGCGAATCTGTATCTGCCGGCCGCGGTGTGGGCAGAGAAGTCCGGCTGTCACACCAATACGGAGCGACGGGTCAACCTGACGCGCAACGCCGTCGAACCCTACGCGCAGTCCAAACCGGATTTCTGGATTTTCACGGAGCTGGCCAAGCGCTTTGCCAACGCTTCAACCATGAACTTCGCCGTCGAGCCCGAGGCCGCGTTCAACGAGATGGTCAAGCTGTCGAAGGGGGCGGGCGGCGCGCTCGACATTTCTGGCATGAGCTGGGACAAGATCGAGGCCGCCCGTGGTTTGCAGTGGCCCTACCCGGAAGGCACCAATGCAGATACGGGAACGCCGCGGCTGTATTGCGATGGTCAGTTTCCAACCGCAGATGGTCGCGCACGCCTGATACCCGTACGCTTTGTAGACAACAACGAAACGCCCTGCGCCGACTATCCGTTCTGGCTCAACAGCGGTCGGGTCGTTGAGCATTTCCATACGCGCACGCGGACCGGAAAGCTCGGTAATGCGAACAAGTTCAGCCCTACGCCGTACATGGAACTGAATCCAGACGCCGCTCGCGACCTGGGAATTGCACAGGGCGAGTTCGTGCGCCTGGTGTCGCGTCGCGGCGATGCGGTGGTGCTTGCCCAGCTCACCCATCGCGTGCCGCGCAACATGCTGTTTGTGCCGTTTCACTATCACGACTGTGTTAATCGACTCACCTTGGGTTTGCTCGATCCGTACTCCAGGCAGCCCGCATTCAAGCAGTGTGCCGTGCGCATAGAGAAGACCGAACAGGTCGAGGCCGGACGGCTGAACGTGGCGCGACGAGCCTACTGATGGCTGAACTCTGGGAGCGACGTCCGGCGGAGCCTGACTATGCGAAGCTGAGCCAGAACGCCGGCCCTGCGGAGAATCGCTACGGGCAGCTGATCGACCTCATCGATTTGACTGAAGCTCAGGGACAAGCCCTGCCCAAGAATCGCCCACTCGGTATCAACGACAACCCGTCCGTTGGCTGCAATCCGCTGCGCAACAAGCAGCATGGCTTCTATTTCAACGCCGACAACTGTATCGGCTGTCACGCCTGCGAGGCCGCGTGCGCAGAGAAAAACGAAACGCCGGCGCACCTCGCGTTTCGGTCCGTCGGCTACGTCGAGGGCGGCAGCTATCCCGACTATCAGCGTCTCAATATCTCGATGGCGTGCAATCACTGCGATGATCCGGTGTGTCTGAAGGGCTGTCCGACCGCCGCCTACACCAAACACGCGGAGTACGGCGCGGTCCTGCAGGATCCTGATACCTGTTTCGGCTGTGGCTATTGCACCTGGGTTTGTCCCTACAATGCGCCGCAGCTCGATCCGGTCGAGGGACAGGTCTCGAAGTGCAACATGTGCGTCGATCGACTCGAAGTCGGTCTGAAGCCGGCGTGCGTCTCGGCGTGCGTCGGCAATGCGCTGGACTTCGGGGTGATCGAGACGGTGCCCGAAGGCCGCCAGGACGCGGACGCGACGATCCCTGGGTTCCCAGATCCGCGGATTACGCAGCCCAACATCCGTTTTCAGCAGCGCAAACGCCTGCCCGATGTGCTTACGCGGCCAGACTCGCAGCCGCTGGAGTACCGTCGCGAGGAGGGCGGCTATCGGTCCGGGCCGGTATCGGCGGGCGATCCGCGCGTTTCCGGCTCTGGAACGCGAGGTTGGGGTCTAGGACGCCTCAACTCGCGTGAGAATGCGCTGGTCGCGTTTACGCTACTCGCGCAGGCCGGGGTCGGCCTGCTCGCGTTAGGTCTGTTCGTCGATGGGGTACCGCTCGGGCCGCTGCTGTTTGCTGTGCCGGCGCTGCTCGGCGCGGGGCTGCTGGCGTCGACCACGCACCTTGGAAAGCCACTACGCTTTTATCGTGGTTTCAATAATCTGCGCCATTCGCCCGTTGCGCGCGAGGGTGCGGGTCTCGCGGCCTGTCTGGCGCTAGCCGGAAGCGGCTGGCTGGCGACGCTCGCGGACTGGTCGACGCTCGCCGCCGCTGCGAGCGCGCTCGCAGGGGCGGCCGGGATCGTCGGGCTGTACTACATGGTGCGCTGTTATCTGATTCCCGCGCGGCCGTTCTGGAATCACTGGCAGGTGGTGACGGCGTTCGCTGGTGCGGCGCTCGTCTTCGGCGCTGCCGGTGTCGCCGGGCTGCAGCTAGCCTTCGCCGTCGACGTGGCGCTGCATCCACTCGCCTGGTGTCTGCTGATCGGGATCGGCGTGGACGGCATTGGCCTCGGCTTCCACCGGCGAGCGATGTGGCGCATCGGCGGTGAGGGTGCCGCGGCACAACGAGAGCTGGAGACAGCCTTTGGGCGCAGCTACTGGCTTCGCAACGCGCTGCTGCTGGCGAGCGCGAACTGTGCCCTCGGCGTAGCGCTGGGTGTTGTGGATTCCGCCTGGTTCTGGGGCGGCTGCGCCATGGCCGGCGTCGCGGCCGCACTGAGCCGGGCGTTCTTTTACGTCCTTGTGATACCGACGACCATGCCCGGGGCCTTCTTTTGGCGCAATTCGGCGTTTGCCGATCAGGCGCGGCAAACGGGACTCGCGAACCTGCCTCAGGTCGGCGTCCACCCCGGCGGGCATTGACCGGTTACACTGCGGCCGGACAAACCGCAGGTGCGCTTACCGACCATGACCACTGACGCTCAGGATGCCCCTCGCGGCGGCGACATCTCGCTGCTGTTGGCGCTCTTACCCGCGCTGCTGCTGTTGGGTCTGCTGACCTGGAACGTATTCATCTATGGTGACGACGCGCTGTCGGGCTCGAGCCAGCTATCGATTTTAGCGGTGGCCGGATTGACGTCTGCGATCGCCGTGTGGCTCGGGGTCGACTGGGAGACGCAGCTAGAACAGGTGACCAAGAGCATCAGCACCACGGTGCCCGCGCTGCTGATCCTGCTACTGGTGGGATCACTGGCGAGCATTTGGCTGCTGTGCGGGACGGTGCCGACGTTGGTCTACTACGGGCTGATGCTGCTGAGCCCAGCGATCTTTCTGTTTGCCAGCACGATTTTGTGCGCCGTTACGGCGCTGGTCAGCGGCAGTTCCTGGTCCACGTCGGCGACCATCGGCGTCGCGCTCATCGGTATCGGTCGGGCACTGGAGCTGCCCGACGGGCTGATCGCCGGCGCCGTCATCTCCGGTGCGTACTTCGGTGACAAGGTGTCGCCGCTGTCGGATACCACGAATCTCGCCGCGGCAGCCACCGGAACCAATGTCTTCGATCACATTCGCTATCTGTTTCTGACCACCGGTCCATCGATGCTGCTGTCGGCCCTCGTATTCCTGTTCATTGGCCTCGGACTGGATGGCGCGACACCGGCCAGCGTCGCTGACACGATGGCCCAGATTGATGCGACGTTCAACGTATCCGGCTGGCTGCTGCTACCGCCGCTGCTCGTGCTCGTGCTCATCGTCCGCGGCGCGGCCGCGGTACCGGCGATGGTCGCTGGAATCGTGGCCGGCGTGTTCGCGGCGGGGATATGGCAGCAGGACCTAATTGGTCGTCTGCTGGAGGCGGGCCTCGCCGGCGGCGTCTATGAGCTGCTCATGACCACGCTGTTTGCGGGCCTGTCGATACCGGTCGACGACCCGATGCTTGCCGAACTGTTTGGCGCGTCGGGCATGGCCGGCATGCTCAACACGACCTGGCTGATCATCGCCGCGATGACGTTCGGCGGCATCTATGAGGCTAGTGGACTGCTCGATCGCATCATGAGTGCGGTGCGCTCGGTGGTGAACGGATTCTTCAGTCTGGTGGCCTGCACCGGCGCGACCTGTCTGGTGACGAACGTCAGCACCTCGGATCAGTACATGGCGGTGGCCGTACCCGGCCGAATGTTCTCGAGCCTGTATCGGGACATGGGCTACGACTCGCGCAACCTGAGCCGCACGCTCGAAGACACCGGCACCGTCACCTCCGTGTTGGTGCCCTGGAACACCTGCGGCGCCTATCACGCCTCTGTGCTGGGCGTCGCGACGCTAACTTACCTCCCATACTGCTTCTTCAATCTCATCAGTCCGCTGATGACGCTGCTGTTCGCGGCGCTGATGATTCGGATTCGACGGCTCCCCGAACCGTCGGCTGCCCAGGCTGCATAGACACCTCGGAGCCCGCGTTCAGCCGCAATTCAGGCGTTCGCCGCCACCATGCGGACCCCATGAACGGCCGACTGTGATCGGCGTCGCGGCGCAGGCGTGCACCAGCGGGCATTATCACGGTCGGGGACACCTCCATATCTTGAAGTTTTGGGGACATCAAAATGGTTCGATTGTTTGCTGCGCCGCAGCGGCGCGTGGCGGCCGTGGTTGTGACGGCGCTTTTTCTCGGCGGCTGTGCGAGCAGCGGTTCTGAACATCAAAACAAGGCACGCGGCGCGGCCATTGGGGCCGCGACGGGTGCCATCGTCGGCGTCATTACCGGCGACGACGCCAAAGAGCGTCGCCGCAATGCGCTGATTGGGGCCGGCGTCGGTGCGATTGCCGGCGGCGCGGTGGGCGCCTATATGGACGCGCAGGAACACAAGCTGCGCGATCGCTTGGCCGACACCGGCGTACAGGTCGTGCGCGACGGCGACGAACTGCATCTGGTGATGCCCAGCCGGATCACGTTCGACGTGAACAGCGCGGCGGTGCGCAACGAGTTTACGCTCGTGCTCGACGATCTGGCAGGCGTACTCACCGAGTTCGACAAGACCACCATCGATGTCGCAGGTCACACCGACAGTCAGGGCGAATGGAACTACAACCAGTCATTGTCGGAAAAACGCGCGGTAACGGTCGCGAGCGAACTGCAGCGCGCCGGCGTGCTCGGTGCTCGGATCGTCGCCAGCGGTCACGGCGAGGCGCGTCCCGTTGCGGACAACGACACGCGTGAGGGTCGCGCCCAGAATCGCCGCGTCGATCTCAAGCTCATACCGATTCGAAATAGCTGAGCTCGACGGCCGCTCGGTTCGTTAACCGTGCGGCCGCCTCCTTGTCGTATCAGGTTGGCGGCGTGATCCAACCGCCAACGATGCCCGCGATGTAGCCACCGTCGACGACGATCTCGACGCCGTTGAGCCAGTCGCAGGGACCTAGCGTTAGGAACTCCAGCACTTCGGCGATGTCGCCGGGGGCGCCCGGTCGCCCGATCTGCTCGACGCCCCAGTCGTAAAGCTGCGGCCCCACGATCTCCCTGAACGCGGGCGACAGGGCCGTTTCGACGACGCCGGGCAGCACACAGTTCACGCGCACACCGTGGGGCAGGGCAAGCTGGGTGGCGCGATAGGTGTACGCCGCCGCGCACAGCTTGGAGAAGCGGTAGGGTTCCTGTATCCATTGGTGCTTGTGGCGTTCAAGCCACGCGAGGCCGGCCGCGAAATCGCGTGTGGCGAGCATGCCGTCGATGCGTGCCCGCTCTTCTGCCCAGCGCCGCCCGGCGGTGGATGCGACGTTGACGATCGTGCCGCCGCGTTCGATGCTTGGCAGAAGCCGCTCGCACAGTTCGCGCAGCGCGAGAAAATTTACCGCAATCGTGTTCTGCGCCGGTTCGGTGGTGGCTACGCCGGCGACGTTTATCAGGGCGTGTAGTTGGGCGGGCAGACGCGCGACCAATGCGCCGATCGCGTCCAACCCGGTCAGATCGCAGTGCTCGAAATTGACGTCGTCGCGCTTCGGCGCCGCGCGATCGACGACGATCACGTGCGCGCCACGCGCGATCAGTCGCTCGACGCAGGCGGCACCGATGCCGCTGCCGCCGCCGGTAACCACGATGGGCGCGGCGGGCGCTGCGCCGCGCTGCGCTGAATGCTCGTTCCCCATCCTGCCCTCAGGGGTTCGCCCTGTATGGAACTCCGCCGGCGTGCCTGCTGCGGTAACGATTGCCTTGGTCGCGCTGGCACCTGCTGCGGCGAAGCATTTGTCCTTGCGCGCGCATGATGGCACGTTTGCGCATTGCACCGACAAGCAGGGAGCGGCATGACCGTGGTTCGAGACGAAACCGATCCGGCGTTGCTGACGGCGACCGCCGCGCGCGAGTTGCTGCGCCGCCGCGCTCTGGGCGCGCTGGAACTCGTCGACGCGTGCATTGATCGAATCGAGCGTCTCGATCCAATCGTGAACGCCGTGGTCGTGCGTCGCTTTGACGTCGCGCGCGCAGAGGCGCGAGCGATCGACGCGCGCGCTGGGCGCGCCGACGCGGGCGCGCTCGGCGGACTGCCCATCCTCATCAAGGACATTCAGGATGTCGCGGGCAGCCCGACCACCTGGGGCAGCCCAGACCGCGCCGTGTTCCCGGCCGGGCAGGACAGCGGGATTGTTGCCCGGGTGCGCGCCGCGGGGGCAATTGTGCTGGGCAAGACTAACGTGCCTGAACTCTCCATCGGCGCGAACACGATCAACCCGCTGTTCGGCGCTACCGGTAACCCGTTCGCTCCAGACCTGACGTGCGGTGGTTCTTCCGGCGGCTCGGCCGCGGCCCAGGCCGCGGGGTTCGCGCCGCTGGCGACAGGGTCGGATCACGGCGGCAGCCTGCGGATACCGGCCAGCTTTTGCGGCGTCGTCGGTCTGCGCGCTACGCCGGGCGTGGTACCCAATGAACAGCGCAAGGTCGCCCAGTCCTATTACGCGGTGCAGGGTCCGATGGCGCGGTCCGTCGCCGATACGGGACTGTTGCTGTCGGTGATTGCCGGCCGGGATCACGGCGGTAGCCGCGATCCGATGGCGTTTCCGCTGGATGCCGGCGCCTTTGCCAGCGTCCCCGTCCGGCGGGCGGACACGCTGCGGCTCGCGTTTAGTCCAGACCTGGGTGGGGTCACCGTGTCCCACGAGGTGCGCAAGCGCTTCGCCGGGTGTGTGGATGCGCTGCGCGCAATCGTCGCTGAAACGCGCCCCGCGCGCATCGATTTAACCCAGGCGCCCGACGTGGATTGGCATCTGCGCCAGTACCTGTTTGCCGCGAACTATGCAGAAGAAGCAGCGCACTGGCGGGCCGACATCAATCCGAACGTGCGGGCGACGTTTGACGCCGCGCTGCGCACGCCGCTGCTGGACATCGCCCGCGCGCGGCGCGCGCAGCAGGCCTTGTTGCTCGACGTCGCTGCCCAGCTCGAAGACGTGGACGCGCTGCTGTTGCCGGGCGTCAGCATCGCGCCCTTTCCGTGGCGCCACCTGAACCCAGCCGAGATCGATGGCGTCGCCGTGACCAACTACATGGGCTGGCTCGAGCTCACGGCGGCGCTGACGGTCGTCGGTCATCCGGTGGTGGCGCTGCCCATCGGGCAGGACGAGAACGGACTGCCGTTTGGCGTTCAGCTCGTCGGGCGACTGTATGGGGAGCGTGCTTTGCTGGGTGTGGCCGCCGCCCTTGAAGCGGCGATCGCGGCCGTACCTGAGCTCGCGCCGCCGCGCGTAGACGCGCAGTGGTTGGCGGCACAGAATGTCGACTGTCAGGGCGAGGGTAAGCGCGTATTGGCCGCGGACTGACGCCTTCTTCGGGGCGCCCTGATGAGCCACCAGATCAAGTCGCCCAATGTATCAAGTCGCCCAATGTATAGCCCAACAGGCAGTCGGTCGTGCTCCCTCGGCCGATTGCCAGTCTGTAGAGAGACTCCATGATCGACACCTTCACCGGCGTACTCGCCTTCGCATTCCTCGGCGCGCTGCTCGTGGTCGGAACGCTGCTGCGAGCCCGGGTTGCCGTGCTGCGCCGCGCCTTGATGCCGGCGAGCCTGATCGGCGGTCTACTGGGCTTCACCCTGCTCGCGCTGCCTCTCGATCTCGGTTTCGAGCGTGCAGACTTCACCGCGATTGCCTTTCACTGCTTCACGCTGAGCTTCATGTCCCTGGTGCTTACCGGCGGGCCACGGGATGCGGGCGCAGGCGGCGTGACGCTCGGCGGTTCCTGGCTCGCGGTAGTCTGGGTGGTGAGCCTCGTGCTGCAGGCGCTCCTGGGGCTTGCGATCGTGCTGGGCTACAACACGCTGGGCGACAACAGCCTGTCGGCTTTTCTGGGGCTGTTGGTCACCCACGGTTTCACTCAGGGGCCGGGTCAGGCGCTTGCACTCGGCAACATATGGGAGAGCGAGCTGGGCGTGGCCGGGGCGGTCGACTTTGGGCTGATCTATGCCTCCGTCGGTTTTCTCGCCGCCTTCGTGGTAGGCGTGCCGGTTGCGCGCCGCGCCGTGCGGCTCGGCCTCAATGCCAATCAGGCGGCGCGGCTGGACGCCGAGTTTCTGCAGGGCTACTACGATGAGAAATCGCGGCTGGTCACCGGCCATCACGTCACCAACTCGGCGAATCTGGACACCTTTGCATGGCACATCGGCATCCTCGGCGTGGCCTACCTGCTCACCGATCAGTACATTCGCGCCCTGCACCCGATCGCCGCGCAGATTCCGCTGGGCAGCGCCAATCTGGGACACATCTTCAGCCACAATCTGTTCTTCATTCACGGATTGATCATTTGTCTCATCTTGCGACGGCTCATGGATCGGTTCGGCGTGGGTCGCTTTATCGACGACGACACGCAGCGGCGCATCACGGGCAGCGCGGTGGACTTCATGGTCGTCGCCACCCTTGCCAGTATTCAGTTCGGGCTGCTGGCGAAGTACTTTGCACCCATCGCCGCCGTGTGTGTGAGCGTCACCATCGGCACGGCGGTGCTGTGCTTCGGCTTCGGACGTCTCGTGCAGCGGCTCGGCGTGGAGCGGGCGCTCACGTCTTTCGGCTGCTGCTGCGGTTCGACGGGTACCGGTCTCGTGCTGCTGCGCGTCCTCGATCCCGACCTGTCGACGCCGGTTGCGCGGGAGCTCGCCTTCTTCAACATCGCGATTCTGTTTCTCGGCTTCCATGTGCTGACGCTCATGGCGCCAGTGTTGCCGAGTTTCTCTCTGACCACGATTGTTGGGGTTTACGGTCTCACGTTCGTCGCGGGCATGGCCGCGCTCGTGGCGCTTTCGCGACGGCTGAACGCCGCGGCGTGAGGTTCTTAATCAAAACTGCGCGGGCTCGCGCAATAGCGCGAGCCAAGCAAGGGCTAGTTAGGCGGCAGACCACCCGGCGGTAAGCGCGAACTGCACCCGGGGTTTGCATCGGTGCACATCTCGTTGTCCACGGGCAGCGGACCCAGGTCGGCGAGCAGCCGCAGCGTGTGTTCGCGTTTGGCGCTGGAAACCGGGGACCGAACGGTATGGGCGGCCTCGAGCGCTGTGCGAGCGGCGTCGTAGTCGCCCAGCCGGTAGTGAACGATGCCGGCCAGGTAGTGAAAGTGGCCGATGCTCCCGCGCAGCGTTATCGCGCGCGTGATGTACGTCTTGCTGTCGTTCAATTCGTTCTTATCGAAGGCCGCGCGCGCGCGGGCAAACTGGTAGTACGGGTCGGCATCGCGGTTGCGCTGAATCGTCTGTCGGTACCAGTCCGCACGTTCTTGATCGCCGCGTGCCTCGAAGATGCGAGCGAGGCCAGACAGAGCGGATTCGTTCGTCGGGTCTACCGTGAGGGCGCCGGCGAGGGCGCTGTGCGCTTTGCGAACGTTGCCGGCGCTTGACCAGACGACGGCTGCATTAACCCAGGGGTCGGGATTTTCGGGGGCGACCTCGTTCGCGAGCGCCAGCAGCCGCAAGGCTTCGCGCAAGCGTTGGGCGTACAGACTGTCGACCGCGAGGTTGCTGTAGAACGAACTGAGCGCGAAATCGTCTTTCACCAGACGATGGGGAAACAGGCCGACGTTTTGAACCTGATTGAAGTCGACCGTGACCGCGCGCTCGCCGAGCAGGTCGCTCTCGATGACGCGCGCGCTGATGTGTCGAGAGCGCACCAGAAAGCCCGCCTGCGACGACCAGTTTGCCGGCACACGGGCGAACTGGAAGCGCGCGTCGAGGCCTGCGTAGCGGGCGAGTGCGATGAACAGATTGGTGTAGCTGAGGCAGTTGCCGGAACGCTCCTCGAACACACCAGCGGCCGTGCGCGTGGTCTCCGTGTAGTAGCCGTCCGGAAAGAACTCCTCGCGCTCGAGACGCCGGGCGAGATAGCGCGCCGGATCCGGGTCGCGCATCAGTCGGCCGCGAATGCGATTCACGAAGTCGCGCATCTCATCCGTCAGCGCCAACACATCTTCAGGATTTGGAATAATCGACGGCGCTGTGTCGCCGCCGGTCCCGTCCGCAGCGACCGCGGCGGGGTCTAGTGTCTGTGGGGCGTCAGCCGGCAGTCCACGCGGTTCGAATACGCGCTGGTCGGCAATTGGGGGGGCGTCTCCGGGCGGCGGACCTTGAACGATTGCGCAGCCGGAGAACGAAGCGATCACGACCAACAGCAAGACCGTCGCGCCGCCGCATGCTGGGTCTGGGATTCTGCGGCCGTTGGGGCGACTGTTCGGTCGTGTATGGGGATGCCACATGTTTGCCTCCCTGGGTCAGGTTCGGCGTCGGCTGCGACGGTTGCTGGGCACATTGCCCGACAACGCCACGGCCAAGCCCGGTCGCCGCTGCCGCGATCTCACGACAGCATCGCACCCGACGGTTATCATGACAAACCGATGGCCGTCGCGCGCAGATGGGCGCGCGTAAGCGTCCAGAAAGCGGCGAACGCAGACCGGTCGAGGAACGGGGACGGCGCAGCGATGGGGGTCGCAGCGTGCGGCAGCTCAATTCGCCCGTCCCATCGGGCGGTACCAACAGACAGGGGAAAACCATGACTCAAAGCGCAGGCGCAACCAACAATCTGAGCGGCAAGCGCGCCGTCGTTTTCGGCGGCTCATCCGGGATCGGGCTGGCGACGGTTCAACAGCTCAGCGCCCGCGGCGTCAGCGTGACCGCGGTCAGCCGCAATCCGGAACGGGCTGCAAACGACGTGCCCGACGGGGTCAAGCTGGCAGCCTGCGACACGCGCGACATCGATGCGCTGGGTGCGCTGTTCGCCGAGCTGGCGGCGGACGGTCCCATCGATCTACTCATCAACTGCGCGACCGGCGGCAAGCGCGCTGCGGGTCCGTTTCTGGAGATGGACCTGGACGGCTATCGCGGTTCCTTCGACAAGCTGTGGGGCTACGCCAATACCGTGCGGGTAGGTGCCGCACATTTGGCCGACGACGCCGGCATCGTGTTGGTCACGGGCAGCCCGGCCCAGCGCGCGAAACCCGGTCAGTCGGCCCTCGCAAGTGTCGGTGGTGCGATAGAGGCGTTCTGTCGAGCGCTGGCGCCAGAGCTCGCGCCGCGTCGCATCAACTGCGTGTCCCCCGGCGTGACCGATACCCCGATGTTTGGTCCGGACGCCGAGGCGCGCGGCAAGATGCTGGGTCAGGCGACCGCCAAGCACCTGCTGCCGCGTCCGGTCTCGGCCGCTGAAATTGCCGATGCGATCCTGCTGTGCGCCGGCAATGCGATGATGACCGGCGGCGTGATCAACGTGGACGGTGGTTGGATTCTGGGGCAGTAGCTGGCCCTCATTGCGCGAATGGCGGCCGGCGGGTGAGGGCGAGAGGGTCTAGATCTGGAACTCCGGAATACGAACCACGAGACCGTCGAGGTTGTCGCTGATCTCGATCTGGCAAGACAGTCGCGAGGTCTCCTCGCGTTCCTGACTCAGTTCAAGCATCGAGTTCTCGGTATCGCCGGCGGGGCCGGTCTTTTCGAACCATTCCTCGGTGACGATGACGTGGCAGGTGGCGCAGGAGCACTCGCCGCCGCAGTCGGCGTCGATCCCCGGCACCAGATTATCCACGGCGGCATTCATCAAGGACTGTCCATTCTCGACGTCGATCTCATGCTGGTCGCCGCTGAATTCGATGAGGGTGATCTTGGTCATGCGAACGGGCTCCAAACCCCACAAACACTGAAGTATCAAAGGTTACCAGTGCGCGGGCGCCGCGGGGAAGCACCGGCCGGGCTGCAGCGCTGATGCCACATTACGAAACCAGCACCCGGTCACACGTCGGCCATCGCTACCAACACAACGAGGATCGCATCGGTTGCGATCCGGCGCGCGGCGTCTGGATCGTCGCCGACGGGATGGGCGGCCACGCGCGTGGCGATATCGCCGCGGAGGTGGCGGTCGAGGCGCTCTTGGGAGCGCACGATCTCACGTCGGCACCGCTGGATGCGCTGCTGCTGCGCGCCCACGGCGCGGTGCAACAGCAGGGCCGGGCACTCGGCCACGAGGCGATGGGTAGCACCGCCGTCGTGCTGCGCCTGCCCACGGACGATTCGCTGCCGAGCGCGGAGCTCGCCTGGTGCGGCGACAGCCGAGGCTATCTCTGGCGCGGGGGCGAGCTGGTACAACTAACCCGCGATCACTCGCTGCTAGAGGAGCTGATCAAGAGTGGCCTGGTGCGCCCGGAGGAGGCGTTTGGTCATCCGCAGAAACACGTGCTCGTGCAGGCGCTCGGCATCGACGATCCCGCGCCGCGACCGGGCGTCGTGCGCGTACCGGTTCGATCGGGCGATCTGTTGCTGCTGTGCAGCGACGGCCTGCACGATGAGCTGCCGGAGGCGGCGCTGCGAGCGGCGTTCGCGAACGCGGGCGTGAGTGCGGCCGCCCGCGGCGATACCCATCGATTAGACGCGCTGACCAAAGACCTGGAGGCCGCCGTGCTGCAGGCCCAGGCGCGGGACAACATCAGCGTCGTGGTGGTTGCCATTGTCGATGTCCCGGCCGGTCCCGCGGAGTCGGCCGCTGCGCTGCGCGCCGACATCGCCGCGCAGTGGCAGACCCTGGACGCGGGGCGGTTGGTCTCGGGCGAAACCACCGCCGCGACGACCGAAGTGGATGTGGCGGCGGCCGGCGGCCCCGGCGTTGCTGCCAGGCTGCGGCGACTCGGTGCGCGGGTGGAGCGCTGGCTCGGCGTGCTCGTGCAACGTGCGCGCACCGCGCCGTTGTTGGGCATTGTCCTCATGACGCTGCTGTTGGTGATTCTAGGTGTGCTGATCCTGTGACGCAGCGCGCATAACGCCCGTTCGCCGCCGTCCGGTGCCGCTCGGGTGTGATCTTTGCGCCCGTCCAGACCTTTACGTTTAGCTACCCTGCGTCGGTCTGGCTTTGTCCGAGCGCGAGAGAACGACCCCTTGGGACCGATCGACCCCTTGCTTTTGCCCCTCTGGGCGCTGTGCGTCCCCTTGACCCTTTGGTCTGTATTCACCGCGCTGCGCGGTGAGCAGCAGCCCGCAGCGGCACTCGCTGTGCTGGCGCTTGGCTGGGGACTCGGCATTGCGGCCCTGCTGTTGCCGCTGAGCGGCCTGCCCGCCGCTGGCGCCGGGCTCGCGCTGGCAGCAAACGGCGCCATGATCCTCAACTACCTGCAAGCGGGCGACGCTGCAGGGGCACCGGATGCGTTCGAGGCCCTGTTCGAGCGGCTGGAAGATCCCGTGATTGTCCTGGACCCGGATGCTCGCGTGCGCGCGGCGAATGGCGCCGTCGGCGAGTTGCTGGGGTATCCCGAGGAGCAGCTGCTGGGTGAACCTTTTGCGACCGCGCTGCCCGATCTGCTGCCGGTTGCCCAGAGCAATGCGGTCGAGACCAGCGTCACCTGGCAACCGCGAGGCGACGAGGTCGAGCGCAACCATCGGGTGGTCATCGTCGAACTGGCGGACGGGGGGCGGGCGCTGCAGCTCGTCGATACGACCGAGCACGACTTCGCCGCGCAGCGACTCCAACTCGCCGATCAGCGGCTCGAGGCCGCCAACGCGAGCGTCGACCGGCTGACGCTGTGCGACGAGCTCACCGGCCTCGCCAATCAGCGTGCCTTCGTCGACGAGCTGGAGCGCGAGGTACAGCGCCACCGCCGCTCCGAACGCCGGTTTGGCGTTATCTCTATCGAGGCCGATCACTTCCAGCTGCTCGCCGAGCAGCACGGGGTCGCCTTCCGGGATCGTGCCCTGTCCCTGATCGCGCGGGCCATTGAGGTTGAGGTTCGCGACACCGACCTGTGCGCTCGCCTCGACGGCGACGAGTTTGCGGTACTGGCCGTGCAGATGAAGGCGCCGAGCCTCGTCAACCTCGCGGAACGCATCCGCAAGCGGGTCCTCAAGGTGCGGCCACACTCGCCCGACGGTGAGCGCGTGCGTATGTCGGTTAGCTGTGGCGTCGGCATCTTCGATCCGCGCGAGGACGATCTGCGCCGGTTGCTGGCCCGCACCAACCAGTATCTTGCTGAGGCCAAGCGCACGGGTCGCAACAAGGTGGTCTCCGGCGACTAGAGCCCGCGGCCCGTCTTCCGCGGGCTACTACCCATGGACGAGTCGTTTATGATCTTCTCATTGCCATTGGGGAGACCGCGCAACCATGAACTTCGACCTGCCGCCCGAGCTTGCGGCCTACCTCGACGAACTCGACACCTTCATCGATGAGGTGATCAAGCCGCTCGAGAACGCCGACGACAACATTCGTTTCTTCGACCACCGCCGCGAGGACGCCCGCACAGACTGGGAGCGGGGCGGGCTGCCAAACGAGGAATGGGAGCAGCTGCTGCACAAGGCCAAGCGCCTCGCCGATGCCGCGGGTCACTTCCGCTATGCGATGCCACCGGAGTACGGCGGTAAGAACGGCAGCAATCTGGACATGGCGGTCATACGCGAACATCTCGCGGTGAAGGGACTCGGCTTGCACAACGACCTGCAGAACGAGCACTCCATCGTCGGCAACAACGTCGGCCTGATGCTGATGATTCTGTACGGCACCGAAGAGCAGAAGCGCGACTGGATCGATGACATGGCCGAAGGGCGTCGTGGTTTTGCCTTCGGCATCACCGAGCCCGATCACGGCAGCGATGCGACCCACATGGAGACCACGGCCGTGCGCGACGGCGACGAGTGGGTGATCAACGGTGCCAAGACCTGGAACACCGGCATCCACAAGGCCAAGTATGACCTCATCTTTGCCCGTACCAGCGGCAAGCAGGGCGACGGCAACGGCATCACGGCTTTCCTGACGCCGACGGACGCCGAGGGCTTCAAGGTCGAAGAGATGCTCTGGACCTTCAACATGCCGACCGATCACGGCCGGATCTCGATGCAGGACGTGCGCGTGCCGCACGACGCGATCTTCGGCGGCGAGGGCAAGGGGCTGCAGGTGGTGCAGCATTTCTTTAACGAAAACCGCATCCGCCAGGCGGCGTCCAGCCTCGGCGCCGCCCAGTTCTGCATCAACGAATCGATCGCCTACGCCAAGGAGCGGGCACCCTTCGGCAAGCCGCTGGCGACCAACCAGGGCATACAGTTTCCGCTGGTCGAGCTGCAGACCCAGGCCGAGATGCTGCGCGCGCTGATTCACAAGACGGCGTGGCAGATGGACACAAACGGGGCCTTTTCGGTCTCCGACAAAGTCTCGATGTGCAACTACTGGTCAAACCGGCTGTGCTGCGAGGCGGCGGACCGGGCGATGCAGGTACACGGCGGGCTCGGCTATTCGCGACACAAGCCCTTCGAGCACATCTATCGCCACCACCGTCGCTACCGCATTACCGAAGGCGCGGAAGAGATACAGATGCGCCGCGTGGCGGGCTATCTGTTCGGCTTCATGAACCAGCGCGCGCCCAAGGGAGTCGCGAGTGAGCGAGGCTGAGCTGCGCGAGCCCCTGACCGAGGTTCTGCGTGGCTGCGTCGAGGGTTTTCAGGAACTAACGACACTGGAGCGCCTGTCCGGCGGCGCGAGCCAGGAGACCTATCGCATCGTGGTCGCGACCGGCGACGGTGAGCGGCGTTTCGCGATGCGCCGCGCACCCGGCGGCGAGGTGTCGGAGGAGGCCGCCGAGGCCCGCCCCGGGCTCGCCGCGGAGGCCGCGATGTTCAGCGCCGCACACGCGGTTGGCGTGCCCGAGCCAGAGGTCTTGCACGTGCTCACGCCCGACGACGGTGTGGGCGAAGGTTTCGTCATGGAGTGGCTCGATGGTGAAGCGCTGGGTGCGCGCATCGCGCGCCATCCGGACTTCGCGGCCTTGCGCGAGCATCTCGCCTACGACTGCGGCCGGATTCTCGCGAAGATCCACGCGATCGACGTCGAGGCCACGGGGCTCGCCGCGCACCTGCAGGTGCTGCAGCCGGAGACCTTCGTCGAACAGATGTGGGAGCGCTATCGCGCCTTTCAAACGCCCCAGCCGATGATCGACTACAGCGCCCGCTGGCTGCTCGACAACCTGCCGGCCGGCGCGCGGCAGACGCTGGTGCACAACGACTTTCGCAACGGCAACATCATGGTGAACGCCGACGAGGTCGTCGCCGTGCTCGACTGGGAGGTCGCGCACATCGGCGATCCCATGCGCGATCTCGGCTGGATCTGTACGAATTCCTGGCGCTTTGGCGTGGCGGACAAGCCCGTCGGTGGCTTCGGGCTGCGCGAGGATCTGTTTCGCGGCTACGAGGACGAGTCCGGGATCGCGGTTGATCCCCAGGCCGTGAAGTTTTGGGAGGTGTTTGGCTCCTACTGGTGGGCCGTCGGCTGTCTCGGCATGGCTGAACATTATCGCAACGGACCGGATCAGACGGTGGAGCGGCCCGGCATTGGGCGGCGCTCGTCGGAGTGTCAGGCGGACTGTGTGAATCTGCTCATTCCCGGCGCCGTGACCCTGGTCGAGCCCGGCATCGTCGACGGCTCGGCGGCGCCTGGCGCCAGCGCAGGGTTTCAGATGCCGCGGCTCGACGAGCTACTGCTGAGCGTGCGCGACTTTCTGCGCGAGGATGTCATGAGGCAGACATCAGGCCGGGTGCAGTTTCTCGCCCGGGTCGCAGCGAACTCGCTGGACATTGTCGATCGGGAGCTGCGCGCCGGAGCTAAGCTCGAGGCGCTGGAGCTCATGCTGCTGCATGCGCTGGATCTAGAAACGCCGGCGAGTGAGGACGTCGGCGCGCTGCGCTGGGCGTTGGTGGACGCGCTGCGCGAGGGCACGCTGGAACTCGACGACCCGGCGCTGATCGCCTATCTGCGCAACGCGGTGATCAACCAGCTCGCGATCGATCAGCCGCGCTATTCGGCGCTCACCACGGCACTCACGCCAGCGGCGCACGCCTGAGCGGGTGCCCTAACCGGAACGATGAACATGGATCTGGAAGCACTTAAGGCGAAAGTCGCCAGCGGCGACATCGATACCGTCGTGGTCTGCATGGTGGACATGCAGGGTCGGCTCGTCGGCAAGCGCTTTCAGGCGCAGTTCTTTATCGACAGTGGTGGCCACACTCACGCCTGCGATTACTTGCTGGCTAACGACATCACGATGGAGCCGGTGCCCGGCTATGAGGCGTCGAGCTGGGAGCGGGGCTACGGCGATTTCGAACTGCGACCCGACATGAGCACGCTGCGCGAGCTGCCCTGGCAGCCGGGCACCGCGCTGGTGCTGTGCGACGTTCTGGACCATCACGGCGCGCCGGTGCCGCACAGTCCTCGCGCGATTCTGAAGCGACAGCTTGAGCGCCTCGACGCGCTCGGCTATTCGTTGCTGTGCGCGCCTGAACTCGAGTTCTATTTGTTCGAAGAATCGCACGCGGCGATTGCGGCCCGCGACTACCGCAACCCTAAGCTTGCCGGCCACTACATCGAGGACTATCACGTCCTGCAGACCTCGCGCGAAGAGCCGTTCATGCGCGCCGTTCGCAACGGGCTCGAGGGTGCCGGCGTGCCGGTTGAGAACACCAAAGGGGAGTGGGGCCCGGGCCAGGGCGAGATCAACGTGCGCTACGGGCAGGCGTTGGTCATGGCCGACCGACACGCGCTGCTCAAGAACGCCATCAAGGAAATCGCGGCACAGCAGGAGCGGGCGGTGACCTTCATGGCCAAGTGGCGCGACGATCTGGCGGGCAACTCCTGCCACATTCACCTGTCGCTGTGGGACCGCGCCGGCACGGATTCGCGGTCGTTCGACGACGCCGGCGCACACGGCATGAGCCCCGAATTCGCCCACTTCGTCGCCGGGCTGTTGGCGAACGTGGAAGCGACCACGCTGCTGCTTGCGCCCAACGTCAACTCCTACAAGCGCTTTCAGGCAGGCACCTTCGCACCGACGACGGCGCTGTGGAGCCTCGACAATCGCACCGCCGGCTTTCGGCTGGTCGGCGGCAGCGCGAACAGCCTGCGGATCGAGTGCCGCGTGGGCGGCGCGGACCTCAATCCGTATCTGGCGTACGCGGGTCTGATCGCCGCCGGCATCGACGGCTTGGAAAGGCGGCTGACGCTGCCAGAGCCGATCGCGGGAGACCTGTATGAGCGCGAGGACACGCAGCGCCTGCCCGCGGACCTCGCCGCCGCGGCGGCGGCGTTTGAGTCCTCTGCCGTGCTGCGCGAGGCGCTGACGCCCGCGGTCGTGGACCATTACGCACACGCCGCACGCTGGGAAATCGAGTGCCATCAGCGCGCGGTGAGCGACTGGGAGCTGGCGCGCGGTCTTGAGCAGGCCTAGCGGCCCCCCGGCTCGCCGCCCGTACGCGTGGCAGGCGCCGCCGCGGCTTGCGACACTGGCGCTCTTATCTAGACCTTTCACACAGAGAAGGATCGCTGCATGTTTCGCGCAATGTTGCCCCTGCTGGCCGCCTGCCTGTTTGCCGCTGCCGGCTGCTCCAGTCAGGGAGACACAGCGCCCAGCCCGGCCGCCCAGCAGCTCGGCAACCAGATCGGCGCCTACGAGATCGCGGAGCGCGCCTTGATCGTCGACACGCACATCGATCTGCCGTATCGACTGCATGTCAAAAACGAGGATGTGAGTCGCGCGGCGGGCGGCGATTTCGATTTCCCGCGCGCACAGCAGGGTGGACTGAACGCCGCGTTCATGTCGATCAATGTCCCGGCGAGCGTCGATGCCCAAGGCGGCGCGGCGGCGCTCGCCGACGAACTGATCGGTGACATGGAGGCGCTGATGCGCGCCGCACCTGAGCAGTTCGCGGCGGCGCACTGCGTGGCCGACCTCGCCGCGGCCAAGGCGGCGGGACGGATCAGCCTGCCGCTCGGCATGGAGAACGGCGGCCCCATCGCAGGCAGCCTCGACGAGCTGCGGCGCTACTTTCGTCGGGGCGTCCGCTCCATCGCGCTCGCGCACTCCCGATCGAACCACATCGCCGATTCGAGCTATGACTCGGAGGAACACTGGGGCGGGCTGTCGCCGTTCGGCGTCGAGCTCGTCGCCGCGATGAACACACTCGGCGTCATGGTCGACATCTCGAATCTATCGGATCAGGCGGCCTGGGATGTTCTCGAGGTTTCGCAAGCGCCGGTGATCGCCTCTCATTCGTCGCTACGGCACTTCACGCCTGGCTGGCAGCGCAACATGAGCGACGAGATGGTGGTTGCCCTTGGCAGGGCGGGTGGCGTCATACAGATCAACTACGGCAGCAGCTTTGTCACGCAGCAGGCGCGAGCGTACGCCGAGCGGTTGGCAGCGGCGGCTTCTGCCTACGCGATCAATCGTGGAATCGACGCGGCACACCCTGCGGTCGGCGAGTTTCGCGAACAGTACCGGGCCGCCTATCCGTACCCCTATGCGGCGACGGACCACGTGCTCGATCACATCGACCGCGCCGTCGAGCTGGCGGGTATCGATGCGGTCGGTATCGGCTCCGATTTTGACGGCGTGGGCGATACGCTGCCGATCGGACTCAAGGACGTATCGAGCTACCCGGCCCTGATCGCGGGTCTGCTCGACAGGGGCTACGCGTTGGCTGACATCCAGAAGATTCTGGGCGGCAACCTGCTGCGAGTCTGGCGGGCAAACGAGGTCTTCGGCGAAGCGGCGGGCACCCCGGTCAGCTGTGCGTTGGGACGCTAGCCCGAGTCGTTATCGAATCACCCAGGCTAGTCAGAGGGCGTCGCGCACGCGTTCGGCGTGCTCGGCGAGCAGTTCCGGGGGTGCCATCTCGCGCGCGTGCATCGTCATGTCGACGTCGCCGCTGCGGGGTATGACGTGAAAGTGAAGATGAAATACGGTCTGACCCGCGGCGGCGCCGTTGAGCTGCGCGATCATGATCCCCTCGGCGTCAAACGCCGTCTTCACGGCGCGGGCGATCCGCTGAGTCGTGGCGAGGGTGCCTTGCAGAAAGTCGGCTGGCAGCTCGAACAGATTCTCGGCGGGCGCCTTAGGTATCACCAGCGTGTGCCCCGGCGTCTGCGGCATGACGTCCATGAAGGCCAGCGTGTGCTCGTCTTCGAAGACCGTATAGGCAGGCGCTTCGCCGCGGAGGATCTTGGCGAATATGTTGTCGGGATCGTAGGCCATGGGTGTCTCCGGAGACGCGACTGGATCGGCCCGTCGCAGTGTAGTGGTTCCGTACGGCGCTTGCTGCAACCGGTCGGTGCGGCCCGGCTGTGATGACCGGATCGCTGACCAGATCAGGCGCGCGCTGGCACGCGCGCGCTTTGCACCGCCTGCCCACGCCGGGTAGGGTCTAGGCTTTCGAAACTAGGGGGAGACGAGCGGCGTGACCAACCAGTGGAGCGTGGATCTCAGCGGCAAGGTGGCAGTCGTGACCGGCGGCAGTCGCGGCATCGGCAAGTGCGTATCGGAGGCCTTTGCCGCGTCCGGCGCCAGCGTGGTGGTCGCGTCGCGCAAGGCGGAGCCCTGCGACGAACTCGCCGCTGAATTGACCGAGCGCTACGGCGTCCGCTGCCTCGGGCGTGCCTGTCACGTTGGCGACTGGGATGCGTGCGATGCTTTGATCGATTTCGTCATGGCGGAATTCGGCCGCATCGACATACTCGTGAACAACGCGGGCATGTCGCCGCTGTACGAAGAGCTGAACGACGTCACTGAGGCGCTCTACGACAAGGTGCACTCTGTCAACGCTCGGGGCCCGTTTCGTTTGTCATCTCGAGCCGGCACGATCATGGCCGCGGGCGAAGGCGGCTCGATCATCAACGTCAGCTCCGTCGCTGCCGTTCAGCCGACCCCGAACGAATTGCCCTATGCGGTCGCAAAGGCGGGACTCAACGCGATGACCATTGGTCTGGCGCGCAACTTCGGACCCAAGGTGCGGGTCAACTGCATCATGCCGGGACCCTTCCTGACAGACATTTCCAAGGCCTGGGACATGGAGGCGTTCGCGAAGCGCGCTGAGGAAACGATTCCGCTCGGTCGGGGCGGACAGCCCGAAGAGATCGTGGGCGCTGCGCTCTATCTCGCGAGCGACCTGTCGAGCTATACCACCGGTGCGGTCATCAAGATCGACGGCGGGTCGGCGTTCCCGGCGGCCTGATGGCCGCTCATCTGGCCAGCGACTGACTGAGTCCCCATGCTGCAACTAGAATTTTTTGGTGCCGCCGGCGAGGTAACCGGCTCCTGTCATGTTCTCACGGTGGGCGATCGTCGCGTCCTGCTCGACTGCGGCATGATCCAAGGCGGGCGCCGTTCTGAGGAGCGCAACGCGGAGGCCTTCCCCTTCGATGCCGCCTCGATCGATGCGGTGGTGCTCAGCCACGCTCACCTCGACCACAGCGGGCGGCTGCCGCTGTTGGTGAAGCGCGGGTTTCGCGGTCCGATCTACACCCACAATGCCAGTCGCGACCTGGTCGACATCCTGCTGCAGGATTCGGCGCACCTGCAGCGCAGCATCGTGCGGCGCGTGAACCGGCGCCGCGAGCGTCGTGGGGAGACGCTGCTGACCGAGCTGTACGACGCTGGCGACGCCGAGCGCACCCTGTCGCAGGTCAAGGGGCAGCCCTACAACCGCTGGATCGACGTCGTGCCGGGTGTACGCGTGCAGCTGCACGACGCCGGTCACATCATGGGCTCTGCGATCGTTGAGGTCGCGATAACGGACGCCGGCGTCGACAGGACGCTCGTCTTTAGCGGCGACCTGGGTCAGTTCGACACGCCGATTTTGCGTGATCCGACGCTGATGGCGCGCGCCGACATCGTGCTGATGGAGAGCACCTACGGCGGTCGCAAACACCGCAGTCGGGAATCGACCCTGATCGAGATGGGCGAACTGCTCGCCGAGACCGCGCGGATCGGTGGCAACATCCTGATCCCGGCGTTTGCGGTCGGCCGTTCGCAGGAGCTCTTGTATCACCTGGGTAATCACTATGACGACTGGGAGGTTGGGCGCTGGCAGATCTTCCTCGACAGCCCGATGGCCATCTCCACTACCAAGGTCTACTGGGACTATCCGCATCTGTACGACGAAGAGGCGACCCGCCTGTCGCGGCGCCTGAGCCCGATGCCGTCGCTGCCGAATCTGCGCATGTCGCGAACGGCGGAACAGTCCAAGGCCATCAAGGAAATCAACGGCGGCGCCATAGTCATCGCCGGCAGCGGCATGTGCAACGGCGGCCGCATTCTGCATCACTTCCGCAACAACATCGGCAACCCCAGTACGCGCGTCCTGTTCACGGGCTATCAGGCGCCCGGATCACTGGGGCGGCGGATCATCGAAGGCGAGGACGAGGTGCGCATACACGGTCGCGAGTACGAGGTGCGCGCGGGCGTGGCGACGGTCGGCGGGCTGTCCGCGCACGGCGACGTGGAAGATCTCGGCCGCTGGTATGGCGCGTTCGCGAATTCCCCGCCGCTGTATCTGGTGCACGGCGATCCGCGGGCCGGTGAAGATCTCCGCGCCGTGCTGCAGAAGGCGGGCGCCGGGCAGGTAGAGCTGACGCAGCCCGGGCTGCGCGTCGATCTGGCGTCGCTGTAGCCAGGATTGTCCGTGACCGATCCCGGTGAGCCCGCGGCGTCGATAATCGACTCTGCGAGCAAGAAACGGATATTCAGGACGCGGACGCTCGGGGGATGATGGTCTCATGAACACCGATACCAGCACCGCCGCCAACCTCGACTTCGACAGCCGCTGGGCCGCGGTCCTCGATCGCGACGCCGCGATGGACGGTCGCTTTGTCTACGCCGTGAGGTCGACCGCCATTTATTGTTTGCCGTCGTGTCCGTCGCGCCGACCGCTGAAGAAGAACGTGGCGTTCTTCGATTCACCCGGCGCGGCCGAGGCAGCCGGCTTCCGAGCCTGCCGCCGCTGTCGGCCGACCGAGTGGGACGGCGCCAGCAGTCCGCGGCGCGAGCTTGTGGTGGCCGCCTGTCGGCTCATCGATGCGGCCGAGGACGCACCGACGCTCGATGCGCTCGCGCTCGCCCTCGGCGTCAGCGCCTCGCACCTGCATCGCCAGTTCAAGCGCGCGCTCGGCATCACGCCCAAGGCGTACGCGCGCGCGCGGCAGGTGCGGCGCCTGCAGGACAATCTAAGGACGAGCAGCACCGTGACCGAGGCCATTTATTCCTCCGGGTTCGGCTCTTCCAGCCGCGTCTATGAGTGCAGCGACACGCTGCTCGGCATGTCGCCCGGCGCGTACAAAGCCGGCGGGGCGGGCGTCGCGATGCGCTACACGACGCAAGCGACCGACCTTGGATTGATGCTGCTGGCGGCGACGGATCGCGGCGTGAGCTGTATCGAGTTTGGTGACGATCCAGATGAACTGGTCCGGTCCCTGGCCGCGCGTTTCCCGCGTGCCCACCTGGAACCGGACGACGCCGGTCTGGCGGCATTCGTCGCGGCGATCGAGCAGCGGCTTGCGTCGCCGACTGCCGCACTTGACCTGCCCCTCGATATCGCCGGCACCGCCTTTCAGCAAGCCGTCTGGAAGGCGCTGCGCGCCATTCCGATCGGCACGACGGTCAGCTATGGCGAGGTGGCGGCCGCGATCGGCAAGCCCGCGGCGCAGCGCGCGGTCGCCAGAGCCTGCGCGGAGAACAAGCTCGCGGTGGTCGTGCCCTGTCACCGGGTGGTACGCGCGGACGGCTCGCTCGGCGGCTACCGCTGGGGCGCGGCGCGCAAACGGCGGTTACTGGATGACGAAGCGGCGGCCGCCCGTGAGGGTGAGCGCTGAGCGCGCTAGGCGCGCATCGTTCGGCCAGGCTCGCTACTTTGGACGCGGCGTCATGATCGGAAAGCGGCGATCGAACTGATCGAACAGGTCCGCGAGGCTCGCGAGCGCCGCGGCGTCGCCGTCGATCGACAGCGCCTGTCGGCCCAGCAGCTCGGCGGCGTTCGCGTGTCCGGTCATCAGGCGCTTGAAGTCGCCCTTGGTCACACTGAGGCTGGCGTGTGCCGTGTCGCTTTCGCGCCCGCGCCAGGCGTTGAGCACCGAATGGCGAATCTCCAATAGCCAGGGCTCGCCGTCGGTGAAGCGCAGGTTCAGCGCCAGCGCCACGCCGTCGGCGCGCTCGGCGTTCAGCCGCACGGCTAGCGCCTTGAAGAGATCAGCGAGCGGCATGCCGTCGAGGACGCCCACACTGATGCGCTGCTTGGAGCCCGCAGGTACGCCGTGGCGCAGCTCCAGCGCGCCGCACAGATAGAAATTGCGCCAGGGGCCGCTCTCGGCCTGATAGCCGAGCTGCTCCAGCGAATCCGCCAGCAGCGCGCGCGCCTCGACATGGTCGGGGGCGACGTTAACAACGTGCTGTAAGACCTCACAAACCCACTGGTAGTCATTGTTTTCAAAAGAGTTTCTTGCCTTCTCTACGACGGCATCGGGCCCGCCCATGAAGTCCACGTAGTGTCCGCCGGCCACCGTTGGCGGGAGGGGATTCAACAGGCTTGGATTGCCGCTGAACTCGCCGAGATAGCGCACGTAGACCGCGCGCACGTTGTGGTTCAGCGTCCCGTAGTAGTCGCGATTGAAGAACTCTTTGCCCAGGCTGTCCGGCAGGCGCAGGCGCGCGGCGATCTCTTCCCGGGTGTAGCCGTGATTCGCGAGGCGCAGCGTCTGGTCGTGGATGAACTTGTACAGGTCGCGCTGCTTCTCAAGATAGTCGACGGCCTCGGCGCGCCCCCAGGTCGGCCAGTGATGGCTCGCGAACTGCACCTCTAAACGCGCGCCGAACAGCTCGATCGATTCGTCGATCTGGCTCGCCCAGGCCAGCGCGTCGCGGACCTGGGCGCCGCGGGGGGTATAGACGTTGTGCAGGTGGTGGCTCGTGATCTCCGACATGCACAGGGCTTTGAACTGCGGGAAATAAAACACCATCTCCGCCGGTGCTTCGGTCCCCATCGTCATCTGAAACTCGATCTCGATGCCGTCGATCGTGCGGGTTTCACCGGTCTCGCGGATGATGTGGGTCGGCATCACGAAGCCCGTGGTGCCGAGGGCGAGGTTCGCCCCGAGTCCGCAGGACACGAAGCCGGTCGGCGAAGGCGCGAGCAGGTTGCCGTACATATAGGTTGCGCGACGATTCATCACGTTCCCGGCCAGCACGTTTTCGGCCAGCGATTCCTCGACGAAATCCAGTGGCGCAATGACCTGCACGGCGCCGCTTGCGACCTCCTCGTGGCTGGTCACACCGAGCACGCCCGCGAAATGATCGACGTGGCTGTGGGTGTGGATCACCGCGACGACCGGCCGTTCGCCGAGCGTGTCGTTGGCGAGTTTCAGCGCCGCCGCCGCCGTCTCTGTTGCGGTCAGTGGGTCGATGACGATCCAGCCGTGCTCGCCGCGCACCAGCGTCATGTTGGCCAGATCGAACGAGCGCACCTGATAGATGCCGTCGACCACCTCGAACAACCCCGCGTGATGGGCGTTTAGCTGGGCCTGGCGCCACAGGCTGGGATTGACCGTGTCCGGCGCCGGGCCGTCGAGGAAGCCGAAACCCGATAGGTCGTAGACCGGGCGCGCTCCCGGGGCGCGCTCGATACGCAGCGGTTCGATCGTCCCTAGGAACCCGCGTTTGGCGGCGGCGAAGCTGCGCTCGTCATCGAACGGCAGATAGGCGCGCACCGCATCCTGGCTGGCGCGGGTCGCCGCCGTTGCCGCCTTCGGCTCGACCAGCGCATCGGGTAGACCCTGGCGGCCGGCGGCGCTCGCCTGATCCGCCGTCGCACCCTCCGCAGCGGAGTGTTTGCCCGGACGGGCAGAGGATGGTTCGTTTGCGGTCATGACGTTGCCTTTGTGGCGGACTGTTGCAGCGTCAGTATGCCCGCTTCGGTGGCGCCAGGCTGCTGCTTCCAGTTGCGACCAACCCCGGCCGAACTGCTTCGCGCCAGCCATTTTTTCGACGGTTTTCGACGCCGCAAACGCTGGACGCCCGGGTCCTGGCCTGCGGCAGTCGCCAGCCGCAAGCGTGCCTCGTTTGGACTGACGAAAAGGGGTCGCGCACAGCGCGTTTGTGAACGATTTCTCCGTTTCAAAACTTATAGCGCAAAGGGTGCTTATCGCCTTGACTCACCTTGTTGGGTGCTCGTAAAAACGCCTTCGAACACTTGAATTGGTGCGGGCAAAACGGGCTCGCAACCAAATCCGAATGTCCCTGTGCGAGGAACGCTGGCGATGTCAGAGGACGCTTACGAAACTGATGATACGGGTGCTGGGGAATCCCCACCGCAGCGCTCGGCCGGGCTGGCCGATCTGGCCCGCGGTGCGCTGCGCGCTGGGCGCCATGCGGCAGCGGCCGACGACGATCGCGCGCCTGATCTCGTTGGGCTGGACGATGTATCCATCGATGACGCCGACGACGATTACGACGAGGCGGAAGCTGGGCATGTTGACAACGCAGAAACCGCGCAGGACGATGCGGCTGCGGAAGAACTCGAAGACGGGTTCGATGACGATGCGACTTTCGAAGATGGCTTGGACGACTTCATGTCTGAGGATCCTGAGGAAGAGGATCTCGTCGGGCTGGACGACGTCGACACACTCGATGACTCCGAACTCGATGAGGAGCTGGGCCTCGAACCCAAGCGCGGCGGCAAGCTATCCGCGGCGGCGCGCCGCGCGATCGAGGAACGCGCCGAACAGCGTCGCATGGATCGCGACCTGAACTATCTGGATTTCGAACTAGACGACTAGGTACCTCATGCTTCCATCCCACCCGCCAGCCAAAGATCTGGTACTGGTGGGGGGAGGGCATGCCCACGTCCAGGTCCTGAAGGCGTTTGCAATGCGACCCCTCGGCGGGGTTCGCATCACGCTCATTTCCCGCGAACTCGACACGCCCTACTCCGGCATGCTGCCAGGCGCGCTGGCCGGCACGTACACTCCCGCAGAGGTTCACATTGGACTGCCGCGGCTGGCTCGCTACGCCGGTGCCAGGCTGATCACCGCCGCCGTCGACGGCATCGACCCACAGGCCCGCCGCGTGCGCTTCGGCGCACGTTCGTTGCGCTATGACGTGCTGTCGATCAACAGCGGGGCGGCGCCGCTGTGTCCGTTTGTGGCGCCCCTCGACGCGCCGCTACCCGTGCTGCCCGTGAAACCGATCGGACGCTTTCTGCCCGGCTTCGATGCCCTGCGTGAGCGTCTGGCGGCTGCGACCGCGCCGCTGATCGTGGTGGGCGGCGGCGCCGGCGGATTCGAGGTCGCGCTTGCCGTGCGCAGTGAACTCGGCGCCGGGTTGCCGGTGACGCTGGTCGCAGGCGGCCGACTGCTGGCCGGACATGGGAGCGGGGTGCAGAAGCTCGCACGCGAGGCGCTAGGTCGCATGGGCGTGCGACTGTTTGAGAGCCGTCGCGTGACCGCGATCGGTGACAGCGACGTGACGCTCGACGACGGCGCGAGTCTGGCCGCTGCGGCCGTGCTTTGGGTGACGGGCGTCGGACCGCCGGCGTGGCTCGATACGACCGCGCTAGAGCGCGATGGCCAGGGCTTTCTCGCGGTGGATGCCGAGCTGCGGGTAGGGGGACGGCCCGATACGTTTGCCGCCGGCGACGTGGCCGGCATGATCGAGCAGCCGCGGCCGAAATCGGGCGTCTTCGCGGTCCGTCAGGGGCGCGTCCTGGCGGCGAATCTGCGCGCCGCGCTGCTAGGCCGCCCGCTGCGACCCTATCGCGCTCAGACCCGACACCTCGCGCTGCTGAACTGCGCGGACGGTACGGCCATCGCGAGCTACGCCGGCGTTGGCCTGCGGCATCGCTGGCTGATGGCCTGGAAGGACTGGATCGATCGTCGCTTCATGCGACGCTTCAACGCGCTGCCGCCGATGGCCGCGCCCCGGCCACCAGACGCGGTGCTCGCTCTGGACGAGCACGCGGACGCCGACGTCATGCGCTGCGGCGGCTGCGGTTCGAAGCTGGACGCGAGCCTGCTCAATCGCGTCCTGAGCGAGCTGCCGGCAGCTAAGTCAGCGGCCGTGCGCGCCGGCATCGGCGACGACGCAGCCGTCCTGAGCGCAAGCGATGGCGATCTGGTGCTCACGACCGACGGCTTTCGCACGATGGTCGACGATCCCTGGCTGCTCGGTCGTATCGCCGTCCACCACGCGCTGTCCGATGTTTACGCGATGGGCGCGGCACCCAGCGCCGTCCTGGTCAACGCCACGATCCCGGTCATGGCAGAGGCCATGGTCGAAGACGAACTGCGGCAGCTGCTTGGCGGGGTCGTCAGCGCCTTGGAAGACAGCGGCGCCGATCTCGTCGGCGGTCACTCGGCTGAGGGCGCGGAGCTGGCGATTGGCATCAGCGTGCTGGGCCGATTGGAGCAGGGCGAGGCCGCGCTGGCGAAACGCGGCGCGTGCCCCGGCGACGCTCTCATCCTGACCAAGCCGCTGGGCAGCGGCGCGCTGCTGGCCGGCATGATGCGCGGGGCGCTCGACACAGCCAGCTACGCCGCTTGCCTTGCGAACCTCGATATTGGCAATGGCCCCGCGAGTCGCATCGTGCGCGAAGCCGGGGCGAGCGCCTGCACCGACGTCACGGGGTTTGGGCTGGCCGGCCATCTGTTGGAGATGTTGGGCGAGGAGCTGGGGGCCGATCTGGACCTGACCAGGGTGCCGGTGCTGCCGGGCGTCTATCGGGCTCTGGCCGCAGGCATTGTCAGCACGCTGCACGGCGCGAATGCCCGCGTCCTGGGCCGGTTTCTGGTGGAGGACACAGAGGACCCGCGGGCCGCGCTGCTCGCGGATCCGCAGACGGCAGGGGGGCTGCTGGCGGCCGTCCCGGCCGACGCGGCGGCAGGCTGCGTCGCGCGGCTGCGCGAGGCGGGCTACACCAGCGCCGCGCAAGTCGGCACGGTGACGGACGGCGAGCTGATCGCGCGCCTGTCGACGACCGCGGCCGATGCCGCTGCGCCGACGTGCGGCTTGCGAACTTGAGAGTCGTTTTCGTCACGGATCCGATGTGTTCCTGGTGCTTCGGCATGTCGCGCGAGATCGAAACGCTGCTGGCGGAGGACGGCGATCGGTACCACTTCGACTTCGCTCTGGGCGGCATCAACGTGGACGCCGAGCGGCCGGTCAGCGACCGCGCGCGGACCTATTTGCAGCGACTGTGGCGGTCGGTGGAGGAAACGACGGGCACGCAATTTGCCGCGCAGGTGCCGACAGGCTTCATCTACAACAGCACGCCCGCATGTCGCGCGGTGCACGCGATGCGCGAGCTGCGCGGCGCACCCCCGTTCGGCTATCTGCACGCGCTTCAGCAGGCGTTTTTTCAGCACGGGCACGACATTGGGGCAAGCGATCTGCTGGCCGGCATGGCCTCGGATTTCGGTGTCGCGCGTGCGGATTTTGTCGCCGCGTGCGAGAGTCCCGCGGTCGAGGCGCGGCTGCGGCGAGAATTTGCTGAGAGTCGTCGCTATGGCACCAACGCGCTGCCGAGCGTGCTGGTCGACGGCGGCGACGGACCCCGCCTGCTGGCCGGCGGCTATGTTTCCGCTGCGGTGCTGCGCGAGACGCTGGCGACCTGCTGACCCACGTCTGGGCGGCTGCTGAGAAACGCGGCAGACCCTAGTCGCGAAGACGTATCGACCGACCGCGGCTATCGAGGCCGCAGACCTCAGCGGCGAAAGTACTCCGCGATCACCGGTCGGAAGCGGTCCATGTCCACCAGAAACGAGTCGTGGCCCTGCAGCGAGGGCAGGGGGCTGAAGGTCACATCCCTGCCGGGTGCAGCCAGCGCTTCAGCGAGTTCCTGCTGCTGGCTCAGCGGAAAGAGAAAATCCGTTTCCACCCCGACGATGAGCGCGCGTTCCGTCTCGACCAGCGACATGCCCTGGTTGACGGACCCGCCGTGGTCGGCGACGTCAAACAGATCCATGGCGCGGGACAGATACAGATAGCAGTTCGCGTCGAACGCGCCGGTGAATTTGTCGGCCTGGGCGGCAAGGTAGGACTCGACCTCGAAGTCGATGCCGAACGGATTGAGCGCGTCGATCTCTCCGGTGGCGCGCTCGCGACCGAAGCGTTCGGCCCATTCCTCGGCGGAGCGGTAGGTGATCATGCCGAGCTTGCGAGCGAGGCGCATGCCGGCGTCCGGCTGCGCGTCCGCGCCGTACTGGCCGGCGAGCCAGGCCGGATCCGAGCGTATGAGCTCGCGCTGCAGCGAGCGCAGCGCGATCGAAAACGGCAGGCTGCGCGCCGCGGAGGAGATGCAGATCAGGCCCTGCGCGCACGCGGGATGGAGCATCGCGAAGGCGAGCGCGGTCATACCGCCCATCGAGGCGCCGATGACCGTGTGTAGCCGCGTGATGCCCAGATCACCGATGACCAGCGCGCCGGCGCGGGCGATGTCCTCCACGCTGAGCATGGGGAAATCGAGCCGGTAGGGTTCGCTGCCGCCCGGCGGTACAGACGCGGGACCCGTCGACCCGAAGCAGCTGCCGAGCGAGTTTACGCAGATGACGAAGAAGCGGTTGGTGTCGATAGGTTTGTCTGGCCCCAGCATGTCCTCCCACCAGCCGGTGCTGGGATCGAGGGGGGACGACGCCGCGTGTGCGGAAGGCGACAGGCCGGTGAACAGCAGCACCGCGTTCGACGCCTGGCCGTCGAGCCGGCCCCAGGTCTCGTAGGCGATCTGCGGCCTGTCCAGCTCGCCGCGCAGCATCTTGAAGGTGGTTGGATGTTCGTAGCGCTGACGGGCAGGGGTGGGCACGGCGGTCACCGGCGGTTGTTCACGGGCCGCGCAGTGTAGCAAGCGACGGCGGCGGTACCCGCCCGCGCGTGCGGGCCTGTTTGGAGACAGCGCCCTGGTCGACGGCGGCTCGGACGCTCGACGGGTCGCTTCGCGACGATCGCTGGACAGGCGCGACGGGTGGGCGACGACTTTGAGATAATTTGGGGTGCCGATTTTGTTTTATAGTGATTCAATAAGTTATGGCGTGGTCGACGCCGCGCCTGGGCACCATCACAGTGTCTAGCACAGTCTCAAGTTGCAACAGTTGGAGGTAGGGCATGGCCGAGGTCGATGCGTTTCGCACCGAAACAAGACAGTGGTTGGAAGCGAATTTTCCGCCGCAGTTGAAAGGCAAAACGCTCGGTTACGAGGTGACCAGCGGTCCTGACGGCGAGGCACTCGAGCTGTGGCGTTCGCGACTGGCGGACCGGGGCTGGGGAGCGCCCACCTGGCCGGTCGAATATGGCGGGGCCGGGCTGACCCCGACCGAGGCCAAGGTGCTGGCCGAGGAACTGGCGTCGATCGATGCCATGAACCCCATCCCGCTGTTGGCCGGCATGGGCGTGACGATGGTGGGTCCGACCGTGTTGGAGTACGGCACGCAGGAACAGAAGGCCAAACATCTACCGGGCATCGCGAGTGGCGCCGTGCGCTGGTGTCTGGGGCTGTCGGAGCCGAACGCGGGCTCTGATCTGGCGTCGCTTGCGACCCGTGCGGTCGATGAAGGCGACAACTTCGTCATCAACGGTCAAAAGATCTGGACGTCCGGCGCCAACATCTCGCAGTGGTGCGGTGCGGTGGTGCGCACGGATGCGAGCGTTGCCAAGCGCAAGGGCATCAGCTTCGTGATGCTGCCCATGGACCAGGCGGGCGTGCGGACGCGGCCCATCTCGCTGATCTCGGGCGATTCGCCGTTTTGCGAGACGTTTTTCGACGACGCCGTCGCGGAAAAAGCGGACCTGCTTGGCGAACTGAACGACGGCTGGAGCGTGGTCAAGCGTTTGCTGCAGCACGAGCGACAGAGTCAGACCGGTTCGCGCGGCGGCATTACGCCGCCGCCGATTGAGGATCTGGCGAAAACCTATGTCGGCCTCGACGAGGACGGCGAGCTCAGCGATCCAGATCTGCGACTTCGCGTCGCCGATCATCTGATCGATGCCGAGGCGCATCAGCTTACGGTGCGGCGCATTCGCGACGAGGCCAAGGGCAAGGTCGAGGTCAGTGCCGCTGCCTCGATACTGAAAAATTCGGCCACGGGCATTCAGCAGGGGCGCGCGGAACTGCTGGTGGAGATCATGGGCACGCAGGCGCTGGGCTGGGCCGGCGATGCCTTTACGGACGATGAGATCGCGTCGACGCGGCAGTGGCTGTCGGGCAAGGCGATCTCGATATACGGCGGCTCCCGCGAAGTCCAGAACAACATCATCTCAAAGAACATTCTCGGCCTGCCCGAGACCACGCAGCAAGGTTAGGCCGGGAGGTTTTTATGGCAGCGCTAACGGAAGAACAGACACTGATTCGTGACCAGGCGAAATCCTGGGCGACCGAACAGGCGCCCGTCGCCAAGTTTCGCGAACTGCGCAACGCGGGATCCGGCGGCTTCGACGCCAGCACCTGGGAGTCGATGGTCGAACTGGGCTGGACCGGCATTCTCGTGCCCGAGGCGCACGGCGGATCGGACCTCGGCTACCTGACGTTCGGTCTGATTCTGGAGGAGCTCGGCCGCGAGCTCACCGTGTCCCCGCTGTTTGCCAGCGCCCTGGTCGGGGCCAGCGCGCTGCGGCTGGGCGGCTCCGACGCGCAGTGCGCGAACTATCTGCCGAAGATCGTCGACGGCAGCGAGATACTGACGCTGGCGGTCGATGACGCGCCGCGGCACGCGCCGTCGCAGATCGCTCTGACGGCGACGCAAACGGACGGCGGACTCCGTCTCAGCGGTACCAAGCGCTTCGTCGTTGAGGGCGCGCAGGCCACGACGTTCATTGTGGCGGTGCGAACGGCGAACGACGGCGTCACGCTCGTGCTGGTGCCGAGTTCGGCGCCGGGCGTCGAGGTGGAGACGCTGTCGACGATCGACAGCCGCGGCTATGCCAACGTCAGCTTCAATGACGTCGAAATTGGCAGCGATGCCGTTCTCGGCGGTCCGGGCGAGGGCGCTGCACTGTTGGACGGGATTCTGGATCGTGCGCGTGCGGGGCTGGGGGCGGAGATGCTCGGCACTGGGGCCGCGGCTTTCGACATGACGCTCGACTATCTCAAGACGCGGGAACAGTTCGGTAGGGTCATCGGCTCGTTCCAGGCGCTCGGTCATCGGGCGGCGCAGCTGTTTACGAAGCTCGAACTGGCGCGTTCGTGCGCCGAGGCGGCGCTGCAGTCTCTCGATGCCTCGGCCGAGGAGACCGACGTGGCACGTCTGGCGTCGCTGTCACAGGTCCACGTGGGTGACTTCCTGTTCAACATGTCGAACGAGCTCATTCAGATGCACGGCGGGATCGGCATGACCGACGAATTCGACGCCGGTCTGTATTTGAAGCGCGCGCGCTCGCTTGAGCCGCTGTACGGCAACCGGGCCTTTCATCGCGATCGCTACGCGACGCTGCGCGGTTTCTGAGCCTAGCGCGAAGAAGATACTCCGCCTCAGGCGGCCTCGCGCAGTTCGTCCTTGCTGCTCTCGGCGTCGCTGCTCTCGGTGTCGCAGGGCAGGCGGGCGTCCAGCTCCGCGACCAACTTGCGAACGCGGGTGCTGGCGGTGCTGGTACAGCAGCCGGGCACGATCGCGTGCAGCAGGCAGGCCAGGCTCATGAGAGCGAAGCGGCCCGAATAGCTCAGCGCCTCGCGGGCGTGCTGGAAATAGGATTCGCCGACGGCCTCGGGATGGTCGACGAAGTAGCGGCGGTACAGGCTCAGTTGATCCGGCATGACGGCCTCCGGTGTCGGCAACGGTGCTGGTGAAGAAAAGTCTAGGTCGACGAGGCCCGAAAAGGGTCACAAATTTGAACCCGATTGCCGCTATTGGCGGGAATATTTTCGACGCTATGGCACCGGTAGTGCCGTAGTGTGCTTTATTTCCTCCATTGTGAAGGAAGACGTCACATCCGCGATGGGAGCCGTGCTGATCAGGGCTTTGTAGACCCGGTCGTAGTCGGCGATGTCCCGCAGATGGATCTTCAGCAAATAGTCGATGTCGCCGGATAGGCGATAGAACTCCACCACCTCCGGTATCGCCGCGACCCCCTCGGCGAAGCTAGTCAGCCACTGCGGGTTGTGCTGATTCGTGCGAATGGATACGAACGCGGTGAGCTGTAGACCGATGGCGTTGGGCTCGAGCAGCGCGACGCGAGACCGGATCACGCCCTGTTCTTCGAAACGCTTGATTCGGCGCCAACAGGCGTTGGTCGACAGGTTCACCAGTTCCGCCAGTTCGGCGATCGTCTGGCTCGCGTCCTCCTGCAGCGCCCTGAGCAGCGCGCGGTCGATCCGATCGAATTCCTGAGAGCTTTGGTCGGCCACCGGAGACTCCGTGGTTGCGGCTAGCGCGTCGAGAATAGTTCGTGCTAACGAAATAATGACGAATTCCATCACAAGGATCACGCATCCCGCGGGATATCCGCCTAAACTGGACGGCTGGAAGCCAAATATGGCCGGTTGGGCGCACGCGGACGCCAGGGGACGCGAAGCTGACGCTAAGGTCGCGAAGGTATTGAGGGGCATGTCTCGGCAGATCACTGAAGACAGATCGCGGCGGACCGGCTCGGGGGAGGCTGGCGCGCCCGCGCTGCCGCGCGGCATTGCGCTCGCAGCGCTCGTCGGACTCGCCCTCGGCGCGCTCTGGTTCGCGCACCCGGCGCTGGCGCTGTCGCTGGGTGCTGTGTTTGCCCTGGCGACCGACCAGTCACTCGGCTGGGCCGCGTGGCTCGGCAAGTACCTGCTGCAGGGCGCCGTCGTGCTCTTGGCCCTGCGCCTCGACCTGCGCGAGGTGGTCGAAATCAGCGGCACCTATCTGCCTGCCGTCGCCGGCTATGTCGTGCTGACGCTGATCGGCGGGTTGATACTCGGGCTCGTCATCAGAGTAGAGCGGCAGTCGGCGCAGCTGGTCGCCGCCGGGACCGCGATCTGTGGCGGTACCGCGGTGGCCTCGCTGGCGCCGGTCATCGGCGCCCGCTCAGAGCAGATCGCGCCGGTGCTGGCGCTCATTTTTCTGCTCAACTGCATCGCGCTGCTGAGTCTGCCCTGGGTTGGTCAAGCGCTCGACATGACTCAGACGCAGTTTGGTGTCTGGGTCGCGCTCGCGGTGCACGACACCAGCTCGGTCGTCGGTACGGCCGCCGCGTACGGCGAGGAGGCCCTCGCGGTGGCGACCACCGTAAAGCTCGGCCGCACGCTGTGGCTTATCCCGCTGCTCGCGCTCTGGGGGCTGTTCGCCTCTGGCAGCGGCAAGCTGTCGGTCCCCGGGTTTGTCGTGCTGTTCGTCCTGGTGGCATTCCTCAACGGGGTCCTCGGGCCGCCGGAGATTGTTGGACGAACCGCGGGCGTAATCGGCGCGTATCTGATCGCTGGGGCGCTGTTCTGCGTTGGGCTGGATCTGCGGCGCGAGACGCTGCGCCAGATCTCGCCGCGATTGCTGGTTCTGGCGCTGACGCTGTGGTTCGTCGTCCTGCCGCTCACCTGGCTGGTGGCCACGCGCGGCTGACCCGCGGCCGCACAGGAGCCGAGCTCGCGGACCCTCTGAACTGCCTGTCCCGCGCCTGCGTGTACACTCCCAGGGTGCCAGTCAGTAGCGGAGATCGAAGTGCGAACCCAGTTAAAGGCAAGTGTGGCCGCGGCGCGAGGGCGAAGCGTCCTGGCGTGGTGCTGCTGGCTGGCCGCGGGCCTGCTATTGCAGCAGCCGGCCGCTGCCGTGACCGTCGATAATTTCGAATTGCTCGACCAGCACGGCGTCGCCCACGAGCTCTATTACCTCAGCAACGCGCGCACGCCTGACGCGCTGACAAACCCCGTGGTCTTGGTGGGCCATCGCATCGGCTGCGAGGTCGATGTCGCGGGGCTGGCCGATCAGGTTGCCGGGCAGGTGTTGCTGATCAACTCCGAGCCGAATCAGTCGCGCGTGGCTTTGCAGGCCGCGGCCCGCAGCCTGCCGGCATCGTTGCCCGTCCTGCACGACGAGACTCAACTCGTCGGCGAAGGGCTGGGTCGGCTGCAAGGCGGAGAGGCCGTCGTCGTGCATCCCGACAGATGGCAACAGCTCTATCGCGGGCCGCTGACAGGCGTTGCGGCGGCCATCGCTCGGGTCGATCAGGCAGCACAGACCGACGCAGGCCAGGCGCAGCCAATCGCGGCCCAGCCGGTCGCGACCCCTGAGCCCGTCGCAAGCTGTCGCGTCGACTACGAAGATAGGGCGCGGCCGGTGACCTACAGCGCGGACATCGCTCCGATCCTCGAGCGCCGCTGCGTGACCTGCCATACGGCCGGCGGTATTGGTCCCTGGGCGATGTCGGAATACAACATGATCCGCGGCTTCGCGCCCATGATTCGCGAGGTGCTGCGCACGCGGCGGATGCCGCCCTGGCATGCGGACCCTCACGTGGGCGAGTGGCGCAACGATTCCGGCATCAGCAACGCCGAGAAGCGGACGCTCGTGCACTGGATCGAGGCGGGCGCGCCGCGTGGTCCGGGCCCGGATCCGCTCGCCGAGCGCGTCGCCGCCGCCGGCGATTGGCCGCTTGGCGAGCCCGATCTCGTCATCGACATTCCCGAGTTCGCCGTGCCCGCGTCAGGTGTGGTCGACTACCAGTTTCCGGCCGTCCCGAATCCGCTGGATCGGGACGTCTGGGTGCGCGCCGTTTCCGTTCGACCGGGCGACCGAACAGTGGTGCATCACGTGCTGGCCGGTACCACCGAGCCCGGCGAACCGGTGTCCGATACCGAGAGCGTGTTCGATAACTACCTGATCGGCTACGCGCCCGGCGCGGAATCGATGATCATGCCGAAGGACCACGGCGTGTTCGTGCCGAAGGGTTCGACCTTTGTGTTTCAGCTGCACTACACGCCGACGGGCCGAGCGACCGTGGACCGAACAAAGATGGCGCTGTACTTCGCGGCCGAGCCGCCGAAAAAGTTTCTTCGTCACTCGGTCGTCATGGACCCGACGATCAGTATCCCGCCGCGCGATGGCGCCTTCGAAGAGTCGGCCTACTTCGAGTTCTATCGCGACGCGACGCTCTACGCGCTAGCGCCGCACGCGCACTATCGCGGCCGCGCCAGCGAGTTTGCGTTGCGCTACCCGGACGGGCGCGAAGAACTCCTGCTGTCGGTGCCGAACTATGACTTCAACTGGCAGCGCAGCTATCAGTTCGAGCAGCCGTATCGGGCACCGGCGGGATCGCGGCTGATTCATCGCACCGTCTATGACAATTCCGCGCTCAACCCGCGTAACCCCGACCCGGAGCGCAAGGTGCCGTGGGGCCTGCAGTCCTGGGATGAGATGCTGTACGGCGATTTCCTCTTCAGCTGGGATGAGGAAACGTCAACGACACCGTTTCACGATGTCGAGCGCGTTGATGACACCCAATTTGTCGGCTTCATGGACAAGAACCTCAATGGCCTGCTTGAGCGCGACGAACTGCCGCGGCGCATGCGTCGCAGCCTGCGCATGCGCGCGTTGTTCTTCTTTGGCGACTCGAATGATGACGATGCGCTGTCGGTCGAGGAGTTCATCCGCGCGAAGCAGCGCTTCACGTTCGGCGCGGCACCGAGTCAGGACACACCGGCAGTCACCGTCGCGGGTGGCGGCTGAATCAGACGACCTGCCCCCCTATGTCAGCGGTCGCGTCTTGCAGGACGCGACGCGCGCCAGTGATCGGACGAAAAAAGGAACGCCGACCAACGCCTTACGCACCGCTAACAACTGATTACAGGGTGCTGAATAACTGACGGCCGCGGCTGGCTATGCTGGCAGAAATCGGAGTCAGCCACCGCGTATCGCGCGCACGGCGCGAAGGCGGGTGGTCGGGGGACCCCATGGAGACTGGTTACAACGATAAGCCCACGCGGGCGCTGCCCGCGCAGGGTCTGCCCTTTGGATCGCGGCCTGCACCGGATCTTCTGCCCGTGCCCGATGCGGCCGAATACGTTCTCTGGGCGAGCGATCTGGTCGCGGCGCGACTGGACGTCTTGCGTGATCGCCTCGGGGGTCGCCACGCCCTCATTGTCGCGACCCGCAGCGTTGCCCGCCTCTACGGACATACGCTGGCGGCGGAGCTCATTCGCAGCCGCGACAGCGGCGGTGCCGAGACGCTGCTGTTACCGGATGTCAGCGAGGACGACACTCAGGCGCTGCAGACACTGCTGCACGCGTTTCTGCTCGCGCCCGCGGGATCGGTTGTGGTTGCGCTTGGCGGTGAACGTTGTCTCGGACTCGTCGCTGCCGCTGCTTCGCTCAGCGGCAACAGCTATCTATTTGTTCCCACGACCCTCAAGACCCAGGTACAGATCGGGCTGCGCCCGCTCGCGCTGTCGATGGGTGTCGGCCGCCCACTGACGCTCATGCCGCGGGCCGAAGCGGTGCTGCTTGACCCCACGCTGCTGGCCTCGGGCGATTCCCAGCAGTGGCGGGCCGGCATCGCGACGCTGATCGCGGTGGCGCTGGCGGGCGATGCGGACCTGTTTGCCCTTTTGGAGCGGCGGGCGGCCGATCTGTCGCCAACGCGACTGCAGCAGTCATCCTTCCTGGCCCGCCGTGTCATGCAGCAGGCGCAGGCAGCGGTCATACGCGCGGACGACGCCGTGGGCCGCTTCGGTCGTCGAATTGCCCCCGTTCTTGAGACCCAGCACGCCTTCGATCCGGGCGACGCGCTTGCTCTGGATATAGCGTTCTCTGCGCTCTTGGCGCTCGCGCTAGGGCGTCTGCGGGGCCGCGAAGTGTCTAGGATCATGGCGCTGCTGCGAAGCTTCGACCTGCCAATCGTTAACGAGGCGCTCGGCGCCGATTCGCTGCGGGCGGTGCTGCACCGACTGTCCGAATCGGGGCAGGGGCTGACGATACCGCGGGGCATCGGCCGCGTGAGTGTTGTCCACGCAGAGCGCGCGCTCGACGAGGTGCTGATCGGTCAGCTCTGCGAGACGCTGGCTGGTACGAATGCCAGCGGCGTCGAGCTGGGCGAGGCGGCCTCGCTCGATGCAGTCCCAAGCGTCGCCGCGGAGCTGGCGCCGCGCAAGCGGGCGACCGACCACCGCTCGCTCGACGAGACTAGGTTCGCTCTGGATGTGATGATCGAGCTCGACGGCGACGAACTGCGCGCGTCCGCGTGCGTCGCCGAGCGCCTGCAAGTGCTGCGGCGGGCTCGCACCCGGGTCAAGAACGGCGCCAGCGGCGGACGCTCGGTCGTCGATCAGGCAGTGCGACTCGTCGATGGACTGCTGGGCGAGGGGGTGCCGCGACGCGTAGCGCTCGTCTCGGCTGAGCCGGCTCTTGAACTCACTGCCGATGAAAACCCGGTTGCTGCCCAACCAGATCGTCTCGCCGACGGCGGCTGGCGATCAGCGTTTCGTTGCCGCTGGCCCGCGGTGCGGCTGCTGGTCCTGTCGAGAGTCGACGCGATCGCGCGGACCTACGGCACACTGGACGCGCATCAGGGTGGCCACGCGACCGTGTTGATTGGCGCCAGCGGCGCGCGCCTGTCGATCGCATCTCGAGCGGGCGGAGCGATCGCGCCAGCGCTGCCCTATGGCGATGCCGTTAGCGAGACGGGCATCCTCGATCTCGCCCGTTACCTCCACGATCGGCAAGAACTACCCGACCAGGCGATCGACTGGCCTGCGTTTGTGGCGGCCTACCGTGAGGGCCAACCCTGGGCGCTGAGCGCGGCTGGGCGGTGCGCCAGCCGACTTGGCGCCGCGGCGGCAAACTGGCTCGACGCCTACGATGTGCGGCGGCTGACGATCGCCGGCCGCGCTGCGGTGGATCTCGGCGCAGCGTTCAAGGCCCAGGTCATCATGGCGGCAAATCGTGAACGACCGTCGCCGCCGGAGGCCTGGGAGCGCATCATCGCGCTGGGTCACGACGATTCGGCGAGCGAGCGCGGCGCCCTGCTGGCGCTGGCGGATGAGCCGGGTGAGCCGGACGCGTAGCGACACGCCCGGCGACGAACCTTCGGCTGCACACTCCCGGTCCTGGGTTGGCTGTTGCGGCCGCGACCGCGGGGCCAGCCAGCGACCTCGTCCGTTTCTGCTTTACTTGCGCCTGCAGGATGACCAGAATCCGGCGCGTTCCCGGCCGTGCTCCGGCGGGACGACGACGCCCGCGCCCCGTCCCGACCGTTCACGACAGGTGGCGGGCCGCGCGTTGCTACAGCCATCAGTCGCCACACCGATTAAAAGATCACTCTCGCTTTGTGAATACCCAACCGTCTCGGCAAACCAAGATCGTCGCCACGCTTGGACCGGCCAGCGATGGCCTCATACCCCAACTGGTCTCGGCGGGCGTAGACGTGTTCCGCTGCAACTTTTCCCACGGTACGCACGCTGAGCACGAGGCGCGTATTCGTCGCATTAGGGAGGCCGCGCAGCAGCAGGAACGCTTCGTCGCTGTGCTCGGTGATCTGCAGGGCCCGAAGATTCGCATAACGGGCTTCTCTGGCGGTCGGCCGGTTGTGCTGCAAAACGACGCCGCCTTCGCGATCGACACGGCTCATGCGGCCGATGCCGGCACCGGCGACATCGTGGGCACGACCTACAAGCCGCTGCCGGCAGAGGTCATGGCCGGGGACGTGCTGGTGCTCGGTGATGGGCTGGTCGAGCTGGAGGTGCAGGGCACACAGGGCACGCGCGTCGACTGTCGGGTGCGGCTGGGCGGCAAGGTGGCCAGCAATCAAGGCATCAACAAGCGCGGCGGCGGACTATCGGCGCCGGCGCTCACCGATAAAGACCACTACGATCTCGCGTTCGCCTGCGGCCAGGGCGTCGACTATCTGGCGGTGTCCTTCCCACGCGCGGCGCAGGACATCGAGCAGGCGCGTGAGCTGATCGAGGCGCAAGGGGCGGGCTGCCGGGTGATCGCGAAACTCGAGCGGGTCGAGGCCGTGCGTGGTGGCACCCTCGACGAGATCATCCTGGCCGCCGATGGTGTGATGGTCGCGCGCGGCGATCTGGGTATCGAAATCGGCGATGCGCGGCTGGTCGGTGTACAGAAGCGCATCATCGAACGGGCGCGTGAGTTGAATCGCCCAGTCATTACCGCGACGCAGATGATGGAGTCGATGATCAACAATCCGCGCGCGACGCGCGCGGAGGTGATGGACGTCGCCAATGCCGTAATCGACGGTACCGACGCGGTGATGCTGTCCGGTGAAACGGCGGTCGGAGACTTTCCTCTGCAGACCGTTCAGTCGATGGTCCGGATCGTTGTGGGCGCCGAATCCGTACCCAACCTCGAGACGGGTCTGAACGCGGAAGTACCCTGCGAGACCATCGATCAGGCCGTCGCCCTTGCCGCCATGACGGTCGCGGAGCGCCTGGACGGGGTGCGCGCGGTGGCCTGCCTCACCGCGTCAGGCAACACGCCGCGACTGATGTCGAGAATTCGCTCGCGCCTGCCGATCTACGCGCTGGGCGACAGCCCGCGCACGCTGGGTCGGGTGGCGCTGTACCGGGGCGTGCATCCCGTGCGCTTCGAGACTGCGGCGCTCGACTATGACAAGGTCAACGCCGCCACGCTGGAGCGCCTCCTGACGCTTGGCGCCGTTGCCCAAGGCGATCGCATCATCCTGTCGAAAGGCGATTTCCATAACGTCCAGGGCGGTACCAACACGCTCAAGATCGTGGATATCTAAGCCGCGGGCACCTCGGAGTAACTACTGCGCGGAGCGGGCCAAATGGATGCAGAGGTTTCCAGGCCGTTAGTGATCTCTCAGAGGCCATCGCGCAGTGCGCGCATGTCTTGTCCCGTAGGAATCTGCACGATCCGCAGATCGAACTCGCCTGCCGCGGCGAGTATGTGATCGAAGATGTCGGCCTGAATTGATTCGTAGTTCGCCCAGTTCTTGTCCGTACTGAACGCGTAGATCTCGATGGGCAGGCCCTGTTCGGTCGGCGCTAGCTGTCGCACGAGCAGCGTAAGCGTCTGGCTGATCTGCGGATGTTGGCGCAGATAGGCTTCGATGTAGGCTCGATAGGTGCCGACGTTCGTGAGCCGCCGTTGATTGGTCGGCGCGCTGCGTTGCACGGTCTTGTTGGCTTCGACCAGTGCGCTGCGCTTTTCCTTGATGTAGTCCGCGAGCATGTCGATTTCGGCGAAGCGCTCGATGTCGTCCTCGCCGAGAAATCGAATGCTGGCGACGTCCACCAGGACGCTGCGCTTGATCCGCCGGCCGCCACTCTCCTGCATCGCTCGCCAGTTGCGAAACGACTCGTTGATAAGCGCCTGGGTCGGCACCGTGGTGACCGTATTGTCGAAGTTTTTCACCTTGACGGTCGTCAGCGCGATCTCCTGCACGTCGCCGTCCGCGCCGTACTTCGGCATCTCGATCCAGTCCCCGACGCTGACCATGCGATTGCTGGACAGCTGAATGCCGGCCACGAAACCGAGTATCGGGTCTTTGAACACCAGCATCAGCACCGCGGTCATGGCCCCCAGGCCGGCCAGCAGATGCAGCGGCGATTCACCGAGCAGCACCGACAGTGTCAGTATGCTGGCGATGAAGTACAGCGCGATCTTCAGCACCTGCAGCACGCTCGTCAGCGGCATGCTGCTCGCAATCTCGGTGTCGCGCAGCATGGCGAACGTGGCGGTCAGCAGGGTGTCGATGATGAGCGCGACGCTGAAGATGACGTAGATGAGGGCCACCGCGCTGACGGCGTTTGCAACGATTGGATAGTCGGTCAGCGCGTTTGGCAGCAGCTCGTACACGAACAGCGCAGGCGGCAGGTGTGCGGCGCGGTTGAGCACCCCGCGTGACAGCAGCCGGTCGTCCTTCTGCGTCGACGACGCGGCGACCCAGGCGCCGATCACCCGCACGGCGAGCAGGCGAGCGACGAAATACACCACCACGGCCAGCGTGAGTACCGCGGCGACCGCGATGATGACGGCGAGCCATTCGATGTCGGTACGTTCGGTGATGCCCTCCAGCAGGGCGCGCAGTCGATCCATGTCGGGATGTACTCACAGGATTAGGGCGCGCGAATTGTGCGCGATATCGTCTCGAAATGCTTCGTCTGGTTGCCGACGCTGGCCGGTGCAAGCGAAAAGCGGTTACGGTAGGACGGCGGGCTCGGGCATGCCCCGATGCGCACCTGATTCGAGCACGGCGACGCATGGCGATGGACGATCAAGCAAGCAATACAGGCGCGGCGGCGACGGATGGCGCCGAGCGGGCGGCGCAGCTACGCTCGTTGAAAATCGACCGCGATGCTGCCGCGCCGCCGCGCGAACACTGGCGCTATCTGCTGCCGCTTGCAGTCCTGCTCGGCGGCGGGTTCGCGTGGTGGACGCTTGCGGGTCCGTCCGCGGCGCCAGCAGCAACTGACGCTCAGGGCGACGCGTCGTCTCCTGCCGTGATCACGAACGCCGCCGCGGCCCAGCCCGCCCAGCTCCCTGAAGCCTCAGGACGCGCAAAGCGTGCGACAGAAGAACCGACGAGCGCCGTGCCGACCGGCGCCGCTGCGCGCCCGGTGAGCGTGCTCGATGCCACCGGCTACGTGGTTGCCCGGCGGCAGGCGACGGTCAGCTCCAAGTCCACCGGCAAGGTGCTGGAGGTTTTGATCGAGGAGGGCGATCTGGTCGCCGCCGGTCAGGTGCTCGCCAGACTGGACGCAAGCATTCAGCAGGCACAGCTCGATCTCGCGCGTTCCCAGGCGGAGGCCGCGAACGCCGCCCTGGCCGAACTGGAGGTCCAGCTCGCGCAGGCGCGCCTGGATCTCGAGCGCACGGTCAATCTGTCCGAACGCGAGCTGGCCAGCAAAGCCGATCTCGATCGCGATCGGCTGAACGTCGACGCGCTGCTGGCGCGACTGGAAAGAAACCGCAAGGACGTCCTGGTCAGTCGCCGCAGCGTCGACGTCCAGGCGCAGGTCGTGGCCGACATGGTGATTCGCGCGCCGTTTGCCGGGGTCGTCATTGCCAAGGCGGCGCAGCCCGGCGAGATGATCTCGCCGGTGTCAGCCGGCGGCGGCTTTACGCGTACCGGGATCTGCACCATCGTCGACATGGACTCGCTTGAGATCGAGGTCGACGTCAACGAGGCCTATATCAACCGAGTGTTTGTAGATCAGCCGGTGCGGGCGGCGCTGAACGCCTATCCGGATGTCGACTTCGAGGCCTACGTCATCGCGATCATTCCCGCCGCGGATCGCAACAAGGCAACTGTGCGGGTGCGGCTGGGATTCCGTGCACTCGACGCCCGCATCCTGCCGGACATGGGCGTGCGCGTGGCCTTTGGCAGCGGCGCGCGATGAGCCGGCGCCGCAACAGACTCGGACCATACGACTAAAGGGGATTAGCGTGAGCGACATGGTGGTGGCCGATGGGCTTGAAAAAACCTATCAGCGCGGCAAGGAGCGCATCGACGTGCTGCGCGGGATCAACCTCAGCATCGATGAGGGTGAGTTCGTCTCGTTGATGGGGCCTTCCGGCTCAGGCAAGACCACGCTGCTGAACCTGATCGGCGGTCTTGACAAACCCAGCGCCGGTTCTCTGCACGTGGCCGGTCAGTCGCTCGCCGAGCTCAGCGCGAGCAGGCTGGCTGCCTGGCGCGCCGCGAACGTGGGCTTCATCTTTCAGTTCTACAACCTGCTCGGCGTCCTGAACGCGCAGCGCAACGTGGAGCTGCCGCTGCTGTTGACGAAGCTGTCGCGCAAGCAGCGCGCGACCAATGCCGAAACGGCGCTCGCCATCGTCGGTCTCGCGGATCGGGCGCGCCACAAGCCGGCCGAGCTGTCCGGTGGTCAACAGCAGCGGGTCGCCATTGCCCGGGCGCTGGTCGCGGACCCGCGTATTCTGGTGTGCGACGAACCGACGGGCGATCTCGATCGCGACACGGCGGATGAGATTCTCGATCTACTGACGCTGCTGCACGAAGAGCACGGCAAGACCATCGTCATGGTGACGCACGATCCTAAGGCGGCCGAACGTGCGAGGCGGCAGCTGACGATGGACAAGGGCGTGCTGGTGGGAGTCCCGGCATGAGCGCCGCGCGCCTCGTCTGGGCCAATCTGTTTCGCAAGCGTACGCGCTCAATACTCACTGTGTTGTCGGTCGCGATCGCATTTTTGCTGTTCGCCCTGCTGCAGGCGATCGGCGCTGCCTTCGACGGCGGCGTGAGCCTGCAGGGTGTGGATCGGCTGATCGTGTCCCCGAAGTACTCTATCGTCGACCCGCTGCCGGTGCGTCAGCGCGAGCAGATACTGGCGGTAGACGGGGTAGAGGCCATCGTCGGGCAGAACTGGTTTGGAGGCATTTATCAGGATCGCCGCAACTTCTTTCCGAAGTATCCGGTACGACCGCGGCCCTTCTTCGACATCTACGGCGAGTTTGAGATCGAGCCAGACGTGCTCGAGCGCTTTGCCCGCATACGCACGGCCGCGGTCGCCGGCGACGTGCTGATGCAGCGCTACGGCTGGCAGGTCGGCGACATCATTCCTATCACGGCCGACATCTGGCCCAAGGCGGACGGCACGCGCCTGTGGGAGTTCGAACTGGTCGGCAGCTTCACCTCCCAGGACGAGCGCCAGCCGGCGCAGCTATTCCTGTTTCGCTATGAGTACTTCACCGAGGCCGTGGCCAGCTACGGCAAGGATCAGGTGGGGTGGTGGACGCTGCGGCTCGATCAGCCCGACCGCGCCGCCGAGATCGCAAGCGAAATCGACGCGCTGTTCGAGAACTCGCAGACGCCGACGCGCTCGGCGACGGAAGACGAGTTTCAGCGTCAGTTTGCCAAACAGCTCGGCAACATCAGCCTCATCGTGCGGGTCATCATGGGGGCCGTGTTCTTTACCATCATTCTGCTGACGGCCAACACCATGGGGCAGGGCCTGCGCGAGCGCATACCGGATCTCGCGGTGCTGAAGACGCTCGGGTTCGGCGACGCCTGGGTGAGCGGCATCGTCCTGCTCGAGGCGCTGCTGCTGGTGCTGCTCGGCGCGGCGCTGGGCATGGGTGTTGCGTACGCGCTGCAGGGGGCGCTTGCTGCAGGACTCGCGCAGATCGTTGGTGTATTCGAAATCACGTCCGCGACCATAGCGATTGGCTTCGGGCTCGCCGTGGCCATCGGTCTGCTGATCGGTGCGCTGCCCGCGCGAACCGCGCACCGCCTGACCATCGTCGAAGCGCTGCGGCGCGGCTAAATCGGGGGCGCCGCCATGGGACAAATACTTGAAATTACGCTAATGAACCTGCGCAACCTGGTCAGCCGGCTGGGTTCGTCGCTGGTCATCGTCGTTGGCATCGCGGGCGTGGTTGCCGTGCTGGTAGGACTGCTGGCGATGGCCGCCGGCTTTCGCGCGGCGCTGCAGTCCGCCAGCGTGCCCGAGCGGGCCATCGTCCTGCGCGATCAGTCGAACGGTGAGCTTTCGAGCGGCATGTCGAACGTCGAGTACAACATCGTCTCCCAGTTCGAGGGCGTCGCGGTCCTGTCGCCGGAACTCTACGTGGTCGCCGACATCCCGAAGATGGACACCGGCACGCCGGCCAACGTCGTCCTGCGGGGTGTGGGACCTGACGCCTTCGTCGTGCGGCCAGAGATCGAGGTGATCAAGGGCCGGCGGTTTGAGCCGGGGCGTAACGAACTGCTCGTCGGCCAGCTCGCGGCGGTGGAGTTCGCCGGCCTCGAGGTCGGGGCAGAGATTGAGCTGAAGAGCAGCCGCTGGCGCATTGTGGGGCACTTTGCTGCCAACGGCAGCGCCTACGAGTCCGAGGTCTGGGCCGACTTGCCGGTCGCGCAGAGCGCGTTCAATCGCGGCGGCGCCCTGTCGTCTATGCGCGTGCTGCTCGAGCAGCCATCGCTCGCCGCGTCCGTGGCTGAAGCGATCAAAGCGGATCCCCGGCTGGATCTCGCGCTGACCACGGAGGACCAGTTCTATGCCGAACAGTCCGAGGGACTGAGTTCGCTGATCACCAGCTTCGGCTACGCGGTGGCGACCATCATGGCGATCGGCGCGGTGTTCGCGGCGCTGAATACGATGTACACCGCCGTCAGCACGCGCAGCGTGGAGATCGCGACGCTGCGGGCGCTCGGATTTGGCGCGCTGCCCGTCGTGATCTCTGTGCTCATCGAAGCCCTCCTGCTGGCGTTCCTCGGCGGCGCGCTTGGTGGGTTGGTGGTCTGGCTGCTGTTCGACGGCTACACCGCATCGACGCTAAACAACGCCTCGTTCTCGCAGGTGGCCTTTGATTTCGCGGTGACCCCGCAGCTCCTGCAAACCGGGCTCGTCTGGGCGCTGGTGCTGGGCGCTATCGGCGGGTTGCTGCCTGCCCTGCGCGCGGCGCGGCTGCCGATCTTCGACGCCCTCCGCGGCGAATAACAGCGGCGGCGACTGGGGTAGGGAAGAGCCGCGTTGGGCCTACCAGCTGCCCCAGCGCGCCTTGAAGCCGCGCATGTCGACGTGGACGAAGGGGCCGTGGTGGTTGGTCGCGGGATATACGCCGATGCCCGTATAGTCCGCGCCGGGCAGGCTCGCCAGCAGTCGGGCCAGCTCGCGCGCGTCGGCAACCGATACAACGCCGTCACCGTTGAGATCATCCATGAAGCCGTCGCCGTCCGTGTCGACGTAAACGTCTGCCGCGTCACCGTACACGTGCCGGCTGTAGCGCACGTTGCCCAGCGACGCGTTGTAGGCGGGCGTCCGATAGCCGCTGAGGACCGCCAGGGTGTTCGCGTTCACGCCCTTGCTCGCGAGTCGCTCGATCGCATTCTCAAGCTGCAGCACAAGCGCCGGTTGGAGGGCGAGAAAGCGCGGCCAGCCCGCGCTCTGCTTGCACAGGAACTGGCCAACCTCGAAGTGCTCGGATATGGGCACGCGCACGTCCTGGCGATCGACGCGTATCAGACCGCTGGGCGGGGCGTAGAAACCGGGACGCGGCGCGCGGCTCTGCGACGGGTAGTGGCCGATCCGATAGCCGTCGATGTGATCGTGATCGGCGTGGTCGAAGGGCTGGGCCACCAGCAGCTGCAGCGATTTGGTTGCTCCGCTGGTGGACGTCATGTGCACTGGATAGCTGCCGGGCACGCTCGGCGCCGCTAATCGAAAACTGCGTTCGCCGGCGATGTCGATACCAACCTCGCTGGAGAACGCCGCGCTGATGTCGTTGCCGCTGACCGCGGCCACCAGGCGTTGAGCGGGCAGCGCGATGACCGGTGTGAGGGCGTGACCGGAAAGCAGCCCGCCGACGTCGATCTTGAAGTCGGCCTGTGCCGGGGTCGCGGTCCACAGGGCCGCGAGGAACAGCATCAGTGCGGGCGGCCGGAGCTTATCCCCGGTGGTCGAGCGCCAGATCCTGCGCCAGGCGCGCCATCTGGTGCCGGGGCTTGGTTGCTGGTGCGGTCTTGTCGCGGCCGTACACATCGGGGAAGAAACGCACCTCGGTGCCCTCGGAAACGACGGTGAAGTAGACCAGAAAAACGGCCACAGGGCGATGCAGTTCGACGGCTTTGCGCGCCGGATCGGCGAACGCCTGAGCGACGCGCCGCTTGTCCCAGGCTTGATCGCGCGCGAGCAGGGCGGCCGCGAAGCGCGCGGGCTCCTCGAGCCGAATGCAGCCGTGGCTGTACGCGCGGCGAGCGCGCTCGAACAGCGCCTTGTGCGGTGTATCGTGCAGATAGATCGCCTGCCGGTTGGGCAGCAGGAACTTCACCCTGCCCAAGGCGTTCCTTGGGCCCGGTTTCTGTCGCAGCCGAAAGGGTAGGGCGCCCCGCCCGTCCCAGGTGGCGGCGAGACGGCTGACGCGACTGGCCGCTTGCACCGGCAGCAGCTCGGCCGGGCCTTGCGCTTGCAGCACCTGAAATCCCTCGCGCGCAAGGTAGCCGGGGTCGGTCTTCAGCCGCGGATAGATTTCGCGCGCCGTCAGCCGCGCCGGCGGATACCAGTAGGGATGAAAGACGATCTGCTCGAGGTGTTGGGCCATCAGCGGCGTGGGCGATTCGGGCTTGCCGACGATGACGCGCATGTCGAGTGCCTGGCGTCCATTCAGCCGCAGCCGCAGGTCATAGCCCGGTACGTTCACCATCACCAGGTCTGCCGGCAGCGCCGTCGGCAGCGCGCGCCAGCGATCCATGTTCAGTTCGATCTGCACGATCTTGTCCGCGACTGACCGATTCAACGCCGCCAGTGTCTGTTCACCCACCCGACCGTCCGCGGCGAGCCCGTGGCGGCGCTGAAACCGCTCGACGGCGCCCGCGAGCGCGGCGTCAAAGAGATTACCCCCGCCGCGTTCGATGGGCAGGTCGGACGTCCGCAGCAGGCGCGCACGCAGGGCCGCCACCCGCGGTCCGCTGCTGTCGATGGCCAGGGACGGACCCGGCGGGATCTGCTGCCAGCCACCTGTCGCCGCGATGGTGCGATACCGTCGCAGCGCAAGCTGCAGGCTCTGGTAGCCGGGCTCTTTGGGTAGCAGAGAATTGACGTAGCGCGCGAGCTCGCCGCGCTCGATGGCCTCGGCCAGGCCCCGCTGGATGGCATTCAGGCGCTCGCCGCCGCGCACCGCCTGCGCGCCCGTCGCGCGCCACGACGCATCTAGTTCGGTGCTGCCCCGGTCCAGGTCGAGGCAATAGGCCAGCAGTGCGGCGGACAGTTGGTGGTCAAAACGCTGCGCGTCGCGCGGCAGCAGCGCCGCCCGCTGCTGTAACTGCGGCAGCGCGTAGCGTTTGCTGGACAGCCCGTGTGCCGGGGCGCGCCGCAGCAGCGCGAGTGCGATGTGACCGGCGCTGGTAAGCCGCCCGCGGCGCAGCCAGCGCGTCGGACTGCTGCCGTACAGCAGCGCGAGTGTCTTTGGGGCGGCGCTGCCCCGGACCACAGCGGGCATAGCGATGCCGGTAGGTTGGTTGGCCTGGGTGTGGCCCCCGGCGCTGCTCGAGGGCGCGGTGGTTGCGCCGCTCAGCAGGCAAATGAGCAGCGCGGGCAGCAGGCGATGCCTCGGGCCGCCGATTGCCGTCGCAGGCTCCCGCGCAGGCGCACGACGGCGGCTGCGCGGTTGCAGATCGTCAGCGATGCGCCAAAAAACAAACATCGCGCGACCCTAGCGGATCGGGAAATTGTCAGACGAGTGAGGCGTCCCGATTCGACGTCTCGTTGCAGCCCGCGCTTCACCCTGTGCGTGTGATCACAGCTTCTGCTAAGGAGCGCCCAGAGGCGCTGGGGGACTGACGATCAGCTCTCCTCGAATGGGGTGATGATCACGTCGATGCGGCGATTGCGCGCCCGACCGGTAGCGGTTTCGTTGTTGGCCACCGGCCGCGATTCGCCGTAGCCGACCGCGTTCATGCGCAGCCCGTCGATACCGGCCCCGATCAGATGCTCACGGACGGCCTGGGCCCGCTTTTCGGACAGCGCAAGATTGGTCGCGTCGCTGCCGTAGGCGTCCGTATGGCCCTCGATCGAAAGCGTCGAACGGGGGAAGATGCCCACGGAGCCGGCGAGCTTGGTTAAGAGCTCCTCGTGCTCGGGCTTGATCTCGGCCTTGCCGCTATCGAAGTTCAGCCCGACCATGCGAATGATCACGTCGTTGCCCTGGCGTAGGACCGTCGCCTCCGAGAGCAGATAGCTGTTCTCGACCTGCGCGAAGCGTCGGCGATGTTCCTCCTGGCGTTCGAGCAGCGCGTTCAGGCTCTGCACCGCGGCGGCCTCGCCGCCGAGTCGCGTCGTGAGCTCCCCGACCTCGGTTTGCAGTGCAATGACCTGGGCTTCCCGGTCACCGACGTCCTGCGCCAGGCGATCGATCAGCGCGTTCAGGTCATTGACCTTGCTGATCATCGCGTTGATCGCCGCGGCCTCGCCGTTGTCGAAGTAGATCGGCACGTCCAGCACGTTCGCCAGCCGGCGCAGCGAATCCTCCCAGCCGAGCAGCACCTTCTCTGCGCCGCTGCGATCACGCCGGACCTCGTCGCCGACCCGGGCGAGGTAGATCGCGTGATAGGCCTCGTGCTTCGCCTGTCTCGCAATGTTGCGTGGCCGGTCGGTGTCGTAGCGGTCGGCCTCGAGCTGCGTCTCCGCCTCAGCGAGCAGAGCCGCCGCCTGAGAATAGGTTGCCGGCGCATAGCGCTCCGCGCGCTCCTCTTTTGCCTGCTTCAAGAGGCCGCGAGTGTCATCGAGGAAACTCGCCTTGATCGCGGTCAACTCGGCGGCGCGAAAGGCCTCCTCTGCCTGCGCGGCGTTCTCCAGTGCGCTCTTTTCGCGATCTGCCTCCAGCCGTCGCGCGGCCTCCGATAGTGACTCTTCACCGCGCACCCAGGTCTCGCGGGCGTACTCGCGCGCGCCGGCCTGATCAGCCGCCTCGCGGGCGGCCAGCGTCGCGGCGAAGGCGGTGTTCGCCCGTCGCGCGGCGGTCGCCGCCGCCGAGAACTTTTCACTGGCCTTGCCGAGGCTGCGCCTTATGGCGTCCAGGTTGCCGCCTTCGGCCAGCAGTTCTTCCGCGCGTGAGTAGTCTTCGCCAGCGTCAGCGTAGATCTTGGGTGCCAGCAGGCTGGCGCGCGCCTCGTTGGCGCTCTTGAGCGCCGCGCTCGCCTCGGCGAACAGCGTCGCGCGCAGCGCCTCCTCGGTGTGGCCGGTCAGGGGCAACAGCAGGCAGGCGGCGGTCACCAGGCGGGTCAGGAAGCGGGACAGGGGGCGGGCGATGCCACCTGGTCGCGGCTGGCGCTGAGTCATGATGGATTGTCCTTAAACGCGGGTTCAAAGCTGAATTCTTAGGCGAGCCCGACGGTTTCGCAACTGTCCATACATCGCCTGCCAGACGTACTGCGGTGCTGCGGCTATTTGCCGCCGCCGACTCGCCCCGCGACAATGCCCGCGGACCCATTGCCTGCATCGGAGTCGAGCCATCAGCGCCCATTCCAATACCGCTCTCGAGAGCGCCGCCGCCGAGTGCCTCGCGGCGCTGACCCGGCTGCAGGCCGTGGTGGATGGCCGCGATGGACGGGACCCTGGCGTCGGCGCGATCGAACTCGAGGCCGTGGCGCTCGATGGACTCGCGCTCGCGCTGGCGGCGCTGAGGCGAACCGGCGCCGGCGAGTCTGCGCCGCTGCAGATCGGTGTCGTCGGCCCCACCCAGGCGGGCAAGAGCACGCTGGTCAATCTTCTCAGTGAACGGTCGGTGACGAGCGTCAGCGCTTTGGCCGGCCATACCCGCCATGCCCGTGGCGCCGCCTTTGGCGCGGCCGCTGAGCCCGCGAGCGTCGACGGTTTGTTTGCGCGTCTGCTGCCCGGCGCCCGGCTGACCGACGCGGATAAGCTGGACGCCGATGCGCTGGAGCAAGTGACACTGCTGGCGACGGCGACCGCCGTCCCCACGGTGTTGGCGGCTGCCGGCGGCGGCATCGTCTGGGACACACCGGACTTCGATTCGCTTAGCGCGTCTGCCTATCGACACACGGTGCTCGCCATCGCGGGAATCGCGGACGCGCTCATCATGATCGTGAGTCGGGACAAGTACGGCGATCTCGCCGTGTGGCGCATGCTCGACCTGCTGGCGCCGCTCGATAAACCACTGCTGCTCGTCGTCAACAAGGTGGCTCCGGAGTCTGATGCAGAGCTGCGCGCGCACATCGAGACCCTGCGTCGTGAGCGCCTAAGTGGGCCGGCAGGCGAGCGTTCGCGCCTCGCCTTCCTGCCGGAGACCCAGGCCGCGACGCCCGAACAGCGCGAAGCGGGGCTGCGCGCGCAGACCGCCGCGTGGATCGAATCGCTCGCGGTTGAGTTTGTGCGCGAGCGCCCGGCCCCCGACTTTGGCGACGACGCGGCGCGGCTGTTCGAGCGCCACTGGGCCGCCTGGGTCGAGCCGCTTGCCTCTCTCGAGGCCAGCCTGGTCGAGTGGCAGGCCATGATCGCGGCACGTCGCGAGGCCTTCGTCGCGGACTACGAGCGCGACTATCTCGCGGACACGGAGCGCTACGACACCTTCCAGCGACTGCTCGGACAGCTATTGGTGCTGCTGGAGATCCCGCTGCTCGCCCGCACCATGGGGCGAGTGCGCTCGGTCGTCACGTGGCCGGTGCGGCGCCTGTTCGACGGCGCCGGCGCCGAGTCTGATCTGGGTCGCGAGCCGGAGCTTCTGGCCGACGGCGCCGCACACTGGCTGCTCGAGGTTCGCACGCAGGCGCTCGCGCCGCCGACGGCGCAGCCATTCTGGAACGAGCTCGCGCTCGAACTCGCGGCGCGCGAGGGTGCACTGCGAGCGGAGTTTCTTCGGCTCGCCGAAGCCCATCATGCAGATTTTCAGGTCGAGGTTGAGGCCGCCGCGCGCGCGCTCTACGCGCGGCTCGAGGAGCAGCCCGCGCTGCTCAACGGCCTCCGCGCGATCCGTGCGAGCGCCGACACCGCCGGTGTGGTCGTGGCGCTGCAGACCGGCGGGATTGGACTCGCCGACCTGGTGCTGACCCCCGTCATGCTGTCCCTGACCAGCACGCTCACCGAGGGCGCGGCCGGGGTCTACGTCGACCAGGCGGTGGCCGAGCTGAAGGATCGCCAGCGCGAGGCGGTGCAGCGACTCGCGGAGAAAGGCCTGGCCACGCCGCTTAGCGAACTGGGCGCAACGATTGGCCGGCGGCGATCGCGAGATCTGAGCGTGGCGGAACTCGCGCGTCATCGAGCTGAATTCGAGGCCGCGCTGTGAGCGCCGCACTCGCAGACTTCGTCGCCGCGGTGCAGGCCTGGGCCGAGCGCGCGGCGGCGCTCGGCTGGCTCGAGCATCAAGACGATTTCGCGCGGCTTGAGTCCCTCGACGGTACTGCGCTGTTCGAATCGACGCAGTCGGCACCCGCAGCGGCCGACGCCGCGGTACCGCCGCTGGTCGTCGCGCTGTTCGGCGGCACCGGGGTCGGCAAGAGCAGCCTGTTGAACCGGCTGGCCGGTGCCGACGTCGCGCGCGTTGGGGTCGTGCGGCCCACGTCGCTAAGCGCGACCGCCTACGTTCACGAGGCCGTTAGTCTTGCCGAGCTTCCCATCGATGGTCTCGACGTCGTGCGCCACGCGGCGGCGTCCAGGCGGCGGGTCGTCTGGGTCGACATGCCGGACATCGACAGCACCGCCACCGCGAATCGCGATCTGGTCCTGGGTTTTCTGCCTTACGTGGATCTGCTGGTGTACGTCGTCAGCCCCGAGCGCTATCGCGATGAAGCGCCCTGGCAATTGCTGCGGGACAAGGCGCAAACCAGTGCCTGGCTGTTTGTACTCAATCAGCTCGATCGGGCACAGCCCGGTCAGCGCGAGGACTTTGTCACGGTGCTGGATCGCGCCGGATTCGATGCGCCGCTGGTGTTTGCCACCAGCTGCGTCGCCGATCTGGCGGAAGACGAATTCGCCGAGCTGGCGGCGTTTGTTGACCAATTCGGTGATACCGCGCAGGCGGCAGGCCTGCGCGATGCCAATCGGGCCGCGCGGCGCGCGGCCGCGTTGGATGTCGTACTGGCGGCCAGCGCCGGCTGGCCGTCTAACGGTGCGGCTCTGCGCGAGGCCTGGCAGACGTCGAGCGAACGCCTTGCGGATGCACTCGGTGGCGACCTCGTCGAGCGTCTGGCCGGCGTCACGGCGAAGCTCGCGCGCGAGGAAGCTGTACCGGACGCCGCGCTGTGGGACGACTGGGCGGGCGATCGCGTGCGCGATGGATTTACCCAGGCCGCGCTGATGGCGGCGTCGCAGGGGGAGTGGCGGCAGCCCGTGCTGCAACGCTTTGCGGCCATGGACGCCGCCGAGTTGACGCAGCGCGCCGTCGCGCGGCTGCGCGACGGCGTTGACCGGGCGCTCGCCAAACCCGGCGGCCCGCTGCGCCGGGCGGCGCACGGGGCGTCCCAACAGGGGATCCTGCTGTTGCCGCTGGGCGCGCTGCTGTGGATCGCCTGGTTTGTCATCAGCGGCTTCCACGACGGCGCGAGCGGCAGCGGTGCGTTCGTCGCGCCCGGCTTCGCGATGAACGCTCTTTTACTTTTGGCAGTGGCGTTCGGTCTGCCGGCGATTGGCGAACGGCTCCTGCGGCCGTCCCCGCGCCGGGCGGCGCAGCGGGGCATCGAGCGGGGTCTGGCTGCGCTGATGGTCGACATTGACGCCCACGCGCAGGCCCGCATCGACGAGCTGGAAAGCGAGCTGCTGGCGCTGCTCGAGCAGCGCAACGAATGGCGCGCGGCCGTGGTGCCTGACCGCCCGGCATCGCAAGCGGATCGGTTGCGCGGCAGGCGCCCGAGTGACTAACCTCGTCGTGCCTGCCGCCGTGGGTAGGGGAAGGCTTAACAGGGGGCGAAGTACATGAAGCTGCGTGTTCGGGGCAACAGCATACGGCTGCGACTTACGCAGTCAGAGGTCGGGCGTATTCTTGCTGGCGAGACCGTCGCAGAGCGATGCGAGTTTGTGGGCGCGAGCCTCGGATACTCGCTGGGTGCGGCGGACGCCGCGCCCGGCGCCCGGCTGGAAGGCAGCGCGATCGACGTGCGCCTGCCGCAGTCCCAGCTATCGGCCTGGGGCGACAGCCCAACCCAGGTCGGTATCGAGGTTAGCGACGGGCCCCTGTCGGTCCTGATCGAAAAAGATTTTGCCTGTCTCGATCCCCGCCCGGGCGCGGAAGACGCGGATACCTTTCCGAATCCGAAGGCGTCTTGAGCAGACGCGATGCCGCGGGTTCAGACGGCGAAGTCGGCTTCGGTATTGAGATTTCGAAACGCTCGTTCGTCCGGCCAGGCAAGCACCGCGCTCTGCGTGCCCGACCGTTCGCTTTCCGCGTCGCCTCTTTGACCCTGCAGCCAGTCCCGAACCGCGCCGTCCGGCGATCGCGCCAGACGGTTCAGGGCCGCACGATTCGCGAGCAGCGGCAGATAGTGGGCGCGCTCTGCGCGCGCGTAGGCGGTCGAGTGGGAGTGACTTGCCGCGGCCGCGTGCAGTGCCGCGCACAGTCCTTGCGGCAGGCCGGGGGCGTCCCCGGGGACCACGTACAGCCACTTTATGTTCTGCTCAAGCAGCGTCGCCGCGCTGGCAATACCGGCGAGCGGGCCGCGCCCGGGAACGCAGTCGCTGACGACCCGCAGTCCGAACCGGGCATAGCGCGCCAGATTGCGATTGGCCGACAGCAGCGTTTGCTGCGCGGCGGGCAGCCGACTCAGCACGGTCTCAAGCAGCGGCCGGCCTCGATAGGGCAGCAGCGGCTTATCCGCGCCGCCGACGCGGCGCCCCGTGCCGCCGCACAGCACCAGCACCGCCAGCTGCGAAGTTTTCAGCATCGATTCAGTCTGGTTCAAGCAACCTGACTCTCTGTGCGCGGGGTAAGGCTCCATACTGTAGCCTTGGTGGTACGCACGCCGCCAACACCTCGGACCGCGCCGCTTGAGGAGGTAGACAGTGTTTAAGGCCGTAACTTTGCAGGTACTGAGCCGATTGCGCTTCGTCGCGGCCTGCGCGGCGCTGGCTGCGGCGCCGGTCGCGGCGGATTCCTTTCGCTGTAACAACACGATACTGGGTATGGGCAGCCACCAGTATGAGGTGAGCGAGGCCTGCGGCGCGCCGCTCGCCAGTTACCAGCGCATCGAGTTTCTGCACCCGCAGGTGTTTGTCCAGATACACGAGTGGGTCTACGAGCTTGGCGACAATCGTTTTCGGCGCCTGCTGCGGTTTCGCAATTCCCGGCTCGAGAGCGTAGAGACGCTGACCAAGCCGTCGGGGCCCAGCAACGCAGAACTCCTGGAGCGATCGGGCGAGCGAGCGGAACATCGAATCTCCTTCTGAGTGCCCCAACTGCGGCGCCGTCCGCCGCGCCGCCTTCTGTCCGCGGTGCGGCCAGAGTACGCGCGACTATCGGCAGTCGCTGCCGTCGCTCCTACGGGCCGCGTTGCTGGAGTTTTTCGATCTGGATGGCCGGCTGCTGACGACGCTGCGCCTGCTCCTGACCCGGCCCGGTGCGCTTAGCGTCGAGTTTTCCGCTGATCGGCGCGCGGCCTATACGGCGCCGCTGCGACTGTGCATCGCGACCGGGCTGCTGTTTTTCTTCGTCGCCGGCCTGTTCGCGGTACCGGAAGAGACCGTGAGCGAGGTCGATGTCACCGTGGGGGATTCACCATCCGCCGATGTGAGCGCGGCGCCGTTGACGGCCGCGGAGCTTGCTGCGATCGCGCCCTATCTCGAAGCCGCGGAGATGGCCCGGCTCGAAACGCGCGCGGCTCGGCATACGGACACGCGGCTGGTCCTGCGCGATCTGATTGTCGAGATGCGCGCCGCGCAGGACGACGGCATGTTCTCGCCCTTGCTGCTGCGTCTCACCCTGCCTTCGCTAGTGCAGCTTCTGGTCGCACCGGATGTCTTCATCGGTCGACTGAACGAAAAGCTGCCGTTTGCCATGTTGCTGCTGCTGCCCGCGTACGCGGGCGTACTGTGGCTGCTGTTTCGCAGCGCGTCTCGCTATTACGTCGAGCACCTCGTATTCGCGCTGCACGTGCATGCCTTCGGCTTCATCGTGCTGAGCATCGGCGCGCTAGCGCCCGCGCGGTTTGGGGCGCTGGCCGCGCTCGCGTCGCTCGCCGCGCTGCTGGCGACAGGGCTGTACGTACTGTTAGCCATGCGTACCTACTATGCTGCGGGCTGGTACGCCTGCGGCTGGCGCTGGCTGACGGCGGGTACTTTCTATCTGTTGATGCTGGCGCCGGCACTGCTGTTCGTCTTGGCGCTGACGATCCTGCCGGGCTTCGGCTAAGCTTGCCGGCTTTCCCAACGAGAGCCCGAGTTTGACGACCACACTTCAACCGATCCGTCCTGCGGCGACGGTCATGCTGGTGCGCGACACGCCGCAGGATATCGAAGTTTTCATGCTGCGGCGCACGTCGAAAGCGGCCTTCGCCGGGGGCATGCACGTGTTCCCCGGCGGTCGCGTCGACGGCGAGGACCACTTCGACAAATATCGGGCTCTGTGCAGCGGACCGACCACCGAGCAGGCCGCACAGGTCAAGGCGCTGGGCCACGAGCATCTGGGCTACTGGATCGCGGGAATTCGCGAGACCTTCGAGGAGGCCGGCTTTCTGCTGGCCTACGACGCGGGCGGCAATCTCGTCAGCTATGACGACACCGCGCAGGCGGAGCAGTTCGCCGCGCTGCGCACGCCGCTGCACGACGGTGCGCTCACGCTGTTCGAGATCTGCGAGGCCCGCGAACTGCGGCTCGCGATCGATCGCGTGCATCTGTTCAATCGCTTCGTAACGCCGCAGGGCCGGCCGCGTCGTTTCGACACGCGGTTTTTCGTCGCGGCGGCGCCGCCGGGGCAGACCGGCGAGCACGACCGGCAGGAGACCGTCGACAGCGTCTGGATCACGCCGGCGGCGGCGCTTGAGCGGCACGCCGCGGACGACTTCGGGTTGATGCGGGTGACGGAACGCCAGCTCACGGAGCTCGCGCAGTTTCGCAGCTCCGCGGAGCTCATCGCCGCCGTGTCGAGTAAGGCGCGCTATCCCGTCTATCGCCCCTAAACCCGCTGGCGCCGCCTACCAGGTGTCGACGTTCGGCCGCTTCTTGCCGGTGCGAGGGGCGGGCGCTGGTGCGGCGCGCAGCGCGGCGGCGATCCAGCGCCGGGAATCCGCCGGATCGATCACCTCATCGATCTCGAAGTGCGAGGCGGTGTTCACCGCCTTGCCGCGTTCGTAGCTGTCCGCCACCATCTGTTCATAGGTGGCTAAGCGTTCCTGGGGATCTTCTATAGCCTCGAGTTCCTTGCGGAATCCGAGCTTCACGGCACCCTCGAGACCCATGCCGCCGAACTCGCCCGTCGGCCAGCTCACGCAGAAGATCGGCGCCTTGAAGCTGCCGCCCGCCATCGCCTGCGCGCCCAGGCCGTAGGCCTTGCGGGTGACGATGGTGAAGAACGGCACGTCGATGTTGGCGCCGGTGACGAACATGCGCCCGGCGTGACGCACCAGCGCGGTCTTCTCCGACTCCGGGCCCACCATGATCCCCGGACAGTCGCACAGGAACAGCAGCGGTATGTCGAACGCGTCGCATAACTGCATGAAGCGCGTGCCCTTGTCGGCGCCCTCCGCGTCGATGGCGCCGGCCAGGTGGCCCGGATTGTTGGCGATGACGCCCAGCGGACGACCCTCGACGCGCATGAAGGCGGTGATGATGCCGTCGCCCCAGTGGCGGCGAATCTCGAGCACCGAATCGACGTCGGCGAGCTTGTCGATGACCTCGCGCATGTCGTAGTAGCGCAGACGATTTTCCGGCACCACGAAGCGCAGCTCGCGTTCGTCGTGCGCTTGCCAGCTATCCAGTCGGCCCTGAAAGTAGCTGAGATACTTCTTGGTCATCGCGACGGCCTCCGCCTCGTCGCTGACCACGATGTCGACGACGCCGTTCGGCACCTGGACGTCCATCGGGCCGACCTCTTCGGGTTTGAAAACGCCCAGCCCACCGCCCTCGATCATTGCCGGCCCGCCGATACCGATGTTGGCGTCCTCGGTCGCGATGATCACGTCGCAGCAGGCGAGCAGCACCGCGTTGCCCGCAAAGCAGCGTCCGTTGGTGATGCCGACGACCGGTACCAGCCCGGACAGGCGCGCGAAGTAGGTGAACGCCCAGCAGTCGAGCCCGGCGACGCCGGAGCCGTCAGTATCGCCGGGCCGGCCGCCGCCGCCCTCAGCGAACAGCACGGTCGGCAGCCGCTGCTGTGCGGCGACCTCGAACATCCGGTCTTTCTTCGCGTGGTTTTTCTGTCCCTGGGTGCCGGCCAGAACCATGTAGTCGTAGCTCATCACCATGCAGCGCGCGCGTGACTCATCGAAGTGCTCGCCGTTGATCTGTCCGAGTCCGCAGACCATGCCGTCGCCCGTCGTGTTCTCTATGAGGTCGGCGACGCTGCGCCTGCGGCGCTGCGCGGCGATGACGATGCTGCCGTACTCGACGAAGGTGCCGGCGTCGACCAGATCGGCGACGTTCTCGCGAGCGGTGCGATAGCCGCGGCCGTGACGCTTGGCGACGGCGGCCGGCCGGTTCTCGTCGAGGCCCGCGGCGTGGCGATCGAGTGCCTCGCGCAGATCGTCGCGGATGAGATCGAGATCGAGCTCCGTCGTGTCCTCGGCCGCCCGTGCCGCGACGTCGCCCTCACGCAGGTAGATCAGCGGATGGCTCTCGAACACGGCGTCGCCGACTGCGGCGCCGAAGCGTTCGACGTCGCCGCTGACGTCGCTGGTGATCACGTGCTCCATCTTCATGGCTTCCATGATCGCGACGGCCTGACCCACAAAGACGCGGTCGCCGGGTTCGATGTCGATGCGAACGACGGTGCCCTGCATGGGCGCGCGCACCGCCACCGTCCCGGCCGGCAGTGTTTCGTCGACCAGCGCGAGCTGACTGATTGTTGCGGTCGCGGCGGCGGCTCCCCCGCGGCCGTAGTCCAATACCGCGAGCGGATCGTCGTTAACCTGGGCGCCGGCGATCGTCGCCGTGCGTTCGTCTTCCTCGGCGGCCAGCAGCGCCGCTAGATGATCGTCGACGAAGCGAGTGGTGATCGTCGCCGCCGTAAACTCTTCGCGCGCCAGCAGCCGCTGCAGAAAGGGCTGATTGGTCGCTACGCCTTCGATGCGCAGCTCGTCGAGCGCGTTCGACGCTTTGCGCGCGGCGGCGCCAAAGTCGCGGCGCGGGGAATGCACGATCAGCTTCGCGAGCAGTGAGTCGAAGCTCGGATTGGTTCTATAGCCGGCGAACGCGTAGGTGTCGCAGCGCAGCCCGCGTCCGGTCGGCGCCTCGAACACACTCAGCGTCCCGCCGGTGGGTCTGGTGGAACCATCAGCCGCCATCGCTTCGGCGTTGACGCGTAGCTGGATCGCGTGCCCTCGCGGGGCGTCGATGTCGCTCTGGCGCAGGCCTAAGCTCGCGAGACTCGCGCCGCCAGCAAGCTCGAGCTGGGTCTGCACCAGATCGATGCCCAGCACCTCCTCTGTGACCGTGTGTTCCACCTGCAGGCGGGCGTTTGCTTCGAGAAACACAAATCGCTCGTCGGGTCGTTCGGCATCGACCAGAAACTCGAAGGTGCCGAGGCTCGTATAGTCGCCGGCGGCGGCCATGCTCAACGCAGCGTCCTGCAGCCGTGCTCGCATGCTGTCGCTGAGCGTCGGGCTGGGCGCGATCTCGATGAGCTTCTGGTGCCGGCGCTGCACGGAGCACTCGCGTTCGTGCAGATGCACGACCTCGGCGCCGTCGCCGACGACCTGCATCTCGATGTGGCGAGCGCTCGGGAGAAACTCCTCCAGATACAGGGCGTCGTCATCGAAGCCCAGCTTCGCCTCCGCTGCGGCCTGCTGGTACGCCGCGTCGAGATCGGTGTCGCTCATCACAATGCGCATGCCGCGCCCGCCGCCGCCCGCGACGGCCTTGATCATCGCGCCGCGGCCGCCGCCGAGGCCGCTTAAGAACTCGCGCGCCTGCGCAAGCGTGGTGGGGCCGGTTGTGCCTGCCAGCACCGGCACGCCGCACTGCTCGGCGAGCGCCCGCGCACGCAGCTTGTCACCGAAGAGTGCGACGGTCGCCGCGCTGGGTCCGACGAAGGTGACGCCGGCGTCCTCGCACGCGCGCGCGAACGCCGCGTTTTCTGCCAAGAATCCATAGCCTGGGTGTATTGCGTCGCAGCCGCTGGCGCGAGCCAGTCGGACGATGCGGCTGGCATCGAGATAGGCCGCGACACCGCGCCCTTCGAGCGGCACGTGGTCATCGGCCAGGCGGGCGTGCAGGCTGTCCGCGTCGTCGGTCGAATACACAGCGACGGTGCGAATGCCGAGCTCCTGTGCCGCGCGAATGATCCGTACGGCGATTTCGCCGCGATTGCTGACTAACAGACTTCTGATGCCCACTGATCTCCTCCCACAGACGGTGCCGAGATCAATTTAGCGCCCGCATTGCGGCTATGGCAAAGTCTTGGAACGAATCGGGATGCAGCCGATGGACCGGTGCAGGCTACCGCTAGCGCGAGAAGGCGAGAGAAGGCGCGAGAAGGCGCGAGAGGGCAAGTGAAGGCGCGAGAAGGCAAGAGAAGGCAGAAAAACGAGTTGCCCGAAAAGAGAGAGGGCCGATACGCTTGCGCGGATCGGCCCTCTGGATTGCTTTCGTCAGTCCCGGAAGGACTGCTTATGAGGCGATACTTCCGGTAGTACGAGTTGCAATAGATATCACTGATCACCTCCTTAGCTTTGCCCGTGGAGCCGTGAGTATGGTGCAACTCAGACAAATTGCAATCCCGGTTGCGGCCGGTTCGTGACCGGTTTCAGAGGTTCCCTAGCGCAGCGAGCACGCCATGACCCAATCGACACGACAGCCACCGGTAGACCATATAGCGCGCACGCAGGCCCTGTATGCGGGGCTCGGCTACCCGGACTATGCCTGGGTGCGCGAAGCGCAGCCGCCGCCGATCGTCAGGCTGCGCCGCCCGCTGCGTGAGCTGACGCTCGGGCTGGTGGGCTCGGGCGGCGTCTACCGACACGGCCAGGTGGCCTTTCATCACGCCGACGATACGAGCCTGCGGCGCGTGCCGGTAGACACGCCCGGCAGCGCGCTGCGAGCGACCCACTTCGCCTACGATTTGTCAGCAGCGCGTCGCGACAGCAACGTCGTGCTGCCGCTGCGCGGGCTGCGTTCGCTGGTATCGCGCGGCGCTATCGGGCGCCTGGCCGAGGACGCGCTGACATTCATGGGCGGCATTTACTCGGCCCGACGGGTGCGCGAGCGCGTGGCGCCGGCGGTGCTCAATGAGCTCCGGCGCATGGAGGTCGACGCGGCGCTGCTGGTCCCGGTCTGACCCGTGTGCCATCAGTCCGTGGGACTGATTGCCCGCCATCTGGAGGCCAACGGCATCGCGACGGTGGTATTGACGAGTTCGATCGCCATCACGAGCGCCGTGAATCCGCCGCGCGCGGCTTATCTCGATTACCCGCTCGGGCACACCGCGGGTCCGCCCGATGGGCCGCGGGTTCAGGAACAGATCGTTGCACTCGCGCTGAGCCAGCTGCGACGCAACTCGCCCGGCAGCATGCTGCGCCTGCCGTTTCACTGGGACGACAATGACGACTGGAAGGACCGCGTGATGCGTGAGGGGGACGATCGCACGGCGCGACACGACGCACCCCAGTACCAGCACGCCGACGATGCGGCGGCCGCCGATCCGGCGTGTCCCACCTGTATCTGGACCTGAGCCGCGAGCGCGTCGTTGCGGCCGCTGGTGCGTTCAGTCGGTGGGCGGGCGCGAACGGGTGCGCTTGACTTGGCCCCGGCGCTTCTTGCCGTCGAGCCGCCGCGCGCGGGCGGCGCGGCTCGGTCGGGAGGGAATACGCCGCTTCGGTCTTACGGCCGCGCGCGTCAGGAGGTCGCCGAAGCGCTGCAATGCAGCTTCGCGATTGCGCGCCTGACTGCGGGTTTCGCGAGCCAGAAACACGAGTTCGTTGCGGCCGTTCAGGCGATTGCCGGCCAACCGGCGCAGCCGCGTCAGGACGTCGAACGGCAGGCCGCAGCGATCCAGCAGCACCCGCAGCTCTACCGCCGTCGCGACCTTGTTTACGTTCTGGCCGCCGGGACCGCTCGCGTGCACGAACGTCTCTGACAGCGCGTCGTCCGGTATGTCGAAACCGCCGAGTCTGGGCATTGGACTGCTTTGAGCGAGACCGCTTAGGTGATTCAATGGCGGGATTCTAGCGAACTCGACCGGGAGAGACCGAGTACATGAGCAAGTCCACGTTATTTGATCTGAGCGGCAAGGTCGCGTTGACGACCGGATCCTCCAAGGGCATGGGCCGCGCGCTGGCGGAGGGGTTGGCCATGGCCGGCGCCCGCGTCGTCGTGTCCAGTCGCAATCAGGATGCCTGCGAAGCCACGGCTGCGGCCATCAACGAGCTGTGCGGCGAGGAGCGCGCCCTGGGTGTCGCCTGCAACATCGGCTACAAGGAGCAGCTGCAGGCGCTGGTCGATACGACGCACGAGCGCTTTGGCAGCGTCGACATCCTGTTTGCGAACGCGGGCGTTAACCCGTTCTACGGACCGTCGGCCGAGATACCGGACAGCGCCTTCGACAAGACGATGGCGAGCAACGTGAAATCGAATCACTGGCTGGCGCACATGGTGCTGCCCGACATGGTGCGTGCGCGGGACGGCTGCATCGTCATCACGTCATCGAACGGCGCGTTCATGCCGTCGACACACCTCGGCGCCTACGCGATATCGAAGGCGGCGGATCTGGCCCTGGTGCGCAATCTGGCGGCGGAGTACGGTGAACACAACGTGCGGATCAACGCGCTCTGTCCCGGACTGTTCAAGACCGATTTCGCCCAGGTGCTGTGGCAGGACGAGGAGGGCAACGAGCGTCCGGCGGATGACATCACCCTGCGCCGCTGGGGCGATCCCGATGAGCTGCGCGGCGTCGGTGTGTTTCTCGCATCGCGCGCCGCGAGCTATATGACCGGCCAGGCGCTGATCATCGACGGCGGTAACGTGATGGTGCGCTAGTGTCCTGTCCGATTAATTCGTTGAACTATGATGAGCCCAGAATCGTCAAGAACAAGGCGTGCTCCGCCGGCAATATGTCGATATTGGCAAGGAGCACAACGCGGTTATTGGCGATTCTGGGCCACCCGAAGGGCGCGCGCCACAAGCCCTGTAGCCGCGTTGCATCCCTTGGAAAGGTGCCCAACCTGTCCGTCGGAATGCGCCTTGCTACAGACCTTGTGGCACGCGTCATAGTGCAACGAATCAATCGGACAGGACACTAGTGTCCTACGGCACCGAGCTCGCCGCGGCGGATTGCCCTTACTGCGGCGAGCCGATCCAACTCGTCATCGATCTGCTGGGCGAAGAGGGCAGTGACGGGCAGAACTACGTGGAAGACTGCCAGGTGTGCTGTCGGCCGCTGCACATCTACGCCGAACTCGATCCGATGAGCGGTGATCCCAGTCTGATCATCAGGCGCGAAGATGACTGACGCCGCGGGCGCGCACGAGTCGTGTGAGGTTGCGATCGACGATCGCCAGGTGACCTTCGAGGTCAATCGCAGTCGCAGGCGCCGCTCGCGCGTCGGCATTAACTTCGAGACGGCCAGCCGCGTCCGGCTGGACACGCCGCCGCTGACGGGCGTCGATGAGCTGCGCGAGATGGTGGAGGCGCATCGTCGCTGGTTCGTGCACCGGCTCCGCTCGGTGCGCGAACAGAGTCCGGAGTTTCGGGCGCCCGCCTATCGGCACGGCGAACTGCTACTGCTTGGCGGCGAGGCGCTGATGCTGTGTGTCTGTTTCGACAGCGGCGCGCGCGCGAGCGCGGAGCGCGTCGGCACGAGCCTGCGGGTGATCTGTCCGACGGACGACGCGCGGGCGACGGACGCCCTGGTGCGGCGCATCGTGCGGGCCTACCAGACCGACTGCGCGAAGACGCTGTTCGAAGGCACTCTGGAGCGGCTCGTCGACGACATTGATTGGCTCGATCACATCCCGACCTGGCGCGTGCGCTTCATGCGCTCGCAGTGGGGTAGCTGCTCGTCGAGCGGCCGGCTGTGCCTGAACACCCATCTCGTGAAGCTGCCCACGCCTCTCGTCGACTATGTGTTGCTGCACGAACTGTGTCATCTGCGCTATATGGATCACGGTCGGCGCTTTCGCGGCCTGCTCGCCGCGCACATGCCGGACTGGGAAAAGCGTCGTAGTGCTCTGAATCGCTACGCGGGGCTGCTGGCAGAGGGCTAACAGCCCCGCGCCCTGGTGCGGCCTACTCCTCTTCCGCGACCTCGGTTTCGGGCTGCTGTTGCTCGTGGGATGGGTCGATCAGCGCCTCGGCGTCCGCTTGCGCGGGCGCTGCCGGGGCTACCGGAGCATCGGCCAGCAGTTCCTCGGCGACAAGGGATGCCTCCGCCGGATGATCGTTCGGCGGCGGTTCGTAGGTCGCGGCCGGATCGCTGCCGGGCGCGTCCTCGCCCCGAATCTTGCCCGTATCCTGCACCACCTCGGTAGGAATCGTGGTCGCAGGTTCAGCGTCTTTGACGCCGGTTAGGCCGTCTGTGTCGGCGGCTGAATCGCTGTCTGCGAGCGCCGCGGTCGCCGCAGACGCCGCTGGCTCGGCGGGTTGCTGCTGCGGCTGTGCTGTCCCCACCGCTCGCGCGATCGGGGGCTCTGAGGCGACGGCCAAGGACGTCGGCGCGCCTGTTGGCTGACGGGGTTTGGCGTCCGCACTCTTGACCTCTTCCTCGGTCGTCGAGATGCCGATACGGAAGGCCGCAAACCCGGGCATCAGCACCTGATTCAAGGCCATGCCGAGCACGCGCCCCTGGTGTTCCGAGACGAGCTTCGACTGGACGTTGGTGATCGGGTCGGTGATGGTGCCGAGCACCTTGCCGGGGCGCACGCGATCGCCGAGCGACACTTCCGAGAACAGAATCCCGCCCTGATCGGCGCGGATCCAGTGGCTCTTGTAGTAGTGCGGCTCGCGCTCGACCCGAGTGTTGCGTTTGCCGTACATGCCCATGTGGCTGAGCAGATGGCGCAGCCCGCGTACCCCCTGAGATACGGCTTTCTTTTGCAGGCGCAGCGGTTCGCCGGCCTCCAGCGTCACGGCGGGTATGCCGCGATTTGTCGCCGCCCGGCGCAGCGTGCCCTTGGCACCGACGGAGTGCAGCACCACCATGTTGCCGAAGCCGTCCACGAATTTACGCACGGCGTCGTTCTTCAGGTTGGCGCGCAGCTGCGGCAGATTGGTCCGATGAAAGGAGCCTGTGTGCAGGTCGACCAGGGCCTCGCACTGCAAAATGACCTGGTTGAAGAACGAGTAGGCGATGCGCGACGCGGAGCTGCCGCGCGGATTCCCGGGAAAGTAGCGATTCAGGTCGCGGCGATCCGACAGATAGCGGGAATTGCGGCGAAAGCCGTCGAGATTGACGATCGGTACGCCGATCAGCGTGCCCGCGAGCCGCTTGGGTTCGATGTCGTAGAAGGTCCGTCGCACCATTTCGATGCCGTTGAGCTCGTCGCCATGCACGGCCGCTGTGACGCACAGCACCGGTCCCGGACGCGCCCCGTTGACGACGAGCACCGGGGTCGAGGCCGCGATGCCGTCGAAGGCTTCCTGGGCGCTCCAGGCGAGGCGGGTGGAGGTGCCTGGCTCCACCTCGGTGCCGAGCAGGACAATCGAGCGGCCCTCGGGTGCGGGCTGTGCCTCTTTCGTGCTGTCCTCTGCGGGCGTGTCGATGCCGTCCGGCTGCGGCGCCTTCAGATCGACATTGGGTGCGACCGGCAGATCCGGCGAACTCGCGATCTCTGCGCTGACCGGCATTGCGGCCGCTTCCGGTTCGCCCGTGGTTGCCTGCTCTATCGCTGCCGCCGTCGTGGCCGCCGGTGTCGCGCCGAGCGCTTGCCCAGCCGGGTTTTCCGTGACCGCGTCTTCGCTAACGGCTGCCTGTTGCGCTGTTTCCTGGTCGACGGTGTCTTGGGAAACAGCGTCTTGGACGACGGTGACTGGGGCGACGGGCGTTTCTGCGGCCGGCTGAACCGTGCTCGCTGCCGCGACGGAGATGTCTTCGCTGACGTTGGCTTCGTCGGCCGGACGCGCATCGTCAGCCAGTGCCTGAGCGCCGGCGACGCTAAGCAACGCCGCTAGCAGCCAGGCGCCGGTGCGCTGGGAGTTCGGCGTCGCCCAGGTGCGGCGGCGCCTGTCGGATGGCCGGGCCGTCTGCTTCATCGTCCTCAGTGTCCTTCCCTCTACTGATCGCACCCGCTGTCGATGGCCGCTGTTTGCGCTTCGAGGCGCTTGTTGTTGTTCGCTCGAGGCATCACTGGATGCGTCGAGCGCGGTCTCGCTGGCGGCGGTTGTCCCGGTCCGCGCCGGCTACTCGCAGCGTGGCTTTGTCGTTATGCTGGTTTGCGATGCAACGGCTGGGGCTGAATTTCAGCCTGCCGGCAGCTAGTTTGGGCGTATGACTTCACAAAGTACATGAAGATTCGCTCAGATCTTCATAGATCACTGGGAGTTTAACGAAAGTGACTGGGTCTAATCTCGGCGGTACGTCACTGCGCGCGCACAGCCTGCGGCAGCAAAAGGTTTCGGTGACCCGGAAGATGTCAGCTTCATTGCCTGAGCTGCGGGAGATCGCCCGCGCCAAGGGGCTGGTAATGCACCATCTCGGCGCCGGCTACCCGCATCCTGAAGTCACCGATCCGCGCGGCTTCCTGGCTCACGAGGCGGCGTACCTGAGCTGGCGCGCGCAGGGGGAGGGCGATAACGATCCGGACGCGCTGCCAGAGATCCTGCGCGAATCCTATGCCTACACGGACACCCTCGGACCGCGATCGGTGCGCGAGACGTTCGCGCACGTCTACGGCCTCGACTGGGGCGTCGCGCTGGACCCCGACAGGCTGATTCCCACGGTGGGGGCGACCGGCGGTATCTCGCTCATCTGCGCCCTGTTCGAACGTCCCGGCGAGAAACTCGCCTACATTACCGATGCGCCGACCTATGCGGGCTTTCTCGCTCGCGGCGAATTGGGCGCGAACAGCCGCATCTTTTCCGTCGAGCTGGACGGCGACGGTCCCGACCCGAAGGCGTTCCGCGCGCGCGTTGAACAGGCGCGTGCCGCCGGCTATTTCGTGCCGTTCTACTACACGGTTCCGGACGGTCACAATCCTGCGGGGATTTCCTTCAGCCAGACACGCCGAGAGGAACTGCTCGACGCGGCGCGCGAGCTCGGTGTGCTGATCGTCGAGGACGCGCCCTACATCTACATCGACTTCAATGAGGCGCGGCCGCAGCCGTTTCTCGCGCTCGATTCGCGGCAGACGGTGCACCTATTCACCGGCTCCAAGATCGGCCTGCCCGGGCCGCGCGTCGGCTTCGTCTACAGCGACGCCGAGATCGAGATCGCGGGCGGCGAGCGGGTGCTGCTCGCAGACCTGCTGCTCGTCGAGTCCAGCGCCGACATCCTGTTCCAGAATCCCGCGGCCCTGTACGGGTTCGAAGCGCTGCTGCATGAGGAACACGACGGCGGCTTTCGACGCCGCGACACGCTGTTTGACGTCGCGCGCGAGAAGCTCGCCGTGTACCGCGAAAATCGCGAGATCATTCTCGGCGAGCTGGCCGCCGGCCTGGGTGACTGGCCCGAGCGCTTCGAATGGACGATACCTCAGGCCGGTTTTTTCACGGTGTTTCGTTTTCTAGACGATGAAGTGCGCACGGACGATGCGTTCGTTGCGCGGCTGGTTACAGAGCACGGCGTGGTAGTCATCCCCATGTATGACTTCTATCCCGACGATGCGCGGCAGCGTGACGCTCGCGCTGGGCTCAACGAACTGCGTCTGTCGTTCTGCTTTAGCGAGTCTACCGGGGCAGAACGCCGCGCCGATCTGCGCGCGGCGGTGCGCGCCTTCTGCGCGGCCGTGCGGTCACTGTCGGGTCTGCCCGCTGCCTGACGCGGCGCTCAGAGGCGAATCGCGGCCGACAGCTCGTCGATCGTATAGGGCTTGTGAATGAACCGGCAGGAGTCGCGCAGCGCGTCCGGTATCTCGAATTCGGTATAGCCGCTCATCAACACGATTTGCGTTTGATTGTCGAAACGCAGCAGTTCCTGGGCAAGGCTGGTGCCGGGCATGTCCGGCATGGTGACGTCGATTAACGCGCAGTCGAACTGCTCGTCGTTGGCGCTGGCGAGCGCCTCCGTCGCTGTCGCCGCCTCGGTAACCTCGCAGTCGAGCTGCCGCAATAGCTGGGCGGCGACCTCGCGAACTTCCGGTTGATCGTCTACTAGCAGCACACGCGTCGCGGCTCGCCGGCCGGTTGCCGAACTCGCGCTCGCCGGTTGCTCGGTGTCCGTTTCGACCCCCAGGTGCTGGGGAAAGTAGAGCCGAAACTCCGTCCCCGCGCCCGGCGCGGAGTCGACGATGATGGCCCCTTCGTGGTTCTGGACGATGGTTTTCACGGCCGCCATGCCCAGTCCGCGCCCCTGGGGCTTGGTCGTAAAGAACGGGTCGAACATGCGCGCCCGGGTCGCTTGGTCCATACCGACACCATTGTCGCGGATGGTGAGCCGCACGAATCGCGGCGTATCCCAATTGAACCAGGCCTGGCGGGCGATCTCGTGCCGCTCGGCAATGCTCACGTCTCCGATCGCCTCGACGGCCAGATCGATGCGCCCGCTGTTGATGTTGCGGGTGGCGATCGCCTCTGCGGCGTTGCCGACGAGATTAAAGATGACCTGGGTGAGCTGGCCGCGATCCGCAGCGATACAGGCGTCGCTGTACCCGGTGAGATCGATTTGCACACGCTTGTCGACCGTGACGCGCAGCAGATTGAGCGTGGTGCTGACGGCGTCCGCGAGCGACACGACGGTGCGCTGCAGTGGGTGCCGGCCGGCGTAGGTAAGCAGCGACGTACACAGGTCCGACGCGCGTCGGGTTGCCTCGCGAATCTCGCCTATCGCGCGGCTCGATTCCCGTCGGGTCTGCGTGTCCAGCGGCTGGCTGCTGAGATCGATGTCGAGCAGCTCTGCGTGACCCAGGATCGACATCAGAACATTGTTGAAGTCGTGGGCGATGCCGCCGGCGAGCAGGCCCAGCCGCTCCAGCGTCTCTTTTTCCTGCAGCTGCGCCTGCAGCAGCCGCGGCCGGGTGACGTCGCGAAACATGCCGAAGCCGCGTCCGTCGCCCTCGGCATTCGACATGCCCCAGAACTCCAGGTACACGAGCGTGCTGGCCGGATTGCGGATGCGCGCGACGAAGCTGATGAGCATCGACTCGCCGGCGAGAAACTCCTGAAGCTTGAGCTCGTTGTACTCCTGCTGCTCTTGGCCGAGCAGGGCGAGCACTTCGGACAGTTTGTCGGGCATGGACGATAGCCCCGTGCCCACTAGACCGCGCGGATCGATGAACACGCTGTCGGCTTCGCGATCGAACTGGAAGTGAAACAGGGATGCTGCGTTCATGGCGAGCTCGCGCTCGTGTTGGAGCTGGCGCTGCTCGCGCAGGAGGCGCTCCTCTTGAGTACGGTCTGTGACCCGCAGCCAGACGTCGCGCGCGCCGTCACCCTCGAATACGAACGTGGGTTCGACCTGCAGCAGCAGATCGTATTCCGGCGTGAGATCCACGGTCAGGCGGGGCGAGTTTTTCAGGTCCTGGGTCAGCTCGGCTTCACCGACCGGGAAGGCGTGGCTGATCAGGGTGTCGATGATCGGATTCTGCAGCTCTGCGCAGGTCGGTTCCTGCTCGCGTTGGGCTTGGGTCACGCCGAAGAGGCGAGCCGCGGCGTCGTTGATGAAGTGCAGGCGCGAAGAGCGGTAGGACGCGCGCAGCATCGCATTGGACGTGTAGGAGTTGAGGGGGCGGCGAAAGCGAACGCAGATCAGGGCCTGATTAAAGGCCTGCAGAAAGTCCTCAACGCCGCGGTGATTCTGTAGGGCGGGTAGTGATGCCTGTTCGCCGTCATTCGTATGATCTGAACGATCCGAGTGGTTCACTAAGCATCCCTGCGTTCATGACCGAATCAAAGTGGACCCTTCGTTGCGGCAAGTCAAATTCAGTCGCAGATTTGTTCCAACAATTTACTAAAGGCGTCGGCTCGCGCGTCCCAGCCGTGCGCCTGCATCGATGCGCCAATATCGACCGCCTTAGACGGCTCCTTCATACGTGCCTCGGCCAGCGCCGCAAGCGCGAGGGAGACGAACTCGGCGCCGGTGCGCCCGATGCGCACATCGCCATCGATGTCGGCGATACCCGGTTGGTCCGTAGCAACAACGGCGCGGCCCGCGGCGAGATACTCCCGTACCTTGGTTGGGTTGGCGTAGTGATTTCGTTCACTTTCGGTGTACGGAAGGATGCAAATGTCGGTCTCGGCGAGCATGGCAGGCAGCTCGACCTGGGGCAGGGGGCCGAGATATTCGATGCGGGGGTGGCGCGGTGCGACGACGCCTGCCTCGATCGGACCGGCACAGAGAATGCGTCCATCGTCCATCGCGTCGGCCAAAGCGCTTAACAGATTCAGATCGATGTGCTCGCCCAGCAGTCCCACAAAGCCGATGCAAGGCGCGGCGACGGAGCGTGGCAGTTCCAACGTTGTGGCAAATAGTCCGACGTCGACACCGTGAGGCAGATAGGCCACGTTCGCGTGGCTGCGGCTAAGGTCGTCGACCAGCGCGCGGGAGGTTGCGACGACGAGATCCGCGCGGTCGAGCATTTCTCGCTCGAAGCGCTCTACTAAGCGCGGATTGAGGCCGGCGATCTGGGCGTATTTGTCTGCGCAGTAGTAGACGGTCGCGCGCGGCCGCACCAAATCGTGCAGGTAATAGCTCGCGGGATTTGCCGAGACCAGCACTGCGGAGTCGGGCTCGACTTGGGCGCGCAGCGGCCGGCGCAGCAGCAGTCGGTTCAGCGCGCGGACCGACCGCGATCGGTGCCAGGGCAGTATCCACGGCGAGACGAGACAGGCTGGTTGCAACGCATCCGCCACCGGCGAAGTTGCTGCCAACTCGCGGCCGCTTTCCGGCTTGGGGCGCAGAGCGCGAGTGACCTTGCCGACAACGCGGCCTAGATCGGCCATCCCGAGCTTCGGTTCGCGCAGGCCGATCGAGTTCACCCAGGTGATGCGGTGCGTACGGCACAGTTCGCGTGCAAGGTGCTGGGCGGTACTGGGATGGCGCCCCCAGTCTTCGCCAAAGAAGAGAATGTGCTGGCTGTCCAACGGTGAAACCTCAGGGCGCCCTGCGGTCAGCGGCCGGGCGAGCGCGAAAAGCGACGCGAGTCTAGCATCCCGTCGGAGCCGGCGACCGCTGAAGAATCGCGCGGCTGTGCCCTGGCGCCGACACCGACTGTGCGCCGGCGCACAGTTGTTTCGCCGCCGCGAGGCGGCGCGCGCACAGGCGGGCAGGCGCACTCAAAGAATGGCGACTTTTGGGCTACAGTGCCGCTCGATTTGAACCCACCGGAGTCCGCGGGCGCGACAGGAGCGCCCAAGTCGCCCGAATGATTTTCAACTCTTTCGAGTTCGCGGTCTTCTTCCCGCTCGTCTTTGGCCTGTACTGGCTGCTGGGACAGCGCCAGCAGAATGTCCTGCTGCTGCTCGCCAGCTATTTCTTCTATGCCTTCTGGGACTGGCGCTTCCTGTCGCTGATTCTGCTATCGACGGCGGTCGATTTCGTGGTGGCCCAGCGCGTTCACGCGGCGGATGCGGCGGCGACGCGAAAGCGCTGGTTGCTTGTCAGCCTGATCGTGAATCTCGGGCTGCTCGGCGTCTTCAAGTACTTTAACTTTTTCCTCGACAGCGCTGTCGTGCTGCTCGAGGCCGTCGGGCTGCAGGCCAACGTTCCGGTGCTGCAGATCATCCTGCCCGTCGGTATTTCGTTTTATACCTTTCAGACGCTCTCCTACACGATCGACGTCTATCGCAAGGACAACGAGCCGACGACCAACCTGATCGACTTTGCGGTCTACGTGGCCTACTTCCCACAGCTCGTAGCCGGACCCATCGAACGCTCGACCTCGCTGATGCCGCAGATCGCCGGCCGTCGACAGTTCGATATCGAGCAGGTCTGGAGCGGGGCAATGCTGGCGCTGATCGGTTTCTTCAAGAAGGTGTTCGTCGCGGACAACCTCGCGCCCCACGTCGACGCCATCTTCGCGACGCCAGATCCGGGCTTTTGGACGGTGGTCGCGGGCGGCTACCTGTTCGCCTTTCAGATCTATGCGGACTTCTCTGGCTATAGCGACATCGCGCGCGGCACGTCGCGCATGCTGGGCGTGGAGCTCCGGCTGAATTTCGATTTTCCCTATGCCTCGACGAGTCCGCAGGAGTTCTGGCGCCGCTGGCACATCAGCCTGTCCTCATGGCTGCGCGACTACCTTTACATTTCGCTGGGCGGTAATCGCAAAGGGCCGGTGCGCACCTACGGCAACCTGATGGCGACCATGGTGCTGGGCGGGCTCTGGCACGGGGCCGCGTGGAACTATGTGCTGTGGGGCTTCTACCAGGGCCTGTGTCTGTGCGTGCACCGCTGGTACATCGCCCACGTGAAGCCGCTGTTCCGGCAGGGCTTCGTTGTCTACGCGCTGAAGGTGCTGCTGTATTTTCAGTTCACGTGCTACGGCTGGATCCTGTTTCGGGCGCAGAGCCTCGGCCAGGTCGGTGACATGACGCTCGGTCTGTTCCGCGGCGAGACCTTCGACTCAGGGCTGTTTCTACCGCTTGTGCAGTTCGCGCTGCCCATGCTGCTGATCGAGTGGCTGTACACCAAGGAGCGTTTGCCCGCCCCGGATTTGGTCCGGACGGTCCTGTATGCGGGCGCGTTTTACCTGTTTGTGTTTCACGGCGAAGTCTCCGAGAGCTTCATCTACTTTCAGTTTTAAGCGATCCCCGTGCCAGACTTGATGCGACAACTGATCTTCAAAGCCATCCTCTGCGGCGTGCTGTTCGTCGTGCTGCTGGAGGTGTTCGCGCGGGCCGAAGACACACTGCGCTGGGGGGCGCCATTCTGGGGTCACTATGAGCTCGAAGGCATTCGCCATTCGGATGCCCGTGGAACCCAGCGCTGCGCTCCGGGCCGCAGCTACAAGCACTTTCGAATCGACGAGCGGGGTTTTCGCGAAACGGAATTTGCCGGCCCGGCGCGCGAAACCGTCGTCTGGCTCGGGGCGTCCGAGGCGTTCGGTCTGTACGAGAGTCCCGGTAACGACGTGGCCAATCAGCTCGAGCGGTCGCTGCGCGCGCGGGGCAGCGACGTTGATGTCATCAACGCGGCCTGCTTCGGTATGAATCTGCTGCGGCTGCAGCGAGTACTCGAAGAGCCGCTGCTGGGCATGGGCGTCGATGCGTTGATGATCTATCCGACGCCGCACTTCTATCTCGATCTGCAGCCGGTACGACCGGATCGCCCCCAGCCTGCGCAGGCCGCGGGCGTCGGCTTCGTGTCGCGCGCCGTCACGAAGTCGCGCGACGTGCTGAAGAGCTTCCTGCCCATGGCCTTGCAGGACCTGATTCGCGAACGTCAGGAACAGGGCGCGCTGCAGGGCGAGGTATGGCCGGATCCGCCCGCCGAGCGCCTGCGCCAGTTCGCAGCGCATCTCGAGGCGCTGTTGGGCGTTGCCCAGGGTAGCGGCGCGCGCGTCGCGATACTCACCCACGCGAACGCGTTCCACGCCGTCGAGGAGATCGACGAGTCCGTGCTGCAAGCCTGGCGCAAGTTCTATCCCCGCGCCGGCGGCGACGTGCTGATTCGGTTCGACGCCGAGGCGAACGAGGTCATACGACGGCTCGCCGCGGCGAACGACGTAGAGCTCATCGATCTGGCCGAGACCGTGTCGGGCGATCCGAAGCTCTTCGCCGACTTCTCACACTTTACGGACGCTGGCGCCGCGAAGGCGGCGAACCGGCTTGCGGCCTGGCTCGCGGAGGAGCCCTCGGCGATCGAGTAGCGCCGCGCGGGCCGCCGGCTAGGCGGTCGTCAGGCGGAATAGGTCCGTGTTACCCCCGCGCGCCGTCACGTTGTCGGTGCGCACGCGCTCGACGGCGAAGCGATGCAGATAGTGCGGCCCGCCGGCCTTGGGGCCGGTGCCGGACAGCCCGCTGCCGCCGAACGGCTGTACGCCCACGACCGCGCCGACGGTGTCCCGATTGATGTAGACGTTGCCAGCGAGACTGTTCGCGAAGATCTGTTCGGCGCGGCTGGTCAAGCGCGAGTGGATGCCCAGCGTCAGGCCGTAACCGGTCGCCGCGAGTTCCGTCAGTCTGTCGTCCAGCTCGTTCGCGGCGTAGCGAACGACGTGCAACACCGGACCGAAGTGTTCCCGGTCGAGTTCAGCGATCGAGTCGATCTCGATCAGGGTCGGCGCGACGAAGGTCCCGCGCAGCTCGTCGGGCAGCGGACAACGATGCAGAACGCGGGCGGCGTCGATGTGCGCAAGCAGCGCATCGCGCGCGTCGGCATCGATGATTGGACCGACGTCCGTCGCGGGGCTCCACGGATCGCCGATGCGCAGCTCGTCCATCGCGCCCTTGAGCATCGTCAGCATGGTGTCTGCGACGTCGTCCTGCACGAACAGCACGCGCACGGCGCTGCAGCGCTGGCCGGCGGATCGAAAGGCGCTGCGCACCAGATCGTCAACGACCTGTTCAGGCAGGGCGGTGGAATCGACGAACATGGCGTTCTGGCCGCCGGTCTCGGCGATCAGCGGCAGAATCGGGCCGTCGCGCTCGGCAAGCGCACGATGGATGATCCGGGCAGTCGCGGTAGAACCGGTCATGGCGACGCCGGCCGTGTGCGGGTGGCTGACCAGCGCGGCGCCGATGGTGCGTCCTGAACCCGGCAGCAGCGCCAGCACCGCCTGCGGCACGCCGGCGGCGTGCAGGATCTGGACGGCGCGATAGGCGATCAGCGGTGTTTGTTCTGCTGGTTTGGCGACAACCGAGTTGCCGGCGGCCAGCGCGGCGGCCGTCTGACCGATGAAGATCGCGAGCGGAAAATTCCACGGCGCGATGGTCACGAACACGCCGCGGCCGTGCAGGCTCAGCGTGTTGGTCTCGCCGGTCGGTCCGGGCAGAGGCATCGGGGAGGTGAACTCGGCGGCAGCCTGCGCCGCGTAGTAGCGACAGAAGTCCTCGGCCTCACGCAGTTCGGCGAGGGCATCATCCAGGGTCTTGCCCGCCTCGCGCATGAGCAGTGCGAGCAGCTCTGCGCTGTGTTCGCGCAGCAGATCGGCGGCCCTGCGCAGGCATTCGGCGCGCTCGGTACCGCCCAGTGCGTCCCAATGTCGCTGAGCGACTGCCGCCGCGACCATGGTCGCGTCGATCTGTCCGGGAGCTGCGTCGACGACCGTGCCAACCGTGGCGGCCGTCGCCGGGTTGATGATCTCGCGGGTCGTCGCGCTGTCGTTGCCCGCGGCGAGCGGCTGCGCGGCGTACGCTTCCTGCGCCCAGCTTTCCAAGCCGGCCTGCAGCGCGCGATAGGCCGCCGTGTCCTCGAGATCCGTGCCGGCGGAATTGCGCCGGCTGGAACCGAACATGTCCCGCGGCGGCGCGATGTCCGGATGGCTGAGGCTCGGCAGCGAGCGCAGGGTGCGGGCAGGGTCGCGCAGCAGAAACTCGACCGGGGTGTCGGCGTCCAAAAAGCGATTGACGAACGACGAGTTCGCGCCGTTCTCCAGCAGCCGGCGCACGAGATAGGCGAGCAGGTCCTTGTGTGCGCCTACCGGGGCATAGACGCGCACCGGTCGCAGATCGGCAAAGCGAGCCTGCGCTTCGTCGAACACCAGTTCGCCCATGCCGTGCAGGCGCTGAAACTCGTACTCGGCGTCGCCCGCCAGCTCGCGCAGCGCGCAGACGGTGTGGGCGTTGTGGGTCGCAAACTGCGGATAGATCGCCTCCGGATGGGCGAGGGCGCGGGCCGCGCAGCTCAGATAGCTGAGGTCCGTTGCGAGCTTGCGCGTAAAGACCGGATAGCTGTCCAGGCCGAGCTCCTGGGCGCGCTTGATTTCGGTGTCCCAATACGCGCCTTTGACGAAGCGCACCATGAAGCGCATGCCGGTGTCCCGGGCCAGCTCGACGAGCCAGTCGATTAGCGGTAGCGCACGACGGCCGTAACATTGGATCGCCAGTCCCAGGCCGCGCCAGTCGCGGAATTCCGCTCTGCGCGCGATGCGCTCGAACAGGGTGAGCGACAGATCGAGGCGCGCGGCTTCCTCGGCGTCGAGCGTCAGGTTCATGTCTGCTGCCGCCGCCGCGCGCGCGAGCGTCAGCAACCGTTCTTCCAGGATCGGCAGGCAGCGCTCGGCCTGGTGCAGTTCATAGCGCGGATGCAGCGCCGACAGCTTGATCGAAATGCCGTGTACGGCGTGTGGACCGCCGTGGCCCGATTCGCCCACCGGTGTCCGCGTCGCAAGCTCCGCGATTGCCCCGGCGTAGGCGTCGAAATAGCGCTGGGCATCGGCGGCCGTACGCGCGCCCTCGCCGAGCATGTCGAAACTGCAGATCCCCGAACCGTTCTCGGCGGCCTCCTTGAGCGTGCGTCCCAGCACGAACTCGCCGCCCATGATGCGCATCGCCTGCTGCATCGCGCCGCGGATCACCGGCTCGCCGAGGCGGGCGAGCAGGCCACCGAACCAGCGCTCCGGATCCTCTGTGATGTCGGGGTTCAGACGCACGAGCCGGCCGGTCAGCATCAGCGCCCAGGTCGACGCGTTGACGAACATCGAGTCCGACTGCCTGAGATGATCCTCCCAACTGCCGGCGAGCAGCTTCTCGGAAATCAGCGCGTCCGCCGTGTCGGCGTCCGGAATGCGCAGCAGCGACTCGGCGAGGCACATGAGCGCCACGCCCTCGCCGTTGGCCAGACCGAACTGCTGCAGAAACGCGTCGAGCAGCGAGCGGTCCTCGGGGCGCGCGCGGCACGCGCGGATCAGGTCTCCGCCCTCGCGATTGATCTGCGCGATGTGCGCGGTACTCAGCGGATACGCGTCAAGCATCTCTTCTATGAGCGTCGACTCGTCGCGGAGGGTGTCGCTGCGCAGGCGCTCGCGCAGTGTCTCTAGATCGGTCATCGTGATGCTCCTATTGCGGCCGCTCGATCGGGCGTGTCGCGGGTTACAACACGCTGCCAACCTGGTGGCAGGAGTGGATGTGATGCCGACTGCTGCCGCGGGGCCGAGGCGCTAAACTAATGAGGTCCTTGGCTGTAGTCACCCCCTAATGCAGACCCCCGCCGCCCGACTGCGATTACTGATCCTGATGAGCATCGCGATGCCGATCGCGTGGGCGACGTGGAGCGCGCTGCTCAACAACTTCGCGATCGAACGCGTGGACTTCAATGGCGCCCAGATGGGGATTCTGCAGAGCCTGAGGGAAGTCCCCGGGTTCCTCGCCTTCACGACGGTGTTCGTTCTGTTGCTGCTGCGCGAACAGACGCTCGCCGTGCTCGCGCTTGCGATCATGGGGCTGGGTACGGCGCTGACCGGGCTGCTGCCGAGCGAATACGGGCTGTACTTCACGACGGTGTTGATGAGCATCGGCTTCCACTACTACGAGACCGTTAAGCAGAGTCTGTCGCTGCAGTGGCTGCACCCCGACGAGGCGCCGCAGCTCTTGGGACGCATGATCTCGGTGGATGCCCTGACGTCGCTGATCGTGTTCGCCGGTCTGTTCGTGGTCCTGCGCTTCCTGCAGATCGACTATGTCTGGCTGTATCTGATCGGCGGCGGCGCCGTTGTCGGCATGGCGGTCTACATGTGGGTCGCGTTCCCGCGCTTCGGCTCGGATACCACCCAGACCATGACGCTGTTCATGCGTCGCCGGTACTGGCTGTACTACGCGCTGACGTTCTTCTCCGGCGCGCGGCGGCAGATCTTCGTGGTGTTCGCCGGCTTCATGATGGTCGAGAAGTTCGGCTACAGCGCGGAGAACATCGCGCTGTTGTTTTTGATCAACCACGGGTTCAACTACTTGTTCGCGGAGCGCATCGGCACTTTGATCGGGCGCATCGGCGAGCGCCGCGCGCTGATCATCGAGTACGTCGGCCTGATCGCCGTATTCGTCGGCTATGCGCTGGTGGAAGACGCCCGGTTCGCGGTAGTGCTGTACGTCATCGATCACCTGTTCTTTGCGCTCGCGATCGCGATGAAGACCTATCTGCAGAAGATCGGCGACCCGGCGGACATGGCGGGCACCGCGAGCGTGTCGTTCACGATCAATCACATCGCGGCCGTGGTGGTCCCCGCCGTGCTGGGGCTCGTGTGGCTCGACTCGCCGGCGCTGGTGTTCCTGTTCGGTGCGCTGTTCGCTTGCTGCTCGCTCGCCTGCGCGCTGAACGTGCCGGCGCGTCCGGCGCCGGGCAACGAGGTGCTGGTAGGCCGGGGGTTCGCGGGGGCCTGACAAAGCAGGCAGCCCCGCCGGACCCTGAGGTCAGGATTCCCAGAACGACTCGGCGGGGTAGGCGTCGCAGCCCTCCGCGCCCAGCGTCGCGTACTCCTGCTCGTCGAAGCCCTGCCAGCGAAACGCGTTCGCGTACAGGCGGCAGCGCAGTTCGGTGGTGGGAATCGAGCTATCGCTGGCGAGCGCGGTCTTGATCTGTTCCAGCTTGACCTCGTCGCTCGACATGCGATTGCCCCCGTCGGCCGCCGTGTCCAGGATCATCATCCGCTGCCCCGATTCGCCCCAAGCGAGCCACCTGGCGTCTTCCGGCGCCGCGCCGTCGCCCGGATGCCCGTCGCGGGCGAAGTTCGCCCAGTAGCGCATCATCGATCGCGCTAGCTGATCGCGCGCGTCCGTTTCGGGATACAGGTAGCCGAGGTTCATGCCTTCATTGAATTCGCCGAACGCAAACGCGATCTCCAGACCGTGGGCGGCGCCGAGCGCCGTCGCCAGGTCGAAGCCGAGCTGCGAGCCTTCCTCGTCCCAGTCGAAGCGATACGCGAACACGGTTCCGGGCTGTACTTCGTGCATCAACCGCGCGAGGTCATCGACGCCGCGCACCTTCCAGGCAAGGGCGCCGTACTTCACCTCGGCCAGATAGGCGTCCGGGTCGATCAGGCGCGGCAGGAAGCCGAAGCGCGTCTGTGTGTGGCGCGGGTCGCGCACCATGAAGATCGCCGGCTCGTCGCGATTGGTGCCGAGCATGACCGGCACGGCGTTATAGGCGCCAGCGAACACCTCGGCCGCGTCGCCCTCCGGCTGCACGGTGCCATCGGCGCGGATGCCGACGAAGTCGATCATGCCGAAGCCGCCGCCGTCGAACACCTTCAGGATCTCGGCGCTCGATTTAGCGTACAGGTAGTCGCGTATCTCCCCGGCGGCCATGTCCTGCTGGCGCGACTTGGCGGTCGCGCGATCGGGTGCCAGGCCGTCGTCGATCATGAGCTGGTTGACCAACTCCTGTCCGCTGTACCGGTGCCCGGCGATGGTGTCGTCGCTGAAGTTGATCGCTTCTTCCATGGTGGCTGTGTAGTAGCCGCCGCTCTGCACGATGGCGCGATGGAACAGCCCCTTCGCCAGCGGCGAGGCCATCATCGCCAGCGTGTCCCGCGCGCCCGCCGACTCGCCGAACAGCGTGACGTTGCCCGGATCGCCGCCGAACGCGGCGATGTTGTCGCGGGTCCACTCTAGCGCGCGGACGACGTCCAGCGTGCCGTAGTTGCCGGAGTCGTCCAGGGCATTGCCGGTCATCAGGGCGGGATGCGAGAACCAGCCGAGCGGCCCGAGCCGATAGTTGATGGTCACTACGACGACATTCTCGGTTACGGCCAGCCGGTCGCCGCTGTAGCTGCCGCCGTGGCCGATGCTGTTGCCGCCGCCGTGCAGCCAGACCATCACCGGCAGTCCCCGAGCATCGGCGGGCGCCCAGACGTTCAGGTACAGGCAGTCCTCTGCGCCGTCGATCGGACCGTCGGCGGACTCGCGGCCGCCGCCGCCGCTCAGGAGGTTCGTGAACTGGGGGCAGGGCGGGCCGATCTGCAGGGTCGGCCGGGGCTCTTGCCAGCCTGTTGGTGGCTTGGGGGCGCGCCAGCGCAGCTCGCCGACGGGTGCCGCGGCGAACGGTATGCCCTGCCAGGCGTGCGCGCCCTGGCGATCAATGTAGCCGACCACGGGTCCGCTGGTGGTGTTGGTCGCGGTCGCGTCGTTCAGCACGTGCGGATGCGGCGGCGGCGCGCCGTTGCCGCGCAGCCACAGCCAGGTCCCTGCGGCGAGCACCAGCACGATGATCGCGATGAGTAGCTTTTTCATGTCGATCTCCCTTTCTCCTGTCTGCCGGGTCCAAGCGTCGCGCTTTACAGGCTTCAGCGCAACGCAGGGGTTTAGAACGGGTGAGAACGAGACTGGGGTGTGAGGCTGCGGGGGTGTGATCGCCACAGGGGTGTGATAGTAAAGAGGGTTCGGGAGAACGCAGGCCCGTTCGGGCCGCACGGAGGAGACCATGGCCTTTGATACCCTGATTCGCGGCGGCCGGGTGCTCGACGGTACCGGCGCGCCGGCGCGCATGGCGGACGTTGGGATTCGCGACGGCAAGATCGCCGCCGTCGGCGACGTCGACGGCCGCGCCGATCGCGTCATCGACGCGGACGGCGCCCTGGTGACGCCGGGTCTGGTCGATATCCACACGCACTACGACGGCCAGGCCACCTGGGCCGAACGCATGTCCCCATCCTCCCATCACGGCGTTACCACCGTCGTGATGGGCAACTGCGGCGTCGGCTTCGCCCCGGTGCGCGCCAGCGACCACGAGCTGCTGGTGCAGCTCATGGAGGGCGTCGAGGACATACCGGGTGCCGCGCTGCACGAAGGCCTGACCTGGGACTGGGAGAGCTTCCCGGACTATCTCGACTACCTCGGCGAGCGCCGCTTCGACATGGACATTGGCACGCAGCTGCCCCACGGCGCGCTGCGGGTGTACGTCATGGGCCAGCGTGGCGCCGACCGTGAACCGGCGACGCCGGAAGACATCGCCCGCATGCGCGAGCTGACGGAAGAGGCCATTCGCGCGGGCGCGCTGGGCTTCAGCAGCTCGCGTACGCTGAACCATCGCTCCAGCACCGGCGATCCGACGCCATCGCTGACCGCAGAGCGCGACGAGCTGCTCGGCATCGCCGCCGGCGTGCGCGCAGCGGGGCGGGGTGTGATCGAGCTGATCTCCGACTTCGACGGTCTCGACGGGGAGTTCGACCTGCTGGAGACCATGGCTCGCGAGAGCACCCGGCCGATGTCCATATCGCTGGCGCAGGGCATCTCGGTACACGGCTGGCGCAAGCTGATGGCAAAGATCGACGGCGCCAACGCACGCGGCACCCGCATTCGCGGCCAGGTGGCGCCGCGCGCCATCGGCATCCTGCTCGGCCTGCCGGGCAGCGTCTGTCCCTTCATGACCCATCCGACCTACCGGCGCTACGCGGAGCTGCCCGTGGCCGAGCGCGTGCGCGAGCTCGCCCGGCCCGAGGTGCGCGCCGCCATCCTGCGCGAAGAGCCGTCGCCCAACTTCAAGCTGTTCGCCAACATCATGGCCAACTTCGACAAGGTGTGGGTGCTGAACGATCCGCCCGAGTACGAGCCGGCGCCGGAAAACAGCATCGGCGCGCAGGCCCGTGCGAGCGGCCAGGACCCGTGGGCGCTGGCCTACGACACGATGCTGGAGGACGGTGGCACGCGACTCATGTACACGCCGTTTGCCAACTACACCGACAACAACCTGGACTGCTGCCGCGAGATGATCCTGGCGCCGAACACGGTGATGGGGCTGGGTGATGGCGGCGCGCACGTCGGCACGATCTGCGACGCAAGCTACCCAACCTATCTCTTGACCCACTGGGGCCGCGACCGCACCCGCGGCGAGGGCATCGCGCTCGAGACGCTGGTCCGCGCCCAGACGCGCGACACCGCACGCGCGGTCGGGCTGACGGACCGCGGCACCCTTGAGCCGGGCATGCGCGCCGACGTCAACGTCATCGACTTCGACAACCTGCGCGTGCGCGCGCCGCGCATCGTCAACGACCTGCCGGCCGGCGGCGCGCGCTTGGAGCAGCGCGCGGACGGCTATCTGCACACCTTCGTCGCGGGCGAGGAGACCTATCGCGGCGGCGAGGCGACCGACGCGCTGCCGGGGCGGCTGGTGCGCGGCTAGCAGCCGCGTCGGGAGGACAGATGAACGGACCGCTCGCTGACCTGACCGTGCTCGACATGACCATCGCGCGCGCGGGGCCGACCGCCGTGCGGCTGCTGACGGACTGGGGCGCGCGCGTCATCAAGGTCGAACAGCGCGTGGTGCCGGGCAGCGGCTCGATCACCGGTGGGCGTCGGGGCCCGGACGAGCAGAACCTGCATCGCAACAAGGAAGGCCTCGCGATCGATCTGAAGAACCCGGCCGGGCACGCCGCCTTCATGCGCCTGGTGCGCGAGGCCGACATCGTCGTCGAGAACTTTCGCGCCGACGTGAAGCATCGGCTGAAGATCGACTACGACACGCTGCGCGAGATCAACCCGCGGCTGATCTACGCGAGTATCTCGGGCTTCGGCCAGGACGGACCGTACGCCGCTCGTCCCGGGGTCGACCAGATCGTGCAGGGCATGAGCGGGCTGATGAGCGTGACGGGTACGCCGCAGAGCGGGCCGACGCGCGCGGGCATCGCCATCAGCGACACGACCGCCGGTATGTTCCTGGGGCAGGGCATTCTGCTCGCGCTGCTGCATCGGCAGCAGACGGGCGAGGGCCAGTGGGTGCACACCTCGCTGCTCGAGGGAATGATGAACAAGCTCGACTTTCAGGGCGCGCGCTACACGATGCGCGGCGAGGTGCCGCAGCCGCAGGGCAACGATCACCCGTATCAGGTACCGATGGGCACCTACCCGGCGAGCGACGGGCAGGTGAATCTGGCCGCACCCACCCAGCGCATGTGGGAACGCCTGTGCAAGGCTCTAGGGGCCGACGCGCTGTTTGCAGATCCCGAGTTTCTGAGCGTGCGCGATCGGGCGAGCAAGCGCGACGCCACGCGCGCCGCGATCGCAGCCGTCACCGCTCGCTTCACCGTGGCCGAGCTGATCGAGCGTCTCAACGCGGCCGGCGTACCCTGCGGGCCGATCAACACGATAGGCGAGGCGTTCGAGGACCCGCAGGTGCGGCATCTGTGCATGGCCACGCCGGTCACCCACGCCGAGCTCGGCGACATCGACATCGTTCGCTCGCCGATCAACCTGTCGGCGTTCCCGCATCCGCCGCGCTTCGACAGCGCGGCACCCGACCCAGGACAGGACACGGAGGGCGTGCTCGCGAGCTTCGGCCTCGACGCCGACGAGATCGCGGCGCTGCGCGAGGCCAGCGCGATCTGATGGGGGCACAGCGTCTGTCGGCCGCGCGCGCGTGGGGCTATGGGATCGGTGACTTCGGCATCAACCTGTACTTCATCTCGGCGATGACGTACCTGATGTACTTCTATACGGACGTGTTCGGACTGTCGGCCGCCGCGGTCGCGACCCTGTTTTTAGTGGCGCGGGTGATCGACGCCGTGACCGACCCGCTGATGGGCATGATCATGGACCGCACGCGCAGCCGCTGGGGGCGCATGCGGCCGTATCTGCTGTTCGGCGCGCCGCCGATGGGGCTGCTGCTGGTGCTTACGTTCACCGTGCCCGATCTGTCGGAGAGCGGCCGTCTTGCCTGGGCCTATGCCACCTACATCGCGTTTGGCATCACGTTCACGATTGTGGGCCTGCCGTACTCGTCGCTGACCGCGCGTATGACCCAGGACTACGACGAGCGCACGCGGCTGTCGACCATCCGCATGGCGTGCGCGTTCTCCGGCGGTCTGCTGGTCAGCGTGGGCACGCTGCAGCTCGTCGGCCTCGCCGCCGATGAGGCGACGGGCTTTCGCAACACCATGGTGTTCTACGCCGTCGTTGCGACCGCGCTGCTGTGGGTGACATTTGCGGTCGCGCGCGAGCGGATCGACGAGACGCCGCTGCCGGCGCGCGCGACGGGGCTGGATCTGCGGCCGATCCTGAACAATCCGCCGCTGTGGGTCGTCATCGGCATTTTCTGCTGCGGCATGTTCGGGTTCACCGTGCGCTCGGCGGCGACGCCCTACTATTTCAAGTACTACGTCGGGCGACCCGATCTGATCTCGCCCTTCTTTTTCGCGACGCTGTCGACGATGGTCGTCGGCCTCGTCAGCGTGCCGGCGCTGGCGGACCGGTTGGGCAAGACGCAGGCGCTCTATGTGGGCGCGCTGGTGACGCTGGTCGGCTGCGTGGCGCTGTACCTGATGCCGCCGACGTCGATCGTCGGCATATTCGTCACCGGCTGCGTGATCTCGCTGGGGGCGACGCCCGTCGCCGTGCTGGGCTGGGCGCTGCTGCCGGATACCGTCGAGTACGCCCAGTGGCGCCACGGCGTGCGCGCCGATGGGCTGGTGTATTCCGTGGCGAGCTTCTTTCAGAAGCTCGCGAAGGCTCTGGCCGGGGCAGGGGCCGCGGCGATGCTGGCGCTCGCGGGCTACGTCGCGAACGAGGCGCAGTCGGCAGCGTCGATGGCTGCCATCGTCGGCCTGATGACCTGGGTACCCGCGCTGATCCTGATTCCGCTGGTCGCTTGTGCTGCGCTGCACAGGCTCGACGAGGCGACCCACCGCAGGATCGTCGCGGAGCTTTCCGACGGGCTGGCGTCCCCCGACTAGCCGCGCCGCTGCGCGAGTGCTGCGGTCATCGCCGGTCGCCGGTCCTCCGCGAGCCAGCCCAGCAGGATGGCCTTGAAGGCCACCGCCAGCGCCACCGGTTCCTCGAACATCATGTGGTGGTGGGTGCCGGGGATGTGGAAGACGGGCAGCGCGCCGGCCGTCAGGTCGCGCATGTGCTCGCCCTCAAAGGCGCCCTCATCCTCGCTGAACTCGCCCAGAACCACGGCCGAGCGGCAGGCGAGGCCAACGAACTTGTCCTCCTGATCCGCGCCCATCTCCAGGTAATCGAACAGCGCCGGATCGAACTTCCACGTGACGCCGCCCTCGACCTCATGCAGGCCCGCGCGGCCGATGTAGTCGAGCACCGGCGGGTAGCGGGTCGGCTGCTCCGGGATGAAGCGAAACCGGCCCATCGCTGTCTCGACGTCCGGGTACACGCGCGTGCCGCGTCGGGCCGCGACGTCCTCGCGCTCGGCGCGCATGCCCCACTCGACGTAGCGCTCGCGCGGGGCCACCGTGAAGTCGTTGAAGATCACCCCACCCATGTCCGCGCCATAGCGGTGCGCGACCTCGAGCGCGACGAAGCCGCCGAAGCTGTGACCCACGATGAAGGGACGCTCGCCCAGATGCGCGGCCTCGCATACCGCCCAGACCTCGCGGGCCAGTATTTCGGCGCTGTAGCGCTCGCGCCAGCCGCTGTCGCCGTTGCCCGAGAGATCCAGGGCCGCGACGCGAAACTGATCGGCGAGGAAGGGCGCGACGAAACGCCACCACTCGCGGTGCGCGTTGCTGCCGTGGATCAGCACGATGCCGGGTGCGTTCTGCGGACCCCAAGTCTCGAACGCGATGGTGGCGCCATCGACCTCGATTTCGGAGGCGGCCGACGCGGTGTCCAGCGCGCTCGTGAACCACGGCGGCAATTGGTCTGTTTTGTCAGCGGATTCGGTCGTCATCGAGGTCACTCAAGCCTGGTGTTTGGGCGATCGATAAGGATACCAGCGACGCGGACAAAACCCGTCCACCGCCGTCAAACCGAACCGCTTTTGCGGCGGTTGAACCGTTTTGGTGGCGGCACGTGCACGTGGTTCACCGAACTCAAGCGCGACAATTTGACCGGGTTAGCAAAGCGCGCGACTCGTGGTCTTTCGCTGTCTGATTGCGGAATTGTTAAACGGATTGGCGGCCATCCTTTACATACACTCTCCCTCGCTCATCACGGATGTGCAGTGGCCCCTCGCGGGCTCAAGTGCAAGGACTCGGGGACTTTTTTATGGGGATGAGCAACCATGTTATCGGGAGCCCAAGCTGTCAGCACGCCTTCGGTCGTGCTCGCAGGTAACCACTCAGCAGAGCAGGTTTTTTCCACGCTGGATGCCTTTCTTGGCCCGCCGGCGGAGCGCGCCCAGTCGTCGCTGTGGATCGAAGCACCAGTCGATCCGGACGACGGTATGCGCGTTCACCTGGACCTGCGCCGCTGTACGCGCGCGCATCAGTTGGCCGACGCCCTTGGCATCGTGCACTTCCTGGCGGGCCGCTGCGCGCGGCTGGACGTCAGCGTCGCCACCGAGCAGCAGGCGGGATTCGGCGAGGTACTGATGGTGCTGGGACGCACCCACGGCCTCGCGGTCAGCGTCAGCTAGAACGGAGCGTCAGCGCGCCATTAACACCAAAGCGGCGGGGACAGCTGCTTCTTGAGGCCGAGGTCCGCCGGGACGACCGGCGGGTCTTCGGCCGCCCGCCCGGGCGAGACTGGTGGCGTCCGGCCAACGCCTGCCGGGCCGTATCCGGCGGCTATCGACGGGTGCCTGGAGTCGATTGACAGCACCCGGCGAGTGGGTAACATAGCCGCCCTCGTGTGAGCCAGCAGCACACGACGCCTATCGATCGATGCGCCGCATCGAAGAGACATCAGGGTGTTTAGCTCAGTTGGGAGAGCGACGGCCTTACAAGCCGTAGGTCGCAGGTTCGACCCCTGCAACACCCACCAGTTTCGCAAGGTCCGAGACGGGTCTTGGGAAAACGGAGCGGTAGTTCAGCTGGTTAGAATACCGGCCTGTCACGCCGGGGGTCGCGGGTTCGAGTCCCGTCCGCTCCG
>JBCCGT010000008.1:0-204781 GCA_039029135.1 Pseudomonadota bacterium | reverse complement strand
GGGGGGGGGGCGGGGCGCGGGGGCGGGGGCTGCGGCGGGCCCCCCCCACCCCCCCCCCCCCCCCGACTCTGACCCTAAGCATAAATACTACTGATAAATAACATGCAAACTATCGATTTTACGCATAAAAATCCCTTTGCTAGGCTGCGCCACCCCATAATCCAAACTGCGATAAAGAGGATCCCATGCTCGAAGCCTATCGCGCCCATGCCGCCGAACGCGCAGAACAGGGCCTGCCGGCCAAAGCGCTGTCCGCAGATCAGGTCACCGATCTCGTCGAACTGCTGAAGAACCCACCCGCGGGCGAGGATGCGTTCCTGCTCGATCTGCTCACCGAGCGCGTACCCCCGGGCGTGGACGACGCCGCCTACGTCAAGGCCGCGTTTCTCGCCGACGTGGCAAAGGGCGCCGCGAGCTGCCCGCTCATCGACGCCAAGCGCGCGGTGGAGCTGCTCGGCACCATGCTCGGCGGTTACAACATCATGCCGCTGGTCGACCTGCTGGACGATGACAGCCTCGCCGCGGCCGCAGCCGAAGAGCTCAAGGGCACGCTGCTGATGTTTGACGCCTTCCACGACGTCGCGGAAAAGGCCAAGAACGGCAATGCCCACGCCCAGGGCGTGATGCAGTCCTGGGCCGAAGCCGAGTGGTTCACCGAAAAGGACGACGTGCCCGAGGCCATCACGCTGACCGTCTTCAAAGTGACCGGCGAGACCAACACCGACGACCTGTCCCCCGCCCAGGACGCTTGGTCGCGACCCGACATACCGCTGCACGCGTTGGCGATGCTGAAGAACCCCAGAGAGGGCATCACCGACGCCATCGGCCAGATCGAGTCGCTGAAGAATAAGGGCAATCCGGTCGCCTACGTCGGCGACGTCGTCGGCACCGGGTCGTCGCGCAAGTCCGCTACCAACTCCGTGCTGTGGACCATGGGCGACGACATTCCGTATGTCCCGAACAAGCGTCAGGGCGGCGTGGTGCTCGGCGGCAAGATCGCGCCGATCTTCTTCAACACCGTCGAGGACTCTGGCGCGCTGCCGATCGAGGCGCCGGTCGACAAACTGAACATGGGCGACACGATCGTCGTGAAACCCTACGAGGGCCGCATCGAGACCGAAGACGGCGAGCTGCTGTCTGAGTTCAGCCTCAAGACCGAGGTGATCCTGGACGAGGTCAGAGCCGGCGGTCGCATCCCGCTGATCATCGGTCGCAGCCTCACCGAGCGTGCCCGCGAAACGCTGGGGCTGGGCGCGACGGACGTCTTTCGCCGCCCCGTAGACCCCAACGATACGGGCAATGGCTACACGCTCGCGCAGAAGATCGTTGGCCGCGCCTGCGGACTCGACGAGGGCCAGGGCGTGCGCCCGGGCACCTACTGCGAGCCGCGCATGGGTACGGTGGGCTCCCAGGACACGACCGGTCCGATGACCCGCGACGAGCTGAAAGAACTCGCTTGTCTGGGCTTCTCGGCGGACCTGGTGATGCAGAGCTTCTGCCACACCGCCGCGTACCCGAAGCCGGTCGACATCGAGACCCAGCACACGCTGCCGGACTTTATCCAGAACCGCGGCGGGGTCAGCCTGCGCCCGGGCGACGGCATCATCCATAGCTGGCTGAACCGCATGCTGCTGCCCGACCAGGTCGGCACCGGCGGCGACTCCCACACCCGCTTTCCCCTGGGCATCTCTTTCCCTGCGGGTTCGGGCCTCGTGGCCTTCGGCGCGGCGCTCGGCGTCATCCCGCTCGACATGCCCGAGTCGGTGCTGGTGCGCTTCACCGGCGAGATGCAGCCGGGCATCACGCTGCGCGATCTCGTCAACGCCATTCCCTACGCGGCACTGCAGCGCGGGCTGTTGACCGTCGAGAAGCGGGGCAAGAAGAACGTCTACAACGGCCGCATCCTCGAGATTGAGGGGCTGCCCGACCTGACCGTCGAGCAGGCGTTCGAACTGTCGGATGCGTCCGCAGAACGGTCTGCCGGCGGCTGCACGATCGCGCTGTCAGAAGACTCGGTCTGCGAATATCTGCGCTCTAACGTCGTCATGCTGCGCTGGATGATCGCCAACGGCTATGGCGATGCCCGCACGCTGGAACGGCGCGCCCGCGCCATGGAAGACTGGCTTGCGAACCCCAGCCTGCTGCGCGCCGACGCCGACGCCGAGTACGCCGAGGTCATCGAGATCAACATGTCGGAGATCAAGGAGCCGCTGCTGGCGTGCCCCAACGATCCGGACGACGTGAAGCCGCTGTCCGAGGTCGCTGGCACCAAGATCGACGAGGTCTTCATCGGCTCCTGCATGACCAACATCGGTCACTTCCGCGCGGCGGGTAAGCTGCTGGAAGCCGCCGGCGAGGTCATTCCCACCCGACTGTGGATCGCGCCGCCGACCAAGATGGACGAGCAGCAGCTCATGGACGAGGGCTACTTCAACATCTACGCCCAGGCCGGGGCCCGCACCGAGATGCCGGGCTGCTCGCTGTGCATGGGCAACCAGGCGCGCATCCAGGCAGGCTCGACTTGCGTGTCGACCTCGACGCGTAACTTCCCGAACCGGCTGGGTCAGGGCGCCGACGTGTTCCTCGCGTCCGCCGAACTCGCGGCCATCGCCTCCGTCATGGGCAAGCTGCCCACGCCGGAGGAGTATCTGGAGTACGCGACGCAAATCGACTCGATGGCGCCGGAAATCTACAACTACCTGAACTTCGATCAGGTGCCGGCTTTTCTCGAGGCGGCAGAAGAAGGTCGATCGATCGCGAAGGAAATCGTCGTTCAGGGCTGATCGAGGCTAAACAGTCGTACCCCGGGGCTCCGCCTCAAACATCTGTTCACTTTACTCCTGCCTACCAAACCTCCCGTTGTGTCACTTGGCTGACACAACGGGAGCGTTCTGCCGTTGCGCGCGCTCCACACCAGCCGCTAGATTCAATACACCTCGATTACACCGAGGCGCTGGCAATTACCCATAATGAATTGGGCAAAGCAAGCAATCACGAAGGCAACCCACGGAAGGGAAACTTTCATCTACGGACAGGGGACGCGCACGCGCCCTATACGCACAGGAGCGCCTTCAATGACGCAAAGAGAGACGCACAAAGAGACGCAATCAAACCCGGACGATCACGGCGCCGTTGGGCTCGAACCGAGCACAACGCAGGCAAGCCATTCCAACAGCACCACAGACCGTCGCAGTTTCCTCAAGTTCGGGGCCATGGGCGGGGCCGCCGTGGCTGCTGCCACGACCACCCCAGGTGCGCTGGCGAATCAATCGCCAGACGCTTCGGCGGTCGTTGCACCGAAATCGCTCAGCCAGGGACGCAACAACAGGCGAGCCCGCAGCGCGTTACTGCTGAAAGGGGTCGCCGCTGAGCAGCACTACAAGACCACCATGGCCGCCGGCAAACAGCCGACCAACGGCGACGAGCGGCGCTACAGGAACGACAACTACTACGCCAGTTTCACCAAGACGTTGCCTAGCAATGACTACGGCGAAGTCGACCCTGGCGCGTTCGAAGCGCTGGCTAGGGCCACCAAGCGCGGCCGACCGGATCTCTTTGACGCCATCCCGCTGGACCCGTCAGCGGCGCGCAAACTGGCCAATCCCCAGGGCGCGTGGAAGTTCGAGCCCTTCGCGCTGGACGGCTGGGGCACGCGCATGCCGGCGGCACACACTTTCCGCAGTCCCGAGATCGCCGCAGAAATGGTCGAGGTCTACTGGCAGGCCTGCACCCGCGACGTGCCCTTCATCGACTACGGCAGCAATTCGGATATCGCGGATGCTGTTAGCGACCTGAACGCCATGTCGGCGCCACCGGCGGGCGGCGTGACCACGGGAACCCTGTTCCGCGGCGAGACGCCTGGCGATGCGATCGGTCCTTACATCAGCCAGTTCCTGGTCGTGCCGTTCAACTTCGGACCGGCCGCTAACGTGCAGCGCTATTCGGTGCCCACGGCGGGCATCAACTTTATGGTCGACGTGCCCAACTGGCTGAACGTGCAGCGGGGCGGCGCCCCGGCAGAGAACCTCGTGTTCGACTCAACGCCGCGCTACATCTACAACAATCGCGCCCTAGGCGAGTATGTGCACAGCGATGTGCTGTACCAGGCTTACCTGAACGCGTGTCTGATCCTGCTTTCGAAGGGTCCGGGTGCGATCGACCCGGGCAATCCCTACCTCGCCGACATCACCAATCAGGGTGCGTTCACCAGCCTGGGCGGACCGATGATTCTCGACATGGTGACCAAGGCGGCCAACCTGTCCCTGAACGGCGCCTGGTTCCAAAAGTGGAACATGCACCGCTACCTGCGGCCTGAGGCCTACGCCGGGCGGGTGAATTTCCATCGCGCCGGTCAACGCAGCTACGAGCTACACCCGGACGTCCTGAACTCGCAGATCGTCGCCAAGGTGTTCAGCATCTACGGCAACTGCCTGCTACCCATGGCCTACACGGAAGGCTCGCCAACTCACCCGTCCTATCCGGCGGGTCACGCGACCATCGCGGGCGCCTGCTGCACGGTGCTGAAAGCGTTCTTCAACGAAGACTACGTGTTCGACGCGCCGGTACAGGCGGACGCCACAGGACTCAGTCTGCTGCCCTACGTCGGCCCCGATCTGACCGTCGGTGGCGAACTGAACAAGCTCGCCAACAACATCGCGATCGGCCGCGACGCCGCAGGCGTGCACTATCGCCAGGACGGCATCTACGGGCTGGATACCGGCGAACAGCAGGCCATCGCCCTGCTGCAGGACTACAGCCGGACGCTGAACGAGGGGAATTTCGACGGCTTCACGCTGACGAAATTCGACGGCCAGAAGATCCGGATCAGAAACGGCAACATCCTCCCGGCCTGAGCGCCTCCCCTTCCATCTGGGTCTCGTTAGCGCGAGACTCGATGGTTCTATGAGCCGACCGCCACCCAGGTGACGGTCGGCTTTTTTGACTTGCCGCTCTTACAATCGACAGAGCAATCGGCAGAGCAATCAACAGAACAATCAACAGGAAGGGGAACTCACATGGCGAACATCTTGATCACCGGGGCGAACCGAGGCATCGGGCTGGAGATGGCGCGCGCCTACGCCGCCCGCGGCGACTCGGTTATCGCGGGGTCACGCAACCCGGCGGACGCGACCGAGCTGGCCGCCATCGACGGCGTGCGCGTCGAGGCGCTTGACGTGTCCGATCCGGGTTCGATCAAGGCGCTCGCGATACGCGTCGGCGACGCGCCGATCGACGTGCTCGTCAACAACGCCGGCATCGTCGGCGGCGCGAAGCAATCGCTTGCCGAGCTCGATATCGATGCCTTTCACGAGGCGCTGGACACCAACACCATCGGGCCCCTGCTGATGGCCCAGGCATTCAAGGACAACCTTGCCGCGAGCGGCAACGGCAAGCTGATGACCGTGACCAGTCAGCTCGGCGCGATGGTCTGGCCGATGGGCGGCAGCTATATCTACGGCGCGACCAAGGCGGCGGTGAACCGCATCGTCCGCGCGCTGGCGATCGACTGGAAAGACGAACCGATCACCGTCGCGCTGGTGCATCCGGGCTGGGTGCAGACGGACATGGGCGGACCCAAGGCGGAGATTACACCGGTCGAATCCGCGACCGGCATCATCGGCGTGATCGACGGGCTGACGCCGGAGGACGCCGGCAAGTTCTACAAGTGGAACGGCGAGCCTCACGCCTTCTGAGCTCTTTTCGTTCAGCCCCGGGGGATCCCGCCAATCAGCGCTTCGATTTGCTGCCGCCTGGCAGCAGCAACCGTCATGGTTCGTAGTCGCTCTCTTAACAGCGCGGCGTCGACGAGATCTCTGTCAAGCATCGCAAGACAAAACAGAACATCCTTATCACGAAAGGCCGCAGCCTTTGACAGCCACAGATCGTGCAATTCAAGGCACAGCGCGACCACGCCACCCGTACCAGAGGACTCATAGCGCACCAAACGGTTGCGCCAATTGTCAGGAAGTACAGCAGTAGAGGGAATGACGCCCTGTGCGTAGTAACCAAAGGTTTCCTGGAACATCGATAGCTCGCCTATAGAGCCATCGATCAGGTCCGCTTTAGTCCCGTCGTCGTCATCGAGCACGGCGACGTCCACCTCAATGGAACGCTCGGCTTCAGGAAATGGCTGATCGATACTGCCTAGAACCGCCTGACTACCAATGACGAGCAGTTCGCTCACGCCAAGCACCGCACCCGCGGCCCGGATTGCATGATCAAACTGCGCGCGATTCACTTTGCAGCTCTTCTTCCCGAAACTCTCTAAATTGTTTCATGCGCTCCCGCGCACTCAGGATTCCCGCGAACGGTGAAACCTGTCGCATGTCCCGGCCAACCATGCCTGGGTGAAGAAACAGCACTTTGAGATCCTCGCTAGGCAGATCAAGCCACAGCGACCAGCGTGCAAGCAGCGCACGAGCATGCGGATGCTGCCTTTTCAGGCGATCAAGCGTGCGTCTGGCGCGGCGGATGGACTCGGCGTCGAGTTGGTCAGCGATCGCCCGATGCAACTTTAGTGAGCGGCGATCCTCGCGCGTCAGAGGTGGATGACATTCCATCTCCAGCACCAGACCAACGGCTGCAGCCAATCGGTGAACCGTCCTGAGCGAGGGCGACTTCCTGCCAGATTCATAGGCCGCGACCGTCGGCTGCGATGTCCCGGCCAGTTCCGCGAGCTCTGACTGAGTGGCGCCACAACGCTGGCGTAGTAGGCGGATAATGTTCATGGGCTCAATATATCCGATTGGATATATTGCGCAATTCAGGGGTCTCGCCGGGCGTTTCAGACCCCCAGGTCGAGCGCGTTATAGCCGCGCAGCGAATCGCGCGCGCTGGCGTCCCACACAAAGCGCTGACCGGCAAAGGGCGCGTAGTCGTAGGGCGCTTCCTCGGGAAAACGCTGCCGCCGCGCATCAATCGCGAGCCCCAGCACGCGCGAGCGCGCCTCGATGCGCTCGGCGTCATAGATGATCTCCTCGCTTCCGGTCGCGTGGATGCCGTTGCCGCGCGCGCCGAGCACCGATGCCCGCGGGATAAAGCCGAAATTCACGGTGATGCGCCAGTCGTCGCTGGTGTTCGGAAACGAGCCGTGCACCGTCTGGCGATTGGTGATGCCGACATCCCCCGGCGCGCACAGCATGGGCACGGCGTCGGGCAACAGATCTGAGCCGGCGGCGTCGCACCAGGCCTTGATGTCCGCCTTGCCCTTGTGGGAACCCGGCACCACCCACAGCCCGTTTTCTGCGTTGCAGCCGGTGAGCTGTGCCATGAAGTTGAAGCCGTGGCTGCCGATATGAAAGTCCGGCGCCTGCCAGTGCGTCGTGCCGTCCTGATGCCAGGCCACCGCGCCGCCCAGCCGCGGCTGCTTGAACCAGATCACCTCATTGAACGGGGAAAAGTCGGCGCCGTTGAAAGTCTGGGTGACCCGCAGCAGGCCGGGGTGTGCGTACAGCCGCAGCGCCGCCTCGGAAAACTGCAGCGAGCCCGCGAGTATCTGTGGCACCCACTCGGGTGCGTCCACCGGCGGGGTGGGCTCGAACATCTTGCTCGGGTGGCGGCCGTTGTTCTTGGTCGTGCCGCCGAGAGGATCCGACAGCGGGCGCACCATGGCAAAACCGCCGCCCCGGCCGTCCGCGCCCAGCGCTGGACGCCCCTGATGGTCGACACCGCAGCGCGGGTCGACGGGCGCGCGCTCGTAGAGCTCGCGCGCATCATGCAGCAAGTCGTCGAGCTCGGCGTCGTCGATCAGCCCCTCGAACACGTAGAAGCCTGTCTCCCAGTACGCATCGACAATGTCGGCGTGCAGGCTGCCGTCCGGGTTAAAGCGCAGCGGGCCCCGATTGCCGAGCGCCATCGCCCGGGCCTCTCCCGCCCGCCGGTACGCGGCGAACGCCGCAGAACGCTCGGTATCCATCAGACTTGCTCCCCTGTCGATCTGTACTGGCGCTGGTTCCTTTTCCTAAGGCCCTCGAAAGCCGCGTGACGCGCCTTACTCCGCTCAGCCTACAAACATACCCCCATTCGGAAACAGGATCTGCCCCGTCATGTAGCTCGACTCGTCGCTGGCCAGATAGAGCGCGGTGTCCGCCATCTCTTCGGGCTTGCCGAGTCGCCCCATTGGCGTCATGGCGACCATCATCTCGGCGCCCTCGTCGGACTCACCCAGTCCCTGGGTCATGGGCGTCTCGATGAAGCCAGGTCCGATGGCGTTGACGCGGATGTTGTGGTCGATGAGCTCGGCGGCGAGCACACGGGTGAGCATCTCGACGCCGGCCTTCGAGACGCAGTAGTCCGCAGCGCCAGGCAGCGCGATGCGCGCGGCGGTCGAGGCGATGTTGACGATGGCGCCGCCGTTGCCGCACTCCACCATCGCCCGGGCTGCCGCCCGGTCGCACAGCATCACGCCGGTCAGGTTGATTTGCAGCACACGATTCCAGTCGGCGACATCGACGCTCAACAGCGTGGTATCCAGCGACGCTTCTCGCTCGGTGACCTGACCGCTGACGTAGCTGGCGTTCGAAACGCCGGCCGCCGCCACCAGAGCGTCGACGCGACCGAAGGACTCCAGCGCGCGCGCGACCATGCGGTCGATATCGTCTTCGACGCTGACGTCGGTCTCGATCGCGAGCGCCCGGCCGTTGACGCTGCGCCGAATGTCCTCCACGGCCGCTTCGCAGCGGCTCGCGACCAGGTCGGCGATGACAATGTCGGCGCCTTCGGCCGCGAACCGCAACGCCGTGGCCCGACCGATGCCGCTCGCGCCGCCGGTAACGATCGCCACGCGACCGCTCAGGCGCCCGGCGCTCATCGCCGCACCATGCGCGGCCGCGCGACGCTGCGTGCCCGAGATACGCAGGTTTGCTTCGACATCACCCGACCTCCCCGTCAGACATCAGGGCACAGAATAGCAGCGACACCGCATTCGCGCCTACGAGCGCTTGAGTATCTCGGTCAAGGGCGTATAAAGCGCCGTTCTCAGCCGTTAACGCACGGGGTCTCGCACCATGACCACGCCAAACACCAAGCGCGGCATCGCCATTCTCAAGGATCATAGAACCAACAAGGGCAGCGCCTTCACCGAGGCCGAGCGCGACGCGCTCGGGCTGCGCGGGCTGCTGCCGCCGCGCGCCTCGACCGGCGAGCGCCAGCTCGCGCGGGTGTTGGAGAACCTGCGGCGTAAAGAATCGGACATCGAGAAGTACATTTTTTTGCAGGCTCTCAGTCAGCGCAACGAGCGCCTGTTCTATCAGCTGTGTCTGAATCACATCGACGAGATTCTGCCGCTGATTTATACCCCGACGGTCGGGCAGGCGTGCCTGGAATTCGCGCACATCTACCGCGATCCGCGCGGTCTGTACGTCACCGCCCGCGACCGCGGTCGCGTCGCCGAGGTGCTCGCCAACTGGCCAGAGGACAACGTGCAGGTCGTCGTGGTAACCGACGGCGAACGCATCCTGGGGCTCGGCGATCTCGGCGCCAACGGCATGGGCATACCCATCGGCAAGCTCGCGCTGTACTGCGCGCTCGCGGGCATCGATCCCCAGGTCACCATGCCGATCATGCTCGACGTCGGTACTGGCAACGAATCGCTGCGCGCCGATCCGCTGTACATGGGGCTCGACACCGACCGCCTGCGCGGCGCCGACTACGACGAACTCGTCGAGGAATTGATCGAGGCCATCCAGGATCGCTATCCGGGCTGTCTGATTCAGTTCGAGGACTTCGCGACCCCCAACGCCATCGCCCTGCTCGATCGCTACATCGATCGCTGCCTGTGCTTCAACGACGACATCCAGGGCACGGCGGCCGTGGCGCTCGCGGGTGTGTACGCCTCTACCCGCTTATCCGGAATCGACTTCGCTGATTTGAAGATCATGTTTCTCGGCGCCGGCTCTTCGGCGACGGGCATGGGCGATCTCATGCTCGAGGCGCTGGTCGATGCGGGCGTGCCGCGCGCAGATGCGAAGACGCGACTCTTGTACTGCGATTCCGGCGGCCTGGTCGTCGCGTCACGCAAGGACAAGCTCGCCGCGCACAAGCAGGCTTACGCCCACGACCTGCCCTGGCAGCCGTTCGAAGAGGCCATCGACACCCATCAACCGCACGTCCTGATCGGCGCCACCGGTTCTCCCAACCAGTTTTCTGACGCGGTGATCGCGTCCATGGCGCGCCACCACGCGCGCCCCACCATCTTCGCGCTGTCGAATCCGACTTCGCGCGCGGAGTGCACCGCGCAGCAGGCGTATGAGTGGAGCGAGGGACGCGCGATCTTCGCGAGCGGCAGCCCGTTCGATCCGGTCACGCTGGCGGGCAAGACCCACGTCCCCGGCCAGGGCAACAACGCCTACATCTTCCCGGGCATCGGCCTGGGCGCGGTCGCGGTTGGGCTGCGCACGCTGCCGTCGGCTGCTTTCCTGCTGGCCGCGAAGACGCTGGCCGAACTCGTCGATGCCTCCCAGCTCGCCGTCGGCACCCTGTATCCACCGCTGGCCGACATCCGCGCCGTGTCGCTCGGGATCGCCACGGCGGTCGCCGAGTTCGGCTACGCCAACGACCTGGCCGGCCTGGATCGGCCGACCGACCTGCGCGCGCACATCGCCGATCTGATGTACGACCCAAGCTACTAGCGCGAGCCGCTAGCACCTGGGCGGCAGCACCGCCTCACGGGCGCTTCACCTCGCCGGCCAGATGGTGTCACCTGGTTGTTCAGGGGAGTCATCATGCTGACCGCAACATATGCCGCCGCGCTGGCGTTGGGCTTCGTCGCGCTGAGCCTACGCACGATCGCGCTGCGACGCCGCAGCGGCGTCGCCCTAGGCGGCGGCGACTCGCCGGCGCTCGAGCGGGCCATGCGCGCGCACGGCAATTTCGCCGAGTACGTGCCGCTGGCGCTCATCCTGATCGTGCTGCTGGAGCTGCGCGACGGAGCAGGTATGACCATACATCTGCTGTGCGGCGTGCTCATCGCTGGACGGGTTAGCCACGCGCTGGCTGTCAGCCGGATCGACGAACCCGTGCGCCTGCGCGTGCTGGGCATGGTCCTGACGCTCGGCGTGCTGATTTCGGCGTCGACGCGACTGCTCTTGGGCTAGACCGCGCGGCCACGATCAAAAGCGAGACTTGGTGGGGATAGGTCACTCCTTCACTAACCCTTAGACACCGCAAATCCCTGTCCGGAATCACGCACCGAAGACGACGGCTTGGTAGCGCAAGGGCACGGACTCGAGGTCAACCGAGGCTGGCCACCCGTTCTTCGACGAGCTCGATAAAGCCGTCGATCGACATAGTGCCCAGATCCTCACCACTTTGGGTGCGCACCGCCACCTCCCCGTTCTCAACCTCGCGATCACCAACAACCAGCAGATAAGGAACGTTCTGCAGGGTATGTTCGCGAATCTTAAAGCCGACTTTTTCGTTTCTGGTATCGGTAATGACGCGAAGGCCACTGCCATCCAGACGACGTTCCACTTCGGCAACGTAGCTGTCCTGGTTGTGCGTTATGGTCAGGATCGCGGCCTGAACGGGCGACAACCAGACCGGGAATTTACCTTCATGGTGCTCGATCAGTATGCCGATGAAACGTTCCAACGAGCCGAACAGAGCGCGGTGCAGCATGACAGGCCGTTGGTCGCGAGCGCCGCTTTCATCAACATAAGAAATGTCAAAGCGCTCGGGCAGATTCATGTCAACCTGCAGCGTGCCGCACTGCCAGTCGCGGCCGATCGCGTCACGCAGCACAAATTCCAGTTTGGGACCGTAAAAGGCGCCCTCACCGGGGTAGAGCACGAAGTCCAGACCCATGACTTCGAGGGCATTACTCAGCGCGCCTTCTAGTTTGTCCCAGATCTCATCGCTGCCAATACGCTTCTCGGGCCGCGTAGACAGCTTGATGACAACGTCTTCGAAACCGAAGTCCTTGTAGATATCGAGTATCAGGGCGACAACGTCGATGCACTCCTGCTCCATCTGGCTCTCGGTGCAGTAGATGTGCGCATCATCCTGAGTGAAGTGGCGAACACGCATGAGCCCGTGTAGCGCGCCCGACGGCTCATAGCGGTGAACCTTGCCAAACTCGGCCATACGCAGCGGCAGGTCTCGATAACTCTTGAGCCCTTGTGCGAACATCGAAACCGAGCCCGGGCAATTCATGGGCTTCAGCGCAAACACCCGGTCGTCTTCCGTTTGAGTAGAGAACATGTTCTCCCGGTAGTTGAACCAGTGCCCTGAGGTTTCCCAGAGACTGCGGTCCATGACGTCCGGCGTATTCACCTCGACGTAGCCTGCATCTTTCTGGCGCTTGCGCATGTACTCGAGTAGCTCGAGAAAAATCGTCCACCCCTTCGGGTGCCAGAACACTGAGCCTGGGGCCTCTTCGCTGAAGTGAAACAGGTCCAGGCGCCGTCCAAGCTTCCGATGATCCCGCTTTTCGGCTTCTTCCAGGCGGACAAGATAGGCCTTCAGCTCTTTCTTATCGCGCCACGCAGTGCCATAGATGCGCTGCAACATCTCGTTGTTGGAGTCGCCGCGCCAGTACGCGCCTGCGAGCTTGGTGAGCTTGAAAGCTTTCGGTAACTTACCGGTGCTTGGCAGATGCGGACCGCGACAGACATCGAACCATTCGCCTTGGCGGTAAACGGATACGTCCTCTCCCTCCGGAATGATGTCCTCGATGATCTGGACCTTGTAGCTCTCGCCAATCCTGTTGAATTCGGCTTTCGCTTGGGCGCGATCCCAGACCTGTCGTTCTATCGGCAGGTCCCGACCCACAATGTCCTGCATGCGCTTTTCGATGGTCGCCAGATCGTCCAGTGAGAACGGCTCTGCCCGTGCGAAGTCGTAGTAGAAGCCATCCTCGATGGCGGGTCCGATGGTGACCTGGGTGCCCGGGAACAGTTCCTGTACGGCCTGCGCCATAACGTGGGCCGCGTCGTGCCGGATCAGCTCCAAGGCCTCGTCGCTCTTGGAGGTGATGATAGCGAGTTCCGCGTCGTGCTCGATCAGGAACGAGGTATCGACCATTTGACCATCGACCTTACCGGCAAGGGCAGCTTTGGCCAGCCCGGGGCCGATGTCGGCAGCGACATCTCGAACGGTGATGGATTGATCGTAGTGGCGTGACGAGCCGTCAGGCAAGGTAACTTGGGGCATTGGGGCTTCTCTTCAGTGGCGACCCGTACCGAAGGCCGCGTGGATGCGCATAGTGAGCGTTAGATCGAGGACCGCGTGCCTAGGTAGGTCACGCCAGCGTGGAAGTTTACGGACGAATTCGTTCGGCAGCAATTCTCCCGACGTGAGAACGGGCAGCGGATTGGACGTTGACGTTTTGCACCACAGCTCCCGGTTGACTGCGCGCCCGGCAAGTTCGGTCGCAGTTCTTGGCGGCAGGCGTCTCGCAGGCAAGGCACCCAAGATACTTAAACCTGCAAGCTTCCCCTAACGCTTCAACATCGAAACCGGCGAGGTCGGCCAAATCAAATGGTATGTTGTGTCGACGACTTGTACTACAGGGCTCTGGGGAATCAGCATGACGGATTTAACCGGCAGGGTGGCTATTGTCACGGGTGCGGCTCGCGGTCTGGGAAGGGAATACGCCATTCAACTGGCCGCGAACGGTGCGAAGGTGGTGGTCGGCGATGTGCGCGACTGCAACGACACCACGGCAGAGATTCAACGCCAGGGCGGCGACGCTCTCGGTGTTAGCCTGGATGTCGGCGATACCGCATCCTGTGCAGCCATGGCGGATGCGGCGCTAAGCCGCTTTGGTCGCATAGATGTCCTGGTCAACAATGCGGCGCTATACGGGGGGCTCTCAAGCGCTAAGGCGAACGCGCTCGATGAAGATGAGTGGCAGCGCGTCATGAACGTCAACGTCACCGGTGTCTGGCGCTGCTGCAAGGTGGTGATTGATCCAATGAAGGAGGCAGGTGGTGGCAGCATTATCAACGTCGCTTCGCTGGCAGCTATGCACGGACTCGCAAACGGCGCGCACTACGCGACAAGTAAAGCGGCGGTGATTGGCTTAAGCCGTACTTTGGCGCGAGAGCTCGGTCGCTACTGGATTCGGGTGAACTCAATCTCACCGTCTGCCGTGATGACGGAAGGCACCAGCGAGTTCATGGGCGACCGACTTGAGAAGGCCAAGGCGGCCATCGCGGCCGGACAGAGCCTGCAGCGCAACCTCGAGACTGAAGATCTCGTCGGCACGGTACTGTTTCTGGCAAGTGATGGCAGCAAGTTTGTATCGGGTCAGAACATCATGGTGGATGGCGGGACACACTTTTTGTAAGCCGACAACGCCCCGTATAGGCCCAACTCTGTTGGTTGCACTTGGTTGTGCGGTACTTCGTGTTAGTCAGAAACTTACAATGTCGTGGCGGTTCGAATCTGATTAAAGCGGCCAATGGGGAATGGGGCCAATGGGGAATGAGGCCAATGGGGAATGAGGAAGGCACAATGCGGAATCTGATGTTATTCATGGCACTGGCACTGGTCGGCTGTGGCCAATTACCGGCATCGCCCGAACGGGCCGCTAGCGAACGGGCGGATGTTGCCGGTGAACGCGCGTTGGTGACACTGTCCACCGGAGCCAATATCGCCGGGGCAAACGGGATTCACTTCGGTCCGGATGGCCTGCTGTACGTGACCTCTGTCATCGGCTCGGATATGACCGTACTGAACCCGGATACCGGCGAGGTCGTGCGCCGATTTACGGCGGCGGACGGCGTGATTGGCCCAGACGACGTCGCCTTTGCGTCAGACGGCTCCTACTACTGGACGTCGATACTGACCGGTGAGGTTGCGGGATTTGACCCTGCCGGAAGAAAGGTCATCGCCGCACAGCTCGCTCCCGGGCCGAACCCAATAACGTTCTCGAATGACGACCGATTATTCGTTTCACAGTGCTTTCTTGGCACGAATCTATACGAGTTGGATCCGGCCGGGATTGTTCAGCCACGAATAGTCGCAGACGACCTCGGACCGGGCTGCGGCCTAAACGGGATGGATTGGGGCCCCGACAATCGGCTGTACGGCCCGCGCTGGTTCGTGGGCGAGGTGGTTAGTTTCAATGTCGATACGGGCGAACGCCGGGTCGAAGCGAGCGATTTCGTGACTCCAGCGGCCGTCAAGTTTGACAGCCAGGGTGTTTTGCACGTGCTGGACACCGGCGCCGGCACCGTAGTGCGGGTGACGAACGACGCGAAGACTGTGGTCGCGACGCTCGAGCCAGGCCTGGACAACTTTCACTTCGACGCGGACGACCGACTCTTTGTCTCCAGCTTCGTGGACGGTTTCGTAAAGCGAGTCAATGCGGACGGATCGCTCACCACGCTTCAGCCAGGGGGCATGGCGCATCCCGGCGGTGTGGCCGTTATTGGCGACACCGTTTGGGTTGCCGACATCCATGCGATTCGCGGTTTTGATCGCCACACCGGCGCAGCGGTGGCCACGCAGCGCAATGTCGTTGGTGTAGGCGAGATGGGTGGCGCCATAAACCTCGCCGCCGACGGTGAGAATTTGATCCTGGTGTCGTGGTTCGACAACGACGTCAGGGTTTGGGACCCCACGAATCGGTCGCGAGTTGCCGAGTTTTCCGATCTGGCAGTGCCCGTTGCAGCGGTACGATTTGGCGGTGGCGTAGCGATTGCTGAGCACGCGACCGGCAGCGTGACTCTCTACGGAACCGGGGAGCCCATCCTGCTGGCATCCGAACTCGAGGCGCCAACGGGGCTTGTGTCGGTGTCTGGCGAACTCTACGTCAGCGATCGCGCAACGGGACGCATATGGAAGATCGCGAGCGAAGGCCTTGCACTGTCAGAACCACAGATGCTGGCAAGCGGGCTGGATGCACCTGAAGGGTTTTTGATCGCAGACGGCGCCATCATTGTCGTTGAGTCAGCCGCGTCGCGTGTCGTTGAGATCGCATCTAACGGTGATCGCACCGTATTGGCGGAGTTTCCGGCCGGTTCTCCCGCCGCTGCAGCGGCTCCGCCGTCTCAGGTGTTCAATGGCATTGCGATGGCTGCCGACGGAAGTCTGTACGTTACCGGAGAGACAACGCGTGAGCTGTATAGGATTGCAGCATCGAAGTAACACAAGCGTTCGCCTTCACGCTCTGCGTCCGATCGCTTGTCGGTAACACGCCTCACACTCTCCGTGGACCACGCCGCTAGGTTCTGCTTAGCCGTTTCGGACACATCCCTTCATTGACCCCGCCAACGTAGTCGAACGGCGCATTCAAGGTCCCCCACGCGCTTGACGGCCATGCCTCTCAACGCACATTCTGAGCCGATCTGGGATAAAGGGGGCACCATGCGCAAAGCTTGGCCTGCGCTGGCGGCGGCTAGCCTGATCGTGTTCACAACGACGGCGTGCAGCGGCAACGAGGAACCGGTCGATAATGCGCAGTCCGGCAACGGCGAGGGCACGATCGAACTTGCCGAGTTCCCCGATCGTCCCTACTGGGGCGATACCCACCTGCACACTGATAATTCGGTCGACGCGTTCGGTTTCGGGACGAGATTGGGTCCCGAGGAAGCGCTTCGCTTCGCGCGTGGCGAAGCAGTCACCGCCACAACCGGTGCGGAAACCCAGTTAGCGCGTCCTCTTGATTTCCTCGTGATCGCTGATCATTCAGACGCGCTGGGGGCGACCCGCCGACTGTACGATGCCCCGCGCTGGTACGTGAACTGGATCATCGGGGATGACACCGTGCTGCGCTGGTACGACATGATGCACGAGAGCCCGCAGCAATCGACGCGCGCCATCGGCGAATTGGTCACTGCGGCAGCAGAGGGGAATGTACCCGAGGCGATGGCTGATGCCGCAGCTGCCGCGGATAACACCAAGGACATCTGGAACACGCAACTGAGCACCCTCGATCGCTACAATCAGCCAGGCGTATTCTCTGCGATCGCTGGCTACGAATGGACAGCGATGCCAAACGGCAACAACTTGCACCGGGTCGTGATGTTTCGCGACGGCAGTGGCAAGACTCGCCAAACCATGCCGTTTCCGGGCTTGAACACCACGGCGCCACAGCTGTGGGAGTACATGAAGGGCTACGAGGCAGACACCGGCGGCAGGGTGCTGGCCATCCCCCACAACGCCAACCTGTCCAACGGCTTGATGTTCCAGATGACCATGGAGGATGGTTCGCCCATGACCCCGGAGTACGCCGCGCTGCGCGCGTGGGCTGAACCCGTCATCGAGGCCACCCAGATCAAAGGCGACAGCGAGACCCATCCGTTCCTGTCACCCAATGACGAGATGGCGGGATTCGGCGTCACCGGTTGGGACTTTGGCAATCTCTCACTCAGCGAACAGACCGAGCCCTCGATGTATGCCGGCTCCTATGCGCGCTCTGCGCTGCTACGCGGGTTAACGCTGGAATCACAGCTCGACGTCAACCCTTACGCCTTCGGCATGATCGGATCCACAGACAGCCACACGTCGCTCGCCACCGGAGACGAAGACAACTTTTGGGGCAAACACACGGGCAACGAACAAGCCTACACCGACCGTTCGATAGTCGCGCAGAACCTGGGCACTAGGGAGGGACGCTTCGGCTGGCACTACCTGGCAGGCGGCTACGCCGCCGCATGGGCCCGCGGCAACACTAGAGCAGAAATCTTCGACGCTTTCGCCCGGCGCGAGGTCTACGCCACAACCGGGCCGCGTATGACCGTACGCGTCTTCGGCGGTTTCGATTTCAGCGCAGATATCTGGAACGGCGACTGGGTGCGAGATGGCTATTCGCAGGGTGTTCCGATGGGTGGCGAACTCGCCGATGAGGGCCGCCCACCAAGCTTCGTGATCAGCGCCTTGAAGGACGCCGACGGCGCGAACCTCGATCGAGTGCAAGTCATCAAGGGCTGGCTCGACGCGTCCGGCTCGATGCAAGAGCGCGTTTACGATGTCGCGTGGAGTGACACGCAGGTGCGCGCCATAGTGGACGGAAAGCTCCCGCCTGTGGGGGACACGGTAGACCGCGACAACGCGACGTACACCAACTCCATCGGGGCGGCAGAGCTTCGCACGGTGTGGACCGATCCAGACTATCGCGCGGGTCAGCGCCCGTTCTACTACGTGCGAGTCTTGGAGATCCCGACGCCTCGCTGGACCTTGTACGACGCGGTGCGATTCGGGGTCACGCTGACCGAGGACGCCATGGCCGACGCGATCGCCCAGGAACGCGCTTACACGTCACCGATCTGGCTCAAATCCAGCACCTAACCCCGGCAACGAACTTCTAGGACGTCGACACAACAAGAGAGACTCGTGACTCTTCCAAACTGGACACGCGAGCCGCTGGTTCACTTCGTCACTCTCGGCGCGATCGTATATGTGGCGCTCACCTGGGGCGGCACACCACCTGATCCTTCCTCGCGAGTCATCAAAGTCGGTGCCAGCGAGCGGGAGAAGATCGCTGAGAGCTTTGCGCTCTCGATGGGTCGTTCACCAACCGACGCTGAGTTGGATCGGGCGATAGACGCCTTCGTCCGTGAAGAGGTGCTCTATCGCGAGGCGCTGCGGCTTGGGCTGGATGTAAGTGACGCGATCGTCCGCAGGCGTCTCGTGTCTAAGATGGACTTGTCCGCAAGTCTGGCGGCTGAAACAGCCAAACCAACGGACGCGATACTGCAAGCGTTTCTCGCGGAGAATACTGAGCGCTACTCCGGTGAAAACGGCCTGTTTTCGAGCCTGAGCTTCAGTCAACTGCTGTTCCGGTCCGAGACCGCCGCGCGCGAAGCGCTGCAGAACACTGCACCGTCCGGAAAGCCTACCAGCCTGCCAGCTCGCATGACGGATGCCACGGTGCGCGACATCGAGGCGCGCTTCGGCGAGCAGTTCGCGCAGGCACTCGACAATCTGAATCCAGAGACAAGCTGGCAGGGGCCATTGCGCTCAGGTTTCGGCTGGCATCTGGTGATCTTGAGTAAGCGAGAAACCCAGGTACCGGATTTCGAACGCTTGCGGCCCGTTCTCGCCAATGACTGGCGCAGTGACCAGATCAAGCGCAGGAAGCAGCGCGCTTACGAGACGCTTGCTGGCGCATATCGCATCGACATCGACAGATAATGCACGCTTCACGGCTGCTGCTCAGCCTTCTAGCCCTGAGTGCGTTCGCACCACTATGGGCGCACGAACTGCGCCCCTCGGTCGTCGAATTACGCGAGGTAGAGCACGGCGACTATCTGCTCGATTGGAAAGTCACGCTGGCCGTAGGCAGCGCCACGCTGCTGACCAAGCGCCTCCAGCCCGTGATTCCAAAGAGTTGCACAATGCGCGGCGAATCCGTGCAGCGGTTGCAGGCCGCAGCCTTGATGGGGCGCGCGGCTCTTACCTGCACAGGCTCGCTCGCGGGCGAGCAGTTCGGCTTAAGTGAACTGCTGGGTAAATCGGATGCGATAGCGCGCTTTGTACCGATGAATGCCCCGGTGCACAGCTTCCGCTTAACCGCCGACGAACCGGTAGCGAACATTCCCCACACACCAGAACCGCTGGCCGTGCTCGCCGATTATTTCGTTATCGGCGCAGAGCACATCGTCTTCGGCTGGGATCATCTGCTATTCGTTATCGCTCTCGTGCTGCTGGTGCGCGGGTCTTGGCCGGTCGTCAAAGCGGCGACGGCCTTCACCATCGCCCACTCGATAACTCTGGTAGCCACGATCCTTGGTTACACCGGAATTCCGTCTCGCCCGGTAGAAGCTCTGGTCGCTTTGTCGATCGTATTTCTAGCGGTTGAGGTCGCGATCGTGCTACGGCAACCCGAGAGGCGAACGCTGACACAGAGATTTCCCTGGGCGGCTGCCTTCGGCTTCGGACTGGTGCACGGTTTCGGGTTCGCTGGAACGCTCGCAGACATCGGCCTGCCGCAAACACAGCTTGCGGTCGCGCTGTTTTCCTTCAACGTCGGCGTCGAAGCAGGTCAGCTACTGATCGTGGCCATCACACTCGCCCTGTTGAGATGGCTGGCGCGAGCCGGCACCGCGATCGAAGCGCCCGCCCTGAAGGCGGCCACCTACTTTATCGGGACAACGGGCAGCTTCTGGCTGATCGAGCGGCTCATTGGCTAAGCTCGACAAAAGCACTCTGGTCGCGCCAGCGCCAGAGAGGGTTTCCGCTTCGAATCTCGTCGGCACTGTTCAGACGACGCCGGCACCGCCATCAACCGGCAGCGACACGCCCGTGATGAATCCGGCGCGATCTGAGGCAAGAAACGCGGCCGCGTAAGCCACGTCCCAACCGGTACCCATTTTGCCACCGAGCGGCACTTGTCTGTTGCGCTCTGCAACGACCTCAGCCCTAGACTTTTCGGCCGTGACTCTGGATTCAATCGCCATCGGCGTGTTCATCAGACCAGGCAGAATCGCGTTGGCTCGAATGCCAAAGCGCGCGTTACTCGCTGCCAACTGCTCAGTGAGCGCGACGACGGCGGCTTTTGTCGTCTTGTAGCCGACATAAGGATAGGCAAGATGCGCAGCCATGGATGAAATGTTCGTAACGACCCCACGACCTGCATCGCGCATCAACGGCAGTACGTGCTTGCAGGTTAACACCATGCTGCGAAGATTGAGGTTGGTGAGGCGATCGAAAGCCTCAGCCTCAATCTTTGTTATCGAGGCATCACCAGCAGCCAGACTCACGCCGACGTTATTGTGCAAAACATCGATACGCCCGAAGCGCGCAACGGCCGACTCCACCATCGATTGGATGTCTGATTCCGATTCAACGTCCGCCCGAACGGCGAGCGCAGCGCCCCCTTCTGTCTCGATCAGTCGAACGGTTTCTTCGGCAGACGCTTCGCTTCGATCGGCAACAACGACACGAGCGCCCTCTCGCGCATAAATGACGGAACTGGCACGGCCGTTGCCAATAGTCTCTCCCGGCGTTTGACCCCCGCCAACGACAAGAACGACCCGCCCCTCCAACAATTTCGTGCCTTCTGTATGTAGTTCGTTGTTACCGCCGTGCATAGCCTCACTCGCCCTTCCGCTGCGTTTGTATTACTAGCAAGTCATCTTCGGCAGTCGATACCGGTACGCTCGACCATCACGCCCCCGCGGCGAATCGCTCAAAGTCCTGCATCACTTCTCTCGCCGAGAGTTTCGCGAGCACCTGACCGTCTTCTGGTGTCGCCAATCCCGGGTTCGACCCGATTCGCCCGTCTGGAAATCGCTGACGATAGTCCGACGCGTCGGTGAAACCGCCGCTAGGGGCGATTTCAGGAGACAACGGTGAAGTCTTGATGTGGTCGGGATACGCGTACTGGGTAACGGCAACCTCGGACGGAGTAGCATGGGCGCCGTGCGCCTTTCCATACAACGACTTGCACTTGGCGAAGGTCTCTTTGCCATCCCACCAGTTACGTAACCTGCATTTCACTGATGGCACATCGCTACCAGAGCTAAGCGACCGACTTGCATAGATCTCAGCGAATCCCGCGTTGATGGTAGCCACGTTTCCGCCGTGTCCGTTCAGCCAGTAGAAGTGGGTAAAGCCATGCTTTGCAAGGGAATCTACCCAATCAACCATGTTGGCAATGAAAGTCGACGGGCGCAGCGTCATGGAACCGGCGAATTCCATGTGATGCTGCGCCACGCCGATGTTGAAGGTCGGCGCCATCAGCAACCCCCTTTCGTCGGCTGCCAGACCACCGATGATCTCCGGACATAAGGCATCAGTGCCAATCAAGCCCGTTGGGCCATGCTGCTCGGTCGAGCCGATAGGAATAAGAATCGCTTTACTGGTCTGCAGATAGGTCTCTACTTCCTGCCAGGTGGATAGGTGAAGCCGCATTTCTGTCAACTCTTCATTCGGTTTCGCCAAACACTAGCGTAGCCCTGACGACAGGAGAAGAGGCAGGTTTTCGAGACGACGAATCGCGGCCGACTGGCTAGTCGTCTAACCGAGCAAGGCCAGCCAGAGCGGCCTCCCCCATGACCGGGTTCGTACCGCTGACGATGTTGTCAGCGCGCGTGCGGATCATCTCGTCGAAATGGTCGTGGGTGAGCATGTACAGCCGGTTGGCACGAATCGAATCGAAGACAATGTCCGCGATCTCGGCCGGCTGCATGCCCCGGCGAAGAATTTCCCGGAACATAGCCATACGCTGTTCGTCTTCAGGCGTCGGCGCCGGTGGCGCTTCATCGTTCGCGAGCGCAGCCGGCCGGTTGCGACCGCTGTCGAATATGTTGGTGTTCACGAACCCAGGGCACAACACCGAACATCCAATCTGTGCGCCTTCAGCATTCAGATCAACCGACAGATTCTCCGTCAGAGCCACGACGCCGTGCTTGGTGACCGAATAGAGCGCGTTGGTGGTGCCGCCGAGCAGGCCGGCGACGGATGCCGTGTTGACGATGTGACAGGGTTCGTTCTGAGACAGCATTTGCGGCACGAACACACGCAGCCCGTAGATTACGCTCCAAAGATTGACGCCAAGCACCCAGTCCCAATCGTTCTGCGTCGCCGTCCAGGCGTTGCCCCCGCCGCCGACACCGGCGTTGTTGAACAGCAGGTGCACGCCGCCAAGAGCACCCACCGCCTCATCGAGCACGTGGCGTAGCTGCGCCTCAATCGCGACATTGGTCACGATCGGCAGAACCTGACAATTAGTGGTCGCCAGCAGTTCAGCCGCTGCGTTTTCAAGCGCTGACTCTTCGATGTCAGCCATGACCACGTGCATTCCCTCTGCGAGGCACTTCTCGGTGAGCGCGCGTCCGATTCCACTAGCCGCGCCCGTGATCACAGCAACCTTGCCCGCAAAGTTCTCCATAGCCTGCACACCCTGACAAAACCGCGATTATAGCCAATGAAGCGACCAGGCCTCTTGATGAGCGCTGAGTCCGATTCACCAGAGTAAGAGTCGCTTCGACCACGGTGTATTTCGCGCACAGCACCGGGTCGTTAGACTCTGGCGATGCACCAACACGCACGCGCTACAGCGACACCACTCCAAGCCCGGCTCGCACGGTTTTCGCTCGCGTGCATCGTGCTCTGTGCGCTGTCCGGCTGCGACACTGTTACAGCCACCTGCGCCCCACAGCCCTGCTGGTCGGCCACTTCCGCGAGCGGCAGCTATCGCGTCACGCTGCGGCCCGCCGAAGATTCCGTGCCACTACGTCGCTACCACCACTGGATCGCGGAGATCATCCCGGTCGACACGGCAGCGCCGGTATCCGCGTTAACCATCGACGGCGGCATGGATGCGCACGGCCACGGCCTGCCGTCGCGTCCACAGGCTCGCTCGCTGGGTGACGGGCGCTTCGAGATCACGGGCATGCTGTTCAACATGAGCGGAGAGTGGCGACTCGTCGCCGCGTTCAGCAACGGCGTCCACCCCGATCGCGCCACATTCTCGATACTTCTGCAGCCATGAAGCGCGGACAAATAGCCGCATTGATCGCGCCGCTGGTGTTGATCGGCTGCGAGGGCGCGCCCGCGTTCGTTGACGGCTGGTCGCCGGGTCAGCTTGCCCAGATCGAATCGCTCGCGATTACCGCCCTGCCGCCAATCCGCCCGAGTCCGGGCAATCGCGTCGCCGACAGCGCAGCGGCCGCGCGGCTGGGTGAAGTGCTGTTTTTCGATCCTTGCATCGCCGGCGCCGAACGCGCCTGCGCGAGCTGTCATGTGCCGGCCCTCGCCTTCACCGACGGACTGCCAAGGGCCGCGTCCCCGGCAGGCGCGCCCAGCAATCGCAACACTCCGAGTATCGTGGGCGCCGCCTGGTCGTACTGGCAGTATTGGGATGGTCGCCGAGATTCCCTGTGGGCACAGGCGCTGCTGCCGATCGAGGCTGAGAACGAGATGGCCGGTAGCCGAGTGCAGCTCGCCGCCGACCTCGGCTCCCCACGCTATCGCGAGCTGTATGCGGCGGCATTCGGCGCGCCGCCGCCAAGCTTCACACTGCCGCCGCGCGCCTACACGGCTGCTCCACTCGGCAGCGCGGCGGACAGCGCGGCCTGGCACGACCTGCCGCAGGGCGCGAGGCGTGAGATCAATCGGCTGTTCGCCAACGCCGGCAAGGCGATCGCGGCGTTCGAGCGTACGCTGGCGCCAAAACCCACGCGCTTCGATGCCTACGTCGCCTCCCTGCGGCGGCGCGCGCCGCTGGCCATCGACCCCTCAGAGCGACTCGGCATCTCGCTATTCATCGATCCCGAGCGCACGCAGTGTCTGCAGTGCCACAACGGACCACTGCTGACCAACGGCGCGTTCCACAGCGTGGGCAGCGGCCGCTTCGTCGGCGCGGAACTCGACCTCGGTCGCATCATCGGCATCCAGGCCGCGCTGCAGGACGAGTTCAACTGCCTGGGCCCCTACAGCGATGCGGCGAGCGATGCCGACTGCGTAGCCCTGCGTCACCTGGAAACCGGTGGCCACGACGACTTCGCCGGCCGCTTCAAAACGCCGAGCCTGCGCAACCTCTCGAAGACCGCGCCGTACTTTCACGACGGCCGCTACCCGACGCTCGCCGCCGTGATCGACCACTACGTGAATCCGCCGATCGACAACGGTCAGCACGAGCTGCGTCCGCTTGGACTCAATGCGGACGAACGCGCCGCGCTCGTCGCGTTTCTCGACATGCTGACCGAGCCCGGGCATCGCGCGGGCCCGGACCAACCGTTTCGCTCGTGCGGACCACGCGCACATCCACCTCTTTGAACTTGCGCCTCACAGCCCAAAATGTATCGAGCGTTCATGATCAGTATGACGAGCGCGCTCAATCCGCTGTGGGGTAGACTTCCGCACCACTCCAAATCATCGAGACACCACAAGGCACAGATGCAATCAACGGCCGCCAAGCCACCCCCCGACAACCGCCGTGCGCGCAGCGAAGCAACCAAAGACGCCCTCATGCGCGCCGCGGAAGAGCTGGTCGCCCAAGGGGGTATGGAAAACCTGTCGATCAAGCGAATCATCGCCGTGGCGGGCCAGAAGAACGAATCAGCCCTGCAATACCACTTCAAGAACCTGAGCGGTCTACTGGATGCCATTCACACCCAGAGATCAGAACAGGTCCAGGCGGAACGAGCGGCAAGCCTGGCGGCCACGCTTAGGGCTTCCTCCGAGCCGTCCTTGCGGCAGATCTGCATGCTAATGGTGGAACCCACGTTTGCGCTGGCAAAGGCAAACGTCGCTTTTCGCCGCTACGTCAAAGCCTTTGGACACGAGCTTGCGATGTCCGATGCGTCCCCGTTAGAGGTCGCGTTTACCAAAGGCGGCGGCGGCGCGAGCGGCCAGCAGACTGGAATACTGCTGCGCAAGGTCCTGCCCCACCTGGACGAAGCCGACTACCGACGCCGCATGGAGGCAGCCATCATGCTGTGTTCCGCCTCCATGTATCACCAGGCCAGACAGAAAAGCGCCTTTCGCGGCCAACAATCCGAGCTATTCCTGCACAGCCTGGTTGACGCGCTGGTCGGAATGTTCAGCGCGCCCGTATCCCCCGAAACACAAGCCGTAAAGCAACGGTCCTGAAGGCTCATGAGGTTCCGCTCAGCGCGTGACATTTAATGTGTATCATTATTAAATGCGGCAACCCACCCGATGACGAGCGCGACCCATGAAGATCCTGCGAACCCCCGACGAGCGTTTCGAAGGACTGGCTGACTATCGATTCGCCCCTCACTACACCACCATTCAAACCGCAGACGGCAGCGATTTGCGCATCCACCACCTGGATGAGGGCCCCGCCGATGGCCCGCTGGTACTGTGCATGCACGGCCAGCCCGTGTGGAGCTATCTGTACCGCAAGGTCATCCCCCATCTGACCGCAGCGGGCATGCGCGTCATCGCCCCGGACTTGGTGGGTTACGGCAAATCTGACAAGCCGGCGGCGCGGGAGGATTACAGCTACGAACGTCAGGTCGACTGGATGGGCGCGTGGCTGGCCGCGAACGATTTCTCGGGCATCACGTTCTTTGGCCAGGACTGGGGGGGCCTGGTGGGCCTGCGCCTGGTCGTCAATCACCCAGAGCGCTTCGATCGCGTCGTGATCTCCAACACTGGTTTGCCATACAACCCGGACGTGCCGGACGCAGTAGTGGAAGCCGTCGAGGATTTTCGCGCCAACCAACCCACCCCGACGCTGATGGAGATGCAAAGCGCGCTAAGCGGCATGGGCAGCGACGGCCACCCGGCACAGAAGTTCGCATACTGGCAGAAATGGTGTTGGGAAACCGAAGATCTGCCAATCGGATTCGTGATGTCGATGACGCTGCAACCGCCCTCAATGCCCGTACGGGCGATCAAGTTTCTGCTGTACAAACTGGGCATAAACTCACCCCTGCCGACACCGCTGGCACGTGCGTACGATGCGCCCTTTCCAGACGCGAGTTTCAAGATGGGACCGCGAGCCATGCCCAGCCAGGTACCGACACTGCCCACCTCGCCATCGCTCGATGCACAGCGCCTGGCGTGGGAGTTTTTCGAGTCTTTCGACAAACCGTTCCTGTGTGCATTTGCAGACAACGACCCGGTCACTCGCGGCGGCGAGGCCCAGTTCAAAGAAAAGGTCCCCGGCACCACCGGCCTGCCCCACACCACGATCAAGGGCGGCGGCCATTTCGTGCAGGAAAACGCTCCGGAACAGGTAGCTCGGGTGATCGTCGATCTCATTGCGTCCACCTGAGCCCGTCCCTGGTGCCTCGGAAGATCTAACAAAACACCATGAAGAAGATCCTCATCGTCGCCGCAGTGCTGATCGCAGCCTGCGGCTGGCTGTTTTCGCAATACTGGTACTACCTGCCTGGCTTTGTCTCGCGCATCACGAACCCAATAGGCGAGTTTCAGGAGATCACCTGGCAATCCGGGCCAGCGGAGGATTCGGGCGAACAACGACCACCCAACATCGTGCTGATCGTGGCAGACGACCTGGGATTTAACGACATTAGCTTCTACGGTGGCGGCATCGCGGACGGCACCGTGCCCACGCCGAATATCGATGCAATCGCAGCCCAAGGCATTCATTTCTCCAACGGCTACGCAGGCAACGGCACCTGTGCACCGTCTCGCGCGGCCTTACTCACGGGACGGTTCGCGACCCGGTCCGGGTTCGAATTCACGCCCGCCCGGCCCGAGTTCGCAGCGTTGACCGCTGGGGATGGCTTTATTGCAGAAAACGCGGACGACTATCCGCCCAGCGAAACGCTCGGCCTGCCCGGCGACGAGCTGACCCTGCCAGAACTGCTGCACGCGCGCGGATACCACTCTGTGGCGTTGGGCAAGTGGCACTTGGGCGAAGCGGAGGGTTATCGGCCGCTGGACCAGGGCTTCGATGAGTTTCTGGGTTTCTTACCCGGTGCCGCCCTGTTTCTGCCGGAAGACGATCCAAACGCCGTCAACTCTAAACAGGACTTCGATCCGATTGATCGCTTCCTTTGGCCGAACCTGAGCTACGCGGTGCAGCACAACAACGGCGCGCGCTTCAGGCCGGACACCCACATGACCGACTACTTCAGTCGCCATGCCGTCAAGGTGATCGAGGCCAATCGCAACCGACCGTTCTTCCTGTACCTGGCATACAACGCTCCGCATACGCCGCTGCAGTCGGAGAAAGCAGACTACGAGGCACTTGACCACATCGCCGATCATACCGAGCGTACCTACGCTGGCATGCTACGTGGACTAGATCGTGGGATCGGCCTGGTTCTAAAAGCGTTGGATGCCAACGGCGTTGCTGACAACACCATCGTCATCTTCACCAGCGACAACGGCGGGGCGGGCTATGTGGGCCTGCCCGACCTGAACAAGCCCTATCGCGGTTGGAAGATCAGCTTCTTTGAGGGCGGCATTCACACACCCTACTTCATGCGCTGGCCCAAGCGCATCCCGGCAGCAAGCCAATACGATTCCGCAGTCGCCCACGTCGATATCTTCACAACCGCCCTGGCCGCCGCTGGTGTGCCGCAGCCGGCCGACCGCATCATCGATGGCGTGGATGTGCTGGACTACGCGGTCGGCGATCCAAGGCCGCTGCGCCGACCGCTGTTCTGGCGCTCTGGTGGTTACAAGGTGGCCCAGCTTGACGGCTGGAAGCTGCAGCTACAGGAACAGAACGGTAAGGCCTGGCTGTTCAACCTGAACGTCGATCCGACCGAGCAGAACAATCTGAGCGACTCCCACCCCGAGCGCATGGCCGAGATGAAAGCCGTGCTCTACGGCCTCGACGAACAGATGGTCGATCCCCTATGGCCGGCCCTGGTGGAAACGCCGATCGCCATCGACTATACGATCGACAAGCTGCCGGAAGGTGAATATGAAACCATCCTGTGGAACAACTAGAGGCAGAGGGCGCGGACGAGACTTCGGATCTAGGCGGATTCCGGACATCCGTACCAAGCGCGCGACGAGCGTCTTCGCCCGTTCGCCGGCGCAGCGAACAAACGCGCGGTAACTGTCAGGCGAGCAAACGGCTCAATCGGCCGGTCGCTGCAGTCGATACGCTACGAAAAACGGTAGCAACACCAGTACGGTCAGGAAAAACACCACAACGCCGACACGCAGCCGTTCGGCCAGAAAATTGGAAAGTAGCTGACCCGATTGGGTGTAGCCCGCTGGCAGGGGCATCACGCGATTGTCTTGTGCGAACTGTTCGTAGCCTGCCAGCAGGCGCCGAAATCGTTCCGGTTCCGTTGCAGCCAGATCGGATACCTCACCCGGATCTGACGCGATGTTGTATAGCCGCCACGCCCCATCCCCGGCAGGCGGCTCGATGCGCACGAGCTTGTAGTCGCCCAGGAAAAATGCGGCGTGGCCAGTCAGTTCATAGCCAACGCCATCCTTTTCATCATAGACACGGTCGGCTTCGCCTCGCAGCAGTCGCGACAAATCCTTACCACTCATGGGTAAGACCGGCCGACCGGCGTAGCGCGCCCCAGGCGGCTCCACGCCAGCGATCGACAAAATAGTCGGCGCAATATCGGTCGCCCAGCTAAAGGCGTGGCTGAGGCGTCCAGCCTGCGCGGTTGATTGCGCACCCGAGACTATCAGCGGCACTCGCATCCCACCTTCCCCGGTGTGGAACTTGTAGTAAGCGAGCGGACTGGCGGCCGCACTGGCAAAACTGGGACTGATGCTGTTGTAACTGCCTTTCAAACCCAGCCGCTCGTAGTCCGTGTGATAGCCAAGCGAGCCGGCAGTTCTGCGCGTAGCGAATGTATCGGCGTCATCCGGCCCGCTCGCCTCGGCGCCGTTGTCAGAGGTAAACAGGAAAACCGTGTTTTCATAAACGCCTTTAGCTTCCAGATAAGCAACTAGGCGACCGATATGAAAATCCATCGCCTCGATCATGCCCGCGTAAACGGCCATGCGCTTGGCTTCATAACGCTTGCGTTCCGCGGTCAAGGCGTCCCAGTCGAGCGTGCGCGCCATGCGCACGGCCTGAGCGCCTTCAGGCACAAGCCCTATTTCTATCGCGCGCTGACGCCGACGTTCACGTAGCACATCCCAGCCATCGTCGTAGGTCTCTGCGTAGCGGTCGATGAATTTCTGCGGCGCTTGCACCGGAATGTGCACGGCCTGGAACGGCACGTAGGCGAAAAAGGGTTTTCGATCGGCCAGGTTGCTATCGATGAATTCGATGGTCTTGTCGATCAGGAAACGTGATGAATAGAAATCGTCAGGCAGCGTAAGACGCTCGCCGTCGGCAAACCAGTTTGCGGCCTCGTAGATCGGCAAATAGGGTCGCTGTTCCCAATTATCGGCGCCGGAATCCATCAGCGCGACCGTGCGTTCAAAACCACGTCGGATTGGCAGTTTGTCGGGCGTTGATCCCAGATGCCACTTGCCCGCCATGTAGGTGTGGTAGCCCGAAACTTCGAGCAAGGTCGCAACGGTGACCACGTTAGAACCCAGCACGCCCTGGTAGTTGGTATGGCGACGCTGCTCTGGGGCCAGCATTTCCGGAATATTGGGTACACCCGCCAGGTGGTTGTTCACACCGGTCAGCAGCATTGCGCGCGCCGGTGCACAGTTGGCGGCGGTGTGGTAGTTGGCGAAGCGGATGCCCTGCTCGGCCAAGGCAGATAGTGCCGGCGTGCTGACCTCACCACCGAACGGCGCGATGTCGGTGTAGCCCAAATCATCGGCCAGCAGAAAGACGATGTTTGGGCGTTGATTCTCCGCATATGCGAACGCGCCGACGCCGAGTAGTAGCGAACAAGCGGCGAACAGCGCTCGGACGACCGTCAACTTTGGGGCTCTTTGCCTGGCGTTGCGGGCTCGAGCCATCGAGACACTATAAAGAGCAAGATACTCACACCGAACTCGAAAACAATCATCTCGCCCGCAAACGCCGCATCGTGCACCGCCCAGGCCAGGATGCGACCCGCAGCCGCTAGCCCCAGCAGCAACGCCGCTGGATACAACCAGACCCGTTTGCCGCTGGCGACCCCCAACAACAGGCAAATGCCGGCGGTCAGAAAGAACGCCGCGAAGTCGCCGATCTGCGAGCTGCGACCGACGCCGTGCGCCAGCGGAAAACCAAGCTCCGCCGCGATATCAGCCGGCGCTACCAGCCAGCGCAACCCCATCACGACGAACAAGACAGCAGGTAGCGTGACGACCGCTTTGGCCACCCTCTGGCCTACCTTCGAGCGCTGGCGATTTACTTCAGTTTGCATAGAAAAACTGTGGGAGCAGGCCATTTCTAATGTTATACATTATATTCTTGCCAAGCGGGACATCGCGCCATGCTCAGCAGCCTAAGGCATGCGCTCGCTGGCACCAGAGGGAACATTCCGCAGCAGGAGTGCGCCATAATCGCCCGGTGACCGACGCGAACCCACCCAGCGCACCGCTCTTCTCATCACGCAGGATGTTGATGAATTTCGTGCTGCTGGTTCTGTGCTCGCAGTTCGCCTTCTCGGTACTCGCAATGAAGGGCGTACTGCTTCCGCAGATGCTGGAACTATGGCAGATATCGAAAACTCAGTTCGGTCTGCTGATGACTCTATATGGCGTGGTACACAACGTGTTCTACGTCGCTCTCGCCTGGGTGCAGGATCGTTTTTCGGCACGCACCCTTATCCCAATCAACATGATTCTCGGTGGCTTAACCACGTTCTTTCTCGGCACCACGGCCGATTTCCTGACCCTGTGTTTCTTGTTCATCATGCTCTCGCTGTGGTGCGAGGGTGCGTTTTGGCCAGCAGTGCTGGCTGCGGTGCGCAAAACAACCGCCGATGAGAATCAGGGGAAGATCTTTGGTCTGCTGGAGGGCGGTCGCGGCGGCGTCGAACTGCTGCAGAATCTGCTGACGATCGGTCTGTACACCGCGCTCGGCTATAGCGTGCTGGGATTAGAAATCGCATTCAAAGTCAACGCGCTGATCATGATCACCCTCGGCGTCCTGGCTTGGCGCCATTTGCCAAAGGACACCCTGCTAAAGGCAGGGACGAATGCCAGGCTTGCCAACCGGGAGGTGAACGCTGGCATCAAAACCGTGCTCCGCCTGCCCGAAGTCTGGCTCGCCGGATTGGTTGGCTTTACCGTCTACCTGGCGTACACGGCCATGCCATTCTTCATCACGTACCTCACTGAGGTACACGCGCTAGCCCCGCTGGCCGTGGCTCTCTTCGGCATCGCCTCTACTTCGGGCGGCAGGATTGGCATGGCCCTGCCCTCCGGCTTCCTGGCCAACAGGTTTTTTGGCGGTGCGGTGGGTGCACTCCGTGCCGGTTTGGCCGCCGTGGTGCTGCTGGCACTCACCATGGTGACGCTGAGCGCAGATCGCGGGGATACCTGGACCGCTCTGGTCACGCTCACGCTGATGTCGCTAGCCTTCTTTTTCTTGCGTGCTTTGTATTTCGCACCCTACGGAGAAATGGGCTTACCGCAGCGTTTTTCGGGCTCGGCTCTGGCGATTGCGGCTTTTCTGATTTACCTGCCGTCTTCATTCGCGTACCTGCTCTGGGGCTATGTGCTGGACAACCAGCCGGGAGTGCGCGGCTATCAATTCATGTTCGGTGTGCTCGCCTGCTGCGCGCTGTTCGGTGTCGCGGCGGCCACTGCACTTAGACAACGCATGCGCAGCGGTTTGAGGAACAGAATCAAAGAGCGCATCGCGGCCGTCGATGAGCAATTGGGCTTGCTGGGGCAAGAGAAGACGCTGGACGGCTTGATCGAGCAAGACTCAAAGGAGGCCTGACCCGGCCCGCGCCTGGCGCGGACCGGGCTCAACCTATTCGCTCGTGTAGACCACCCGCACATCCACGTCTTTGAACGCGGCGGTCGCGTTGACCAGCAGGTTATAGGTGGCACCTCCGACGGCATTCTCGATCCGGCACTCGTGCAGATTGCCCGATCCGGTATCGGCGCAGTCGAAGACGAACAGCTTCGGCTTCGCGCCTTCGCTCACGTACAGATCCGCGTCGCCGCTTCCACCGCTGGTCGTGAACACAAGCGTGCCGCCCCCAACCGGCGCGACCACCGCCTTACGCAGTTTCTTGCCAGCGCTCTTCTTCTGGTCTTCGAGCTCCAGCAGCACCGTCTCGACGGGTCCGCCGGGCTCGGTCACCTCGACCTGCTGGGAGACCGTGGCCGTCGCGCCGTCGTCGTCCGTCACGGTCAGGGTCGCGGTATAGGTACCGGCTGCCGGATAGCTGTGCGTGATGACCAGGCCGGTGCCCGTCGCGCCGTCGCCAAACGACCAGTCTGCAGAGCCGATCGTGCCATCGCTGTCGCTGGACGCGGACGCATCGAAGGTAGCGTCCAGGCCCGCACTGCTGGTGACGAAGCTCGCACTGGGCGGCTGGTTGACCCCCGGCGTACCGGGCACCGTCGCCGTCACTCGCAGCGTCACGTCGGCGTAGCTCGACGCGCTCGCGCCGACGGTTACGAGTATGTTGTACGGCCCGATCGGCGTCACCGAATCCAGCACGCACACTTCCTCGGTGCCCGCCGCAGTGGACGCACAGGTGAAGCGGTTGGCCTTCGGCTTGAACCGGTCGCCGACGTAGAGATCGGCGTCGCCCGTGCCGCCGGTCAGGGTCGCGGTCAGGCGGATTGCGTCCAACGGAATAGTCACGGCCTCGCGGACTTTCTGCGATCCAGAGCGGCTGATGACGCGTTCACTTAGCAGCTCTTCGACCTCGCCAGGCTCTTCAGCCACCGGCAGCCGCAGCAGATGTGCCACCAGGTCGGCGATGTCTGTACCGGCAAAAGCGATTCCAGCGTGCGCCTGGATCGCAGCCTCTATCGTCGGCGCCGAACCGTCGTGCAGATAGGGCGCGGAGGCGAACAGGCCGAGCAGCGTTGGCGTGTCGATGCCGAGCAGCTGCTCGCCCAGTCGCTGCCCGCTGGCCGCCGTGAGCGTGCCGATGTCGTGCAGCGGACCGTCGCCGGAGTCGGTGAAGGTGTCGCCGCTGTGGCAAGACGCGCAGCCCAGATCGTCGAAGCGCTGTGCGCCGCGCTCGGCGGCCGCACTCGCGTCTTGCGCCTGCGCGGGCGCAAGCTCCGGCGCCGTCAGCGACGTGAGATACGCGGCCAGCGCGTCGAGATCAGCGCTGAGGCCGGCCTTCGGATCGCCCAGCGGCTCGCTGCGCGTGCCGGCGAAGAAGTCGACATCGCTCATCAGACCATCGCCGCCGGCGAATTCGCGGATCTGCGCCTCAAAGTCCTGCAACTCGTCGAAGTTCCCCGTCCAGTGCACGGGGCCGTGACCCAATCCGGCGCGACCAAGCAGAGACGGCGTGTTGCGCACGCCTTCGCCGAACAGGGTGAAGTCCCAGGTGCGGCCGTCGTGCTTGCCTTCCTTGTGACAGGACGCGCACGACATATAGCCATCGCGTGCGAGGCGATCGTCGCCCGCGTCATAGAAGTGCTGCTTGCCGAGCAGCACGTTCGGTGCCAGCGACTCGTTCGCGACGGTCGAGGACACGCCCAGCGCCGGCTCCGTCGTCGGGGACGCGTCGATGGCCGCGGCCAGGTCGAAGATCGACACGCTGCGGTCCATGAAGTTGTGCACGTAAGCCGTCTGACCGTCGCTGCTGACGACGACGCTCTGCGGCGCACGCTCGGTTTCCAGTCGCGCGATCTCGAAGTTCTCATCGAAATCGTAGATCAACAGCTCGCGGCTGGTCTCCAGCGTCACCAACAGGTAGCGATCGTCGCCGGTGAACGCGACCGAGGTCGCGACGCTCGCGTTGTCGTGATCGAGCGCCGCGCCGGCGTCCTCGGTCAGCGTATCGAGCAGGATGCGGCTGGTCTGGGCACGCACGGTCTGGTCGAAGGTCATGCCGACGGCCTGGCGCAGCGTGCCGGACGCAACGTTGTCCTTCTTAGAGGGCAAGATCGCAAAGCCGCCGCCGTGGCTGGCCGTTACCGCACCCAGATAGTTCGGTAGACCCTTGCCCTGCGAATCGCTGATCGGTCGATCGTCGTGGGCGATGGTGATCAGTGATGTGATTGTCATGCTGGCCGCATCGACGACGAACACCTGACCGCCGCCGGCCGATGTGTCGACGCTGGCGCCGTCCTCGCCGGGCAGCGGCGGCGTGATGAAGTTACTCACCAGCAGCTCACTGCCATCGGGCGTGACCGACAGGTGCCTCGGCGTGCCGCCGACGACCAGGGTCGACGTCAGCGCGTTCGTCGCCGCCACACGCTTTTCGACGCTGGCCGCGCCTTCGAGGACGACGAAATAGCTGGCGCCGTCGCCAGCATACACCACGCCGTGGGGCGCACTGTTGGCCGGCAGCTCAACCGTCGCCGTGACGGCGAGGCTCGCCGTCGAGATCAGCGACAGCGTCGCGTCGGCCTTGTTCGAAACCAGCACCGTGGCGCCGTCAGGCGAGAGCGCGAGCGCCCAGGGGGTATCGCCTACTGCGATTTCGGCCAACTTGCCACCAGCGGCATTCAGCACCGTCACGCTGTCGTTATCGGGATTGACGCTCCACACGCGATCGCCAGCGGCGGCCGGTTCGAGCAGCAGCGTCGTCGAGCGATTCGGCTGCGCCGGTGTCGCGGCGAGTTCGAGTGCCCGGTCGGGATCGTTGGGGAATGCATCCGCGTTATCGCCAACGCCGTCACCGTCGCTGTCGGCGCTCTCGGTTGGATCCGTTGGGAACGCGTCGCTGTTATCACCAACGCCGTCACCGTCGGTATCCGTCGTCTCGGTGGGATCGTTCGGGAACGCGTCTTCGGAATCGGGTACGCCATCGCCGTCGCTGTCGAGCGGCGCGGTATCGCCGCTGATCTGAATCAGGCGCAGCGACTCGATCCGCGTGTCGTCCTCGCGGTGGTATAGAGACAGAATATGCTGGCCTGCGTCGAGTTCGACGCTGAATGGCGCATCGGCCCCTCGATTCTGTACGAGCTGCGGCAGAAAGCTACCGCCGACCAGCGTGTCCCACAGTATGGGCGTCGCAGGCGCACCGTCGACGCGCACGTAGAACGAGTTCGAGGTACCGTTCGGCGACCACACGGAGCCCTCGATCAGGTAATCGCCCGCCGCGTCAACGTCGACCGTCAGATCGACCCGACCGAGCGATTCAGCAAAGGTGTACTCCTCGCCTACGCCGTCAGGCACGACCAGATATGCGCCGTTTACCACCTGGAAACTCCCGGTAAGCGCGCCACCCAGTACATCCACTTCGATTTCGGCGTTGTTGCCCAGCGGATACAGTGAGCCGTCGACCTGACGACTCGTCGGCGTCGGCTCGGCGGCGTCGGTGCGGGCGTCGAGCGTCACCCAGTTAAAGCCGTCGTTGCTGGCTTCGAATAGCCATTGCACGGGGTCGCGAGCTACGGCGTCATTCGCTGTCGTCAGCCGATAGCTGGTCGCGAGTGTGGGCGCATTGTATTCAATCACCAGCGGCCCCTGGTTGAAGTCCAGCCACTTGGTCGCCGTATCGCCGTCTAGCACCTGTTGCGGACCTTCGCCAGCAGGATTGTTCCCACCTGGGTTGAACGCGAGGCCGTCTGGCAGACGCGCGCCGGCCGTATCGAACAGGGAGAGCTCGCTGAGCTGCACGCCATCCGGCGTGGGCCCGCGCAGCGCTGTGGGCGTAAACCGATAATACTTATAGCCCGCATCGTTACCGCCGTTGCCACCACCTTCATCGACTTCTTCGCGGACGATCTGGAGATTGCGACCGATCGAAGGCGTGCCATCTGCGTTGACGGCGAACAGCCAGTAGTAACCCTGCAGCAGGACATTGACGTTAGAAGGGAGCTGTACCTCGAACTGACCGCCGCCCAGCGCTGTGCTGGCCAGAGGCAGGAATCGCTGGTCGGGGTTGATATGGTGAGTCGTGCCGCTGAGACGCACCAACGTGAACTGAGCCGTGTCCGCACTCGCGGCAACCGTGAGTGCAGCACCGACGTTGGCCTGATCGGGCGCGCTCGCAATGGTCGGGCGACTTGCGGCCGAACCGTCTGCGTTGAACAGATAGCCCGGAGAGTAGATCTGCGAATCCGAATGGTTGGCCGCACAGCCGTTGCCACAGACTCCGCCGCCGCCCGAGAACACGCGGCCGTCCTGCAACAGGATGGCCGTCGAGTGGTAGTTGCGCGGAATGGAGATCGGCGCCACCGTGCGCCAGCTGTTGGATGCCGGCGCATAGATTTCGCTCGCGAGAATCGTGCCTTCGTCGCTGAACAGCTTGCCACTGGTGTTGCCGCCAACCACGAGAATCTCGCCGTTCGGCAGCGTCACCGAGTTGCTGAACGCGCGGCCCTGAATCATCGGCGCCCCCTGTGTCACCGTTGGGCTCGGACCGTTCATGTCGATCAGATAGACGTTTTCCGCGGCAGCCGGCTGTTGCTCGCGCGGATCGTGCCCGCCGATCAGCATGGTCTGGCCGGCGCCGTAGTTGACGACGTTGCCGAACACGCGCGCCCGATCACCGGCAGGCTGACCGAGATTTTGGTTCTGGGTACCGCCCTGGGGATCGAAGCGCAGCCACGTTTGAGCCGGACCTGCGCTCAGCACGTCGCCCTGCGGCGTCAGCATCAAGTGCGCGTACCACTGCATCGTGCCCGCGCCGTTCGGATTACCGCCGTTGTTTACCGCACTCTGCTCCTGATTCAGGATCGCCTGCGACGTATTTGGCGTGATGGTCCAACTGTTGTTCAGCGGATCCCAGATCTCCGCCGTGTTGCCCGCGCCCGCGGCAAACGTGGTCCAGACCGACTCGTCCGGCAGCAACACGCTGGTGGGATAGAACCGGCCCTGGTTCATGTCGGGCAGATTTTGCCAGCCACTATTCAGGCTGTAGCTAGAAGTATTGTTGTTGTTGCCCTGGCCGCCATTAACGAACACCGTGCCATCCTCGAGCAGCGCGATGCCCGGACAGAACATGTTGTGGCCGTTGTGATTCACCGGCTCAAAGGAGTCCGTCAGCGGATCGTAAACCACCGAAAACGTGAACTCCGGGAGACTGGGCGAGGCGTCGGGCTCGGCCGACGTCCAGCCGAGCAGTCGACCATCCGGCAGGTTGGCGACAGAAGACGGAATGACAGGCCATTCGAGCGGCGCCGTCCATTGACCGACCTCCGATGCGGGCGGCGGCTCCACGAACTCTAGCGGACCGCTTGCAGGCAAGGGCGCAAACGTCAGCCCGCCTTCGCTCTGATACGCGACGTCTAGGGATTCCTGACCCTGATTCTCGAAGAACTCGACGCGAAAGCGATAATCACCGGGTGCCAGGTTCGCGACGCCCGTAACCGTAACCGCGGCGTGCAGTCCGTCGTTGTCGACGACGGTGTCGCCACCGATCTCAAGCGATGAGCCGTCGTCGGAAGTGACCGCAAACAGGTAATTGCCGGTATCGCTGACGCTGAGGTCGCCTGCGAACACGAGCCCGAATTCTTCGGTGAGTCCCGTCACGCCGGTGCCTATGTCAGACGCAACACCCGCGTCCACCGGCACGAGGCCCGTGAAATCGGGCAGCACGCTTGCGGTCCCGAGGTTATAGACAAAGTAGTCGAACCCGTTCTTCGCGCCCAGGTTGCCGTCCGCGGGCAGCGGATGCGGCTGCGGATCGCCGGGCCCCTGCACCAGCAGGTTTAGAAACTTCTCGCCACCCTGCTGAAAATACTCGACGCGCAGGCTGTGCTGACCGGCCGCGAGGTTGACGGTACCCGTCTCGGTGGTCGCCGCCTGCAGGCCGTCGTTGTCGATGATCTGCGCGCCGTCGACGAAGAGCTTTGAGCCGTCGTCCGAGGTCAGCGTGAACGCGTAGGTGCCCGCACGATCGACGTTAAGCGACTGCTCGAACACCAGCGCAAAGTTGGTGGCCTGAGCCGTGACCGCTGCCGATATCACGGGTGAGGCAAACGACTGGTCGGCGCTCAGCGTTGAAAAATCGGGCAGCGCATCGAAGCTACCCTGATACAGCGTTACATTCGCTGCGCGCGCCTGTGTGGCGCCGACCAAAGCCAACGCGCAAACGCCAACGATCGGCCAGTATCGACTCCCCATGAAACCGCCCCGATAGGTCCGAATGACAAGACGGCCATCATATTGGCAATTTACTTACGAATGGCTAAAAAAATGTAATGCTAATTTTTCACTCTGACGAGTGTTCAGCGTCGCGGGACGCGCGCTCAAGCGCCCCCGCGTTGAGGTTCACAATCGACCATTCAATGCGCGCGTGTCAGAGCGCGCGTGCGTCGAGCGCGAAGACCCAGACGGCCTCCGCGGGGTCGACGTCCTCGGAACCCGGTGGCAGCGTGTACTTCGCCTGCAGTCGTTGCAGCACGACGCCGAAGCGCGGCGAATCCGGCTGGATGCGTCGCAGGTTGATGGGGTAGCGCACGCCGTCGATGCGGACCATGGCGGCGGGCTCGGTCAGCGCCTCCTTGTGCCAGGTCTTCATCGGCGGGAACAGCGCACTCGCCGGAATGAATCCGTCCCCACCGTCGGCCACGATCCACACCGTGCGCGAGCGGCCGCCGCTTTCGAACTCGATCTCCTCGACGTCCGCCGCGAAGCTCCAGTCAGCCGGCGTCGCCCGCAATTCCCCGGACTGCAGCGGGCCACCCGGTACCAGCGCCAATGGTCCATCTGCAAAACGGGCCCCACCGAACACCAGCGCGATCAGCACGGCGACGGCAACCAGCAGGCCTACCAACCACTTCAAGATCGTCATATCGCGTCTCTCTGCCTGAAAGTGCGCATCGTTGCGCAGACGATGACGATCGCGCAAGGTGAATGGTCGGGGCTCGCGCCAGCGCTATCGGCACGCGGGTCCGGCACCAACTTCTCAACAGCCCACGGATGCGCTCATGCACTACACCAAACTCGGCGACACCGGCCTCGACGTCTCACGCATATGCCTCGGCTGCATGAACTTCGGCGCGCAGACGCCGGGGGCACACGAGTGGAGTCTCGACGAGATGGACACTCGCCCGCTGCTGGAACGCGCCCTGGAACTCGGCATCAACTTCTTCGACACGGCCAACGCCTATTCGCGGGGCACCTCGGAGGAGATCACGGGCAAGCTCCTGCGCGAGCTGGCGGATCGGGACGAGGTCGTCATCGCGACCAAGGTGTACTTTCCCATGCGCGGCACTAAGCCAAATTCGCTGGGACTGTCGCGCAAGGCGATCATGACCGAAATCGAGCACAGCCTGCGTCGCCTGGGGACCGACTACATCGACCTCTACCAGATTCACCGCTACGACCGACGCACGCCCATCGAGGAAACGCTGCGCGCCTTCGACGACGCGATCAGCGCCGGCAAGATTCGCTACGTCGGCGCGTCGTCCATGTGGGCCTGGGAATTCAGCAAGGCGCTGTACACGGCGAAAATCAACGGCTGGAACCGCTTCGTGTCCATGCAAAACCAGTACAGCCTGCTGCAGCGCGAGGAAGAGCGCGAGATGCTTCCGCTGTGCGCGGATCAGGGCATCGGGGTGATCCCCTGGAGCCCGCTCGCCCGTGGCGTGTTGACCCGCGACTGGGACGACACCACCGCGCGCACCGAAACCGATCCGCTGATCAAGGCGCGCTTCGATCGCAATCGCGACGAGGACATCGTCAAGCGGGTCGCGGAAATCGCCGCCGCGCGCGACGTGCCTCGCGCCCAGATCGCTCTGGCATGGGTGCTCGGCAATCCGGTCGTGACCGCGCCGATCGTCGGCGCCAGCAAGCTGCAGCACATCGAGGACGCCGTCGCGGCGCTCGACGTCGAGCTGACGACAGCCGAGCGCGAGGCGCTGGAAGAACCGTACGTCCCGCGCAGCTCGAGCTTCTAGCCCGCCCCGTGAACGCCGTACCGACTACACGGACACAGAGGAGAACGCCATGCCCCGCCTGAAGCAGGCCGGCCGCGAGGCCAACCACGAGTACGCCAACGCCATCTTCAACATGCTGTTCGGCGACCGCGACCCCGTGCAGGAGCCCGGCACGGCAACCGGCACCCCGGGCAACTGGTGGACGGTGTTCAATCTGGTGCCCGACGCGTTCGTACACACGACCGAGGGTTTTCGTTTCTATCGCGACCCCGCCCGCGTGCTGGACCCGAAGCTGCGGGAGCTGGGCCAGACGCGCGCGGGCTACGTCGTCGGTTCGCAGTTCGTGTTCTCCCAGCACTGCAAGTCGTGCCGCGAGGTGGGCCTGAGCGAGACGCAGATCGACGCGATCCCCCACTGGTCGACGGCGGACTGCTTCTCGGCGCTCGAGCGTGCGGTGCTTGCGTACACCGACGCGCTGGTGTTGGAACGCGGGCGCGTCCCGGACGGCGTCTTCGCCGCGCTGCAGTCGGGCCTGAGCGACGAGATGATTCTGGAGTTGACCTACATCACCTGCACCTACGCCATGCACGCCACCATGAGTCGGGCGCTGCGGTTGGAATACGATGATGTCGAGGAGCGCATTCGCGAGATACCCGCTCCCTCGAGCGAGGCCGACAACGACGTCATGGCGATGGTCGACCGAGAAGACTGAGAGCGGCGAACTTTTGTCGCTAAAGCGCATCGAATTCCCGGTGGTCGCGACCGCGTGCCGCCTTCGCGCACGGCTTGAAAAACCCGGCTGAGGTCGTAACCTTCCGCGCGCCGACTGACAAAGCCGGCGGCACGCACGCGCGCTATGCGCAGCGCGGCACAGCGCCGGATGCGGCAGCAAAACGCGTTTCACAACGAACACAGAGCACCCGACAGGAGGTCCGACTTGTCAGCCGAGTCCACCACCGACATCAACGAAATTCAGTCGACCTTCGAGGGCGTCCGCGCCGAGGTCGGCAAGGTCCTGGTTGGCCAGGACGACCTGCTGCAGCGCCTGCTGGTCGCGCTGCTCGCCGACGGTCACGTACTGGTCGAGGGCGTGCCGGGACTCGCCAAGACGCTGGTCATCGCGACCCTGGCGGAGGCGATCGAGTGCAACTTCTCGCGCATTCAGTTCACCCCGGACATGCTGCCGGGCGACGTCACCGGCACGCAGATCTTCAATCCGGCGGACGGCACGTTCTCGACGCGCCAGGGCCCCGTATTCGGCAACCTGGTGCTGGCGGACGAGATCAACCGGGCCCCCGCGAAGGTACAGTCAGCGCTGCTCGAGGCCATGCAGGAACGCCAGGTCACGCTCGGCGACGAGACCTTCCCGCTGCCCCGTCCGTTTCTGGTCATGGCTACCCAAAACCCGGTCGAACAGGAGGGCACCTATCCCCTGCCTGAGGCACAGCTCGATCGCTTCATGATGAAGCTGAAGGTCGGCTACCTGTCGCCCGACGACGAGGTCCGCGTCATCGATCGGATGGCCGGCAGCGGCGCAGAGCCCGCGGCCGCGCGCGTGATCGGCAGCGACGAGATACTGCGGGCGCGCGACGTCGTGCGCGGCGTGTTCGTCGACGACAAGGTCAAGCGCTATGTCGTGGACCTCGTGAACGCGACTCGCGATCCCGCCGCTGAGGGCATCCCGGATCTCACCAACCTCATCGAGTTTGGCGCGTCGGTGCGGGCGTCGCTGAATCTGGTGCGCCTGGCCAAGGCGCACGCCCTGCTCGCCGGACGCAGCTACGCCAGCCCACACGACGTCAAGAGCATCGCACCCGACGTGCTGCGGCATCGGGTCGTCGTCACCTACGAGGCCGAGGCCGAGGGCCGCGACGCGGACGATGTGATCGACATCATCCTGAACAACATCGAGGTTCCCTGACCGCGCCCATGCTCCCCGCGGAGATCGTCAAGCAGGTTCGTCGACTGCAGCTGCAGACCGGACGCCAGGTGGCGGACGTGTTAGCCGGCGCCTACGTGTCCGTGTTCAAGGGACGCGGGGTCGAGTTCGACGAGGTTCGCCCCTATGTGCCCGGCGACGACGTGCGCACGATCGACTGGAACGTCACCGCGCGCAGCGGCGCGCCCTTCGTGAAGCGCTTCATCGAGGAGCGCCAGCTCACCGTCCTGCTGTTGGTCGACATGAGCGCATCGCTGGACTTCGGCTCCGCCGGGCGCTCGAAGCGCGAGGCCGCCGTCGAGCTGTCGGCGCTGCTCGCGTTCTCGGCCATCCAAAACGACGACAAGGTCGGTCTGCTGCTGTTTCACGGCGAGGTCGATCAGTACATTCCGCCGCGCAAGGGCCAGAAGCACGCGCTGCGCGTCGTGCGCGAAGTGCTGGCCCGCGGGCGCGTTGATAGCGACGCGCCCGAGGTTGCGACCCTGCGGCGACGCCGCACCCTCGCCGATCTGCCGCGCTTCGTCGCGACCCAGTTCCTGCGCCTGCGGGCGCGCTCGGCCGCAGCGCTCGGCGCGGGTCGACGCCACACCTCTATCGCCAGCGCGCTCGAGTTCTGCCGCCGCGTGCTGCCGCGGCGCGCCGTCGTGTTCCTGATCTCCGACTTCATCGACACCGACTACGCCGACGCGCTGCGGGGGGCAAACCGCAAACACGACGTGGTCGCCGTCAAGGTCTTCGATCCGCGCGAGCAGGCGCTCGACGGCGGCGGACTGCTGACGCTTGAGGACGCGGAGACCGGCGCTCGGCGCACGATCGACGCATCGTCTGTGGACCTGCGCGCGGCGCTCGCGCAGCAGGCCGCCCTGGCGGATGAAGAACTCACGCGCGAGCTGCGCGGCTGCGGCATCGATCTGATCAGCGTCGACGCGTCCGACTCCGTGCTCAATCCGCTGCTGCGTTTTTTTCGCATGCGCGAGCGCAGGAGCCGCCGCTGATGGCGCCGTCCACGCGACGCGCGCCGACCGCCGCCCGCTGGCAGCTGCGGCTGCTGCTGGTCGGCTGCTGTGCGCTCGTCCAGTTCGGCTGCGAGCAGCAGGCACAGCAGACGCAGACCGAGGCAGCCACGGAAACAGACGGCCTAACCGCGGTCACCGAGGCGGGCCCCGTGACGGCGACGGTAAGCGTCGCGCCCGCGGAGCCGCTGATCGGCGATCCGGTGACGCTAACGCTCAGCGTCGTGGCCAAGCCCGGCGTGCGCGTCGAGATGCCGGCGTTCGGCGAGGCGCTGGGCCGCTTCTCCATCATCGACTTTGTGCCCCGCGAGAGCGTGGATGCCGACGGCACCAGTCGCGCCTCGCAGCGCTATCGCCTGCAGGCGCCGTTCAGCGGCCGCCAGCGCATCCCGCGTCTGCGCGTCGAGTTCTTCGACGAGCGCGACGGGCCGACGCGCGAGTTCGACGAACTGCTGACCGACGGCCTGACGATCAGCGTGCAGTCCGTGCTGCCCGAGGGTGCGGTCATCGACGAGCTGCGTCCCCCGCGCGGCGAGCTGCAGCCGCTCGGCGTCGGCCGCGGCGTGCGCTGGCTGCTGGTTATGGGCGCGCTGGTTGCCGTCGCCGCCGGGCTGTTTATCTTTGCGCGACTGCGCAGTCGCGCGACCGTGCGCGAGCAGGCAAGCGCGTACGATCGCGCGCGCGGGCGCCTGCAGACCCTGGCGTCGGGCGGGCTGCCGGAGGGCGATGCCGCCGACGGCTGGTACGTCGAACTTTCCGACATCATGCGCCGCTACATCGAAGAGCGATTTCAGGTGCGCGCACCGGAGTTGACCACCGAGGAATTTCTTACCGCGGCGCGCGAAAGCGTCGACCTGAGCCAAGCGCATCGCGAGCTGCTCTCCGAGCTGCTGGCCCGCTGCGACCGGGTGAAGTTCGCGCGCTACAGCCCGCCCGCTGACGAGTCCCGCGATGCGCTCGATATCGGCGAGCGCTTTCTCGCCGAGACCCGCCTGACGACTGAGGCCGGCCCCGCTGCCGGGCAGGCGGCCTGATGCTTGCCGCATTGGAATTTCGCGAGCCGCTGCTGCTGTGGCTGCTGCTGCTCTGCGTGCCCGTCTTCTTCCTCAGCAGGCGCGCGCCGGGCCGTATCGTCTACTCCGCGCTCAGCCTGCTGCCGCGCGGCCGGCGCAGCCTGCGGGAACGGCTGCACTGGCTGCCGGACGCGCTGCTGGCGCTCGCCTGCGCCGCGCTGGTCGTGGCGCTGGCCGGACCACGCAGCGGCGAGCGCTTCAGCCGCATCGAACGCGAAGGCATCGCGATCATGCTGGCCGTCGACACCTCGGGCTCCATGCAGGCGCTCGATCTGTCGACCGACGATACGGAGCGCACGCGCCTCGCCGCCGTGCAGGACGTGCTCGACGCCTTCGTCCGCGGCGACGGCGATCTGCCAGGCCGGCCGGACGACGCGATCGGTCTGGTCAGCTTCGCGGGCTACGCCGACACCGCGGTGCCGCTCACCCTGGACCACGCAAACCTCGCCGCGATCGCCCGGGATCTGGAGATCGTCACCGAGCGCAGCGAGGACGGCACCGCCATCGGCGATGCGCTGGGGCTTGCGGTCGAGCGCCTGCGCGAATCGCCTGCGGAATCGAAGGTGGTCGTGCTACTCACTGACGGCGTCCACAACGCCGGGCTGGAAACACCGGCCGCGGCAGCGGAACTGGCGCGGTCCATGAACGTCACCGTTTACACCATCGGTGCCGGTACCAACGGCCTCGCGCCCGTACGCGTGCGCGATCCGTTCTCCGGGCGCTCTACGCTGCGCGCGGTGCGCGTGGAGGTCGACGAAGAGACGCTCGCCGACGTCGCGCAGCGCACCGGCGGCCGCTTCTTTCGCGCGACCGACGCCGCCGGCCTCGTCGACGTGTATGCGGAGATCGATCGCCTGACGCGCACGCGCATCACCGAAGAGCGCTTTCGCCAGTACACCGAGCACTACCGGCTGCCGCTGCTGCTCGGGCTGCTGCTCGCACTGGCGGGCTGGCTGGCGCGTCTGACCGTCCTCGCGCGCGGACCCTGAGGCTGCCCGATGAGAAACACTGCAACGCCACGAACGCAGGCCGCGAGGAGCGCAGGCGCATGAACGATCTGTTCTTCGCGACGCCGGGCTACGTACATCTCGTCTGGCTGGTGCTGGCGACGCTTGCGCTGTTCGCCTGGCTCGAACTGGGACGCGGCGATCGTCTGGGCCGCTTTCTGTCGAGCGCGATGGCCGCGCGCCTCGCCTTTCGACAGGGCGCGCTGCGGCGCGCCGTCCGACTGGTTGCCATCGCGGCGACGGGCCTGTTTGGCGTGGCCGCGCTCATGCAGCCGCAAACGCTGGGCGGGGTCGAGACACGCAGTCAGACCGTGCGCGCCGACATCATGGTCGTGCTGGACGTATCGAAAAGCATGCTCGCCGAAGACGCGGCACCCAGCCGCCTGGCGCGCGCCAAGGCGGAGATCGTGGAGCTGATCGAGCGCGTCAGCGATCATCGGGTGGGACTGATCGCGTTCGCTGGCCGCGCCAGCGTCAAAAGTCCGCTGACCACGGACTACGGTTTCTTCCGCCTCGTCCTGCGCGGCGTCGACCCCGGCAGCATCAGTCGCGGCGGCACGGAGATCGGCACGGCGCTGCGGAAGGCGATCGCTGCCTTCGGCCCCAACAGGGGCGCGCCCCGGGTGCTGCTGCTTATCACCGACGGCGAGGATCACGATTCGTATCCGGAGGACGCCATCGAAGATCTGCTGGCGGCCGGCATACGCATCGTCGCCATCGGCTTCGGCAGCGAGGCGGGCAGCACGATCACGCTGCGCGACCCCGAGACCGGCGCGCGCAGCACGCTCACCGACGGCGAGGGCAACGTCGTGCGCTCGCGGCTGGACGGCGAGCTGCTGCGGACGCTCGCCCTGCGCACCGAGGGCGTGTACGTGCCTGCCGGCACCTCGGCGGTCGACCTCGACGCCATCGTCGAGACCCACATCGAGCCGCTGGTCAGCCAAACCGGCGCAGAGGTGGAACGCCGCCAGCCCACGCAGCACTATCCCTGGCCGCTGTTTGGGGCCTTGCTCGCCTTCCTGCTGGCCATCTGGTTGGGCGCCGGCGGCGCCCAGCGCGCGGAGGATGACGCGTGAGGATCGGGCGTCAGACCAAGACCGCGCTCGGCGCGCTCGTCTGTGCCACGTGGCTCGCAATCGTGGATGTCCAGGCCGCGCACGCGGCAGCGGCTGGCGCCGAAGATTCGCAGGCCGGCGCCGCGGCTGCGGATGCGACGCCACCGGACGACCGCACCCCGAACATCGAAGCGCCGCCGTCGGAGGCAGAGCTCACCGGTCGACCCCGCTACAACCAGGGCGTCGCCGCGTTGGCCGACGGCGACAGCGAGACCGCCGCAACCGCCTTCCTCGCCGCGCGCGACACCGCCGGCGCCGATGCGACCCTGCGGTTCAGCGCGGCCTACAATCTCGGCCTGGCGCTGGCAGAGCAGGCAGACGCGGCCACGGAAGAGCCCGAGACGGCTCTCGAACGGCTGCGCGAAGCCGCAGCCTGGTTTAGCGACGCCGTACGTCTCGGGGACGCCGGCGACGAGGACGCCCGCGTGAATCTCGAGATCGTCATGCGCCGCATTCTCGAGCTGACCGACAGCCTCGGCCAGCGCGACCTGGCCGCCCGGCTAGATCGCATCATCGACGACCAGCGCGGGCTGCGCGACCAGACGCGGCGGCTGCTGGTCAAGGTGGCCGAGGCCGGGGCCGATGCAGAGCCGGTGGCCTTCGAGCGCGACTTTACGGCGAGCGCCGAGCGCGAGCGCAGCCTCCTCGCCGAGGCGACCGCGATCGCAGAGCTCGGCGCCGAAGAGCGCGCCGCGGTCGAGGCCAAGGGCGAAGACGCCGAGCAGCAGGAGCGGCTGCGGGCGGCGCAGCTCGCTGGACTGGATCACCATCTCGAACAGGCACGACAGTCGATGAGCGATACCCGGCGCTGGCTGCGCCGGCTCGACGGCAACCGCGCCCACCGCCGCGCCGACGCCGCGCTGGCGGAGCTGAAGCGCGCCCGCGAGCAACTCACCGATCCGATCACGGTCCTGCGCGGCATCCTGCGCGACCAGCTCGGCATCGGGAACCACACCGCGCCGCTGGCGGCGCGCTCGACGCTTGACGCGAACGCGCCGCCCCCACCCGCGTGGCTGACCGCAGAGCATCTGGCCGATCGGCAGGACAACGCCGCCGTCCGGGTAGGCGAAATGCTCGCGCGCTTCGAGGGCGCGCAGTCCGCCGAAACCGAGGAGGCCGACGAACAGACCAGACGCACGCTGCGCGCCGCCGAGGAGGCGACGCCGCTGCTGGACGCGAGCCTGACCGCCATGAACGCGGCGCGCGAGGCGCTCGGCGACGGCAACTGGACCGGCGCCATGCCGCGTCAGTTCGAGGCGATCGATCAGCTCAATCGCGCGATCGAGCGCTTCGCCGGGCTGCGCGAGCTGATCGAATTCGCCTACGCCGATCAGAGCCGGCTGGTGGCGTGGCTGACGCCCAACGCGGAGGACGGCGGCGGCGAACGGCCTACGGGCGATGCGCTCGCAGAGGCCGGCCGGATCATCAGCCGCGACAATCTGGACCGCCTCACGCGGCTCGAACCCCTGCTGGTCGAGGAGCTGTCGCCCGCGCCCGCTGCCAACGCAGCGCCGCCGGACGAGGCGCAGCGCGAGCAGCAGCAGGCGCAGCTAGAGGCCGCGGAAAAGCTTCGCGCCGACGCCGTCGCGGCGATCGAGCGCAGCCGCGCGCTGTTGCCCGACGGGGCGGCACGCGTCGACGCCGATGCGGCCCGCGCCGCGCTGGAGGAACTGCGGCGGCTGTTCTTCACCATCGTCGAGCACCTGCAGGAACTGCTCGCGGCGCAGACCGACACCCACGACGCGACGGCCGCTGGTTTCTCGCTGGGTCCTGACGATCTACCCGCGGCACTCGGCGCGGCGGCGACGAATCAGGCCGAGCACGCGGGCATGGCGGACGCGCTGGCAAACGCGCTCGCGCGGCAGGCCGACGCGCAGCCTCCAGTACCGGGCCAGACGCAGCAAGAGGCGCCGGCCGGCCCCGACCTCGCGACGGCGACGGCGGAGACCCGCAAAGCCGCCGGACGCATGCAGACGGCCAGCGTCGAACTGACGGCGGCCGCCGCGGCCGCGGGCTCGATGTCGCCCGTGCTGGAGCCCATACTGGAAGATCAGCAGGCCGCGATGACCCACATCGAAAACGCGCTACGGGCGCTGCAACCGCCACAGCAAAACGACGGTGGCGACAGCGAGCAGTCCGAGTCTGGCGGCCAACAGCAGCCGCAACCCGAGCAGCTCTCCGAGCGTCAGGCGCGACAGCGGCTGCAGGCCATTCGCGATCGCGACGCCGAACGGCAGCGCGACCGCGAGGCTGCCGAGGGCACGCGCGAGCCCGTGGAGAAAGACTGGTGACGGATCCGCACAGCAACGCCCGACGAACGGTCGCCACGCGGACCATATCGACGGCGCGCGCGCTCGGCGTTCTGCTGCTCGCAAGCTGGGTCGCGGTTGCGCACGCCGCGCCCGAGGTCCAGCTGCGGCTCGACAGCCGCCAGGTCTACGCCGGGCTGCCCTTCGGACTGGTGATGGAGGCGACCGGCTTCGCCGAAGACCCCCAACCCGCGGAGCCTGCGCTTGCGATTCCCGGCGCGAAGGTCACCTACCTGGGCGTCAATCCGAACGTGTCCCAGCAGATCAGCTTCATCAACGGTCGCCGCAGCGAATCGCGGTCGGTGACCTTCGCCTACCGCTGGCGGGTGGAGGTACCGCGAGCCGGCACCTACACGGTGCCCGCGCTCGAGATCACGCAGGGCGCGCTCAGGGCCAGCACCCAGCCGGCGCGCCTGCAGGCGGGCGAGATTGAGGTCTCGAGCGACATGCAGCTGCGCCTCAAGCTGCCCGATCGGCCCGTATGGATCGGCGAGACGTTCACCGCCGAGATCGAGTGGCTGCTGACCAAGGACGTGCAGGAGTTCGACTTCGTGGTGCCGCTGTTCGAAGACGATGCGGTCCGCGTCGCGGCGCCGGCATCGGTCGGCCGCACGATCAACTTCAACGCGGGCGTAAAGACGCTGGCGCTGCCGCTGCAGCAGGACCAGATCACGGAGGCCGGCGTGCGCTATGGGCGCTTTCGGTTCCCCGTCGAGATCACCGCCCAGCGCGCCGGACCCCTCGACGTCGCGCCGATCCGCGTGGTCGCCCAGCTCAGCGCGGGCGCCTACCGGGATCGCTTCGGTTTTCGCCGCACCCGCACCGACCTGTACCAGGCCACCAGCGCACAAGAGACGCTCGTCGTGCGCGCCCTGCCCCTCGCGGATCGGCCCGCCAGCTTCGTGAACGCCATCGGCAGCGGCTTCGGCATCGACGTCACCGCCGAACGCACGGTCGTCCAGGTGGGCGATCCGGTGGAGCTCGAGATCAGCGTGCGCGGCGATGCGTCGCTTGCCGGCCTCAGCCTGCCGTCACTCGAAGCGGCCGGTCTGCCCGCCGCGCTGTTTGGCGTCGCGGCCGCACCGGACGTCGGCGAGGCGACCGCAGGCGGCAAAACCTTCCGCGCCATCGTGCGGGTGCTGAGCGCCGAGGTCCGGGAGATCCCGGCGCTCGCGTTCGGCTATTTCGATCCCGCGCGCGGGACCTACGAGGTCGCACGCAGCCGCCCCATCGCGCTGTCGGTGAGCGGCGCCGAACGGGTCGGCGCCGAGCAGGTCGCCTCCGCCGCGCCACAGCCGCAGGCCCGGGCATTGCCCGCGCCTGGCCCCACCCGGACGCCGGGGCAGAGCACGCTGATCGGCGCCGACATGGCGCTCAGCGCCGCCGCGCAGACGCTGCGATCGTCCTGGCGGGCGCGCTGGTGGCTGCCGCTGCTCGCCCTGCTATATGCCGTACCGCTGGTCGCGGCCGCTCTGATCCTGTGGTGGCGCGGCACGCACGCGGCGCGCCGGGAGCGCGGTCGGACCGCCGGCGCCCGGCGCCGCGCCGCGGCCGCGATCGCGAGTCGCGAACCCCTACGGACGGCGGCGCCGGAGATCCTGGCCGCGCTACGGGAGTTCGCGAGCGTCACCGAACAACCCGAGCTGCTGCGCGCTCCGGTCGTCAGTCGCCTGGAGACCGTCGCCTACGATCCGCAGGCCGAGCAAACGCCGCTGGCCGAGGAGGATCGGCGCGCCCTCGAGGGGCTCCTGGCGCCTAATCCGACGAGCGCACCGCCGGCCGTCGCCAGCGCGCCGCTCATAGGACTGCTGTGCGGGCTGCTGCTCGGCCTCGCGGCAACAAGCGAACCCGCCGGGGCAGCGGAGCCCGACGCATTCAACGCGGCGCGCCAGCTATATAAGCAGGCGCTGGCAACCACCGATCGGGTGCAGCGCGTCGCCCGCTTCGACGCCGCGGAACGCGCGCTCGCCTCACTCGCAGCCCGCCATCCGCAGGCCGCGGAGCTGCAGGCGGACTGGGGCAACGCGGCCCTCGGCGCGCAGCGCCACGGCGCCGCGACCCTGGCGTTTCGCCGCGCGCTGCACCTCGATCCAGGCAACGCGCGGGCACGCGCCAACCTCCAGTGGTTGCGCGACCGCGCGCCAGCGTGGCTGCCCGCTATCGACGCCGACGGCGCGTTCGCGACCCTGCTGTTCTGGCAGCGCACCCTTACGCCCGCAGACCGTTACCTGCTGGGCGCGCTGGGCTTCGCCCTGATGCTGACGCTGTTGCTGCTTCGCCGTCCCGCGCTAGCGCGCCTCGCGATAGCGCCCGGCCTGCTGTGGCTTGCCTGCACCGCATCCGCGGTCTTCGACGACCACGATGCAGATCATGCAGTCGTCATCCTCGATGGTGCGCTGCTGCGGAGCGCGGACAGCATCGGCGCGGCTGCGGCGTTCGCGGAACCCTTGCCGGCGGGCGCTGAGGTGATCGTCTTGGAGCGGCGCGACGGCTGGCGACGTGTCGCACTCGGCGACGGCAGTCGCGGCTGGCTGCAGCGCGCCTCGCTGGCCGACGTGATTCCCCGGGACTGATCGCAGCCCCAGTCGAAGGCGCGCGCCGGCTGCAGCAGGTGGGACACCACGCCGCTGGCTTCCTCTGGCCTCCTCTGGCCTCCTCTGGCCTCCTCTGGCCTCCTCTGGCGTCCTCTGGCCTTAGGACATGTAAACGTTTACAATTTTCCTCGCTCAATCCATCGCAGCACAAGGCCCGTTGACAGCGTGACCCAGCAACACTCGGATTCCAGCAACCCGGCACCAGCGGGACAGCTCGCCGTCATCACCGGCGGCGCCGCAGGCATCGGGCGCTTCCTGGGTCAGCACTTCGCGACGCGCGGTTGGGACATCGCGTTCTGCGACATCGCGCCCGCGGCGGACGACACGCTCGCCGCCATCGAGGCATTGGGACGCCGGGCTATGTATCAGCCCTGCGACGTCGGCGAAGCGGAACAGGTTGAGGCCTTCTACAGCACGCTGGAGCAGACGTTCGGCACCGGCCCCGATCTGGTCGTCAACAACGCCGGCTGCCAAACCTGGGCGCCGCTGCTGGAACTCGACGAGGCGGACTGGGATCGCGTCATCGGCACCAACCTGAAGGGCACCTTTCTGAACACCCAGCGCGCCGCGCGCTCGATGATCGAGCACGCCGCCGGTGGCTCCATCGTGAACATCGGCAGCGGCTGCAATCAGCGCGCGTTCCCGAAACTGGTCGACTGCAGCGCGTCCAAGGGCGGCGTCGAAATGTTTACCAAGTCTGCCGCCATCGAGCTCGGCAAGCACGGCATTCGGGTCAACTGCGTCGCCCCGGGGGGCATCCTGATCGAACGCACGCGGGTCGAGGCGCCGGACTACGCAGCGAGCTGGGCGAACATTACGCCGCTGGACCGGGTGGGTTATCCGCGCGACATCGCCGATGCGGTGGAATTTTTTGCATCGCGCAAATCCTGTTTCGTCACCGGTCAGACGCTGTTCGTAGACGGCGGCGTCTTCGCCCAGGCGAACTGGCCGTATCGAGACGACGAGAGCAAGGCGTCCTGAGATGAGCCGGCAACTCGCGACTCGTCATTCAGGATGCCTGGCCCTGCCGACGCCGCAACGAACGCAAATTGCGTTACATTGCGTGGTGATTGTAGGTGTGACGATTCCCGAAACTCGACGTGGCTGAAAACTCTACCCCAGCTTCCATCAAGGACGTCGCTCGCATCGCGGGCGTGTCTATCGCCACCGTCTCGCGTTGCATCAATCAACCGGACAAGGTTCGCGAAAAGACCCGCATCAAGGTCCAGAACGCGATCATCGAAACCGGCTACTCCCCCAACACGCTCGCACAGAGTTTTCGCCGCGGCAGAACGCAGATGGTCATGGTCGTACTGCCGTCCGTGGGTGATCCGTTCTTTACGGAGGTGATGGCTGGCATCCGCACAGCCGCCAGCGCCAAGGGCTACAGCCTGCTAATCAACGAGACCCAGTTCAACACGATGACCGCGGACGAGATCGGTCGCCTCGTGGTTTCGAAACAGGCCGACGGCATCATCCTGCTCGCCAGCATGTCGCCGTTCGGTACCGAAGTACTGTCCGCGCAAAGTAGCCAGGCCCTGCCCATCGTCGTTGGCTGCGAGACGATCGCGCCCGAGCTGACGGATTTTCCGGGTGTGCACATCGACAACGTCGCCGCGGCGCGTGAGGCGACCAACTACCTGATCTCGCTGGGACATCGGCGCATCGCGTTCATCTACGGCACCGAGACGTCGCTGCTCACCAAGGACCGGGAGTTCGGCTATCGCGCCGCCATGGCACGCGCCAACCTATCCATCGACGACCGCTGGGTGCTGCCCGGCGAGCTGACGATCGAAGGCGCAGTGCGGGCAACCCGCAAGCTGATCAACTCCGGCAGTCGACCCACCGCGCTGTTCTGTGCCAACGACGAGATGGCTATGGGGGCACTTCACGAGTGCCGTTCCGCCGGATTGGAGGTTCCCGGCGACATCTCGGTGCTGGGTTTCGATGACATCCGCTACGCGAGCGTGACGGAGCCGCCGCTTACTACAGTTCATCAGCCCGCCGAGGAGATCGGGGAACGGGTGATGTATCGACTCTGCCGCGAAATCGAAGGCGAGGCAGAAGGCATGCCGAACATCGAAATCGTCCCGCATCGGCTGATCATTCGCGAGTCGGTCGCCGAAGCACGCATGGATTAGCGCTGCGCCCGATCAGCGCGGGAACAAGCTTTCATAGCAGTGCGCGTTCCGCTCAGTGGGAGTGTCGCGGCGTGCCGTGACGCTCGACGATACGCGTGTGATCGCCTGTCAGTTCGGGTATTGCACCCTCACCGAGCTGACCGACCGTCTTGCGATAGATTTCCTGGCAGGGCGTCTGATCGATCAGCTCGATGCCGTACTAGCGCGCGGTCACGCAGCCGCGACTCCCGCACAGATACACTCTCTCGGTTTGGCACAGGGCGCCAGCGCCCTACCAGACAAAGCGCACGCTCGCCCGCGCGGTGCGCGGCTCAAGCGGATGATAGTGCGTATCCTCTACGCCACCCGCCGGCTCCCCTGGCAGACGCGAGGCAAAGAAGTAGGCGATATCCGTGTCGTTTGAATCGAATAGATTGAACACGTCCAGGTGGAATTCGAAGCTGCGCCACTCGTAGCCGACGCCGGCGTTGACGAGCCAGGAGTCGCCGGAGCGCACCGAATCGTCTTCGATCAGCGGCGCCTCGCCCAGATAGCGGGCGCGGATCCCGGCCTTCACGCCGTTCTGCCAAGCCATGTTGGCACCCAGCGAAAACGTCCGTCCCACCGCGCCCGGAATCTCGCGTTCGTCACGATCGACGCCCCGAAATCGCGCGTTGGTGTCCGTGTAGGCCGCGTTTAGCGCGAGCCATTCCAGCGCCTGCCAGAAGCCCGACACCTCGACGCCCGTCCGACGACTGGCGCCGCTGACCTCGGTCGTGCCTGCGTCGCCGACGAACAACAGCTCGGAGTCGAGATCGAGCAGAAACGCGGTAACGGACAGATTCAGGCCCGTGCCGCGTTCGAAGCGCACCCCCAGCTCGCCGCCGTTGGAGCGCGCGAAGGTGTCCACCGTATCCGCGGAATCGCCGCTGGCCGGATCGACGGTGATCGTTGCCCCGCGGACGTCGTTCGAATGAAAGCCGCGACCCCAGTTGGCGTAGCCCTCCACGTTCTGCGCCACGCGCCAGGCGAGCGCGAGCTTGGGGCTGAAAACGGCGTCGCTGCCGCTCCCCGAGTTAGCCGCCTGCCGGGCGCTGACGTCCCAGTCGTACCAGTCGACCCGCACACCGGCAGTGGCACGCAGCCTCTCGGTGAGCTGCGACTCAGCCTCCAGAAAGCCGGACAGCGAGTGCTGTTCGACCTTGTCATCGCGGATGGTCTGCAGTCGCGCGCGCTCCGCGGTGCGGTACAGGCCCAGCTCGTCGATATCGTCGAAGCGCCAGTTTGCGCCATAGCGCAGCATGAACGGTCGATTGCCGTTGCTCAGCTCGCGCCCGCCCTCGAACCAGGCGCCATACTGATTGCGTCGGTCGCGCTGTTCGAACTCGTCGCCGTTGGTTTCATCGTCCAGAAAGTAGGTGAAGTTCGAAAACAGGGCGAGCTCGTAGTCGATCGCGTAGGCGCCGGCGGACCAGCTGTGACCGTCTATGTCCGCCGTTAGCGCATAGCGATGCGTGTCGCCGCCGAGGTCGGGGTCGATGAAGCCGCGGTCGTCGATCAAGCCGCTCTCGACGGCGCGTTCGGGGATCTGGTCCGTCGACGTCCACTCGTTGTCATAGCCATGCAGCGCGATGCGCGCGTGCAGGTCACCCACCGGGAAACGCCAACCCGTGTAGAACTTGATTTGCTGCAAGTCCTCGTCGAGATCCCAGGGGCCGTTGTTGGTCTGGACCTCCAGCGCCGCGATGGCCTGCGCCTCGCCGGCGGTAAAGCTGCCGGCGACGATGCCGCGACGAAAGCTATAGCTGCCGAGCTCGATCTCCGCGAGCGCATCTTCCAGCACGTCGCGGTAGCTGAACGCAGCGTTAGCGGCCGTCGAGAAATCGCCGACGCGCGCCGAATAGCTGCCTTTGACGAAGCTCATCGTCTCGACCAGCTCCGCAATCAGGAAGTTCAGGTCGAGATAGCCCTGCCCGTGGCCGTGGGTGCGCAGGTTGATCGGCACGCCGTCGAGCGAGGCGGCAAAATCGGTGCCGTGATCCAAGTTGAAGCCACGCAGGAAGTACTGATTGGCCTTGCCGGTACCGGAGTGCTGCGTGGCGACCATGCCCGGGATCGCCTCGACAAGTTCGCCGACCCGCAGGAGCGGCGGGAGTGCGATGTCGTCGAAACCGACCATGCCTTCCGAAGCGCTCTGGGCGCTGCCGAGCTGCTGCGTGGCACGGCCGTAGACCACGACCTCTTCGATGTTTTCGTGCGCTCGCAGATCGGTGGCGAACCCTGCGATGAGCAAGGCGACGCCAACGAAGCGCGCCTGCCGCCAGGCCGCCATTCCGGGCGCGGAGGTCGCGCGCGCGGCAAGCGCCGGCCTGCCGCGTAGATGCCCCGTGTCCGCGCCGCAACTTCCTGCGCAATGCCCATGACGCATCGCGAAATTACCCAGTCCTGAATCAGCGCCGCACCCTAGCACAGGCCGGGCAAAGCGCCGTGAATGGCTGCAAGAAACAAGCGTTTATACGCATTGCCTACAACAGCCAAAGCGCTCTGCGCTACGCGGCAGCGGCGCCCGGCGTCGGATAACCGAAGTGGGACAGCATCGCCCCGGCCTCGCGAGTAATGATCTCGATGTCGTCGGGACCAAGCCGCGACACGCTGCCTTGATTCATGTCGCGTATACCCGTCTTGTCGCGCCCGTCTGCGGTTAGAAACGAATACTGGGCGTCGAAGCCTCGATCGAGCAGCGCCGCATCAATTCCGCAGAAATCGGCCAGCGATGCGACCGCGGCGGCGCGATCGTTTACGACGTCCTCGTACTTGAGGAACATCAGGTTGTCGATGTGCTGGGCGTCCCGCAGCGCGATCTCGTAGACAAGGTTCCAGTGCCTGGCCGCTCGGGCCACATCTTGCTCGCCCTTGCGATACACGCCCTCGGTCACAGCGAAACCGTCGCGGACCATCACGATGAAGGCGCTGTTCGGAAACGCCTTCTGCAGCCAGCGCATGCGGACGATGTTCGCCGTCGTCTTTTCCAGAATCGTCGGCTGCAGGGGTTTGTCGAGCGCGATCGTCCAATCGTGTACGAGCTGCGGCACGCAATCAAGCGGCGCCGATTCGTCCATGCGCAGATCATCCAGAAATTCGGTCCACACCCGCTCGTGGCCGCGCCGCGCCGCCCGCGCGAGCGTCCGGGTATAGCGCTGGCCCTCCCGCGCGAGGCCGGACACGACGCCCGTCTGCTCGATCAGGCTCTCGACCAGACTGGTGCCCGAGTTGTTGCAGCCCACCAGAAACAGCCAGCGATGGTCGCGCGTCAGTTGAGCGACGCGCTCGGCACTGAAACGGCGGCGGCCGCCCAGTCGCCAGGACAGCCAGTTGGCGGCGTCGCGATAGGTCTGCCAGACGCGCAGGCGGTTGCGCTGTACGAACCGATCGAGGCTCTGCGCCTGTACGACCTTCATGCGGCTGGCTCCAGCTCGGCGCGCCGCAGCGCGACGCTGAGCGCGCTGGCAAAGGACACCTGGTCTTCCAGCAGTTCCTGCCGCGACCTTGCAGCACCGGCGCAGAGCCGCTCGTACAGCGGTCGATCCTGCAGAATCTTGCTCAGCGCAGCGCGCAGCGCCAGCACGTCGCCGGCGGTAAAGAGCAGGCCGTTATCGCCATCCTTGATGGCGAAGGGAAAGGGACCAAAGTCCGGCGCTATCACCGGCTTACGCGCGATCAACGCCTCGAGGATCACCATGCAGCGACCCTCCGGAAAACTCGGTCGGGTCGGCGTCACGACCGCGTAACATGACTGCAGACGCCGCGCGATCTCTCGATGCGGCACGGCACCAAGCAGCGTGACACGGCCGATCAGGCCGGCGGCGTCCACGCGTCGCCGCAGCGCCTCGAACGCCCCGCCGCCACCGACGAAGACGATCTCCAGATCGTCGAATTCCTCGAACAGCGGCTCGGCCGCGTCGAGCAGGTCGGTGACGCCCTTCTGTTCCTCGAAGCGACCGACAAAGAGCAGCTGGCGACCACTCGCGGGGGTCGCATCCTGCATGACGCCGTCCAGATCAGAGAGATCGACCTCGAACTCGACCACGTTGTCGACGCCCTGCTCGGCGAGCTGATGCTTGAGATAGGGGCCGTGGCAGATGACGCCCTCGGCGCCGCGAATGATGCCGAGATCGAGGCCGCGCATGCAGCGTTTGAACCAGCCCTCGCCGGCGTCCAGCAGCCGATTGTGACGGGAGTGCACGAGGGGCACGCCGCGCAGCCGGGCGATCAGCCAGGAGATGCACAGGAGTTCTCCAGTCGTGCCGCAGATCACGCGTTCGGGGCGAAAGCGCAGCCCTTCCGTCAGCATGCTGAGCGCGGTCCAGGGTCGGCGGTACAGCTTCGCGAGCGCGTTTCGGCCGCCGTCGTAGGTGCGCCCCCGGACCCGCTCACCGCGATAGCGCGCGTCGCGGCGCTGGCGGGACATCACCAGCAGCTCCGCACCGGGATCGCCGCCCAGCGTCTGCCGCAAGAGATCGGCGATGAAGGCGTCTGGTCCGCTCGACACCGATTCGGCGCCGGCGCCGTCGAGCCGTTCGACCTGATCAACGGCGTCGCCGTTCTTGATATAGAGGGTACGAGCGGTCATCAACTGTCCTGCGTGCGGGCCGACGGCGCAGCGCACGTCTTGTGTGCTGCGACTCTCCGTGAGTCTTGCGGGAATATGCCACAGCATCTCGCGCGCCGTGTGGCAGGGGTCGCATTTTCGCGCGCGCCCCAGACGCTGCCCGGCTAGTCTCAGCCTGCGTCTGCGATGAGTCCGGGAATGGGAATCCCGTTCCCGCTGAGCTCGAGTTGCGTGCGGACCCTGTCGATCAACACATCGAGAGTCACGGACCCAGCGCTCAGAATCGCCTCGTGAAATTGCCGCACGTCGAAGTCCCGATCCAGCTCGCGCTCGGCCTCGAGGCGCAGGCCGCGAATCACCAATTCGCCGACCTTGTAGGCCAGCGCCTGGCCGGGCCAGCCGATATAGCGGTCGATCTCGTTGGCGACCTCCAGCTTCGACAGCGCCGTACGCGCGCCGAGATAATCGATCGCGCGTGCGCGGCTCCAGCCGCGCGCGTGGATGCCCACATCGACGACCAGTCGGCACGCGCGCCACATCTCGTAGCTGAGACGCCCGAAGCGCTCATAGGGGCTGGCGTACAGGCCCATCTCCTCGCCCAGATATTCGGCGTAAAGCCCCCAGCCCTCGCCGAAGGCGCTGATGTAGTACTCGCGGCGAAAGGCCGGCAGGTCGGCGAGCTCCGCCGCGCGCGCGTGCTGCAGGTGATGACCAGGCACGCCCTCGTGCAGCGACAGCGCGGGAAGATTGAACAGCGCCCGGCTTTCGAGCCGAGTCGTATTTACCCAGTAGATCCCGGGGCGGCGCGCCTCGAGGCTGCCGGACACATAGCGGCCGGACGTATAGCTGGGCGCGATGAGCGCCGGCACCGGTTCGACTGTCAGCGGCAGTCGATACAGCGGATCGAAGTAGCGCGGCAGCTCGCCTTCGATCGTCTTGGTGAGCCAGGCCGCGCGCTCCAGCAGCGCCTGCGCGGTGCGCGGGTAGAACTCGGGCGCCGTGCGCAGGTGGGCGATGAACGCACGAACATCGCCATCGAAGCCGACCTCCGCGACGATCTCCTCCATCGCTGCGCCAATGCGCGCGACCTCGCGTTCGCCAAGATCGAAGAGCTGATCCGCCGTGAGCGGCAGCGTCGAGAAGAACGCGATTCGGTTGGCGTAAAACTCCGCCCCACCCGGTATCACGGAGACGCCCACCGCCTCCGGCGCCGCCTCCCGATAGGCACCAGCGAGCAGCGCCCGCAGCCGCCGATAGGCGGGTCGCAGGTCGGACTCCAGGACCGCGCTCGCCGCCTTCCGCTCGTCCGCGTCAAGCGCACCTAGCACGACGAGATCGGGATGCCGATCAACGTCCGCATCGGTGAAGGGCACCAGCAGCGCCAGGTTGTTGTCTATCACCAGCCGCGGCGGCAGCTTGCCGGCGCGTATCCCAGCCGCGAGCAGCGCCTCGTGACTGTCGATCCACGCGGCGTAGCGGGTCAGCCAGCGGAGGTAGTCGGCGCGCTCGGACGCACTCGTCAGTGCCAGCCGACCCGCAGCCAGCGAGTTTGCCAGATAAAAGCCGCCCTCGGCGTTGAACGGGACAAGTCGCGCACCGTGCCGCTGGCGATCAATGCCATCGCGCAGCTTGAACGCCATGATCCGCCGGCTGGTCCGCTCGGTCGCGCTCAGCGTGCGGGCGTCGAGGGCCTGCAACCGCTCGAGGAACGCCTCGCGAGCGGCCGCACCGGCTGCGAGCCGCGCGACGGAGGCGTCCGGTAACGCCGCCGGCAGCGCGCCTTCGCTAAGCCGTCCAAGTGGATTGCGGGCTTCTTCCCAGGCCGTGATTTCGGCGAACAGACCGGCGAGCGGGCTGGCCGCCGGCGCCCCGGTCACGCTCGCGCAGCCCTGGATGATCAACGGGCACAGCGCGGCGGCGAAGGCCAAAGCGGCGGCGCTCCATCGTCTACTTCTTTCGCCCGGACCGCCCGGACCGCCCGGACCGCTAGGTGCGCGCACAGACGATGCCGTCGACGATCGCCGGTTCGCCGCTCGCGTTACGGACCCGAAAGCCGATGCGGCGCTCGCCGTCGACGAAGCGATCGGCCATGCAGTCTACTGTGATCTGCGTATCCAGCAGCACCATGGCGCGTAGCTGCCCACACAGACGCGTGACCGCGGCGGCGTCCCCGTCGAAGACGCGGTTCACTACCACGGACAGCGCCATCGCCTTGGTGGCGCTGCCGTGCAGGATCACGCCCGGCAGACCGGCGGCGCGCGCGACGCTCGGTTCGGTGTGGATGGGATTGTAGATGCGGGCGCACTCCGTGTACTGCTGGCCGAGATGCAGCGGTACGGGCACGCTGACGGACCATAGCGGTTCGCTCGCCAGGGGACCGGGATCCGGCGCGACAGGCTCCGCCTCGATCACCCGGTCGGCACCCCGTAGCGTCGCGCCGCGCGTGATGCCGTTGTAGTCGAGCTCGGCGATCAGCTCGCCGTCGCTGCCGACCATGCGGTATCGATCCAGCGAAAACACCCCCGGTCGAATCTGTCGCCTGGCGACGACGCGGCCCTGGGTAGTGACCGCCTCTCCGGTTCGAAAGGGTCGGTGCAGGCGCAGATCGGTCGAGGCATGCACGCCGTACGCGGCCGCGCGTGGGTTAAGCGGCACGTCCGGGCGATAACGCGCGGCCCACTGCAGCGTAAAGCAGATGCCGGGATGCACGGCGACGCCGCCGGGCCGCAGATCGTCGTAGAAACTCGGGTTCGTGTCGTTCACGGCGGCCGCATAGGCCATCGCCATGCGCGTGTCGATCAGCGTCGTTCGCGCCGTCGACAGCACGCCGACGTCGTCGCAGGTCAGTTCGCCCGGACCGGCGTCCGGATCGACCGCGTCGCCGCTCATCCGCCGCTGACCGCGTCGAGTTCCGCAAGGCGCGGTTCGTTGGGCATCAGCCATTCGTCGCCCATGACCTGCTCGACGCGCAACTCGGGCGGAATGTTGTCGATGCCGATCAGGCGATCGGCCCACTGGTTCCAGTGATAGATCCGCGCCTCCTGATAGCTGAGTGGCACACCCTGAAATCCAGACGATTCCATCGACTTCTGGATCGCCTCGCCGAACTGGGTGTCCTCCAGCAGCACCTGTCCGAGCTCCGTGCCGTCCGCCGAGGTCCAGATGTTCGGCAGCGCGCCGCTGGGTGCGGGGGAGCCGGCGCCGTGGTACATCGTCCACACTTCGAAGCGGCAGGTTCGAATCGACGTGGGCCAGAACAGCAGCGGCGGTATGGTGCGATCGCTGAGCGGCGAGACCCAGTTCGGGAACACGCCGTAGGACTGTGTGCACGTGCGGCCGATTTCGCCAACGGTATCGATCTGCGGAAAGGGCGAACGATCGATCGCGCCGCCGCCCCCGCTCGCACCCGCGGACTGCTCGCGACGCGGCGCGACCATGCGACCGTGGCCGTTCGCATAGAACGTGTTGACGTTGCGGCGATCGTCCAGCATCGGGGCGACGGTCGTCGGATGAATATTGCGGACGTGGTAGACCTCCGTGTTGGCCTCCATCGCTATCTTCCAGTTGCACTTCAGATCGAAGCTGCGCTTGTTCACCAGGCGGCAGTTTTCGAACTGGAACTCCCGCCACTCGTCAGCCACCGGTCCCAGCCACTCGATGAGCGGCGGCGCGTCCGCATCGAAGTTGAGAAAGATCAGATTGCCGAAGCGCTCGCAGCGAACGGTGAGCAGACCGCGGCAGGAAAAGTCGAGATCTTCGAAGTCGACCTGGTCGCGCACGCTCAGCAGGTCGCCGTTGAGGCCGTAACTCCAGCCGTGATACTTGCAGGTCAGCGTCGGCCGTCGACCGCTGCTATCGGTCACCACCGGCGCGCCGCGATGGCGGCAGGTATTGAAGAACGCGTTGATCGAGCCGTCTTCTGCGTGGACGATGACGACAGGCTCCCCGGTGTTCTCCCACTTGATGAAACAGCCGGGTTCGGGAATCTCGTCGATGTGGGCCGCGAACAGCCAGGCCTTGCGCCAAATGTGCGCCTTCTCGAGCGCGTAGTAGCGCGGGTCGGTGTAACGCCCCGCGGGAATGTCGGGTAGCTTCGGAAACTGCAGCGGCGGCGCGTTGCGTGCCGCCTCATACTCCATCAGTCGCTTCAGCTGATCGACGGTCTCCGGCGTCATGCTGCCCCCCCCCTGAAGTGCCACACCTCAACCTGACCGCCAAGACACTAACACGCCGCAAACGTCCGCGCAGAGCACGGACAGGACACCGCTGGTTACACTATGCCCGGCTGCCAGCAACGACACCGCGACGCCATGACCGCAAACCTGTTCCTCGCCCCCATCGTCCAGATCGCCTACCTGGTACCTGACGCCCGCGCCGCGGCGGCAGCGGCGGCAACCGACGGCGTTGCCGGGCCGTTCTTCGTGAACGAGCGTATCGATCTCGCCTGGGGAGAGCACCGCGGATCCCCCGCTCGTTTCCTGCACACCTCTGCCTACGGTCAGTGCGGCGGCGTGATGCTCGAGTTCGTGCAGCCCGACGACGACGGGCCTTCGCCCTTTCACGAAGGCGGGCCCGATACCCAAGGCATTCATCACGTCGCCACCATCGTGCCCTCGCTCGGCGCGGCCTACCGACACTATGAACGACTCGGTCTCGCGACGGCGGCGCGCGCGGCGACGGCGGTCGGCCACACGGAGTTCGCATTCATCGATGCGGTCTCTCAGCTCGGCCACTTTATCGAGATCTACGAGGCCGGCACCGGGCTGGCCGCGTTCTATCGTATGGTGAGCGAAGCGAGCCGCGACTGGGACGGCCGCGACCCCGTGCGCACCCTGGGCTGATATAGGCGGCCACGCCGCTAAGGCACGCGCCGCAGCGGGTGCGGCCGACAGACAACATCGATGCGACGCTCACCTACGATCGAATTCGCGACCGGTCACGAACGAAACCGCAGGAGCCGCGTTTCGACGGCGACCAGCCGTTCACGACCCTGGCCGACAAGCGACAGCCGACGATCTATGACGTTGACCAGATATCCCTGCGCCTCGATTGGGAGCTCGACAACTTCACCATTCAGTCCATCACCACGTATCACGACAGCACCGACACGGTGAATCAGGACTTCGACGCCGCCGCAACGCGCGGCCCCACCTCAGGCACGTCCGTGCCCTTCGCCCAGCTGCACACGCTGCGCGATCAGGACTATGACGTGTTCACCCAGGAGATCCGGATCAGCGGTGACATCAACGAGCGGCTGAATTTCATCGCGGGCCTCTACTACTTCGACTCGGAGCTCGACTTCACCCAGGCGACGAACAACGTTCTGCAGCTTCCGGGCGTGGCACTCGGGCTGCCGGCCGGCGCGCCCTGCGCGGCGGCCGGGCTGCGATCGAACGACCTGGTATCCGCATTCTGTCAGCTCCCCAACGCGCGCAGCACCCAGATCGCGGGCGAGGACGTGCAGTCGTTCGCCCTGTTCGGCTCGCTCTACTGGCGTCCGATCGATGCCCTCGAGGTCAGCCTGGGCGCGCGCTGGATCGACGAGGAAAAAGACGCGCGCAATTCCTACTTCGACTTTTCCGACGGCACCTACGATGTCGGCGGCAACGCGAACGAGTTCGATTTCAGCGGCTTTCCCGAGCGCGCGGGTACGGCCTACACGGGGTCGGACTCCTGGGACGACGTCATCATCACGGCTGCAGCCAACTATGCGATCAACGATCGCAGCAATCTGTACGTGAACTATTCGGAAGGATTTCGCAGCGGCGGCTTCAGCATACGATCGGCGCGCGACCCGAGTGAAGCTCCGTTCGATCCCGAGACCGCCTTTCAGATCGAGGCTGGGATCAAGAACGAACTGCTCGATCGCCGCCTGATCCTGAACGCCGCGTATTTCTTCCTCGAGCGCGACGACGCGCAATTCTCATCGATCATTCCACTGCCCCCCGGATCGATACCCGGCACGACGACGCTCATCAACAACGGCGGCAAATCGACGACGCAGGGCCTCGAGGCCGAGATGCTGTGGCTGATCGACGAAAACTGGTCGCTGGGCGTCAACGGCGGCTTCATCGACGTGGACAACAAGCGATTCTCGATCGCCTGCGAGCTGGTGGACGGCTGCGTCACGGCGGTGCCCGGCGTGCTGGATCCCAACGGTACCCTGCGCAATCTCGGCGGCGATTCGGATTCCCGCCAGCCCGAATGGAATTACTCGGTGACGCTCGCCTTCGATCGTCAAATAGGTCAGGGGCAGTTCGGCGCCAACGTCATCTGGAAGCACAACGGCGATTCGCTGCTCGTCAACACCGGTGGCGGTGCCGACCAGCGTCTGATCCAGCCCGGCTATGGCCAGCTATCCGCCCGCGTCGGCTACGACCTGCAGCGCGGCAACGGAGACCTGCTTTCGATCGCCGTGTTCGGCAGCAACCTGACCGACAAGGAATGGTTGGAGAACGCGTTGTTCCTCGGCGGTCCGCAGACCGGCTTCCAGAGCTGGGGCCCGCCGCGCCTGTACAGCCTGGAGATCAGCTACAAGTTCGGCGCCGGCACTCAGTAGACTGCAACCGCGGCCCTTCGCCCTGCGAAGGGCCGCAACGGTTCGAGCGATCGCGCTACAGCTCGATCAGGTCCGCCGTAGGCAGCTCCAGTTCGCCTAGCGCCGCCGACTTGGCGGCGCAGAAGCGCCCGAAGTCACCCATGACCACCTGCCAGACATAGATCCGCGGCGCGCCTTCGATGTCCTGCACGAACGGACTAAAGCCCATCGGCACGCAGCGAAAACCATGCTCTGTCCGGCTCGACGCGCTCGCGTGGCGCTGCAGAAACGCAAGATACGCATCGAACCGCGCAGGCGACAGCACGTCGATGAAGGCGACGCTGTCCTCGGCTTGCGCGCCGGCTCGCTTGATCAGCTCTGCGGGAAACAGACCACCCGTCCAGCGCGCGTTGATCTCGGTAACGAGAATCTCATCGCCGCGCACAAAGAAATCGATGCCGCAGTTCAGCGGCGTGCTGGCCGTATAACCCTGCGCTCGCGCGTACTCGCCAACGCGCACGCAGGCGGCGCGCTGCGCGTCTGACAGCGACAGCCGATCGCTGATGTAGTTGCCAACCCACAGCCCCTGGGCGAACAGGATCTTGCGAACGTTGGTGATCTCGATGGCATCGTCGGAAACGGCAAGATCGACCGTCATCTCGACCCACTCGTCGGTGTCGATGGCCGACTGCAGCAAGACATCGACGTCCTCCGCGTAGTCAGCGACGTAGTCTGCTGCCTCAGCGATGCGCTCAACGCGCACCACATTGCGCGCCCCCGCCAAGCCCTGCAGCTTCAGATACACGCCGTGCGGATGCCGCGCCAGAAACGCAGCCCCCGCGTCCTCAAGATCCGCCTTGCGGAACACCGTCGTCTCGGGCACGGGCAAGCCCCACTGCGGCGCGGTGCGGGCAAAGTGCATCTTCGAGTTGACCTGCTGCGAGATCGCCCAGGCTCGGCGGTCGGCGTGCAGCGCGACGTTGCTGCCGCTGACCATGTACAGGGTCAAGCGATCGCCCTTGACGGGACTCGCCGCCACCGCTTCATAGAATCCGTCGCGCGGGAAAAATCGGCAGTTGTCGAGCGGCACGACGTCGCCGAACAGTTCACTAAACAGCGCGCTGTAGGTCTCTAGCCCGCCGCGCCAGACGGGATCAAGGAAGGCGTTGTGAAGCGCGACGGTGTCCGACTGACGTCCCATGTACAGCAGCGCCACCTGCAACATCGCGGTCAGGTCGACGTTGGCGTCATGGTCCAGGCGCTGTTTCTGATTGAGTTCTTCCGGTGCGAAGTGCAGCAGGCAGTCGTCTGCGTAGAACGCGAACGTCGTCGCTCCGCCCTGACCGGGAACGAATGAGCCGTAGGGTATATCAGACCAGTTTTGGGTCATCCGTTCGATCGTCCTCTATGTGGCATGTACGGCTACGCGGTGTGCCCAGTAAGCACGGGCTGTTCGACCCAGCGCAGCGCGTTCGCGAGCAGACGCTGATAGTGCTCGTTGGCATAGGCGACCGGGTCGTCCCCGCCCTGCAGATAGACGATGCGGCTGTTGCGCACCGTGCGGGTCCAACCCACCAGCGAGGAACCGGGCGCATGCTGCCAGCCTTCGTTGTCGTACATGCGACCGTCGACAACGACGCGCGCAGCCGAATAGAAGTTGTCCGCGACAAACTCGTAGTCGCTCGCTAGCAGCGGCGTCACGTCGTCTTCAAAGACTTCGCAAAGATACAGCTCGTCGGTCATTTCGAAGCTATCGGGTATGCCTGCAGTGACCGGATGCTCGCGCAGCTTGCGCAGTCGATGGGTGACGCCGTGACGATAGCCCGAATCCTGGACCGCTTCGCCGCGCAGCCGCTGCGGCGTATAGCAAAAGCGCCCGCCCAGCAGCTCTGCATAGTCGGGCCACGCCGGCCACCCCGCCAGCGCGTGATGCAGAAACACGAAGCCGACGCCGCGTTCGGTGGCCGCGTCGAACCAGCCGGGCAGCTCGGATGGCGGGAGCGCATACTCAGGCCCGCCGGATTGAAAACGAATCCCCGGCATGTCGTAGCACAGCACGCGTGAGAACGCGGCGAGCGGTTCGGGCGCGAGCGCATAGGGCGCGGCCGGATGCTCGACGTGGGCGTATTCGCCAAGGCCCTCGAACACACCATCGAGCATCGCAAAGAAGGGCTCCCGCTCGAAGGGATGCCCGCGCGTCAACAGCAGCGTCTCCATCACCACCCCGCCCCAATGCTGAACCCGCGAGCGTTACATGCTGTAATCGGGCGTGCAAGGTGCGAACCGGCGCGCGAGCGCAAACCAGGAGCGGGGTATCAACATGACAGCAGACGCTGCAACTCGGGACGACACGTTCGACGCCATCGTGATCGGCGCCGGCTTCAGTGGCCTCTACGCGCTCTACCATCTGCGCGACAAGCTTGGGCTGAACGTGCGCGTCTTCGACGGTGCGGGCGGCGTCGGCGGCACCTGGTGGTACAACCGCTACCCGGGCGCCCGCGTCGACGCACCGTCCAGCCCGTTCTATGCGTATACCTTTTCGCAGGCGCTGGTGGACGATTGGCAGTGGACAGAAACCCAGACCTCTCAGTCCGCCGTGCTCGCCTACCTGGAACACTGCGCGGAACGCTTCGACCTGCTGCGCGATATTCAATTCAATACCTGGGTGGACGGCGCCCACTACGACGAGAGTGAGCAGCGCTGGCACATTGAGACGGCGGCCGGCGAGCGCTATCGCACGCGGTTTCTGATCTGCGCCGTCGGCGCGCTGTTCGTGCCGAACAAGCCGAACTATTCCGGCATCGACGATTTCGCGGGCGAGTGTTACCACACCGGTCGCTGGCCCCACGAGCCGGTCAGCTTCGAGGGCAAGCGCGTAGGCGTCATCGGCACGGGGTCGTCGGGCATACAGGCGATTCCCGAGATCGCCAAAACGGCCGCACAGCTTACGGTCTTCCAGCGCACGCCGCAGTTTTCACTGCCAGCACGCAATCGACCGATAGAGGCAGACGAGCTCGCCGATTATCGCGCACGCTGGGACGAGCTGCGCGCCGCGATGTGTCGCTACGGCGGCTGGCCCTTCAAGACGATGCGCCGGCGCGCGCAGGAACACACGCCCGCCGAGCGCCGCGAGATTTACGAGGCGCTGTGGCAGGAGGGCGGTATTCATCTGATGATCAACAGCTTCGTCGGCGTGCTGTCCAGCGAAGCGCTGAACGACGAAGTCGCAGACTTCGTGCGAGACAAGATCAGGCAGACGGTAGCCGACCCGGCGACGGCGGCGAAGCTGATGCCGAGCTATCACATCGGCACCAAGCGCCAGATTCTCGACAACGGCTACTACGAGACGTTCAACCGCGACAACGTAGAGCTGGTTGATCTGCGCGCGGATCCGATTGTCGAGTTCAGCTCGGACAGCGCGCGGACCCGCAGCGGCGAGTACGGGCTCGACATGCTCGTGCTGGCGACTGGCTTCGACGCGGTGAGCGGGTCCATGCTGAAGCTGAATCCGCACGGCCGCGGCGGCCTGAGCCTGACCGACAAGTGGGCGGGCGGCTTCGACAACTACTTGGGCGCAACCCTGGCAGGCTTTCCCAATTTATTCATGATCCACGGGCCCGGCTCCCCCGGCGTGTTCTATACGATGCCGCTCGGCGGCGAACGCACGGTCGAATGGATCGGCACCTGCATACGCCACCTCGACGCTCGTTCGCTAGGCAGCATCGAGGCTACGGCGGACGCGGAACAGCGCTGGGTTGAGGAAATCAACGCGATCGCGAATAAGACACTCTATCCGCGCACCGATTCCTGGTACATGGGGGCCAACGTCCCCGGCAAGAAGCGCCAGTTCCTGGGTCACCTGCGCGGCTCACAGTACTTCGAGCGGCTCACCGAAGTTACCGACAGGGACTTCGAGGGATTCGTCTTCGAGCCGTCAGCCTAGCGATAGCTGTAATCATCGGGCGCCCGCGCGCCCCTGAGCTGGTCCGGCTGGTCGCGAAAGTAGCGATCGCTTGCCGGGTCGTCTCGCGACCAGTCGTTGACCTCCGCGCGCGCTGAGATACGCCATTCGCCGGCGCGCTTCTCGTAGCGGTCGACGTAGCGTCCGCTGATGAGCAGATCGCGAGCCTCGCCGTCGCGCGAAATCCGATGATAGGCCTGAAAGTAGAGCTCGCCGCTGGCCGTGTCGCCGTCGATCCACAGCAGCGTCTGCCCCAGCATGTGGTGGTTCGCTTCGTGTGCCCCTAGAGCGCCAAGGGCCATCGCAACGAAGGCGTCGGGACCGCCCGCGTAGAAGCCGTAGTTGAGATCGGCGTCGTCGTGAAACGTGTCGCGCAGAAGATCGGCGTCCAAGCGATCGAGGCCGCGCATGTAGCGCGCCTGCAGGTCGCGAATCTGTTCGCGCGCAAGCAGCTCGTCGACGGTCACGCGACGGCTCCGTCGACGGCAAGCCAGGCATCCAGCGCGGCGTGAAAGTGACGAATGCGCGCCTCCTGATAGTTAGCGAGCGTCTGGCTGCCTTTCAGCGATGCGTTCATGCCCGCCCACTGGCGATGAAAATTATCGGTGTCCTGATCGAGCACCGCGCCGAGACGCTGCCCGCGCCAGCTTTCGCTGTCGGCGTAGGTGTCGTCAATATCGAGGCGCTCGACGGGTGCGGGCGCCGGTATCTCGCCGCTGTCCGGCAGCGGCTGCAGCAGCAGCACGTCGTGTATGCAGCGGTCGTGACCGAGCGGCCGAAAGCGATAGATCAGCGGAATGGTGATACCTGGGAAAAAGCAGGCGTTCGGAAACAGGTGGTATTCGATACTGTCGAGCAGCTGTGAGTTCGACGTTGCGGACAGATCGACGCCCATCTGCGCACCAAGCGTCTCGCGCAGGCGATCGGCGTGGGCATTGCGCGCCGGGACACCGTCGGGCAGCGCCTCGGCGTGACCGAGCTGACGATACAGATCGTCCTCGCTGACTTCCGAGCCGAAGTGCGGATTACCAGCCGACAGCGTCTGCAGAAACCGCGACACGTGCGGACTGAACAGATCGTACTGGGTGTTCGCCCAGGCCGACGTCCGCAGCCCTTCGGGGTGCGTCGCCAGCACGTGGTAGGCCTCGAGAAAGCCCTCCATGCACATCTTCCAGTTGCCCGGCAGGATCTTCTCGGTGTGCAGCGTCGTGAAGCGTCGCTCCAGGGGAAACTCGGCGAAGTGCTCGGGCAGCACCTGCAGGTGGTCTTCCAAGGGTGCGGCGTCCGCGTCCAGATTGATGAAGACGAATCCACCCCAAGACGCAGTGGGTACTTCGGGAAGATCGAAATCACTGTCCTCGACGTGAGCAAAGTCCCAGCGGCAGGGTATCTCGCGCAGGCCGCCGTCCAGCTCCCAGCTCATGCCGTGAAACGGACAACGCAGAAACTGCTTGCCGCTGCCGCGCTCACCCGGGGCGACAAACTGCATCGCACGATGCGGACAGGAGTTGACGAACGCGCGAATCAGTCCGTCCGCGCCGCGCACCACAAGCACCGAGTACCGATCGATGTCGTAAACGTAGTAGTCGCCTGGCTGCGCTATCCACTCCTCGCGACAGGCCCACTGCCAGGTACGGCACCACAACCGCTCGATCTCCAGTTCGTGGAAGCGCGGGGACGTATAGCGCTCGAGCGCGACATCGCCGCTGCCTGGGAAATCGAAGCGCTGGGCGCGCAGCGCGGCAGGCGCCCAACCGTCCCGAGCGATGACGTCCTGTGAACTCGGCCCCGGGCAACGCACCGTACCGGGCGCTGCGTCCTGCGGCGCTTTTTCGAACAGCCGCTGGAAGCTGGAATCTCGCGAACTGCCTTGTGACCGCGTCATGCCCCTCTCCCGTCGTACCTTCTCGCCACGGCTTGTCGCCACGCCTTCTCGCCACACCTTCGCCGTCCACAGCTTAGCGCATCCGCCTGCTAAACTACGCGCTTCTTGGGAGGGAAGGACTCGATTGTGGCAGAGCAAGCAAACGACGATAGCAACGCGACGAGCTATGACGCCATAGTGATCGGTGCCGGCTTCGGCGGCATGTTCATGCTGCATCGGCTGAAGCAGCAGGGACTGCGCACGCTGCTGCTGGAACGCGGCGACGACGTCGGCGGGACCTGGTACTGGAATCGCTACCCCGGCGCGCGCTGCGATATTCAGAGCATGGAGTACAGCTATCAGTTCTCCGAGGCGCTGCAGCAGGAATGGGAGTGGAGCGAGAAATACGCCACCCAACCGGAAATCTTGCGCTACGCGCGGCACGTCACCGAGCGCTTCGATCTGCGGCCGCACATGCGTTTCGGCAGCCACGTCAAAGACGCGCGATTCGATGAATCCGCAGGCGAGTGGATCGTACCCGTCGTCGATGGGCCAACCTATCGGGCCCGCTACTGTGTGGCCGCGACGGGCTGCTTGTCGTCGGCCAATCGGCCGGACATCGAGGGCGCCGACGACTTCAGCGGCGCGACCTACCATACCGGTCACTGGCCCCACGAGGGCGCGGACTTCCAGGGCAAGCGTGTCGCCGTTATCGGCACGGGCTCGTCAGCGATCCAGTCGATCCCGCTGATCGCACGGGAGGCCGCACACCTCACCGTCCTGCAGCGTTCTCCTAACTTCGCCGTCCCCGCGCACAACGCACCGCTCGACCCGGACGCCGTGGCGGCGATCAAGTCCGACTACGCGGGCTATCGGGCGAGCAACAACGAGATGCCCTTTGCCGCCGCGTTCGACAACAGCGAGATCAACGCGCTCGACGTACCCCTGGACGAGGTTGAGGCCGAGCTGGAACAGCGCTGGCGCCGAGGCGGGCTGCCGTTCCTGGGCGCCTTCGCCGATCTGCTGTTCGTCAAGGAGGCCAACGACCTCGCCGCGAGCTTCATTCGCCGCAAGATTCGCGAGCGCGTCAACAATCCGGAAGTCGCGGAGCTGCTGTGTCCGGAGAGCATCGTCGGCTGCAAGCGACTGTGCGTCGACACCGAGTACTTTGAAACCTACAACCGCGCCAACGTGCGCCTCGTCGATATCAGCAACCGCGGTGTCGAGCGAATCGAGGCGCGCGGCGTCCGCGTCGCAGATGAGCTCATCGAGGTAGACGCCATCGTCTACGCCACTGGCTTCGATGCGATGACGGGTTCGCTCTTAAACATCAACTTCACCGGCCGCGGCGGCCGGACGCTGAGCGAGAAGTGGGCCGCCGGACCGCGCACCTACCTCGGACTGGGAATCGAGGGCTTCCCAAATCTCTTCACCGTCTCGGGCCCCGGCAGTCCCTCCGTGTTGACCAACATGCTGCCCAGCATCGAACAGCACGTGAATTGGATAGCCGACTGCATTGCCTATCTTGAGGCGCGCGGCCTACGCGGCATCGAGGCGACCGGCGCCGCGGAAGACGACTGGGTCGCGCACGTCAACGAGGTCGCGGACACCTCGCTGTACCCAGGCTGCAGCTCCTGGTATCTCGGTGCGAACGTGCCGGGTAAACCGAGGGTTTTCATGCCCTATCTGGGCTTCCCCCCGTACAAGGAAAAGTGTGACGAGGTTGCGGCCAGCGATTATGAGGGCTTCCGGCTGCTGTCCGCCTGACGGCGAGCTAGCCGGCGCGCTCCGCGGAAGACTGACCTCGATAGCCGCGCGCCGCGACCACGGATTCGATTTCACGCAGCAGCGCTTTGCGATCGATGGGTTTCGAGGCGTAGCCGTCGAAGCCGAGGTTCAACAGCCGCGTTCGATCCTCGCTCATCGCATCGGCGGTGAGCGCAATCACAGGAATCTGCTGCCAGTCTTTGTCGCTAGCGCGAATCTCGCGAATCGCCTCCTCCCCGCCCATGACCGGCATGTGGATGTCGAGCAGTACCAGATCGAAGGCTTCAGCCGATAGCCGCTCGAGACACTCCACGCCGTTTTCCGCATCCGTGAGCCGCAGAATCTTCTTCAGATAGCCGTGCGCGACGAGACGATTGACCTTGTTGTCTTCCACGAGCAGCGTGCGCAGCCCAACGAGGTTCGCCGTCTCGGCAGGAAGATCGCGCGTCTTTTTTTCAACGGGTGCGGTTGCGACTGAGGTGGTCACGAAAAACGTGAACTCGGAGCCTGCGCCCGGTTCGCTTTGCACCGCGATCTCACCGCCCATCAGGCCGATGAGGTTGCGCGTGATCGCAAGACCCAGACCGGTGCCACCGAAGCGGCGCGTGATGGAGCTGTCGAGCTGTTCGAACGGCTGAAACAGTTTCGCCATCGCGGCCGCGTCCATGCCGATACCCGTGTCACGCACCCTGAAGCTCAGCCGACACTCGTTTTCGCCCGTATGCACCTCTGCCGTGACGGTGACGCGCCCGGCGTCCGTAAACTTCAGCGCGTTGGAAACCAGATTCGACAGACACTGCTTGAGGCGCACCGGATCGAGCAAATACCAACGTCCGAGCGACGCGGCATACTCGAAGTCGAAGCCCACGTTCTTCTGCTCCGCGACGCCCAGCCAGAGGCTGCGCACCTCCTCCAGCAGCCGGCGCAGGTCGGTTGGTATGGGCGCGATCTCGAGGCGCCCCGCCTCGACTTTAGACAGATCGATGACGTCGTTGAGCAACGACAGCAGGGTTCGTCCAGAGGTGATGATCGTCTGCACCTGATCACGCTGATCCGCGCTCAGTTTCGTGAGCTCCAGCTGCTCCGCCATACCGAGGATGCCGTTCAGAGGGGTACGCACCTCGTGGCTGGTGTTCGCGAGAAACTGAGACTTGGACTGGTCCGCCAGCTCGGCGCGCAGCTTGGCATCGGACAGCTCGCGCGTTCGCTCGTCGACGCGCTGCTCGAGCTCCGTGCTGCGCGCCGCGAGTTCGGCGTTCGCGGCGGTGATCTGCAGTAGCAGAATGTGAATGTAGATGGCGCCGGTCAGATAGACCAGCATGAAGAGCTGCGTTTCCAGCAGCGCGGCGTTGTCGTGATTCAGCAGCCGGGCCGCAAGGGTAAGGGCCGTCAGGCCGACCAGCGCGAGCGCAATCAGAACGCGCACGGTCGCGGCCCGGGTCATCACCCAGAAGATGAACGGGCTCGCGAGCAGCAGCGCCAGCGCGCTGATCGATATGTTGCTGTACTCCGTCTGCATCGCGGCGATCAGCACGAGGCAGAGCACCAGCGCCAGAAACACCTCGGTGCCGAAAAGCTGACGACGCAGCTGCTCCCCCCGCAGACGTTCGGCCGCGAACAGCAGCGGCGCCATCAAGATCACGCCGGCAACATCCGACAACCCCCAGCGTAGGCTGAGCACCAGGGTCGCCGGGGCATCCAGACCCAGCACGCTCGACAGATGCAGGCCGCCAACGACGGCAGACACCGTGGACAGCACCACCCCGGCGACCAGTATCCAGGTCAGGTTGCGCAGCGACAACGCCTGCGACTCGTCGTACTGGCGCCGCAGGACTCCGGCACCCAGTAGTGCGGCAACGCCGTTGGCGCTCGCCGGGATCAGGGTATGAAACTCCTCGACGAAGAGCTGCCCGTAGCCGTAAAAAGCAAGGAACGACACCACCGCACCCCAGACGCCGTAGCGCCAGGTACCCCAAAGCGTGATACCGGCCGCCGGCCACAGTGCGACGACGCCGCTTGAGGTCAGCCCGATTTCCGAGGCGTAGTAGGTGGCGGCGAAGACGGCCGCAAAGACGCCCACCAGCGCAGTTTTTGGAGAGGTTGAAGCCGGGTTCAGCACGTATCGCGAAAGTCAGCGGGTCTCGCTCAAAGCTTAGTCCGCAGCCGTGGCGGCGCCGCGCGCTGGGCGCCACGGCCCCGCAAATGAGAAGTAGGTCACGAGCACACCGGCGAGGTATCCTCGCGCGATCATTCACAGGCGGTCGCTGCAGGCGCCGCACCTGCCGATAGCGGAATCGAAAAAGTCATGTTCCGACGCCTCGTGCTCAGCCTCACCGTCATCCTCGCCGCCGCAATTGGCTACTGGACTGCGACCAATGACGCGCGCAACGATCGCGTGGCGCAGGAACTGCGCACCAATCCTGACGGCGAGCGGGCGCGCAAAAGCATGCTCGTCACCCTGCAGGACGGGCGGGTCTATCCCGTCAACTTCCTGCATGAAGGCGACACCGTGTTCATGGGAATCGACGGTCGCTGGTGGCGGGCCTTTCAGGGGGCGGGCCAACCGGTCGACCTGTTCATGCGCGGCAAGGACTATCGCGGTCACGCGCGCGTCGTGCTGGACGACCCGAACTACGTCGACGACGTGTTCGCGCGCCTGCGGCCCAGCGCGCCTGCCTGGCTGCCTCGCTGGGCGAACGGCAAGCTGGTGGTTATCGAACTAATGCAGTAACCCTATCTGGGCAGCGCTAGACGCCGTCCCACTCCTGCCAGTGATCGCATAGGGCATCGATGGAGGTCTGCCAGGGATCGTAGCCCTCAGGGTAGTCGAGAAACTGCCCGAAGTAGCCCCGGTCGGGGTGATCGCTGACGCCGTGCGCGACGCGCCGGCTGCCCTCGTGCGGATTGCCCTCGCGCAGGCGGCGAACGCGGAAGTAGACGTTCATGCGCGCGCCTGGACCGTAGTTGGGAGTCGGCGTGTGCGGCAGGCTGTGCAGCGCGACGACCGCGTCGCCAGGCTCCATCAGCACGGGCGTCAGTTCGCGCCAGGGCCAGTCGGGAATCTGCGGGTTGCTTTGGGCCAGCGCCTTACTGCGCTCGCGAATGCTGTTTGGCAGCCCGTTGGAGTAGGGACGCCCGTTGCTCGCGATCCTGACCCGAGGCCAGTCGAGACCCTCCGCGCCGATGATCCCGCCGGCATCGCGTTGGCGACGAAACGCGTCCTGCACCGCTTCGTGCTGGCCCTTTAGCACCGCAAACTGGCCGTGCCCGGGGACCCGCTGATCAGACAGACAGACGCCCACCAGCGCCGTGTAGCTGCCCCAGGACAGTCGCCGCGCCGGATCCATCCACAGCAGGCCGTCGTTGCCGCCGCGGACCTCGTCGTTGGGACCGTACCAGCGCGCCGCGTCGCGCGGTCGGTGGGTGTCGGGGTCGATATCCTCGGCCGCCTCCGGCAGCGGTCCGCTCCAGCCGCCGTCGACATGCGTACCCGGCGCGCCGCCGAGATCGTCGCCGGCGGGTGTCACCGCGACCTGACAGGAGACGACCGGCGGAAAGGGACCCATGAGCGCGGCAAGCGTGGCCGCCACGCTGGAATCGCTCAGCAGGCCGGTGATGTGCGGGTCGGTCGCGAGCTTGCCGGGCACCAGCAGGCGGTGCTCATCTTTCGGCAACGCGTCGGTGATGAGCGCACGCGCGCGCTCCACCGCCGCAGGCGCCACGGCCCCTTTTAGAATCAGATAGCCATCGCGTCGCAGGGCCTCCCGGTCGGCCGCGGTCAGACTCAACGCTTCAGCGTGCATGGACTTCACGATCTCCTCCCCTACCGTCGCGGCGCGACGAACGGCCACCGTTGTGAATATACTGCAGTCGACGGGTGCTCAGACGTCACGCGGGTTGCCATTGTGTCAGACATTCCGCGCGCACAGCGTCTGAGGCGCCTGCCGTCGATCGCAGAATCAGCAGCGCTGGGGAGCGCGAGAGGAGCCACCTGATGAAACGTCGCAATCTGCTGATTTCGAGTCTGGGCCTGCCCCTGACGCCCGCACTGCTCGGGGGCCTTAGCGGCTGTTCGAGCGGCGAGAATCCTTACTTCCAGGGCAACTTCGGTCCAGTGGCCGGCGAGACCACCCACACCGGGCTCGCGGTCAGCGGCGAAATCCCTGCGGACCTGGAAGGACGGTTTCTGCGCAATGGCCCGAACCCCGCGGGCGAGGATCCGGCGGGCGAGCACTGGTTCATCGGTCGCGGCATGGTGCACGGCGTGCGCCTGCGCGGCGGCCAGGCGGAGTGGTACCGCAGCCGCTACGTCGGCGGCAGCGCCGCCAACACAAACGTCATCGGGCACGCCGGCCGCACGCTCGCCATCGTCGAGTCGGGCGGCTTACCCCACGACATGAGCTACAACCTGGATTCGGTCGGTGACAACACCGGCATTGGCGGTTTCAGCGCACATCCGAAGTACGATCCACAAACCGGCGAGCTGCACGCCATGTGCTACGACTGGGCAAACCTGCGCGATCACGTGCGCTACGTCGTGATCGACGAGGACGGCGAACTCGCGGAAGAGGCCAAGATTCCGCTGCCGGGAATGCCGATGATTCACGACATGAGCATCACCGAAAACTATGCGGTCATCTACGACCTGCCGGTGACGCTGAGCTTTTTGGCGCTGGGTACGGGTGCGAGCTTCCCCTTTCGCTGGAACGACGACTACGAACCGCGCGTCGGGCTGTTGCCTCGCGGCGGCGCGCCCGAGGACATCATCTGGCGCAGCATCACGCCCAACTACGCCTATCACCCGATGAACGCCTACGAGGACGAGCGCGGCGACGTGGTCATCGACATCGCGCGCTATCCGCGAATGTTCGATACGGACACGCTCGGCCCGTTCGGCGACGGCTCGCCGCGCCTCGACCGCTGGACGCTGAATCCGCGCGAGGAGCCGGGCGCGGGCTCGGTGCGGGAAGAGACCATAGACGAGCGCTACCAGGAATTTCCGCGCTGTCATCCGGCGTTAAACGGTCAGCCCTATCGCTACGGCTACACGGTGGCGGCGGAGGGTTACTCGTTTCCCGCGCTGTACAAGCACGACCTGCAAACGGGCTCGAGCTGGACCTATGAGGTTGGCGCCGGCCGGCACTCCGGCGAACCCGTGTTCGTGCCTCGCGAAGGCGCGAGCGAGGAGGACGACGGCTATCTGCTGACCTTCGTCTTCGATCAGGCGAGCGGCACCAGCGACCTGATCATCGTCGATGCCCAAGAGCTGACTCAGTTGGCAGCCGTGCACATTCCCGAGCGCGTGCCCTACGGTTTTCACGGCAACTGGGTACCCGACACCCTGGTCGCGCCGGCCTGAGGGCTGGCGCACACAAGCCGGCCGCAGTCGCAAACTACGGCCTAGGCGCGTACCAACTTGAAGACGGGAATCTCCCGGTCGACCATTGCCTGATAGTCGGCGAAGCGGGGCATGGCCGCGACCATCTTGGCGCAGGCGTCCTCGCGCTCGTCTCCCGCAACCAGCACGGCCCGACCGGCGTAGCGCTCGGTGCCACGCTCAATCACCACATCGGGATGAGCGACCAGGTTGAAGTACCAGTTCGGATGTTTCGGGCTGCCGCCGGCTGAGGCAAAGACGATGCAATCGTCGCCGTCCGCGGTGTAGCTCAGCGGCGAGGTCAGCTCGCGGCCACTCTTGGCGCCCTTCATGGTGACCAGGACCATGGGATTGCCCTCGAACGGGCCGCCGCACTTGCCCCCATTGGCGCGAAATTCGTCGATGACGCTGCGATTGAAATCGAGCAGCTTGTCGACCGACTCGAACCCCAGTGTGCCGTTGCTCATGGTGACCTCGCTAAACCAAAGCCGCAGTCTACGCGTCGCCGGCGAGAAGTGGCGGCCTGAAGTCGAGGTTCCAGCGGCTGGCCTGCTCATAGGCCCAGGCGATCTCCAGCGCCGCGCGATCACCATAGCGCGGCGCGATGATCTGCATGCCCATCGGCAAGCCCGCGCTGGAAAATCCGGCCGGCACGTTGATTACCGGACAGCCCGACAGCGTGCCCGGAACCACGACCTCCATCCAGCGATGGTAGGTGTCCATCCGACGCCCCGCGATCTCCCGCGGCCAGTGCGTCTCGGCCGCGAAGGGAAAGAGCTGCGCGCTCGGCAGCACCAGAAAGTCATAGCGCTCGAACGCCCGCACGAGGGCGGCATAGAAGCGCGCACGTTCGCCGGAGGCGCGACTAACGTCGTCCGCGCTGATCTTCGCGCCGCCGCGAATCTCCCAACGCGCCTCGGGCTTCAGCAGCCGGCGCGTCTCGCGGTTCGCATACAGCGGTAGCATGAACGCGCGATTGCTCGAGTGCCGAAACGTCAGCCACGTCTGCCACAGCGACGCCATGTCGTAGTCGAGCGAGGCGGCCTCGACCGTGACGCCGACGTCGGCGAAGGCGCGCAGCGCGGTCTCGCAGACCTCGATGACGCCGGGCTCCATGGCCAGGTAGCCGCCGAGATCACCCAGCCAGCCGATACGCGCACCGCGCCAGTCGCGTGCCAGTGAACCCAGAAAGCGCAGTGGATCGCCGGCGAGCGAGCTCGGCGAAGCGGGATGAAAGCCGGCCATGGTCGCCAGCAGCGCCGCCGTATCCGCGACGTTGCGACCCATCGGACCGTTAACGGGCAGCTCCTCCGCGAAGCCGCGTGCAAGCGGAATGAGGCCCGGCGTCGGGCGAAAGCCGATCACGTTGCAGAAGGCCGCCGGATTGCGCAGCGAACCCATGAAGTCGCTGCCGTCCGCCACCGGAGCCATACGCAGGCTTAGCGCCGCCGCCGCGCCGCCGCTGCTGCCGCCCGGCGTGCGGCTGACATCCCAGGGATTGCGCGCGGGGCCGAACACCGGGTTGTACGACTGCGAGCCGAGGCCGAATTCAGGCACGTTGGTCTTGCCGACGAAGATCGCACCGTCGCGACGGATGCGGCCGATGTGAATGCTGTCGCTTGCCGCGACGGCATCGCGAAAGATCGGCGAGCCCCTGGTCGTGATCATGCCCTCGACGTCCGCCAGGTCTTTCACCGCGAAGGGCATACCGTGCAGCCAGCCGCGACGCTCGCCGCGCGCCAATTCGGCATCGCAGGCGCGGGCCTCGGCCAACAGCGCCGCCTCGTCGCGCAGGCTGACGATCGCGTTCACCTGCGGGTTGTAGCGAGCGATCTGCGCGAGATAGGCGCGCATGACCTCTTCGCAGCCCAGCGCGCGCGTCGCGATCGCGCGCGACAGATCGAGTGCCGTCATCTCGACAATGTTCGTCGTCGGATTCGTCGCGCCGTGCGCCAGAAAGGGCAGCGTGGCACCGAGCGCCGCCGTGCGGCGCACAAACGCACGTCGACTCACCGCCCCGCGTGCGCAGGGGTCCAATCCGTCATTGCTTCCGTTATTGCTGCTGACCGACACGCGCGTCCACCCCGCTCGAACCGACGTCACCCGGACAGTAGACCCGCGTTCGCGCGGCGGAGTCCAGGCCGGGCCCGCCGCGTCGAGGGATGCGACGCCACGATGCCCGGGAACAGACGGCCTCGGCTGCCGTTAGCCGACCGCCGTCGTGAGCGCTACCGCCTCGCGCGCCAGTCGACCGATGGTGTCGAAGTCGCGCTCGGCGAGCGCGCTCGGCGGGACGAACCAGGACCCGCCGATGCAGGCCACGCTAGGCAGGGATAGATAGTCGCGGGCGTTGTCCGGCGTCACGCCGCCCGTCGGGCAGAAGCGCACCTCCGGCAAGGGCTGACTGATGGCGCGCAGCATGGCCGCACCGCCGGAGAGCTGCGCCGGAAAAAACTTCTGCAGCCGGTAGCCGGCCTCGAACGCGATCAGAAACTCGGTGGCCGTCGCCCCGCCGGGGATCAGCGGCAACGATGCCTCGCCCAGCAGCATAGGTGTCGCGCCCGGCGATACCGCAAAGCACGCGCCGGCGTCGATGACCTGCCGAAACTGGGGCACGGCTCGCACGCTGCCCGCCCCCAGCAAGATCTCTGGTACCTCCCGCGCCACCGCCTCGATGGCAGCGAGCGCGGCCTCCGTGCGCAGCGTAATCTCGATCGCGCCGACGCCCGCGTCGCGCAGGGTCCGCGCCAGCGCCACGGCCGGCTCCGCCGCGTCGATGACGACGACGGGTAAGAGGCGGCAGTCGGCCAAGAGCGGCGAGGCGTCCATGTTGCTGCCGTCCTAGCCCGCGCGCCGAGTCACGGTCGGCGCCGCCTCAGAGACCGGCGCGAACGGGTCAACGAAGGTGCTCGCGCCCGTCGAGGAATCGCCAACGCGAGCGCGAAAGCCTGCGAACAGCTCGCGTCCGCAGCCCGCCTGCTGCGCCTCGGTGTCGATGGGCTCATCGATGCGCGCGTCCAGATTGGCGCCGATGTCGATGCTGCCGGCGTCCGCGTCGATGACGATCGGATCGTCGTTGCGAATGCGCCCGATCAGCCCGCCGCGCGCGGCCTCGGGCGTCACGTGGATGGCGGCCAGCACCTTGCCCGAGGCACCCGACATGCGCCCGTCTGTCAGCAGCGCAACGGCGTAGCCGCGGTTCTGCAGAATGCCGAGATAGGGCGTGAGACGATGCAGCTCCGGCATGCCGCACGCGGCCGGTCCCTGATGTGTAACGACCGCCACCATGTCCCGATCGAGCTGCCCCGCTTCGAACGCGGCGACGAACTCGTCCTGGGACCGAAACACGCGCGCGGCGGCCGCCACGCGACGATGCTGTGGCAGCACCGCCGAGACCTTGGCGACGGCGCGGCCGAGGCGCCCCTCGACCACGCGCATGCCACCATCCTTCTCAAACGGCTGCGCCGCCTCGCGCAGCACGCTGCGATCGCCCGAGGTCGCGACGGCAGGTCGAAACCGCACGCCGTCATCGCAGAGCACCGGGTCCTGCGCGAAGCGACGCAAGCCGTGACCGAGAATGGTCATCACGTCGTCGTGCAACAGGTGCGCGTCGAGCAACTCCCGAATGGTGAATGCCAGCCCGCCTGCCGCGTGAAAGTGGTTCACGTCCGCCTGCCCGTTCGGGTAGACGCGAGTGAGCTGCGGAATCACCGCACCGAGGTCGGCGAAGTCCTGCCAGTCAAGAACGAGCCCAGCCGCGGCGGCGATCGCCGGCAGGTGCAGCGTGTGATTGGTCGAACCGCCGGTCGCGAGCAGCCCTACGACCGCGTTCACGATCACGCGTTCGTCCAATAGTCGACCGAGCGGCGTGAACTCATCGCCGTCGCGCCTGAGCTGCAGCGCCCGTCTCGTCGCCGTGGCCGTGAGCGCGTCGCGTAGATCGGTGTTCGGCTGCACGAAGGAGCCGCCCGGTAGCTGCAGTCCCATGAACTCAAGCAACATCTGATTGCTGTTGGCGGTGCCGTAAAAGGTGCAGGTGCCCGGACTGTGATACGCGGCGGACTCGGAGGCGAGCAGCGCGTCGCGGCCGACCTCGCCCGCCGCGAAGGCCTCGCGCACCGCGGCCTTGTCTTTGTTCGGTATACCCGTCGGCATGGGTCCGGCGGGCACGAACAGCACGGGTAGGTGGCCAAAGCTCAGCGCGCCCATCAGCATGCCGGGCGCGATCTTGTCGCAGACCCCCAGGCAGAGGGCGGCATCGAACAGGTCGTGCGACAGCGCGAGCGCGGTCGACAGCGCGATCACGTCACGGCTGAACAGCGACAGGTCCATGCCCGCGCGGCCCTGGGTGACGCCGTCGCACATCGCGGGGACGCCACCGGCGACTTGGGCGACGCCACCGGCGTCGCGGGCGGCGTCGCGGATGAGCGTCGGAAAACGCTCGTAGGGTTGATGCGCGCTCAGCATGTCGTTGTAGGCCGTGACGATCGCCAGGTTCGGCACGCGCGCGTCGGCGATGCGGCGCTTGCCTTCCGCGCCGCAGGCCGCCATGCCGTGTGCCAGATTCGAGCACGCCACGCCGGCGCGCGCGGGCGCGGTCGCCGCGGCGCGTTCGACGCGATCGAGGTAGGCCTTGCGGGTGGGCGCGCTGCGCTCGCGAATGCGTTCGGTGACGGCGGCAACTACAGGATGCACTGCAACTCTCCGTTGGTGGTTAGCGGTCGCGCGGCGGCGCGTTAAGAGCTACGAAAGGGCTCGCTCCGGGAGCGCCCGGCTGGCAAGGCTGCGACCTCACGGCGCCCAAAACACAAGCGGCGACTGCCGCAGCAGCGCCTCGATCGGCATGCCCGCAGGCGCTCGCAGCACGGCGCGCTTGGCGGCGCCGAAGCTCAGCAGCAACAGCGTATCGGCCGCAACGAGGCGCGCGAGCGTCATGCTGATGCGCGTGTGGGGGCTGGCACTGGTTTCGATCCGCAGCGTGCCCGCAGCGTTGGACAGATCGAGGCCGGTGGCGAGGTCGGCCGCATCGGGAAACAGCGAAGCGAAATGGCCGTCCGCGCCCATACCGACAAGCACCGCAGCGAAGCGCGGCGTCGCCAGCGCCGCGGCATCGGGCGCAACGACCGTCGCCGCCGCGGCCGCGCCGCGCAGCAACTCGCGGCGCACCATGCCCGAGTTGCTTGCCTCGTGGTCTTCGGCGACACAGCGCTCGTCCGTCAGGCTGACATCAACCCGCGACCAGGGCAGCGCCTGATCGGCCAGATGGTTCAGGCAGGCGACAGGCGTGCTGCCGCCGGAGACGATGAGCGTCGCGCGGGCGTCCACCGCCAGGCGCGCGCGCAGCGCGTCAGCAAGCAGCTCGGCGGCAGCACGCGACGCGGCTGCGCGATCGACAAATTCCCGCAGGCCTTGATCGCTCAACCCGCCGGCTCCCAGGCGCGGCCATCTCGATCGAGCAGCATCGACGCGGCCGTCGGCCCCCAGGAACCTGCGACATAGGGCTCGACCTTCTGCGCCGCTTCCTGCCAGCCCGCGATGATGTCGTCGGTCCAGCGCCAGGCGGCCTCTATCTCGTCGCGGCGCATGAACAGAGCGGGATTGCCGCGCATGACCTCGATGAGAAGCCGCTCATAGGCATCCGGATAGCGAATGTCGGCCTCCGCAAAACTCAGATCGAGAGACACCGGACTCAGATCGAAGGTGCCCGGTCCGGGCGACTTCGCCATGATGGACAGCTCCACGCCCTCGTCCGGCTGCAGCCTGATCGACAGCCGGTTCGGCATGGTTTCGTTGTTCGTGGACGCGAAGATCGAGTGCGGCACCGGCTTGAACTGAATGACGATCTCGGAGTGTTTGGTCGGCAGCCGCTTACCGGTGCGCAGGTAAAAGGGCACGCCCGACCAGCGCCAGTTGTCGACCTCGACCTTCAGCGCGGCATAGGTCTCCGTCGCCGAATCGCTGCCCAGTTCGCACGCGTAGCCGGGGACGGCGGCGCCGTTGATCGCCCCAGCGCCGTACTGGCCGCGCACGCTGACGCTGGGCGCCTCGTCCCGACCGATCGGCTTCAGCGCCCGCAGCACCTTCAGCTTCTCGTCGCGAACGGCGTCGTCATCGAGGCTGCTCGGCGGCTCCATCGCAACGAGACACAGCAGCTGCAGCATGTGGTTCTGAACCATGTCGCGCAGCGCGCCGATCGAATCGTAGAACTCGATGCGATTTCCCACACCGAGCTCTTCGGCCACGGTGATCTGCACATGATCGATGACCTCTCGGCGCCAGATCGGTTCGAACAGCGAATTGGCAAAGCGCAGCACCAGCAGGTTCTGCACCGTGCCTTTGCCGAGATAGTGATCGATCCGGAAGATCTGGTTTTCGGGAAAGCACTGACCCACGTCGTCGTTGATCGCCCGGGCGCTCGAGAAGTCCTCGCCGACCGGTTTCTCCAGCACGATGCGCATGTCGTCAGTCATCAGGCCGCAGGCCTTGAAGCCGCGCGCCACGGGGCCATAGAGATCCGGCGGCGTGGCCATATAGATCGCGCGGATACGGTCCTCGCCGCGCTGCAGCAGCTCGGCCAGCCGGCTCCAGGTCGTTGGGTCGAAACCATCGAGATCGACGTAGTCGATGCGCGCGGCGAAGCTGTCCCACAGACCCGCATCGATCGCCTCTCCGGCCAGGTTGGTCCGCAGCCCCTCATAAATGGCGTTGAGATAGTCATCGCGGCTCATGGGGCTGCGCCCGACGCCGATGATGCGGCTGTCCGGCGCGATCTGACCGGCGCCGTCACGGTGGTACAGCGCCGGCATCAGCTTGCGCAGAGACAGATCGCCGCTGCCGCCGAAGATAATTAGATCGAACGGATCGACCGGGATTAGCTGTGGCATAGGGGCTCCGCGCTCGCCGGCTCGCAGCCGATCCCGGCAGCGCCGGGATTCGATGGTAAGGACCCGCAAAGGGGTAATTTCACTACAGCAACCCGCCCGTCGGCGGGACACAAATCGGCGCAATTACGCATCAATTTTGACTTTGTTCCGGAGTCTTAGCGGTCGATGGGCTGGAAGCATAGCACCACAATGTTGTAGTTTTACTACAGTGCGCGACTGTGCGATCTTGATCCCGAGCACAGCCAAAACACCCGCAGCGCCCGCGAGTAGCCACGATGAGTCCTTCCCTGTTAGACCTGATCGACCAGCGCACCGAGCACCTGACACCCGCCGAGGCCAGGGTGGCGCAATGGATCAGCGCCAATCCCCGCGGCGCCGCCGAGCTGCCGATCGCGCGCCTGGCAGACGCTGCCGGGGTCAGCGAACCCACCGTCGTACGTTTCTGCCGCAGCCTCGGTCTGAGCGGCTTTCGGGAACTGCGCACCCAGCTCGGCGTGGCCCTGCAGAGCCCGGATTCGTTCGCACACCAGGACGTCGCCGCCAGCGACAGCCTGGACGCGGCGGCGAGCAAGGTGCTCGACAACGCGGTCCGGGCGCTGGTTGGCGCTAGCAACGCGTCCCGCGACTTGCCGTTCGCCGCGGCCGCCGAGCTGCTAGCCGCCGCGCGGCAGATCGTGTTCGTGGGTCTCGGCGCTTCCGGTCTCGTCGCGCGCGACGCGGAGCACAAGTTTTTTCGCCTCGGCATTCCCTGCAGCACGGCCTCGGACGTACCGACGATCGCCCAGCGCGCAGCCACGGCGTGCGCAGGGGACGTCTATCTCGCGATCTCCTACACGGGGGAGTGGCGGGATTTGGTGATGGCTATGGAACTCGCTCGCGACAACGGCGCTTGCGTCATCAGCGTGACCGACCCCGAAGCCGGCCTGGCGCGCGCGGCGCGGCTCACCTTCGCCAGTCTCCCGGTCGAAAACACCAGCGTATACACGCCCATGAGTTCGCGTCTGGTGCAGCTTGCGCTGCTCGACGCCCTGCAGGTCGCGACGGCGCTGGCGCTGGGCAGCAGCGCCGAGACCAATCTGCGGCGCGCGAAGGATGCGCTGTTGATGTATCGGCCTGCCTGAGCAGACCGAGGCCGTCGGCCCTACTTGCCCAGGATGCGGTCCGAAATGATGCGCTGCATGATCTCAGAGGTCCCCTCGAAGATCTTCGTCAGCCGCGCGTCGCGCCAAAAGCGCTCGACGGGATAGTGTGTCGTGTAGCCGGCGCCGCCCAGAATCTGCAGCGCCTCCGACGTCACGCGTTCGGCCATCTCGGCGGCGAAGTACTTGACCATCGCCGCCTCCTTGTCGCAGCGGCGGCCCGAATCGATCTCGTCGCAGACGTGGTACATGAGCTGCCGCGCCGCTTCGATCTCTGTCGCCATCGTCGCGATCTTGAAACGTATCGCCTGGAACTTCGCGATGGGTCGGCCGAACTGTTCGCGCTCGTTGGCGTAGTCGGTGGCAACATTCAAAGCCGCCTGGGCGAGCCCGATCGAGCGCGCCGCGGTATGCGCCCGCGCCGCTTCCAGACCACGCTGAATCCCGACGAAGCCGCCGCGCATCCCGGGCGCGCCGCCCGCCTCCTCGGGCGGATCGTTGGCCGGCACGCGCACGTTGTCGAAGGCGAGCTCGAAGGTCTTCCAGCCGTGATAGCCGATCTTCGGAATTGGCGCGCCCTGCACCCCGGCCGGCAGCTCGCCGCGCGGCTTTTCGACCGCGATGCTCTTCATCCCAGCCTGGCGTGCCGTGTCGTCGGTCTCGACGCGGCAGATCACGCTAATAAAATCCGACTGGTCGGCGAAAGTGCACCAGTACTTGTTGCCGTTGATGATCCAGTCGTCGCCGTCGCGGCGCGCCCGACAGCTCACGGCGGCCATGTCGGAACCCGCATTCGGTTCCGACATCGCGAACGAGCCCAGATAATCGCCGACCGCCATGCGGCGAATCTTATCCTCGCGTGCCTCGCCCCAGCCCGGGATGGAACTATAGAAACTGTTGCCGCGCGCGATGATCGACGCAACGCTCATCCAGCCCTGCGCCAGCTCCTCGGCGACCATGCAGTATTCGAACACGCCGAGCCCGAGACCGCCGCGCTCCTCCGGTATCAGGATGCCGAAGTAGCCCATGTCACCCATCTTCTCGATCAGAGAACGAGGGATCTGGCCTTTCTCGGGATCGAGTTCGTTGGCGATCGGCGTGACCTCCTGCGCCGTGAACTCCCGCGCCGTCGTCTGAATCATGCGACGCTCTTCGGTGATGTAACCCATGGAATTGCCTCTTGCTGTGTTCTTGTCCGCCGGGAGCGATGCGCCGGTCTACGGATCGACGGCCTGGGTGTTTGACCGCAGCCCCGCCAGCACCCCGTCCGTATGCTGCCCCATAGTCGGCGACTCTTCGTACACCGTCAGCGGTGCCGCGCGAAATTGGAACGGAAAGCCCTTCACCATAGCCCCGGCCGGGGTTCGCGCGAACGCACCGCCGGATGCGATCAGCGGCTCTTGCGCCGTTTCGCCGCCGCTGTTCGCCTTGAACGCCGCGATGCCCAAGCGCTGCAGCTCCTGCGCGGTCTCGAGCACGGGTTGCGTTTCCACCCATGTGGCGAGCGCGGCGGAGAGCGCGTCGCGGTCGGGTTGGCAAGCGAGCCGTTCGGCGAGCGCGCGTTGCTGCGACGCGTCGGCAACGGTCACGCACAGCCAGCCGTCGGCCGCGGGCAGTATGTCCTGCAGCAGCGCGTTGACCGACGCGTTACCGACGAAGTCGGGGCGCACATCGCCGATGCTCGCCGCGGCGAGCGTCTCGCCCACCGCGAGCGTCGCCACCTCGCGCTGGGAGACGTCGATGTGCATGCCCGCGCCTCGCGCCCGCGCCTGCAGAATCGCGCCGATCGTAGCGCCCAGCCCGTACAGGCAGACGATCTGATCCGGATAGTTGAGATTTCGACCGCTGATATAGCAGGCGCCACCCGGGTAGCCCGTCAGCGCGCTGATCCCGGCGATGGCCTCGAGCGTCGATCCAAAGCTCACGTGCTGGGATCCGGGTCCGGACGCGCCCTGGCCGGAGATCGACGCCAGCACGATGCGCGGATTCGCGCCGCGCAGCACGTCATAGCCGATGCCCAGCCGCTCCAGCACGCCGCGGCGGAAGTTCTCCACCACCACGTCCGCCTGCGCGACCAGTTCCAGAAAGGCCGCGTGTCCCGCGTCGCTTTTCAAGTCGATGTTCACGCCGAGCTTGTTGCGATTGTTGAACGTGAACAGCGGGGAGTCGCCCTTGATGCCCGGCCACTTTCGAAACGGATCGGAATAGCTTTCTGACTCGACCTTGATCACGCGCGCGCCGAGATCGCCGAGCAGCGTCGACGTGACCGAGCCCGCGGTGAAGATGCCAAGATCGAGCACGGTGAGACCCGCGAGCGGCCGACCGATAGCCGCGTCGGGAGGTGGAAACGCCGCCGATTCAGCCGGCGCCGACGCATCGGCCTGCCAGCCCTCCACGGTCAGCGGCAGGCCCGGCACCGTCAGATCTACCCTGGCGTCGTCCACACGATGCGGCACGCGGCGCAGAAACTCGCGATGCTGGTACAGCGAATCCGTCAGCAGATCCTCCCCGTCCAGCACCGGTCCGCCCGGGATCGCACAGCGCTGACAGAACGCATAGAGCTCGTCCCGTGTGCGCTCTTGCGCCCAGTCGGCGAAGATCTCGTTGAGCGCGAGGGCGTTACGCGCTCGCCGGCCGGGGCTGACAAAGCGCTCGTCGTCCAGGCGCGCGTCCGCGACCTCGGCCTTGAGATCCTCCCAGTTGTTCGGCATGTGCAGCAGCGCGAACCAGCCGTCGGCGCAGCGCAGCACCGGCGCCTCCGCGGCGCGACCCGCGCGTGCGATGGGAAAGTCGAGAGCGCCCGCGGCGACCCCTTTCCAGTTCACCCAGGCTAGCGCATCGACTGCGTTCACCTCGACGACGTCGACCGATCCCTGCAGCAGCGCCTTCGCGCGGGCGGCGACGGCCGCAGCAAAGATGGCGAAGCCAAAGGCGTAGGCGGTCTGGTGGCCACCCATCATCAGCGGCGAGGCGTCGGGCTCGCCGAATAGGTCCGTGAGCCCCACGAGCCCCTGAACGCCCAGTTCCGACACCGCGGCGGGCGCCGCAGCACCCGCATCGACGGCACAGGCGGTTGCGAGCACAGCCGGCCCGCCTGCCTCGCAGGCCGCGGCAGCGGCGCTCGGGTCTGCCGTCAGCAGCAGCGCGCCGGCCTCGATCGACGCCGCGCGCGTCGTTTTGCCCGCGCCCAGATAGCTGGCCGTAACGCCACCCTCCGGGCCGAGGCGCTCATGTTCGGTGACGCGCAGGGTCGCAAGCGGATCAGGCACCGGCACAACCCGCGCGACGTCGGCGCCGAGATCGCTGAGCAGGCGGCCCGCGAACGCGACCGCCAGATGCACGAGGCGCGGCGTGTCCGCGGCGACCGACTCACAGACCGCAAGCCCCGCGAGCAGGGTCGCCGGCGACGGCGGTTGCTGTGCGAGCGCCATCGAAGCCGTTATCCCGCCAGGCGTTCGCGCAGTTCCGCGCGCGCGTCGAGATATTCGCCGATGAGCTGTTCCGCCAATTCCCCTGCCCCCTGCACCGCCTTTGTCGCACCGACGCCGTGGCCCGCCGACCAGATGCCCTTATAGCGCGCCTTGGACTTGGTGGCGCCCATCACCTCGCCGGGTGGCGTGATCGCGAGTTCCGCCATGTCGACGCCCGCCTCGATCATGCTGGGCTGCAGGAAATTGGCGGGTGCACCGTCGAGGGCGGCCGTGTAATGCACGTCGGTCGCAACGCCGCGAATCAGCGCGTCGTTGTACGCCGGGGGCGCGAGCGATTCGTGAGTCGCGATGAAACGCGTGCCGAGATAGGCGAGCGTCGCGCCCATCGCCTGGGCCGCCAGCACGTCGCGACCGTTGCTCATGCCGCCCGCTAGAACGATCGGTTTGTCGGTGATTTCGCGTATCTCGTTGACCAGTGCAAACGGGTTAATCGTGCCCGTGTGGCCGCCGGCGCCGCCCGCCACCGCGATCAGCGCATCCGCACCGGCCTCGAGCGCTTTTTCGGCGTGTCGCTGCGAGGCGACATCGTGGAAGGTGATGCCGCCGTAGCGGTGGATTTCGTCGAAGACCTCGCCCGGGGCGCCCTTCGACGTGAGGATGATGGGAACTCGATGCTCGATGCACAGCGCCAGGTCGCCTTCCATGCGCGGGTTGGTTCGATGCACGACCAGGTTCACCGCACAGGGCGCCGGGCGTTCTCCGGCCGCCTCGGCCGAGGCCAGCAGTTCGCTGGTTTCGTCGAGCCAGTCCGCAAACACCTCGCGCGTGCGCGTGGAGTGCGCCGGATAGCTGCCCACCAGGCCCGCCCGGCAAACCGCGACGGCGTGCGCGGGGCAGGAGACCAGAAACATCGGTGCGACGATGATCGGCGCCCGCAGTCGGTCCGCGAACGCGAAAGGCAGATCGTGAGGACGCGCTGCTGCTATTGCCATCGAATCAACTCCGCCTGTTCGCCGCGATCAACGGCACGCGTATCGGACAAATCAGTGTGGACCTTATTTTATCGCCATTCAATATATGGCGAAGGCGTGGTGAGAATAAGGCTCGACTATGGTGAGATAGCGGCGATTTCGGCCAGCCATGCGAGTCGCCATGAACGTCACAGAAGCCGTGCTGCAGCGCCGCACGACCCGAGGATTCAAACCGGATCCCGTTCCGGAAGAGACGCTGCGCGAGATCCTCGAGGTCGCCCGCTACGCGCCGTCCAACAGCAACACCCAGCCGTGGCACATCGCGATCGTCAGCGGCGCCGCGCGCGAGCGTCTGGAGGCGGAGCTGCTGGCTGAGCTCGGCAGCAAGCCGCCCAGTCCAACCTGGCCATCCGGTGGCGTGGGCCTGAAGGGCGTCTACAAGGAGCGCCAGTACGCCTGCGCCTATGGCTACTACGGCACGATGGGAATCGATCGCGACGACAAACCAGCGCGCCAGGCGCTGCTGCGCAAGAACTGGGAGTTTTTCGGTGCGCCGCACGCGGCGTTCCTGTCCATGCCCGACACCATGCATCGGGCCAACGCGGTCGACATGGGCATCTTCCTGCAGACGTTCATGCTGCTGCTGGTCGAGCGTGGCCTCGCGAGCTGCCCACAGGGCGCGCTCGCGGCCTATCCGGGGCCGGTGCGGCGCATCGCCGACATACCGGAAGGCAACGCGATTCTGTGCGGCCTGTCGTTCGGCTATCCCGATCCGGACGCGCAGATCAATCGCGTGCGCATGACGCGGGAGCCCGTCGAGGTCATGAGCTCGCTCACGAGTTAGCCGCCGATCTGCGCCGCAACCGCGGCGACGTCCGGTTGGTGTCGATAGCGCTCGGGGATATCGAACTTGAAGATCCGCGCCGCGTTGAGGCCGAGGATCTTCGCCCGCTCGCCGTCGTCGAGGTGTCCCATCGTGCGTTCGATGGCCTGGGCTGAATAAGGCCACGACCCTTCGTGATGGGGAAAGTCATTCGCCCACAGAAAGTTTTCGACGAGATCGAACTCGCGCGCCATCAACAGCCCCGCGTGGTCTTCCTGAAAAGAAGCAAAGCCCTGCCGCCGAAAGTAGTCGCTCGGCAGGCCGTCCAGCTTAGGCCGCACCCACATGTGGTGCTTGCGATAGGCCTCGTCCATCGCTTCCAGCAGGAACGGCACCCAGCCGATACCCGCCTCGATGGTGCCGAAGCGCAAACCGGGATGGCGTTCTGCCACGCCCGAGGCACAGATGTTGGCGATCGGCTCGGTCGTCGGCAGCAGCGAGTGGATCGTGTAGTTGATGACCGCGCCGCCCTGACTGCGCGAGGTGCGCGGATCGCGACCCGTTGAGACGTGAAACGTGATGGGCAGATCGACGTCTTCGATGCAGTCCCATAGCGGCTCGAACTCTTTCAGGTTGTAGTTCGGATCATCAACGTCAGGCGGCCCCCAGGTAGGTTTGCACGGCAGCGACAGGCCCTTGAAGCCGAGCTTGGCCACGCGCTGAATCTCGTCGAGCGCCAGATCGAGCGCACCGGGCGCGATGGCCCCCATAGGCGCGAGCCGATCGTTGTAGGGACCGTAGTCTTCCCACGCCCAGTCGTTGTAGGCCCGGCACATCGCGTGGCTGAACTCGGCGTCCGGGGTCGCCCACATCGTCAGTCCCTTGTTCGGAAACATGACCTCCGCGTCGCAGCCGTCGAGGGCGAGTTCCGCGATGCGCGTCTCGGGGTTGCGACCGCCGCGATCTCGTACCCGGTCCGTCCCCTCCAGCGGCTTCGTCCAGAGAATTTTCGTCGGCCGAAAACCCTCGGTCTTCTGATACATCTCCATCTCTGGGGACGCCTCGTCCGCGTCGCCGTCTTTCGCCTCGTTCGGCTTCTTTGCCGGGATCATCAGCACGCCAGGCAGACGCTCCCGATACTTCGCGTCGATGCGATCGGCCAGAAACGTCTTCGGCTCCTGCACATGGCCGTCAGCCGAACACATGAAAAACTTGTTGGGTGCGTCAGCGTGCGCCGTACGCACCCAGCCGGCGTTGCCAGGCGTGTCGAGTCGCCAGGCGTTATTGGCATCCGCCGCAGGTAGATCTGATGGGTTCATGGTGCTCCTCCTCTGCTGATGGGCATCGCTCGATGCGCCGTCTCTCCCGCCAAGAGCATACCTCATCACCCATCGACGGCCGTCCGACGCCGGACCTGGGGAGCCTGCGAAATCAGCGAATCACGCCGCTGACCCGTTCGGGCACGACGCGCAGAATCACGCGTCGCTGCTCGCGCATCCAACCCGCGAGATCTGGAGGCTCGGGGTAGTGATCCCGAATGTTCGCAAACACCAGTCGGGTCGCACGTTCGATCCCCTCACCCTCACCCTGGCGCTCGACAACCGCTCGCCCCTCGACGGAGACGAAGTTGAACGGCTCGGCGTTACTGATCGCCGTGAGCACCACCCGTGGGTCGCGTGCCAACGTACGGGCCTTGAGCGTGCCACCCGGCGTGCTGACGACGAACGTATCGCCGTCGCTCGCATAGGCGACCATCGAATTGGCTGGCAGACCCGACGCACGCAGCGTGGTCAGGAGCGCCCAGCGGTGGCTGGCGAGAAAGTCTGCGAATCTGGGTTCTATCATTACGACGCATCCCTCATTCCGGGTGAGGTGTTCACTGGTTTAAGCTTACTCGCCGCAGTGCTGCGGTTGGCGACCTTGTAGTCAGTGCCAACATTCGAAGAATCTACTTAGCTACCTAGACCCGGAACAACAGGTCTATTCGGAGGACACCATGTTCAGTCACATCATGCTCGGCGCAGACGACGTCGCCGCCGCAAAACAGTTCTACGACGCCGTGCTCGGCGCTCTGGGCCATCAGCCCGGCAACATGGATGACAAGGGACGCTGCTTCTACTTCACCGATAGCGGCGTCTTCGCGATCACGCCGCCGCTCGATGGCAACGCCGCAACGGGCGGCAACGGCAGCACGATCGGCTTCGTCGCGGCCAATCCGGCAGAAGCCGACGCCTGGCACGCAGCGGGCCTCGCGAACGGCGGCACCACCTGCGAGGACCCGCCGGGCGAGCGCAAAGAAAGCGGTCTGTATCTCGCGTACCTGCGGGATCCCTCGGGCAACAAGATCTGCGCCCTGCATCGCCTGGGCTGACACCGCAGACCGCCTGAACCGGCGACATCGGGGCGCGGGATCAGCGTCCGCCCCCCTTGCTGTCAAGCCAGCCGACGTCAGTGGGCGTCGGTCGCTCCTTCTTCCTGTCCCGACAGCTGTCCCCACACCTGCGCTACCCGCGCGTCGCGCCCGCAGCTCTTGCGATAGTAACCGTAGCGCAGCGGATTCTTCTGGTAGTAGTCCTGGTGATAGTCCTCGGCCAGCCAGAAGTGCTGGCGCTCCCGCACCGGTGTCACGATCCGCGCTCCCAGTTCCGCCTCGGCCTTGGCGACGGCGGCCTCTGCCGCCTCGCGCTCGGCGCGGCCGTCGAAAAAGATCGCTGTGGTGTAGCTATGGCCGCGATCGCAGAACTGGCCGCCGCCGTCGAGTGGATCGATGTGACGCAGGAAATAGGTCACCAGCTCGGCGTAGCTGATGACGTCGGGATCATAGGGCGCCTCGACGACCTCGAGATGATCCGCGTGGGAGCGGTACGTGGGATTGTTGGAGCGCCCACCCGAATAGCCCGCGCGCACGTCGCCAACCCCTGCAAGCTTCTCGAGATCCGATTCGACGCACCAGAAACAGCCGCCCGCGAGGACGAGGGTAGCGGACAGATTCAGGTCGCCGTCGGCGGCAGCGGGCGCGACGGACTGCGCCGCCTGAGTGTTCGACGGCACAGCGGCCGTATCGGGTGATTCCTCGGCGCAGCCCGTCAGCATCAGCAGCGCGGCAGCGAGGCTGCGCACAAAATTCATTTCCACATCTCGCAGTCTGATCGCGTCATCTCGGTGTTTCATTAGCTCGTCACTTCAATGGCGCCCAGGTGCGCGTCAAAGGCACCCAGGCGCGCGCAGCCGCAGGTCCGCAGTGCGACGCGCGTGGCCGCTGTCTTCCGTGGCTTCCGCGGCACCGGCGCCCCGATACGCTCCCGCCACTTGCGCAGAACCGCCCCTTCTCGGACACTCGATGCGCGGGCGCGACCAGCGCCATCGGCTACGAGGGGAAAGCGATGCAAGCGGTCATTTCCGGCGTCGGCGCATGGACACCAGATCACGTCGTTACCAACGAGGAACTGGTGGACAGCTACAACGCCTGGGCAACACGCTACAACGCGGACAACGCGAGCGCCATCGCCAGCGGCGAGTTGGCAGAAAAACCGCTCTCCAGCGCAGACTTTGTCGAAAAGGCCTCGGGCATCAAGCGCCGCTATGCCTACATCAAAGACGGCATCCTCGACGTCGACTGCATGCACCCGCGCATCCCGCGGCGCGACGATGACGAGCTGAGCCACCAGGCCGAGATGGCGCTGAACGCGGCGCGACTGGCCATGCAGTCCGCGGCGGTCGGGCCCGAAGACATCGATCTGGTGATCGTGTCCTGCGCGTATACCCAGCGCGCCTATCCGGCGATCGCGATCGAAGTCCAGAACGCGCTGGGAATCGAGGGGTCCGGCTTCGACATGCTGGTGGCCTGCTCGGCAGCAACCTTCGCACTGCATCGCGGCGTGGACGCCATCCGCGCGGGCAGCTCGAAGGGGGTGCTCTTGATCAACCCCGAGCTGACGTCTCCCCAGGTCAACTACTGCGATCGCGACAGCCACTTTATTTTCGGCGACGTCGCTACCGCGGTGGTGCTACAGCCCGAGGACAGCGTGCGCTCGCAGCACGCCTGGGAAGTGCTCGGCAGCAAGGCGCTAACGCTGTATTCGAACAACATCCGCTCGAACTTCGGCTACGTGGCCCGAGCGGAGGGCGGCGATCCGTTCGCCGCGGATCGACTGTTTCATCAGCACGGTCGCAAGGTCTTCAAGGAGGTCTGCCCGATGGCGGCAGAGCACCTGACCCAGGTCATCGACAGCGTGGGGATCGCGGTCGCCGACGTGCGGCGCTGGTGGCTGCACCAGGCCAACATCAACATGAACCAGCTCATCACCCGCAGGCTGCTCGGCAGCGATCCGGAGCCCGATACGTCGCCGATCGTCCTGGACGAGTTCGCCAACACCGCATCAGCAGGATCTATCATCGCCTTCGCGCGCCACCACGAGGATCTCGAAGTGGGCGATCACGGCGTAATCTGCTCGTTCGGTGCCGGCTATTCGATCGGCTCACTCGTCGTGCGCAGGATCGCCTGACGCGACGGTAACCGGCGGCGCATCGACGCCGCTGCGTGGGCTTTCCGATGCTTCGGCCTCCTGCGGTATGCTCGTTGCTGCGCTTGCAACGGGGGGAGGCCGGGCAATGAGCGACGAGCCCTATCTGCTGATCACGGCGGACACCCACGCCGGTGGCAGCCACGCCCAGTATCGTGAGTATCTCGAACCGCGCTACCGACAGGCGTTCGACGACTGGCGCGGCGGCTATCGCAATCCGTCCCAGGAGCACTACGGCAGCAAGAAGCTGCGCAACTGGGATCTCGACATTCGCACGGCGGATCAGAACTCTCAGGGCGTCGTCGGCGAGGTCGTGTTTCCCAACACGGTGCCGCCCTTCTTCAGGCAGAGCATCGTTACCGCGCAGCCGCCCAAACCCGAACACTACGAACACGCGCTGGCTGGCATCCGCGCCCACAACCGCTGGCTGCAAGACTTCTGCGCCGAGGACCCGGATCGCCGCGCCGGCATCGGCCTGATCCTGCCCAACGACCTGGACGAGGCCGTCAAGGACATCGAGTTCATCGCCGCCGCCGGATTGCGCGGCGGCGTGCTGCTGCCGCTGATACCGCCCGACTGCACCTGGCTCACGCCGCTGTACGACCCCGCGTGGGACCGCGTCTTCGCCGCCATCAGCGATGCGGGCCTCGTCATGAACCAGCACAGCGGCCAGGGCTCGCCCAACTACGGTCGCACGCCCGCGGGCGCAGCCCTGTGGATCGCGGAGGTGGCGTTCTACTGCCAGGCGGGCTTCCGACACCTCCTGATGAGCGGCGTATTCGAGCGATTCAAGAAACTGAAATACATCATCACCGAGTCCGGCTGCGCCTGGGCGCCCGAGATGCTCGCGAGCCTCGATCGCATTCACATGGGCATCCAGCACGGCGCCATCGGCGAGATGGACTACGCGGGCATGGAATGGGGACTGAAGCGCCTGCCCAGCGAGTACGCGGCCGAGCACTGCTGGTACGGCGCGAGCTTTCCCAACAAGCGCGACCTGGCAGGCATCGATCAGATTGGCGAGGACCGGGTACTGTGGGGCAACGACTACCCGCACTACGAGGGCACGTTTCCTTATAACCTGGAAAGCCTGCGCCTCACCTTCGATGCCATCCCCGACAGGCGGCGGCGCAAGCTGCTGGGTTTGAACGCCGCGGCGCTGTACGACTTCGACGTCGACCGGCTCCTGCCGCTGGCTCGCGAATTCGGGCCGACGCCGGCGCAGCTCGACGAGCCGCTGCCGGTCAAGGACATTCCCCGCGACGCGATGTGCTATCTGTTTCAAAGCGCGCTCGCGGAAGCGAGGGCGACGCAAGCATGAGCATGCCGCAGGACATCGGCATCATCGACACGATGATCGGCTTTCCGGCGCAGGACTTCGAACAGTACAACTTCATCCGCGAACAGCTCAAAGACGGATCAAAAGACTTCGAGTTCCCCGTGGAGTACATGTTCAAGCAGGTCCCCAAGGAGCTTTACGGCGCGTCGAGCGATCCGATCAGCGTCACGCTGCACGAGATGGATCGCTTCGGCGTCGAGATCGGCATGATCGGCTGCGGCGACGAGGTCAGTCGCCGGGCGCTGCAAACGCATCCCGATCGCTTCGTCGGGTCCGGCTGGGTCGACCCGAACAAGGGCATGGACGGCATCCGCGCGATGGTGCGCCAGGTCGAGGAATACAACGTCCGTGCCTTTAGCGCCTTCAACGCGGGCACGAATCCGCAGGTCGGCATCGACGACGCGCTCATGTATCCGATCTACGCGAAGTGCGTCGAGCTGGGCACCCCGATCTTCTCCTGCGCCGGCGTGCCGGGACCGCGCTTTCCCATGTGGCCGCAGGAAGTCGCGCGCATCGACCGGGTGATGTACGACTTTCCCGAGCTCGTTTTCGTCACCCGCCACGGCTGCGAACCCTGGCAGGAACTCGCGGTGAAGCTGATGCTGAAGTGGCCCAATCTGTACTACTCGACGTCGGCTTTCGCGCCCAAACACTATCCGCAGGCCATCGTCGACTACGCAAACACCCGCGGCGCCGACAAGATCATCTACGCCGGCTATTTTCCGATGGGTCTGTCGCTCGAGCGCATCATGACCGACATGCCGCAGGTACCGTTCCGGGACAACGTGTGGCCGAAGTTTCTGCGCGACAACGCACGTCGGGTACTGGGTCTCGGCTGAGACCGCCGAGCGGCCGACGCCAACCCAAAACGACCTGACAGCGGAGCAGAAACTGGCAGCCGCACAGCGCCAAACAGGAGGAGACGTGAAGGACGAGGCAACCACACACCCGGCGAGCCTTCCCGCAGGACTCGCCGTACCACTGGCGACCCTTGGCGAGTTGGGGACGCGCTTCGCCGCACACTACGCCGCGCTGGAAAGCGCGCTGCGTGCTAGCGAAAAAACGCAAGACGAGATCGGTGACCTCCGTCGACGCGCGCACACGCTGCACGGCGGCGAACGGGCGGACACGAATCTGAGCGAACCGCTCGCCGCGATCAGTGATCTGCTGAGCATCGACTGCCACGCCATCACGGACGAGCAGGTCGCGGCGCTGACGCGGCAGCGCGGCGACGCCGGCACCGTCGCGGCGCTGTCTGCGGCCGCCATGATCGACGCCGCCGAGCGGATGGAGCGCGTCCTGACGCGGGTGCTGCCCGCCGCGGAACAGACAGCGGAGGAAGAAGGCTGATGTCCACGACACCGAGACTGCAGGCGCCCGGCGGCGCCGTACCGGATACGCTCGGCGACCTGCTCGTGCACGTGCCCGAGATCGCCCAGACGTTTGGCGCCATGTACGCGCAGCTCTGGCAGCACGGCCGCATCGGCGCCGACCTGCGCGAGATGACGCGACTGCGCAACGCCCGCATCACCGACTGCGGCTACTGACGCCAGGTTCGCTTTACCGCCGCTCGTGAAGCGGGGCTGACCGAAACCAGACTGGACAACGTTGATGACGCCGGGCTCGACAATCTCAGCGAACGCGAGCAGGCGGCGCTGCGTCTGACCGACGCCATGCTGAACGGCGCGGACACCCTCTCAAGCGCCGACATCGATCGGCTGCGCGCGGAGTTCTCCCCGGAGGAACTGACGGAACTCGCGCTGGGCGTGGCCGCGTTTCACGGCATGTCGAAGGTGCTGATCGTGCTGGGCATGGAGCCCGAGTCGATGGCCGTAACCCAGTTGCCCACGCCCGGGGCGCCGAGCTGATGCGGCGGCATGTAGCCCGCAGGACGCATGGAACTGCGGACGATGCAAACACCGAGGGTGTTTGCGCATGAGGCGCCGGGAACTGCTGACATCGATCGCCACTCTGCCGCTCGGCGGGCTCGCCGGATGCGCGGGGCCCAGCGTCACTCCGCCGCGCGAGCGGCTCGAGACGTTCGGGCTGCAGCTATCGACGCTCACGCCGCTGATGTTCGTCGACTTCGACGGCACGCTCGCACGCGTCGCTGAGATCGGCTATCGGCAGGTTGAGTTTTCCGCGCTCGGTTTCCTCGGCAGACCCGTCGAACGCATCCAGCAACTGTTGGCGGAGAACGGGCTGAGCGCGCCGGTCGGCCGCATCTCGCCGGTCCTGCCCGCCGACTTCGCCAGCCTATCGCGCGCCGCGCAGCGCGCGGAGTTTCGTCGCCGCGCCGGGCCGCGCTATCTGCTCGACAACGTGCGCGGCGCGCTCGACGCCTGCGAGGCGCTCGGCCAGGCGGACCTCGTGCTGCCGGCGCTCATGCCCGATAACTTCGCGACGCTTGCTAAGCTGGACGCGAGCATCGAGATCCTGCAGCGGGCGGGCGAGCTGTGCGCCGCGCGCGGTATTCGCTTCGGCTATCACAATCACGACTGGGAGCTGTCGCCCGTCGACGGTGTGGTCCCGTACGAGCGCATGCTCGCACGCATCGCACCGGAACTGATGGCGATGCAGATCGACGTCTACTGGATCACCAAGGGCGGGCGAGAGCCGCTCGAGTTCCTGCGCGCGCACCCCGGGCGTTTCTCCACCATGCATCTGAAGGACATAGACGCTACCGGCGACTTCGCGGACGTGGGCGACGGCATGATCGACTTTCCAACCGTCACGCGCGCGGCGCTGACGGCCGGCACCCGCTACTTCTTCGTCGAGCGCGACAATCCGCCCGCACCGATGCAGACCGCGCAGCGCGCCTACGACTATCTGACCCGGATGCGGCTCGCATGATCCACCGCCGCCTGACGGCGCTGCTGGTCGCGACTTTGCTGAGCGGCTGCCAGGCGGCGCGAGAATCCGAAACGCCGGATGCGGCGTCACCGCAGCCCGAGACCGCGGAGCAGCCGTTCTACAAGACCGTACTGACGCCGCCTGCGCCCGTGCTGACGCCGTCGCAGGCGCTCGAGGCGTTCAGGCGCGCGCCGGGCTATGCGCTCGAACTCGCCGCCGCCGAGCCGCTGCTCGAGGATCCCGTCGCCGCGGACTGGGACGAGGATGGCCGCCTGTACGTCACGGAGATGCGCGCCTACATGACGGACACCGAGGGCACCGGCGAAGAGCGGCCGATCGGCGCGCTCGCGCGGCTGACCGACGTCGACGGCGACGGGAGGTTCGATACGCGCGAGACGCTGCTCAACGATCTCGTGTTGCCCCGCGCGGTGCGCATCGTCAACGAGGGCGTGCTGGTCGCCGAGATGGGCAAGCTGTGGCTGTGCCCGAGCGCGAGCGGCTGGTCGCGCGACATCGACTGTGCGCGCAGACAACTGCTCGGCGCTTACGGCGAACACCGGGGCAGCGTCGAGCACGCCGAGAACGGCCTCCTGGTCGGGCTCGACAACTGGCTCTATAGCGCCAAGTCCGCGCGCCGACTGAAGCTCGTCGACGGCCAACTGATCGAGGAGCCGACGCTGTTCCGCGGCCAGTGGGGCATCGCCCAGGACGCGCGCGGACGGCTCTACTACAACACCAACTCGAACCTGCTGCTGGCGGACGAATACGACGCCCAGGCCGTCGTCGCGGCCGGCCATCGCGCCGGTCCCGGCCTGGGCGCGCGGGTCAGCCGGAACGACGAGGTGTTCGCGGCGCGCGTAAATCCCGGCGTCAATCGCGCCTATCTGCCCGGCGTGCTGCGCCCCGACGGTCGCCTGCGCAGCGCCACCTCCGCGAGCGGCATGGCGATCTATCAGGGCGGGCGCTTCCCTAGCGAGGCGCCCAACGCCTTCGTCGCGGAACCGGCGGCTAACGTGGTCGCGGCCTTTCGACTGCCCGTCGACGCCTGCGGCGGCGGGTCGCCCGCCGCGTGCACCACCACCATCGCCGCCGACCACCGGCTGTACCCGGACCCGACCTTCGGGGAGCGGGAGTTTCTCGCCTCCACCGACGAGCGCTTCCGACCCGTGCAGGTGCTGGGCGGTCCCGACGGCGCGCTCTACGTGCTCGACTTCTACCGCGGGATCATCCAGGACCACGTCTATCTGTCGCCGCAGCTCAAGGCGCAGATCGAGGCCCGCAAGCTGGACCGCCCGCCGGGCTACGGCCGTCTTTGGCGCGTGCTGCCCACCGAGGCAGGCGAGCCGCCGGCGTTGCCCGACTGGCCCGCGCTGGACGCCGCCGCGCTGGTCGACAGGCTCAATGGCCCGAACCGCTGGCAGCGCGACATCGCCCAGCGGCTCCTGCTGCGCCACGACTCGGCAAGTGTCCCGACGCTGCTGCGCGCGGCCGTGGCCGAGGGTCCGCAGGGGGCCGCGCTACGCGGTCTGTGGCTGCTGGAGGCACGCGGCGAACTGTCCGCGGCGACGGTGGCGACGGCGCTGACGCGCGGCCCCATCGTCGCCGAACAGGCTTGGCTCGCGGGCGGCGCGCTGCTCGACGGCGACAAGCGTCTGACTCTGCTCGCCCAGGTGCCAAACGGCAGCCGGGCTCAGATACACGCGATCACCGCGCTGCGTCACGGGTTAGACGACCCAGACACGCTGGATGCTCTGGAACGGCTGCTGCTGAGTCCCGAGTCGACGCCGATTCAGCGGCTCGCCGCGCAGGCGGCGGCGCGCGGCGCGGAGGTCGAGATTCTGGATCGGCTGCTGGCAGCACTCGCCGCGCGGGAACCCAGCGCGAGCGCGAGTCAGGTGCTCGCGGCGCTGGCCCAGCAATTCTTCCAGGCGACGGGCGCCGGCAGCGTCGCGCTGCTGGATCGCATCGAAGCCCTCGGCGTCGACGGCGCCTGGCGCCAGCGCGCGCTGCTCAACGGGCTGTTCGAGGCGACCCGAGCACCGGGATTCGAGCGCGCTCGCCTGGCAGCACCCCATCCCCTGTTCGCGCCGCGCGACAGCGCGCTGTGGCCGGCCATCGCCCGCGCGCGCACCGGCTTCACCTGGGACGGCGACGCGCTGCCCGCCGACGCCAAACCGCTGACTGCGACGCAGCGGGTGCGCCTCGACCAGGGCGCCGCCTTCTACGCTGCGAGCTGCACGAACTGTCACGGCGCCGACGGCGCCGGGGTCGCCGCACTCGGTCCACCGCTCAAGGACTCGCCCTGGGTGCTGGAGGCACCGGAGCGGCTGGCACGTATCGTCCTGCAGGGCCTGTCGGGCCCGATCGACGTCTCAGGCCAGCTCTGGAACTCAGCGATGCCCGGTCATCGCAGCTACCCCGGCTTCGACGACGCCGTGGCGGCGGGCCTTTTGACCTATCTCCGCCGCTCCTGGGGCCACAGCGCGAGGGCGATCGACCCGCCGTTCGTACAGCGAATACGCGCCGCCACCGCCGATCGCAACGCCCTGTGGACAGCTGCCGAGCTGAACGCCCTGCAGCTCAACACCCACTATCGGCTTTACGAGGGCGGCTACGGACATCCCGCACGTCCGCTGCGCTTCACCTACGACGGTGCGGCGCTCACCATCGACGCGGGCCTGTTCAAGGGACCGCTGCGAGAGCTGAAGGAAGATCATTTCCTGTTCGAGCCGCGCAACATACGCCTCGAATTCGTGCTCGACGACGACGGCCGCGTCAACGGCGTGCGTCTGGACGGCGGTGACGGCGGACGCCTGCTACCCAGGATCGCCGCCCCGTGAGCGTTCGCTTCGCGGTCGTCGGCTACGGCAACATCGGTCGGGCGCACGTGTCGACGCTGCTGAGCGACGCCGTGCCCGACGCCACCGTCAGCGCCGTCGTCGAGCGCAACGCCGTCGAGCTGCCGGCCGGGATCGAACGCTACGCGCATCTCGACGACCTGCTCGAGCGCCCCAACGCGGACGTCGTGCTGATCGCCACGCCCACGCTCGCGCACTACCCGATGGCCAAGGCCGCGCTGGCTGCGGACTGTCACGTGCTGGTCGAGAAGCCGCTCGCCATGGCCTTCGACCTGGCGGACGAACTGGCCGCCGCCGCCAGACCTGACCGGCTCGCCGCCGTGATGCTCAATCAGCGCTGGCACGGCGCCTATAGGCGCATGCACGAGATCGTTCGCGGCGGCGGGCTCGGCCGGCTGCGGCGTTTTCACTGCCTGATGACGACCTGGTATCGACCCAACGCCTACTTCGCGGTGAGCGACTGGCGCGGCACCTGGCAGGGCGAGGGCGGCGGCGCGCTGTTAAACCAGTGCATCCACAATCTCGACGCGCTGCAGTGGATTCTCGGCCTGCCTGCCTCGGTGATCGCGGACATTAGTTTCGGCAAGTACCACCCCATCGAGGTGGAGGACGAGGTCTCTGCCCTCCTGCGCTACGACGACGGCCTGACCGGCACGCTGGTCTGCTGCACGGGCGAGGCACCCGGTACCAACCTGTTCGAGATCGTCGGCGACGAGGCCACCCTGCGCTACGACGGCGAACGGCTGACGCTCACGCACGCGACGCCGTCCGTCCCGGAACACTGCGCAACGACCACAGACCTGTTCGGCCTACCCGACTTCGCGACCGAGGAGATCGCCGTGGAGGAACCCGCCAGCCAGCATGCGTGTGTCCTGAACAACGTCGTCGCCGCGGTTCGCGGCGACGCGACGCTCGCGACGCCGTTCAGCGAAGGCCTCGGTTCGCTAGAGCTGGCGGGCGCGCTGCTGCTGTCCGCATGGCAGGATCTACGCGTGACGCTGCCGCTGGATCGTGCGGCGTTCCGTCGGGCCATGGACATTCGCCTGGCGGACAGCCGGCCGCGCGATGCCGCGCCGCTCGACGTCGCCGTCGACATGGACGCGTCGTACCGTTGAGCGCTTCCCGGCGCGAGCGGCGAGATTGAGCGCGCTGTGGCAGAGCATTCGCGCCGGCGGGCCCGGCTGGCTGCAGGGCGCAATGACCCTCGGCGGCGGTTCGGCGATTACCTCACTGACGCTCGGCGCGGCCTTCGGCTACGAGTTTCTCTGGGTCCAGCCGGTGGCGATGCTGATCGGCTGCGTGATGCTGTTTGCGCTCGCGCACCAGACGCTGTCCACAGGCGAGGCGCCCTTCGAGGCGATGCGCCGTCACGTCTCGCCGACGCTCGCCTGGCTGTGGGGTATCGCGGCCCTGGCGTCGAGCGTCATCTGGGGGTTTTCCCACTACCCGCTCGCAGCGGGGATGCTCGAAGAGGCCGTCGCCGTGAGCGCGGGGCTGACCGTCAGCGGCGCCGCACGGGAGCTGTATCTGTTCGTTCTGGCCCTGCTCGTGTGGGCGCTCTGTGCGCTCACCGTCTGGCGCTACACCAACGGCGGGGTCGGCGTCCGCGCCTTCGAGACCGCGATCAAACTGCTCAGCGCGCTGGTGATCGCGGCCTTCGCCTGGGTCGTCCTGCGCGCGGGCGAGCGCATCGACTGGGGTCACGTGCTCGCGGGTTTCGTGCCGAGTTCGCTGCCCACCACCGGCTTCGGCGTCACGACGCTGATGGCCGCGCTCGGCACCGCGGTCGGCATCAACATGACCTTCGTCTACGGCTACACCCTGCTGGACCGCGGCTGGGGCCGCGACGAGCGCCCGCTGGCGCGCATCGACATCGTGCTCGGGCTGGTGCTGCCCTACCTGCTGGTGACGACGCTGATCAGCGTAGCCGCGGCAGGAGCGCTGCACGGCGACGGCGACCTCGCGTCCCGCATCAGTCCGGCCCGGGCGGGCGAGATGTTTGTCGCCGCCGGGCTCGGCGAGGTCGCGGGGCGCCTGATTTTCCCGCTCGGCGTGCTGGGCATGGCGGTCGGCTCGCTGGTCATGCACATGCTGACCTGCGGCGCCGCCGCCAAGGCGATGCTGGCGCTCAACGACGACTCGCTCGGCTATCGCCTCGCCTGCCTCCTGCCCACACCGGCCGTGCTCGGCGTGTTTCTGTGGTCCTCGATGGGGCCCTACGTAATTCTGCCGACCTCTGCGATTTGTGGCTTTCTGCTGCCGATCGCCTACGTCGGCTGGCTGCTGCTCAACAATCGAGGGGCCTTTCTCGGCAACGATATGCCGACCGGCGCGCGCAGGATCGCGTACAACGCCGCGATGCTCGCGTGCATCGCGCTGGTGGCAGCGAGCGTGTGCTATTCCACCGGCGTCGGGCTGGGGTGGCTGCCGTGAGCGTCACAGGCGCAGCATCATGAGCATCGCAGACGGCGCCAGCTACGCGCCCGAAAACGCACACCAACGGGGCGAGCGGATCGTCGGCCCGGGCGAGTTTCGCTTCGCGGCGGCGTATCTGGATCACGGCCACATCTACGGCCAGACCGCCGGACTGCTCGCCGCCGGTGCCACGCTTACTTCGGTCTACGACCCGGACCCAGAACGCGTCGCCGCGTTCACCAAGCGGTTCCCAGCCGCGAGCGTCGCGCGGTCGTTCGACGAACTGCTACAGGATCAGGCGCTGCAGCTCATCGCCGCGGCCGCCGTGCCGAACGAACGCGGCGCCATCGGCGAAGCGGTCCTGCGCGCGGGCAAGCATTACTTCACCGACAAGTCGCCATTCACGTCGCTCGAGCAGCTCGCGTCCGCGCGCGACGTCGTCGCCGCGACGGGCGGGCGCTACTTCGTCTATTACTCCGAGCGCCTGCACAACGAAGCCGGCTGGCACGCCGGCGAGATCATCGCAGCCGGCGCGATCGGCGAGGTGTTGCAGGTGACGACCCTCGCGCCGCATCGACTGTCAAAAGCCTCACGACCCGACTGGTTCTTCGACAAGTCGCGCTACGGCGGCATCCTGACCGACCTCGGCTCGCACCAGGTCGAACAGTTCCTGACCTACGCCGGGTGCGAGGACGCGAGCGTCAACTTCGCCCGAGTGGCGAACCTCGGTCATCCGGACCGGCCCGGACTGGAGGACTTCGGCGAGCTGTCCCTGACGGGCGACAACGGCGCGTCTTTCTACGCGAGAGTTGATTGGTATACCCCGGACGGGATGCCGGTCTGGGGCGACGGCCGCACCTTCATCATGGGCAGCCGCGGCACGCTGGAGGTGCGCAAGTACACCGATCTGGGACGCGCAACGCCAGCGGCGCTGGTGCTGAAAGCGGACGGGCAGGGCGTCGAGATCATCGACTGCCAGGACCGCGTGGGCTATCCGTTTTTTGCCGCGCTGATCCGCGACGCGCTGGACGGCACCGAGACCGCGATGACCCAGGCCCACGTCTTCAAGGCGGCGGAGCTGTCGATGCGGGCACAGCGGATCGCAGACGCCGCGCCGGGCTAGAGCACCGCAGCGCTATCAGCGTCGCGCGCAGCGGCCTGCGCTCGGGCCTGCGCGTGCGCCGCCTCATCCAGCGTAAAGCGCCACATTAAGACCAGCGCCAGCAGGTAGCAGACGATCGGCAGCACTGACGCGAGCCCGATGATCGCGAGCAGGGCGGCATCTCCCTGCTGCGCGTTGGGCACGAATCCCGTCAGCCCGAGCGCCAGCCCAACGACCCAGACCGCGGCGCCCCCGGCGGCCTTCTGCACGAAGTTCCACGCGGCGAAATAAGCGCCCTCTTTGCGTTCGCCCGTGCGCGCCTCGTCCCAGTCCACGACGTCGGCCTTCAGCGACGGGCCGATGATGAAACCGCAGCCGTTCATCAGCCCGACCGCACTGGACACCAGCAGCATGAGCCAGAAGTCTCCGGGACCCGCGAGCCAGACCAGCGCGAGCAGCGCCGCCTTGATCGCGATCGACGCCATCCAGGCCTCGCGTTTGCCGACGCGCTTCGCGAGCCGCAGCCACAGCGGAATCGAGACGATGGTCGCGCCGATAGCGCCGAACAGATAGATCCCCGTGCTGCCCTGCGTGAGGAGCACGTAGTCCGAGAGATAGGGAATGAGTGCGACCAGGGCGCCGAACCCGAGCTGCTCGAGAAAGAACACGCCGATCAGGATGCGCGCGTGGGGATTGGTCAGCACGTCCGTGAAGGTGCGCCGCGGGCTCGCGCCGCCACGGCCCTGAAAGTCCGCGCGCTCGCGCGTCTGCCAGACGGCGATCAGAATCAGCACGGTCGCCAGCACCGCGATGACGACGGCGACCTGGCGGGCGACCGCGCGCGGGTCATCGGCCTGCTCGAGCAGCACCACGGACCCGGCCGCGGCGAACATGCCCAGGCACTCCACCACCTGCATCACGCCAAAGACACGGCTGCGATCGTGGTAACCGCGCGACAGCTCGGCGCCCATCGCGAGATGCGGCACCCGAAATGCGGTGAACGCCGTGTAGAACAGCAGCACCGCAACCGCGAGCCAGGCCGCGAGCCAGTTGGGGGACAGGTCGGCGGGCGGACTCCACAGCATGATGACGGAGCCGGCCAGCGGCAGCGCCGAACCCAGAAACCAGGGCCTGCGGCGTCCGAGCGAAGTGCGCGTGCGATCCGACAGCCACCCGACCGCCGGGTCGGTGACCGCATCCCAGAAGCGCGCCACCAGCAGAATCCAGCCGACGATCGCCGGGGCGATGAGCAGCACGTCGGTCGCAAACTTGAGCAGATAAAAGGTCACCAGCGTGCTGGCCATGAAGGCACCCAGCGACGGCAGGCTGAAGATCAGAATTTTCGGGGCTGCGATGCGTTCTTCGTTCAAGATCCTGCTCCGTCTATGGGGCGGCGATCAGGCCGCGCGGGCCGGCCGAGCGCAGCGTCTGCAACGCGACCAGCACGGCGTCGCGAAACGACACGGCGTCCTCGCGCGGGGCATCCGCGAGAGCAGAAAAAGTAGGCAAGTCGAACAGCATCGCCACCTGCTCAACAGGCTGCCGCCCGGCAATCCGTCCGAGCGCGTCGCCGCGGGGATCGGGCGCGGGGTCATCGAGATGCGCGACCCAGAGCGCCACGGCCGCGGCGAGCTGCGCGGGCACATGACCGGCGCGCAGCCGATCGACGATGGCTGGCACCCAGCGCTCGCGCAGTTTCTGGCTGCCGTCGGTCGCGACCTGCAGCGTCGTGTAGGGAATCTCGGGATTCGCGAACCGCCGCAGCACCGCCGCGACGTAGGCCGCGACGTCGAAGCCCGCGGGCGCGATCACGCCGGGTACCACGTCCTCGCGCAGCAGGCACTGGAGCCAGGCGCGGCAGTCGTCGTCTGCCATGACCTCGTGGACGAAACCCAGGTCCAGGACCCGGCCCAGATAGGCCGCGGCCGAATGCGCCCCGTTCAGCAGGCGCAGCTTCGCGGCCTCGAAGGGCGCGACATCCGCAACGAACAGGGCGCCGGCCGCGCCCCAGTCCGGGCGCTGGGCGGCGAATCGATCCTCGATCACCCATTGCCGAAACGGCTCGCAGATCACCGCGGCCGCATCGCGATAGCCGAGCGTTTCGCCGAGCGCGTCACGATCGGCGGCGTCCAGCGCAGGGACAATACGGTCGACCATCGTGCTCGGAAACGCGACGTTGGCTGCGATCCAGGCGGCGAGCCCGGGCTCAGCGCGGGCCGCGAACTGATCCACCACCGCAGCCGTCACAGTGCCGTTGCCGCTCAGGTTGTCGCAGCTCAGCACGGTAATCGGTCCCGCGTCCGCCGCCCGCCGGGCGGCCAGTCCGGCGACGAGCACGCCCGGCAGGCTGCGACGGCGCGCGTCTGCGCGCAGATCGTGGACGACGTCTGTGTGCGTTCTATCGAGCTCGCCCGCCCGCTGACAGTAGCCCTTCTCGGTGACCGTGATGGTGATGATCTTGACGGCGGGGTCCGCGCAGCGGGCGAGCAGGTGGCGGTAGCCGTCCGCTTCGGTTGCATCGAGCGCGCCAGCGAGCGCGCCGACGACCCGAGGCGGCCCTGCGCCCGGACCACGCTCGATCAGCGTGTACAGGTCATCCTGGGCCGCGAGCTCGCGCGCGGCCGCAGCACTGCGCAGACTAGCGCCGACGATGCGCCAGTCGCCGCCCACGAGCCGCAGAGCTTCGTCGGTATAGAGCGCCTGATGGGCGCGATGGAAGGCGCCCAGACCGATGTGCACCTGACCGACACCCGCAGCGTCGCGAGCGTAGCCCGGCGCCCGCGCCAGATCGGGCAGCATCGCGCTAGACAGTCGGGGCCGTTCGAGTCCCATCAGCGAGCGGGAAATTGCGGCACGGCGGTCACAGTCGATAGGCCGCCCTGGCCAGCGGACCCGCGAGATCGGCAGCCACCTCCGCCGCCTCCGACTCGGTCAGGCGATGCTCCGCGACCAGCCTTGCGAGGAAGCCGCAGTCGATGCGCCGTGCCATGTCGTGACGCGCGGGAATCGACAAAAACGCGCGCGTGTCGTCGTTGAAGCCCACCGTGTTGTAGAAACCCGCCGTCTCGGTCGTCTGTTCGCGAAAACGGCGCATGCCCTCGGGCGAGTCGTGAAACCACCACGCGGGTCCCAGCTTCAGGCAGGGATAATGTCCGGCCAGCGGCGCCAGTTCGCGGCTGTAGCTGGTCTCGTCCAGCGTAAAAACGATGAGCGTGAAGTCGGGCTCGTTGCCGTACGCGGACAGCAGCGGTCGCAGGGCGTCGACGTAGTCCGTGGCGCCGGGGATGTCCGCCCCCTTGTCGCGACCGAAGCGTTCGAACAGCCAGGCGTTGTGGTTGCGCCGCGAGCCCGGATGCAGTTGCATGACCAGCCCGTCGTCGAGGCTCATGCGCGCCATCTCGGTCAGCATGTGGGCGCGGAAGCGCTCTGCCTCCGCGGCCGTGGGCGCGCCCAATACGGTTTGGAAGAGCGCGGCGGCTTCGACGTCGCCGAGCAGCTCCGTGCGCGCGCTCGGGTGGCCGTGATCGGTCGCGGTCGCGCCGTGGTCGATGAACACCTGCCGTGCGCGCCGCAGCGCGCGCAGATAGCCGGGGAACGCGCTGGTGTCTTCGCCGTAGCGCTCGCCCAGGGCGACGACGTTGGCCGCGAAGCCCTCGAACTCGGGGTCGAGCACAGGATCGGGCCTGAAGGTCGTGATGACCCGGCCCTGCCAGTCGCTCGCGCGTATCCGCGCGTGATCGTCGAGCGCATCGAGCGGCGATTCGGTCGTCGCGAGCACCTCGATGTTGAAGCGGTCGAACAGCGCGCGGGGACGAAACGCAGGCGTGCGCAGCGCGGCGTCGATGTCCGCGTAGTAGCGATCGGCGTTCGCCGGCGTCAGCGGTGCGTCGAGTCCGAAGACCTCGGCGAACACCTGGTCGAGCCACATGCGACTCGGCGTGCCGCGAAACAGCCGATAGTGCTGCGCGAACAGCCGCCACACCGCCTCGGGCGCGGCGTCGCCACGCTCACCCCGGGCGTCTGGAATGCCCAGCTCACCGAGCGGCACGCCCTGGCTGTAGAGCATACGGAACACATAGTGATCGGGCGTGATAAACAGCTCGGTCGGATTCGGGAAGGGCTCGTCCGCGGCAAACCAGCGCGCGTCGGTGTGGCCGTGCGGGCTGACGATGGGCGCGTTCGCGACGCATTCATAGAGCGTGCGCGCGATCGAGCGCAGGTGCGGCTCGCTGGGCAGCAGACGATCCGGGTGATTCATCTGGACTAGCCGCGCGTCGGTTCGCGGTCGATCAACAGGGGCCGTCGCCGCCGCGGGCTACAGAATCCGGTTGCCATGTTCCGCCCAGTAGCGATCCTTCAGCAGGCGCTTGTAGAGCTTGCCGGTCGGCAGGCGCGGGAGCTCGTCTTCGAAGTCGATTGAGCGCGGACACTTTTGCCGCGACAGGTTCTCCTGACAGTAGGCAATCAGCTCCGCCGCCAGATCGGGTCCCGGCTCGACGCCGGGCAGCGCCTGCACGACGGCCTTGACCTCTTCGCCCAGATCCTCGTTCGGCACGCCAAACACCGCCGCGTCCAGCACCTTCGGGTGCGAGATCAGCAGATTCTCGGTCTCCTGCGGGTATATGTTCACGCCGCCGGAGATGATCATGAAGGTCGAGCGATCCGTGAGATAGAGAAAACCGTCCTTCACGTAGCCCACGTCCCCGACCGTGCTCATGCTGCCGTCATCGGAGGTCGACTCGCGCGTCTTGTCGGCGTTGTTGAAGTAGCTGAACTCCGACGCGCGCTTGAACCACAGCTCGCCGACCTCGCCTTCCGCGACCTCGGCGCCGGCCTCGTCGAGCACGTGCAGCTCGCCCATGATCACCTTGCCGACGCTGCCCTTGTTCGCGAGCCACTCGTGCGAGTCCAGCGCGGCGAAACCCAGTCCCTCGGTCGCGCCGTAGTATTCGTGAATGATCGGTCCCCACCAGTCGATCATGGCCTCCTTGACCGGCACCGGACAGGGTGCCGCCGCGTGCACTGCCACCTCGAGCGAGGACAGATCGGCCGACGCACGAACCTCTTCCGGCAGCTTGAGCATGCGCGAGAACATGGTCGGGACAAGCTGGCTGTGGGTCACCCCGTACTGGCGGACGAGTTCGAGATAGCGCTCCGGGTCGAAGCGCTCCATGACGACGACGGTGCCGCCGATGGCGAGCGTGAGACCCACGGCCGCCTGCGGCGCCGAGTGATACAGCGGCGCCGGTGACAGATAGATCATGTCCTCGCGATAGCGCCAAAGGTCCCGCAGAAATGAAAACAGCGGCAGCGGCTCGTGGGGCGGGCTCTCGGGCAGCGGCCGCAGGATGCCCTTGGGCTGACCGGTGGTGCCGGACGAATACAGCATGGACGTGCCCAGCGCCTCGTCGGCGAGCGGCTCGGGCGAGAAGCCCGCCACGGCCGTTTCGAAGGCGCGCATCGTCTCGCCGTCGTCCTCGCCACCCACCACTAGACACAGCGCAACGCGGGGCGCGCTCGCCAGCGCCTCGCGCGCGACCTCAAGCCGTTCGACCGACGTGATCAACAGCTGCGATTCGCTGTTGTTGAGGATGTAGGCGAGCTCGTCCGCCTTGAGATAGGAGTTGACGCAGGTGTAGTACAGGCCGCTGCGCTCGCCCGCGCTGCAGCACTCGAGATAGCGCGCGTTGTTCTCCATGAAGATCGCGTAGTGATCCAGGCGCTTCAGCCCGCGATCGCGCAGCAGGTGGGCCAGGCGATTCGCGTGTGCCTCAAAATCCGCATAGGTGATGGTCTCGCCCGTGGACGCCATGATGACGGCGGCTCGCTCCGGGTGCTTGGCTGCATACTGGCCTGGATACACGACGCTCTCTCCTGCGCGGACTGGTGTCGATCAGGTTGACGTAAGGCGTCGCGCAGGGTCAAGCGAGCGCCACGGGTTGCGAACGAGGCGAGGCGCAGGGAAACAAAGAGCGATCGCTAGAGATCGAGTCGCATGCAGACTCGCGGCCAGGCATCGAGTCCGAGCCGACCCTCTTCCTCACGAATGCGGACGAGGCCGGGCGACCACTCGGCGTGGGGCAGAACGCGAAATCCCAGGCGTTCGTAGTACGGCCGATTCCAGGGCACGTCGCGGAAGGTGGTCAGGGTCACGGCGGGCAGACCGCGCTCTTCGGCCCAGCCCAGGACGCGCTGCACGAGCGTGCGTCCCAGGCCGCGACCCGCGTGGTCTGCGTGCACGGACACCTGCTCGATGTGGGCGCATCTATCGACGAGTTCGAGCGCGAGGTAGGCGACGGCAACGTCGGCGTCGTCGATCGCCACCCACAGGCGCTCGTCCGCGCAGTAGTCACTGAGCACCGCGAGCGACAGCGGCTCGTCTGCCGCGACCGCGGCCATGCCGACGTCGGCAAACATCCGACCGGCGCTGCGCTCGATCTCCCGCAGCGTCGCAAGTTCAGCCGGCCGCGCGAGCCTGACCAAAGCCGCGTCGGTCGATTCGGTTTCCAACGCGTCAGCCGCCCGCGAGGTTTGTCAGCAGCTCGCGCGTCGCGGCACGCTCGTCGGCGTTGGTCACGTACTCCGAGGCCGCGAAGTCGGTCACGCCGGCCGCTGCCAGCCGTTCGATTTGTTCCCGCACGTGGGACGCAGAACCCACGATGGCCAGATCCGCCGGTCCGGCGACGCCTTCGCGTTCGAACATCGCGCGATAGGACGGCAGATTCGCATACATGGTCAGCGTCTCGCCGATGCGCTGCCGCAAGGGCGCTTCGTTCGCTGTGACGCAAACCGGCAACGTCGCGATGATGCGCGGGGCGTCGCGGCCCGCCGCCTCCGCCGCGGCCCCAATCCGCGGCGCGATGTGATCGCGCACCGTGCGCGGTCCGACCCAGGCGAGCGTGGTGCCGTCGGCCAGCCGGCCGGCCACGCCCAGCGCCTGCGGCCCGAGCGCCGCGACGACCACCGGCGGCGGCGCGTCCGGCGCCTTGAAGAGGGTGGCCTCGCAGGACAGCGTCTCGCCGGTGTAGCTCACGCGCCCCTCGCGCAGCAGCGGCATCAGTATCGACAGGTATTCGCGCAGGTGGCGGATGGGTTTGTCGAAGCCGATGCCGAGCTGCGCCATCATGACCTCGTGCGACAGACCGATCCCGAGCGCGATGGGCCGCCCGATCGCGTCGCCCGATGTCAGCGTTTGGCCGGCCAGCGCCATCGGATGACGCGGGTAGGTCGGGATCACGGCGGTTCCCAGTTCGATCGCTGGCACCGCTGCGCCGACCGCCGTCAGCACCGTCAACGCATCGAACCCACCGACCGGGTGCTCCGCGAGCCAATAGCTCGCGAAGCCCGCCTGCTGCGCTTCGCGGGCGTGCTCGGTGATCGCAGCGACCGACGCCCGCTGTACCAGGCCCGTACCGTTGATTCCGATTTTCATGCGCATCCCGCCGAGGCTAAAGGTATGGGCGCCAGTCTAGCGAACTCCGACGCACGGCGATGGCGCCGGCGCCGCGCGTCGGGCTGCTGTTACACTGTCGGCCATGACCACCGTGCTCGATACCATTCCCACCGCTCTGCAGGACGCCGTCGACGCCGCCCTGACCGCTTTCAATAGTCAGGTAGGCGGTGAACAGATAGGCGGTGAACAGGTAGGCGGCGAAGAGCCCGGCGAGACGTTTACGGTGACCGGCATCGTCAATCCGCCGGAACGCGTCGACGCGGGCACCGAGCTGGAGCTGGTGCTATGCGGCGCTGGCACCTGTCGCCGCGAGACCTTCAGCTTTACCGGCGGCGACGCCGATCCCACCTGGCTGGGCGCACCGTCAGACAGCGCCGAGGTCGCCGAACTCGATCCGCCGCCCGGCGCGCGGCGCGACTGGCTCGGCGGCGTGCTCGAAAAACATCGCTTCGTGCTGCTGTTGTTCTATCGCGGCTTCTGGTGACCCCCCTGCCGCCTCGAGTTGCGAGGCTATGCGCACAGCGACATCGTCGACGCCGTCCGCGCTTCCGGCGGCGAGGTGTACGCCATCACGAGCGAACCCCAGGCGCTGGCCGAACGGGCTGCGGAGGACTGGGAGCTCAACTTTTCCTGCGTCGGCGATCCGCATCACGAGATCGCCGCGCTCGTCGAAGAGCGCGGCTGGTTCCGGCTGCGTACGTTTGCCGTCGGAGAATTTCTCAGTCGGTCGACGCCCTTCGACGTCCAGCATCCCAAGGGCATCTTTCAGCCCGGCGTGCTGGCGCTCACCCGCGACGAGCGCGTGCTGTATCGCTGGCGGTCGATACCGACCCGCGAGAACGGCGGCGGCGCGGGCGGACGGCCGACCGAGCAGGAGGTATGGACCGCGGTGTCCGCGGCGCTCGATGCGACGGCGTCCGCTGCCGATGACGCGGCAGACGCGCCGCTGGACAGCAACACCTACTCGAGCGGCAGCAGGCGGGTGCCGTTTCCGTTTTTCGCCTGTTTGCTGATGGCGCACGGCTGGTTCCTGCGCCCCCGCGCGTTCACCTATCAGGCCGATGGCCGCAACCCGATGTCGAAGGTGCCGCGCATGCTGCCGCGGCTGGTGGGCTTCGTGCTCGCCTGGATCGCGCTGTTCCTGCTCGCGCCGTGGCCGCTGGCACCCGTCGCGCTGGCCGCCTACCTGCCGGTGGGGATCAAGGGCATTCGCGACATCTATCGGACGTTTCCCAAGGAAACGCCCGCCGACTAACTCGCGATGAACTCGCGCGCAAAGTCACGCAAGGACTGTTGCTGACGCGCGACGTCGCCGCTCGCGAGCGACAGCACTAGCTCCGTGATACCCGCGTCCGCGTAGGCCGACACGCTCTCGGCCGTTACCGCGCGCAGGTCCATGCGCAGCTGAAACTCGCGCATGGGTTCGCGCCCTGCCGCCGCGGTCTCGGCCACAAGCTCCGGGATGCGCTTGCGAACGCTGTCGGGTTTCAGGCTCATGCCGTGCCAGCCGTCGGCGTACCTGCCCGCCCTGGCGAGCGCCTGCGGTCGATTGCCGCCGACCAGGATCGGCGGACCGGGTCGTTGCATTGGTTTGGGTGAGGCCTGCAAGTCGGAAAACGAAAAGAACTCGCCATCGAAGCTTGCGGCACCGTCGCTCCACAGCGCGCGCAGCACGCCGAGGAACTCGTTGCTGTAGCGGCCGCGGCTGGCATAGGGCACGAGGCCCAAGGCCTCGTGTTCGCCGGGATTGCTGCCGACACCCAGGCCCACCACCAGCCGCCCACGCGTCAGGTGATCGAGCGTCGCGAGCTCTTTCGCGAGCACCATCGGGTGCAGATAGGGCATCACGAGAACGCTCGTTCCTACCTTGACCCGCTCGGTGGCGGCGCCGATCCACGCGAGCGTCATCAGCGCGTCGTGATAGGGCGCATCGCCCAGGCGTTCCGCCACGTAGCCGACGTTCAGCACATGGTGATTCACCCAGACCGAGTCGAACCCCAACGACTCTGCCTCGCAGGCCAGCGCCACCAGCTCGCGAGGGTCTTCGACGCCGAAGTTGTTGGGTACCACGAATCCATAGCGCATCGACACGCTCCGCCGGTCAATATCGGCATGGTACATTGAACGTGGACAGCCAAGCGCACGGCGAACCTGGGGAGGGAGCAGTCCGATGAGCACAGAGTTCGACAACATCCTCTATGACAGTGGCGATGGGATCGCACGCATCACGCTGAATCGCCCGGACAAGCGCAACGCGCAGAGCCTCAAGCTGCTCGCCGAGCTGAACGACGCCTTCGACCTCGCCGCGCACGACGAGACCGTGAAGGTCATCATCCTCGGCGCCAACGGCCCGGACTTTTCCAGCGGCCACGGACCCGGCGGCGGCATCGATCTCGACAGCTACAAACCGGCGGGCACCTGGTCGGGTTTCAAGGAACCCGGCATGGAAGGCCACATGAGCCTGGAACAGGAGTTCTTTCTCGGTTTCTGCTGGCGCTGGCGCAACATCCCCAAACCGACGATCGCGGAGGTGAAGGGCTGGGTCATCGCCGGCGGACTGATGCTGATGTGGCCGTGCGATATCGTGGTCGCCGCCGACAACAGCAAGTTCACCGATCCCGTGGTGGCTTTCGGCGTCAACGGTGTCGAATACTTCGCCCATCCCTGGGAGGTCGGCGTCCGCCGCGCGAAGGAGATGCTGTTTACGGGCGAGGTGATCACGGCGGAAGAGGCGAAATCGCTGGGCATGGTCAATCGCGTCGTGCCGCTCGACGCGCTCACCCAGCACACCAACGAGCTGGCGGCGCACATCGCGACGCGGCCGGCGATGGGTCTGAAGCTCGCAAAACAGTCCGTCAATCAGATGCAGGACGCACAGGGGATGTGGGAGGCGCTGCAGGCCGCGATGTCGCTGCAACAGCTCGGCCACGCCCACAACCAGATCGCGCACGGGATGCTGGTCGACCCCGAGGGCGGCAAGCAGATCCAGGCAGTGCTCAAGGGTCACAAGGCGCCGGCCGCCGACGACGGGCAAGCCGCCGCTAGCCCGGCGAAAGACGCAGCGAACAAATAGCGCGGCGCGACTTGGACGATTTCCTGCGCAGCGGCGTCGACGCGACGTGAGCGACACCATCAAGGTCGTGGAGATCGCCAGCGGCGCGGCCCCCGCGTACGCCGCCAAACTGCTGGGCGATCAGGGCGCGGACGTCATCAAGGTAGAGCCAACCGAAGGCGATCCGATCCGACAGCGGGGCCCCTTCCCGAACCATACAAGCCATCCCGAGCGCAGCGGCACCTTTCTCGCGCTCAATACCAACAAGCGCGGCGTCAGCTTCGACTACGCGGCCGCCCCTGAGCGTCTGCAAGAACTGATCGGTCAGGCCGACATATTGGTACACGGCCTGGCGCCGGCCGCCGCCCGCGCCCTGGGACTGGACGCGCAGGCGCTGGCCGAAGGATTCCCGCAACTGGTGACGCTCGCCATCACGCCGTTCGGCTCGACGGGCCCCTGCGCCGACTACGCCGCGACCGAGCTGACCGTCGCCCACGCCGGCGGCTGGGCGAATCTCTGTCCGGCCACCAGCACCGATCCCGAGCAACCGCCGTTGAAGGTGCACGGCCATCACTGCGCCTACATGACGGCGACGTGCGGCGCGCTCACCGCGCTCGCCGTGCTACGGGACGTGCAGGCCGGCGGCGCGGGCGAGTTCATCGATCTATCGATGCAGGCGTACGTCGCGTCGGTCCTGGAGGCCGGCGTTCCGGCGTGGAGCTATCGCGGCGACGTCATGACGCGCAGCGGCGAACGCGGGCTGATTCCCTGGCGCATCTTCCAGACGCGCGACGCGCCCGTGTTCCTGGTCTGCATCGAGCAGGATCAGTGGCAGCGGCTGGTCGAGTTCATGGGCAACCCGGACTGGGCAACGACCGAGCTGTTCGCGGAAAACCTCGGTCGTAAAGAAAATCAGGATCTGGTGCACGGCCTGCTGCAGGAATTCATCGCGCCCTGGAAATCGCAGGATCTGTACCACGCCGCCCAGGCGCGGCGCATTTGCATCGCGCCAATCCACGATCTGCACGAGATCGCGGTCAACGACCACCTGCTCGCTCGCGATGCGTTCGCGCAGGTGACGCACCCGAGCGCCGGCCGGCTCACCCATCTGGCGCCGCCGGTGTTGCGTCGCGACGGACGCGCCCGCATCCGCCGCGCGGCGCCGCTGTTGGGCGAACACAACGATGACGTGTTGGGCGCGTCGTTTCCGGGGGTTCGCACAGAGGATCGAGCCGCCCCCCCAGGTGCGGGAGACCGCCGCCCGCTGGAGGGCGTGCGCGTCCTCGACCTGACCTGGGTCTGGGCCGGGACCTTCGGCAGCCTGCAGCTCGCCCACCTGGGCGCCGACGTCATTCGCTGCGAATCGGCGGAGCGCCCGGACCTGTATCGACGCCTGCCGATCTGGCCGGAGGACTACGACGCCACGCTCAACAGCTCGGGCATGTTCAATCAGTGGAACCAGGGCAAGCGTTCCGTCGCCGCGAACCTTAGCCATCCCGACGGCATCGAGATCATCAGGGCGCTGGTCGCGCAGAGCGACGTGGTCATTCAGAACTTCGCAACCGGCGTGCTCGAACGACTGGGCCTCGGGTACGAAGCGCTGCGAGCGATCAAACCCGACATCATTCTCGCGAGCGTATCCGGCTATGGCCAGGCGGGTCCGTTGAAGGACTACATCGCGTACGGTCCCGCCATTCCGCCGCTGAGTGGGCACGCCGCAACGACGGGCTACGTCAACGGTGGCCCGGAGGAGATGGGTCTGTCGATGCCCGATCCCACGGCGGGCATCACCGCCGCGCTGGCGATCGTCGAGGCCCTGCTGCGAAGAGACGCAACGGGCGCGGGTGATCATCTGGACGTGTCGATGTGGGAGGCCACGGGCGCGTTCGGCTGCGAGGCCTGGATGCAGTTCGCCCTCGACGGCACCCAGCCCGCGCGCGACGGCAATCGCGATCCACACATGTGTCCCCACGGGGTGTTCCGCTGCGCGGGCGACGACGCCTGGGTGGCGATCGCCTGCGAGAACGACGCACAGTGGCACGCGCTCGCCGGACTGCTGCAAATCGACGAACTGTCGCAACCACGCCTGCGCACGTTCGCGGCGCGCAAGGCCGACGAGGCCGCGATAGAACAAAGCATCGGCGCCTGGACCGCGGGCCGCGACCGCTGGGCGGTAACGAGTACGCTGCAGGCGATCGGCGTCGCCGCCTTCCCCACGTTGACGACCGCCGACGTGGTCGACGACGCCCAGCTCGCCGCGCGCGGCTTCATCGAACGCCTCGCGCACCCGGAGATGGGCGCGCGGGCGCACACCGGGATTCCCTGGCTGCTGCGCAACCGGCCCAACGGCGTGCGCACCCCCGCGCCCTGTCTCGGCGCCGACACGAACGACATACTGCAAGCGGTCCTCGACTACGACCCCACAGAGATCGCCCGTCTGCGGGAGCGCGGCGCGCTCAGCTAGCGCCTCCGCTACGGACCATGAACATGCCTCACCAACATCAGGCCTCGGGCCACACAAGAAGGACTGCGAAATGAAAGATCTGTTCTCCATCTCCGGCAAGGTCGCGCTAATCACCGGCGGCTCGCGCGGCATCGGCGAGATGATCGCGGCGGGCTTTCTCGCCAACGGCGCGCGCGTGTACATCAGCTCGCGTAAGGCCGACGCCTGCGCGGCGACGGCCGAGCGGCTGATGGGCGAATTCGGCGGCGAGTGCATCGCACTGCCCGCCGATCTCGCGACGGTCGAGGGCACCGCCGCCGTCGCGGCCGAGCTCAGCGAACGCGAATCGCGCCTGGACGTGCTGATCAACAACGCCGGCGCGAGCTGGGGCGCGCCCATCGACGAGTTTCCCGAGAACGGTTGGGACAAGGTCATGGACACCAACGTCAAGGGCATCTTCTTTCTGACGCAAAAGTGTCTGCCGCTGCTGCGCGCCGCGGCGACGGACGAGGACCCGGCGCGGGTGATCAACGTCGGTTCGGTCGACGGCATCAAGACGCCGATCTTCGACAACTTCTCCTACGGCGCGTCCAAAGCCGCGGTGCATCACCTGACCCGCCAGCTCGCGGCGCACCTGATCAAAGAGAACATCATCGTCAACGCGATCGCCCCGGGTCCGTTTCCGACCTGGATGCTGTCCACCGGCGTCGGTTTCGGCGGCGCCGTCGAGGGCGACGGCGTGGACTGGGACCAGGTCGGTCAGCGCAATCCGCGCGGCCGGGTCGGCACGCCCGAGGACATCGCAGGGCTAGCCATCTTTCTGAGTTCTCGCGCCGGGGCCTTCACGGTCGGCGAGACGATCACCTGCGACGGCGGCGCGGTAGCGTCGAGCTAGCGGGACTCAGCGGCTGTAGGGCTGAAACGCCGGCGCGCTGACAAACCCGTCGCGGTTGGGCATCCGCACCTGCGGCAGCGTAGCCGCATCCAACGAGCTGTCCGCGTCGATGATGCCGTTGAGGTGCAGGACGTAGGCGGTGACCGCGTAGACCTCGGCATCCGACAGCGACTTTTCGTTGCCGTAGGGCATCGCACGGCGCACATAGTCGAACAGCGTGGTCGCAAACGGCCAGTAGCTGCCCACGGTTCGCCGCGCGGCAGAGGTCGACAGCGTGCCGACGCCGCCGACGAGTGCGTTGCCCGGCAGTTCGCCGCCCAGGCCGTGGCAGCCCGCGCACGCGCGGGTGTAAATCTGCGCGCCCTCGGCCACGGTACCGCGGCCTGCCGGCAAACCCTCGCCGTCCGGTCCGATCGTCGGCACATAGTCAGCGGCGGTCGCCGTCACGCCGAGCCGCGCGCTGAGCCCCGCCCCCAGGTCCTGGCCCAGGTCCTGGCCAAGTGCTGTGGGCGCCGCCAGCAGCACGCCCAAGAACGCGAGCAAGGCGCGCCAGAGCTCACGCAAACGCATTGCTGACCCGGCCCTGCTCATCGACGCGCCAACTCTGTATGCCGTTGTAGTGGTAGAACGTCTGCACCGACTGCCCGGCAAGGGCGGCGTCGCGTGACGGCTGTACGGCGCCGGTGTCATCGGTCGCCCGACTCATGAGCAGCGCGGGCGCGCCCGCGTAACGCCAGGGGATGCGAAAGCGAACGGGGCGCAGCGCCGCGGCCTCGGTTTGCAAATCCGCATCGGTCCATGAGCGCCCGCCGTCCGCGCTGACCTCCACGCGACGAATGGCGCCGCTGCCAGACCAGGCGAGCCCGGAGATCTCATAGACGCCCCGCTCCGGCAGTCGCATGCGTCCCGACGGCGACGTGATGATCGATTTAACCTCCATGCGCAGCGTGAACTGCCGAGCGCTGCCGTCCGGCAACAGGTCGGTGTACTTGCTGGTCTCTTCGCGCGTGTGCGCGGGCTGATCGCGCACCTCCAGCGCCTTCAGCCACTTTATGCTGACGTTGCCCTCGCAGCCCGGCACGAAGAGCCGCATCGGATACCCCTGCGCCGGGCGCAGCGGTTCGCCGTTTTGGTACAGCGCCACCATCGCATCGCCCAGCGCAATCGGCAGCGGCAGGCTGCGATTGTTGCCGGAGGCGTCCGCACCGACGGCGACCAACCAGCCCGACGCCGCGTCGGCGAGCATGCCGGCCTCTTCAAGCAGCAGACTGAGCGGCACGCCCGTCCATTCCGCGCAGGACAGCAGTCCGCTCAGCTGGCCCGCCGTCAGGTCCGGCGCCTCGGCGCCGGTGTTCTGATAGCTGTTGCCCGAGCATTCGAGAAACATCACGCGGCTCGTGAGCGGATAGCGCAGCAGCGATTCGTGCGAAAAGCGCAGCGGCCTGCGCACGCGGCCATGCACCGTCAGCCGATGTCGCACCGGATCGATGTCAGGAATACCGCTGTGATGACGCTCGAAGTGCAGGCTGTTGGGCGTCAGGACGCCGTTGAGATGCTGCAACGGCGTCGATGAGGATCCTGCGGCGGGTCCGAACGGGTGGCCACCAACACGCTCGCGCGTCAGCCGGGCAAACCGCGATGGTTCGCCGTAGCCGCTCGGCGGCTGGCCGGAGCCCCGCTCCCAGGGTTCGTTTGCAATCGCGGGCAGCAACACCGCGGACCCAGCGCCCGCCGCCGCTAGCCGCAGATAGAGGCGTCGACTGAGCAGACCGTTGCCGGCGATCGGCGTCTCTTGCATGGCAACCCTTCAACGCAAGCGGAGTGAATTCAGTCTACACCAGCCCCAGCGGCCGCCTGCGAACGACGCCGCTGGCGCGGTTCTGCTCGTTTACGGCGCAGGCGCATAAAACTGTTCGCGGACATCGCTGCGGCCGCCGCAAGTTCGCTACACTCCCGCGCCGAGCAGCACCCGACGGCAAACAAAGACAGCCACTCCCATGCGGCAAAAAGACGATCTGAGCAACACGTTTTATATCCTCGCGTTCGCCCTGAACGTGGGCTACAGCGCCGTGTTCACGCTGCTCGCCGAGATTCGCAACACCTTCGGCTACAGCGACACCGAGGTCGGGCTGATCGCGGGCGCGCCCTTTGCGGCCGGTTTCCTCGCGCTGCTGGCGCTGTCGCCGCTCGCCGATCGCGGCCACGGCGCGCGCCTGCTGCAGGTGGGCTTCGTACTGTCCATCGTCGCCACCGCTTGGATGATCGTGGCGGAAGCGTTTTGGGAGTGGATGGCTTCCCGCGCGCTGCTCGGCGTCGCGTCGGGCGCGATTCGACCCGGCATTCGCCGCTATCTCATGGTGCGCCACCCGGACGACGTCGGCCGCCGGCTCGGCACCATGGCCGCCTGGGACATCGCCGGCTGGCTGGTCGGTCCGGCGCTAGCGTCGCTGCTCAGCATCTGGTGGGGACTGCGCGCCGTGTTCGTCCTGGAGACCCTGCTTCTGATCGCGCTGCTGCCGCTCGCGTGGCGTGCCGCGATACCGGGTTCGCCCACGCCGATCGACAACGCGGCGCGTCTGTTGCTGCGCAAGCCGGACATGCAGGCCTGCATCGCGACGGCGGTGGCGCTCTATGTTGCGATCGGGGTGCTCGAAGCCATCTGGGCGGTTTACCTCAGCGACCTCGGGGCCAACCAGCTCTTCATCGGCATCACGCTCAGCTTCAGCGCGCTGCCCATGATCCTGATCGCGCCCTTTGCGGGCAGCGTCGCGCAGCGGCGCGGCGTGCTGCTGGTCTCGACCTTCGGCCTGAGCGCGGCGCTGATCAGCATGCTCAGCTACGGCTATCTGACGTCGATCTGGTGGATCCTGCTGCCGCTGGTCGTGCACTGCATCGGCGACGCGTTCACCATGCCCGCCAATTCACTGGCGGTCGGCTACGCGAGCGGTGAAGGCGCGCTCGCCGCTGGCCAGGGACTGCTCGGCGCGGTCGGCATGATCGTGGCCGGCGCGACGGCGTTTGCGAGCGGCGCGGTGTATGAACACTACGGTGCCGCCGGGCTGTGGGTCGGCGCCGCCGCGGTCATGGCCGTCTGCATCATTTTCGCCTGGTTCCGTGGCGCGGGACTGCGCACGCCGAGAGACGGATCCGAACTGCGCGCGCAGTCCGGCTAAAACTCGCGTTGCACCATTTCTGCACGCCGCAACGGTCCGGTTAGGCGCTAACAACGCGTATACTCCCCCGCCAGAAATTCTGGTCCCGCGCCGTTCGCCCGCCACATCGCCCGGAGGCTTGTTCTTGCTGCCTTTCTTCGCCGACCTTCTCGGCCCGCACTTCGGGCCTGCGCGACTGCTGGAATCCATGCTGTTTCTGATCGGTTTTGGCGCCGCGATGAGCGGCGTGGTGACCTTCGCGCTGCTGCCAAAACTCTGGCACCGGCTGCCGACCGATCAGGGCAGGGCCTTCGCCGTCGACGCAGAGAAGAGCGTCGGCAAACCCGTTTCGGCCGGGCTGATCTTCATTCCAGTGTTCGCGGCCTTCATGCTGCTGGTAACACCGACGACCTGGCCGACGCTGCTCATCCTCGGCAGCATGGTTGGCTTCGCCGTGTTCGGTTACTACGACGACCTGCGCGGCTTTTCGGAACTGACGCTCGGGCTGGTGGACCTTCTCGTGTCGCTGCTGGGCGCCATCGCGATCTGCCAGTTCGACAACGTCACCATGTGGTTACCGCTGCTGAAAGATCCCATCTCAGTACCCCCGGGAATCTTCATCGTCGGCGGCGCGCTCGTAATCTGGCTGTCCATCAACGCGACCAACTGCACCGACGGCGTCGACGGCCTGTCCGGCTCGCTGTCTGCACTTGCGCTCGTTTTTCTCGGGGGACTGCTGTACGGCGTGCTCGGCCACGAGCAGATCAGCGGCTATCTGCTGTTGCCGCATTATCCAAACGGCGCGATGTGGTCGCTGTTCGCCTTCGTAATGGTCGGCTGCCTGTCCGCCTACCTGTGGTTCAACAGCTTTCCCAGTCAGGTGCTGATGGGCGACGCGGGTTCGCGCCCGATCGGTTTCCTGATCGGCGTGCTCGTGCTCGCCACAGGAAATCCATTTCTTCTCGTCGTCGTTGCGGGCGTGCTGCTGGCGAACGGCGCGACCGGACTGCTGAAGCTCGGCTTGCTGCGTTTTTTCGGCATCGGCATCTTCAAGAAGGTCCGCTACCCGCTGCACGACCACGTCCGCCACAATCTGGGCTGGTCGCCGACGCAGGTGCTGATGCGATTCATGATCCTGCAGGCCGTCCTGACGCCCGTCATCCTGGTGCTATTGATCAAGATTCGCTGAAGACGGCCGACACAAGCCGACGCAGCGGGCGCTCAGTCAAATGGGCGACGACAGTCCCGCGCGCTAGGCGAAGCTGACCACGTATCCCTTGTCGGGCGCGGCACCGGCCAGCACGGTCTGATAGACCGTCGCGATCTCCGCGCCCGGCGATTCCTCGACCTGCACCCAGCCGTCGACCTGTGCGAAGAACGCGCCGGTCGCGTCGCCGATGCGCCGCTGGTACTCGACGGGGCCGAGTTCCTCGTTGCGCTTCACGATCTGCGTCGGCGCAAAGAACATCGTCGGTTTCGCACCCGGCAGCTCGGCGGGATCCGCGCCGTCGCGGGCGTCCCAGTGGGTGATGCCGACGCCGCAGCTACACACGAGATCGTCTGCCAGGCGCCGGTGTACCGCGCTCAGCACGCTGCGGTTGCCCGCCATGTCGACGTACGCCGTCGGGCGCTGGGTTAACGCGTCCGCCTCGTCATAGGTCAACACCTCATCGTAGAGTCCGAGACCGGCGACGAAGGCGCGGTTGGCGGGCGACGTCAGGCCAACCACCGTCGGCGCGCCCTCCCCGCGCCGCTTCAGCATGAACGCAAGCCCAAATCCGGTCTTGCTGGACGCGCTGCCAATCACGACGGCCTCGGCGCCGAAGTCGTCGTTGTCGGCGAGCCAGTCGTCCAGCACGAAGCTGGTGGTGAACAGCGGCCGGTAGAGCATCGCGTGGTTGTCCAGACCGTGCGCAAAGCCGTACTCGGGCGCAACCGTCGAGTATTGGTTGTAGACGACGGGTAGCTGGGCGCGATGCTCGGTAGCGTCGGTGAAACCGCGCTCGCTGACCTTCTCTGGCTTGACGATGAGTTCGGTGCCCATCGGGAAGTAGCCGTAGCAGCGGGTGCCCGCAGCCACGTCGGGATGATTCGATTCCGCGACGCGCGCGATACCCCAAACGGGTATGCAGCCGAAGCCGTCGCTGGCCGGAAAAAACTGCCAGTAACCGATCATGTCGCCGGCGACGCCATAGGTAATGTTGTTGGCGGTCAGCGCGAAACGTTCAACCGCCAGGCGCGCCTCGCCGGCGGCCAGAGGTGCCGGATCAGAGCTGATCATTCGCGTCTCGGCGAGGGCGTCGCGTCGTACCTGAAACTGTTGCACCTGATCGCTCATACGCTGCTCCTGCTTGGTTAACGGTGTTCCTCGCGGCATCATACCGGACGCTAGCCTCGATCCGTTGACCGTCGCGCCTCATGTCGGTGGCTAGTCGTTTTCTTGCAGGTGGAGTGCCGTGCTGCGAACCGTTTCCCGCTGGATCTTGAGCGGTCTTCTTATTCTGCTCGCCCTGCTCGCCTTTGCGTTCTGGCTCGCGTTCTTTTCAGCGCGCCCGCCGCTCACCATCGACCCTGCCGTACTCGCAGGCGACGGGTCGACCATCGACTACTGCGACCTTGCTGCCCTCGACGGCAGCGGCAAGGTTGCCGCAGAGATTCCCAAAGGTAATACGCCAGGCTGCGGTTACGACCATTTCCCGCTGCCCGTGTTGGCCGCCTGCACCGAGCCCCTGCCGCCCGGCGCCGCCGACATCCGCGGCCTCTGGCTTGGCGTGAGCGGTAAGGTCGGTCACGTCGAGCGCGTTGAACAGTGCGGTACGCGCGTCGTCGTTACGGCGGCCGGCATCATCCACGACTACGGCCCCAACAGCAGCGCGGGCCTGAACACCGACGACACGGAAGGCAGCGTGCTGTTCACGATCGGTGCGAGCGAACACTGCCCCCGCACGTCGGCAAGCATGATCTGGAACGACGGCGTGCTCGACTTTCACGTCTTCGGCTGGGGGCCGCGCGTGGTGCGTCGTTACCCGGACGGCGACGACCTGATCTGGGAGTATGCGGACGGCAGCGTGACGCGCATGCGCCGCATCTGTCGGCTGCCCGAGGGCCACCGCATCCCCGCGCCCCGCGGCCGACGCATCAGTCTGTGGGGCTGAGCCCGCCATGCTGATTCGCGATCGCGGCCACCGCCGGGCCGTCCCGCTCGGCACCTACCCGCTGGAAGCATTGCCGCGGGCCAACGTCGTCGCTCACGAGGAAACCATCACCACCACTCCAGCCGCACGGGGTGATCTGGCCGCGGCGGCGGAAGAATACATCGCCTACTTCGCGCCTTTCGCGACCGGCGCGATCGCGGACAAGTCTGACGCGATCAGCGCCGACCTGGACGTGCGAACCAACGAGATCAAAGGCGCCGCCTACTATTTCGATGCGCAGCAGGTCGGCGTCTGCGAACTGGAGGACGGTTTTGCGGTGGTCGCGCTGGTCGCCTGGGGTCTGCCCATCGAGCACGACAACCTGGCGGCGCGCTGGATCGACGGCGCCGAGGCGACCATCGCGCGCATGCGCGGCGTCGAGATCGTCACGTCGATTGCCGGGCACATCCGCGCCTACGGCTTCGCCGCGCGCGCCCACTGGGCAGGAAACACGGACAGGGATCTGCACGCACTCGCGGTACGCGCCGGCGTCGCCGTACGCGACGGTACCCGCCTCACGAATCCGTTTCTGGACGCTCACTTCGAGATCGTCGCCGTTACGACCGACTATGCTATCAAGGCCGATCAACCGCTGGCACCCGGCGCGCGCGTTAACGCGCTGCGCAACTGGTTCGGCATCAACGGCGCCACGTCCGGGCGCGAACGCAGGCGCCGCGCCCGGCGCGCGTCGCACCTGTCGCGTTTTCCGATGGAACAGGTCAAACGCATCGAGCGACCGACCACACTGATCTTCGACGACGAAGTGCCTCGGGTACCAAAGCGCGCCGAATTTTTCATGCGCGCGCGCAGCGGCGACCTGGGCGCCAAGGCGCAGCGCGAGGTCGCACGATTCGCGTTCAAGCATCCCGTCACGCACGGCATGATGCCCGTGCTGCGGTCGATGGTGCCTCACCAGGACGGTGAACCGGCCCCCGCGCGAGACCAGAGCCTTGCAGATCCAGAAGCAAACAGTCGCGCGATCAAAAGTCTGGCCTACCATCTCGGCGCCGATCTGGTGGGCATCTGCGAGATTCCGGAGCACGCGTGGTATTCCCATCGCGCGGATGGCAGCGCAATCGAGCCCCAGCATCGCTACGCCGTGGTCATGCTGATCGACCAGGGCTACGACACCATGGAAGGGGCCAGCGGCGACGATTGGATCTCTGGCTGTCAGTCGATGCGCGGCTACATTCGCGGCGCGGAAATCGCGGGCATCATGGCGTCGTTCCTGCGGCGCCGCGGCATCGGCGCGCGACCCCAGACCAACGCCGACAGCGAGGTGCTGCAAATTCCGCTGGTGCTGCTCGCGGGACTCGGCGAACTCGCCCGGATCGGCGAACTCGTCCTGAATCCGTTTCTTGGTCCGCGCATGAAGTCGGTGGTGCTGACGACCGACCTGCCACTGGTGGCCGACAAGCCCATCGACTTCGGCCTGCAGTATTTTTGCAGCCACTGCCTGAAGTGCGCGCGGGAGTGTCCGGTGAACGCGATTCCCTTCGGCGACAAGGTGATGTTCAACGGCTACGAGATCTGGAAGCCCGACGTCGAACGCTGCACGCGCTACCGCGTTACCAATTCGAAAGGATCGGCCTGCGGTCGCTGCATGAAGACCTGTCCGCTCAACAAGGTAACGACCGCGGACGGCTCGCTGCTGCATCGCGTCGGGACCTGGCTGGGTGTGCACGCGCGCTTCCTGAAGCCGGTGATGGTGCCCATCGCCGTCTGGCTGGACGATCGCCTCGGCTTCGGCACCCGCAATCCCGTCAAACGCTGGTGGCAGGATTTAGAGATCGTGGACGGCAAGGTTCGCAAACCGCGCGCCACCAACGAGCGCGACCTGAGCCTCGACGCTGACACCACTGGGGTCAAGTCGCCTGTCGGCTACTACAACGCCGACGATATGCCGCCGCCCGACGCGCAGGAGGCCTGGTCCGCCGATCACAAGGACGCGGTAGCCAGGGCGGTTAAAATCGAGTCGGTGCACGCGGCGCTGGCGCGACGCGCGAGCGGCCGCGGCGCACCCGCACACTATTCGCCGGTTAACTCGCTCGACAGAACAGCCGCCGGCCACGCCGACTAGCGGATGCGAATCGCCAGCCGCGTCGCAGCCTGGCGATCTGCGCGCTCAGGGTGCCGCGGGCAGGTCCGCGACAGACGGTATCGACGGCGCCGCGCCCGGCGACTGCACGCACAGCGACGCCGCCAGATTGGCCTGGCGCAGCGCCGCGGTCAGCGCCTCGGTCAGCGCCCGTTCGCCCGGGCCGGCAGGCGGTGCGGCGCGAAGACCCGCCGCCAGGTAGCCGACAAAACAGTCGCCCGCGCCGGTCGTGTCCACGGCCTCGACCGCGCGGCCGGCGACTTCGGTGACGGTATCCGCCGCGACCGCGACCACGCCGCGAGCGCCTAGGGTGACGATGACGATCTGGGTCGGCGCGCTGCGCACATCGCGCGCGGCGGCGACGATCTCCGCCTTCGCGGTATCGTCATGCAGCACAGCGCCCGAGTACTTTGCGAGCTCGGTTTCGTTCAGCACCAGGACGTCCGCCAGATCCAGACAGTCGCCCGGCTCATCGATCGCCGGTGCAGTGTTCAGCACCGTGAGGACGCCGGCCTGCTGACAGCGCGCGAAGAACGCCTCGATGCTGGCCACGGGTACTTCGAACTGTGCGATGCCGACGGCCGCGGAAGCGAACGCGTCAGCGTTCGCCTGATCGGCCGCCGCAAGCGCGTTCGCGCCGGGCACGACGACGATGCTGTTCTCGCCAGAATCGGCGACCACGATCAGCGCCACGCCAGAAGGTCCCTGTACGTCACGCACGAGCGCGGTGTCGACCTCGGCACCATCTAGAAAACCTCGGAGCTGGGCGCCGAAACCGTCCTCGCCTAGACAGCCGATCAGGCGGGTGGGCGCGCCGGCGCGGCGGGCCGCGACCGCCTGATTGGCGCCCTTGCCGCCGGGAAAGTACTCGAGCGTTGATCCCGCCAGCGTCTCGCCTGGACTCGGAATGGTCGCGGCGCGCGCCACGATGTCCATGTTGATGGAACCCAACACCAGAACGTCTGTGCCCACACCCGTCTCCTTATTTGGCCAGCGCGTCGGCCAGCGCGCCGTGCTGGCGCAGTATCTCGACGACCCGATCGTGCGGCAGCGCGGCAACGTGGTGGCCGTCGCGGCCCGTCATGTCCTCGTTGGCGATCAGCGCGTTGACGATCGCCTCGTCGGTCGCCTCGACGACGGCGGTGAACAGCGGGTCGAGATGCTCGTTGGGGATAAAGCGCATCGACGACAGCCGCACGGCCTCCTGATGGGCATCCGCGTTCGCGGTGCTGAAGGCCATGAAGATATCGCCCGAGCCGTGACCCGAGACAGCCCCCGAACGCCCCATGCCGAGGCCAACGCGTCGCGCGATGCGCCGCAGCTGATGCGGCAGCAGCGGCGCATCGGTCGCGATCACCGCGATGATCGAGCCGCGCTCGGGCGGCCCGGGATCCTCACTGAGTATCCGCCCGACCGGCACGCCGGCGATCGTCAGCTGCTGCGGGCGCCCGAAGTTGGCCTGCACGAACGCGCCGATGGTGACGTCGCTGTCGTCGAAACGCAGCCGGCGCGATGCGGTACCCGACCCGCCCTTCCAGCCGTAGCAGATCATGCCGGTGCCGCCACCCACGCTGCCCTCGTCGATCGATCCGCCGGCCGCCGCGTCCAGGGCGCTGAGGACATGGGCCTCCTTGACGTGAAAGCCGTTGATGTCGTTGAGGTAGCCGTCGTAGGTCTCGCCGGCAACCGGCAGCACCCAGGGGTCGCGATTGTCGAGGCGATCGCGCAGCCAGCGAATAGACGCATCGCGCGCGGTGCCCAGCGAGTTGCTGTTGGTAATGGTGATCGGGCCATCGCAGCGCCCGGCCTCGTCCATCCAGATCAGACCGGTGAGCTCGCCGTTGCCGTTCAGGCTGTGGCCACCCGCCCAGACCGGCGCCGGCTGTCCCTGAATCGGGCGCGGCAGTATCGCAGTCACGCCGGTGCGCACGTCCGCGCCGCTGATCAGCGTCGTATAGCCCACGCTGACGCCGGCGACGTCGGTAATGGCGTTTAGGGGTCCGGGCGTGCCCTGAAAATCGATGCCCAGCCCGCGCGCGCGCAGCCGACCGGTCGGCGTGCGTTCGTGCGCGGTTGTCACGCGTCCCTAGCCCGCGCTAAACGCGGCATCGACGGGCCCGGCCGTCGCCTGCCACGCCGGCAGCGCCTCGACGTTGTCGCTCATCCAGCGGCGCAGGTTCGGGTAATCGTCGAGCAGCAGCCCGGCCGGACCGTGCACGTGCATCGGCGCCGCGACCGCGATGTCGGCGATGGTCGGCGCGGCGCCGCACAGCCAAGCCTGCTCGCGCAGACGCGCGTCGAGAATGCCGGCCAGCTTGTGAAAACGTACGGCCTCTGCCGCGAGAACCTCCGCGTCGGCAGCGCCCCCCATCATGGGTTTGACGCAGTTTTCGACGAGATAGGTGTAACAGCTTGGGAACCAGGCGGAGCTCTCCCACAGCAGCCAGCGATTGACGTCGGCGCGCGCCTGCGGCTCGCGGGGGTACTGCGCGTCGCGGCCCGCCTTGTCCGCCGCGTACTGCAGAATCGCGTTCGATTCCCAGAGCACGAAGTCGCCGTCCTTGAGCGCGGGCAGCGACGCGTTCGGGTTGAGCGTCAGATAGGGTTCCTGCGCGTGCTCGCCGGCCATGTAGTTCACGGGTTCGAGCTGATACTCGATGTCCAGAAACTCGAGACCCGCCAGCACCTTGCGACAGTTGACCGTGATCGGATCGGCGTAGACCTGCATGACTCCCCCTTGAGCGTTGATCGACCAGCGCAGTGTACTGCAGGCGTCTGCTCAGGGTCTGCGCTGCGGACGCAGCACGATTTCCGTTGGGCAGCTGCGCGGCGACGCGGCGAGCACATAGGCGACCGCCTCAGCCACGTCTGAGGCCGCGATCATGTGTTCACCGTCCATGCCGAGCCCCTCGGTGAGTTCGGTCGCAACGAAACCCGGCATGATCGTCGACACCTTGATCCCCGCGTCGCGCACCTCTTCGAACAGGCAGCCGCCGAATGCGTTCAGCGCGTGCTTCGAGGCCGCGTAGATCGTGTTGCCCGCGTCGGTGTGTCGACCGCTGATGGACGAGACGTTGATGACGGCGCCCGTACCGCGTTCGAGCATCGCTGGCAGCAGCGCCCGCGTGAGCGCGACGGCCGCGTGGAAGTTGATGTCCATCAGCCGGCGCCAAGCCTCGACGTCGGCCTGCGCGACAGGTCCGCCGAGGGCGATACCTGCGTTGTTAACGAGCGCATCGATCGACCCGTGCCGCCGCGCGACCTGCTGCTCGAGCTCCGCAACAAAGTCGGCCTCGGTAAGGTCCCCCGCCGCCACCTCAGCATTCGCACCGAGGGCCTCGCAGCGCTCGCGAACGACGTTTAGCTGGGCCTCATCGCGCGCCACCAGCAGCAGCTTGTAGCCGCCTGCAGCGAGCGTCTCGGCAATCGCGGCGCCGATGCCGCGGTTCGCGCCGGTGACGAGCGCGGTCGGCATCTCAGTCGTACAGCACGAGGCAGCGCACCTCGATGCTCAGGCGATCGGGCGCGTCGTCCGCAACGCTCGGATCGTCGAAGGCGCTGTGAAAGCTGAAGGTGCAGGGCGCGTCGGGGCTGGCGTCGCCCACAGCTCCGGCGCTGCGCGCCAGCGGGCCGGCAGAGTCCCACTGCTTCAACAGCAGCACCTCGCCGCGCGTCATTTCCGGGAAAAAGAAAAAGGCGTGCGCCGGCGCGTGTTTCGCGAAGTAGTTTTCGCCGATGCGATCGGCGTAGTGAATCTCGAAGGTGACCAGATCATCCGGCACCACGGTTTGGCCGTCGCACATGGCCAGGGGATTCAACTGCACCGGCTCCGCCGCGATGCTGCGCCAGACATTGATGATGGCGAAGCGGCCGTCCGCGGCCAGCGCCGTCTCGGCGGCTTGCGCCGAGATCAGCGCGCGATCGCCCAGCACACCGCGCAGCGTGTCGTTCTGTCCCGGCGGCCGGGACAGGTCCTGCAAACGCTGCGGTGCACTCGTCAGCGTGTAGTCGCCGTGCACCATCTTGGCCGGACCCTGCACGGTCTGGCCGCCGGCGATGCGAGTGCTGTTCGCCTTGCCCTGGGCCGAGCGCAGATTGTGGTCGAACGCGAAAGCCCGGCCGCCGGTCGAGGCCGCGACGAGCGCCTCACAGTCCGGGTAGTAGCGGCGAATGACGTCGTCGTGATCGAAGAACTCGACCGCCGGCGCGTGCGCGTCGATCAGTTCAAAGCCGTTGCGTTCGCACGACTTGCGCTCGCCATCAATAAGGCCGCGCGCGTCGAACACATCGACCGTGTAGCTGCGGGGATAGACGCCGACCACGCCGCCGTCGCTACCGTCCAGATCGCGTCGCGTCAGCACCTCGCCGTTGCGAAACAGCGACGAGGCGGTCTCGGCCGAAAGATAGTTGAACTCACCCGCGCGTGACGGGGGCTGTGTGTCGAGGCGGCTGGCTGACATCCAGTCAGCTTAACGGGTGCAGTCGCACCGGCAACTCGGCGTAGCCGCGCACGAAATTCGACCGCACGCGCTTCGGCTCACCCACCACCTCGACATGTTCGAAGCGCTGCATGATCTCTTCCCACAGCACCCGCAGCTGCATCTCAGCGAGACGGTTGCCCATACAGCGGTGGATGCCGAAGCCGAAGGACACGTGATTGCGCGCGTCCTTGCGATCGATGATCAGCTCGTCCGCGCGCTCGAACTTCTCGGCGTCGCGATTGCCGGAGACGTACCACATGATGACCTTCTCGCCGGTCTTGATCAGCTTGCCGCCGACCTCGGTGTCTTCCAGCGCCGTGCGGCGCATGAACGCCAGCGGCGTCTGCCAGCGGATGATCTCGGACACCATGTTCGGGATCAGCGCGGGATTCGCGCGCAGCTTGTCGTATTCGGCGGGAAACTGGTTCAGCGCCAGCACGCCGCCGGAGATGGAGTTACGCGTGGTGTCGTTGCCGCCGACGATCAGCAGCAGCAGGTTGCCCAGATACTCCATCGGGTTGTTGACCATATTCTTCGTGTCTTCGCCGTGGATCAAGAGCGAGATCAGGTCGAAGTTAGGCTCCTGATCGACGCGCTGGTGCCACAGCTCAGTGAAGGTCCCCAGACACTCGAGCAGCTCGCTGCGGCGCTCTTCGGCGGTCGGTCCCGGCAGCGTCGCCATATCTGACCAAAGCGTCAGCTTGCGGCGATCCTCGAAAGGAAAGTCGAACAGCGTCGCCAGCATCTGCGTCGTCAGCTCGATAGACACGCGCTCGACCCAGTTGAAGGTCTCGCCGACCGGCAGACCGTCGAGTATGCGGGCCGCGCGCTCGCGAATCAGGGACTCCATCTGAGCGAGGTTGCGCGGCGCGACCACCGGGCTGACGGCCTTGCGCTGCACGCCATGCTTCGGCTCATCCATGGCGATGAACGACTCCGGCGGCGCGGAGAAGTCCATGCTGCCGTCGATGATGCCGATGCCGCTGGCCGACGAGAACGCCTTGTGATTCGAATCCACCGCCTTGATGTCGGCGAACTTCGTGATCGACCAGTAGGGTCCGTAGCGGCTGTCGGCACAGTAGTGCACCGGCTCTTCGCGGCGCAGGCGCTCGAAGTAGGGCCAGATGGCGTCGTGCTGCATCAGGTGCCAGTTGCTGACGTCGTACTGGTCGAGCGGCAGCTCGTGCGCCTGGCGCAGCATGACGTCGCGCGGCGTGTCGGCGGTGATGTCCTGAGGCAGCTGGGTGACGGCCTGCATGAGCGGGGCTCCGGTCGAAGGATGAATGCCAACATGCTAGACGCGCCGATCTATTCCTGCTAATGATTTCTATTGCATCATACAATCACTTTTTGGAATATCATGCCGATAGGCAGCGCACTACGAAGAGAACTTTATGAGAGAGATCAATGATTTACGCAAGGTGCGCCACGCTGTCGCCGTCGCGCGCTCCGGCAGCTTCACCAGCGCAGCAAAAGTCCTTTCCTTGACGCAGTCGGCAGTGACCAAGAGCGTCGCCGAGTTGGAGGACGCGCTGGGTTTCAAGATCTTCCAGCGCACCGCCCGCGGCGTGCGGCCAACGGCCACGGGCGAGTCGTTCCTGCCGCGGGCCGAGCGTCTGCTCGGCGACGCCGCCGAGCTGCTCATCGACGTCCGCGACGGACAGATGCTGGCCGCCGGCAGCCTGCGCGTCGGCGTCGGCCCGGCCGCCTTCGTCGCGTTTCTGGAACCCGCCCTGACCGCGTTCGCCCGCATCTATCCGGCGCTCACCCTGACCCTGGAGTCCGGCAGCGAGGATCCGGCCGTGCAGTCCCTGCTGCAGGGCGATGTGGACCTGATCGTCGGCAGCGAAAGCCATCTGTCGGCATGGCGCGAAATCGAAACGCGATCGATCGCCGCGCTGCAGATGTACTTCATCGCCCGGCGCGACCATCCGCTAGCCGAGCAGAACGACGTCAGCGCCGAGCAGATCCTGAGCTATCCGATCGTCATGCCTTCCGCGGGTCTGGGCGTCGACCAGACCCTGCGCCAGGCCTACGCCCAGGCGGGCATGAAGCCCGTGGCGCCGCGCTATCGATGCGACCAGTTCTCGCTCGTTCGCGGCCTGGTCGAGGCGACCGAGGCGGTCGCGCCGCTGCTCAGCGTGCGCGGCCCGTCCGCGAGCTTTAGGCAGCAGTTCTGCGTCCTGCCGAACCTGCTGGGATTGGAGCAGCCGATGCTGGCGGTCGGCATGCTGCGCGGGCGCGAACCCAGCGCCGCGGCGAGGGCGTTCGCGGATCTGTTCGAGCGGTTCCCGACTGATGCGGAGATGGGGTAACGGGGATTGCGTCGGTGACTAGCCCGCGAATGCAGCTCTCCAAAAGCTGATGCACCCAATCTACCCGAGTACCTGTTGATAGAGTTCGATCAGCCTCAGCTCAAGTACGGTGCCAAAAAAACAGAGGTAAACTGATCGCGCTTGGGCTAGCCGGGAAAAGCGTGTGAGCTTGTTTGAGTATCTCGCCATCGCGTTCTCGATCATCATTTCGATGTCGGTTATTCGCGTCATATCGGGCTTGCCCCACGTGCTGCACCGGGGACGACGATATTGGGTGCACGCCGCATTCGTTGGCATCCAACTAATGATGACGATCGTCGTGTTCTGGAACTACTGGAACTTCGCAACCTATACTGATTGGACGCTGCCCAAGTTCATCTTGATTCTGGCCAGCCCAGCGCTGATCTATCTCAACGCCTGCACATTAGTGCCCGAACGCGCCGAGAATATCGAATCGTGGCGGGACTACTACTTCAGCGTTCATCGACGCTACTTCCTCGGTCTTGCGGCATGGTTGTTCGCCGTTGCGGCAAACACGGTCGTCTTTCTAGATATGCCGATTGCGGCGCCCGGCCGCATCGCCCAACTCATGGCACTGCTCGGCTGTCTCGCAGGGGCTTACTACTCATCGTCGAAACTTCACGCGACGCTCGCAGCTTTCATGACGGGGCTTATGCTGTTCTGGATTTTTTTCGTTTCTCTTACGCCGGGGGGAATGAGATCAGTTTGAGCACGAGTATCTCTAAGGACGAGAAACCTCGCGCCGAAGACCCCGCGATCACCACAGTCAGCTGGGCCTGAGCCCGCTTCGCGTGCAGGCGCTCCCTATCGCCTCACAACCAAACGCCAGCTACACCATTCGCCCAGAAAGATATTGTCCGACATAAATCCGATCCAGGATTAGCGCCTCGACCGATCCGAGAGTAAAACCTGCTAGAGGTCAGAACCAAACCGCTTAAGCGCGGCGGTAACCACTAGCCGAGGCTTCAGTCTTCAACACGTCAGGTTCCGGATGGAATCCGCTTTGGGGCGAAGTAGTTTGACGTTTCCCCGCATTGTCTCCGATCAGCGCATCAGGTGAGATGAATAGCGACGATCAAACAGTCTATGCACGAATCCCTCAACTGGTTTCTGCGGCATTGGAAAGCGCTCTACGTCCCAGTGGGTGAAACGAGGCGATCACCTAATCGCAACCGTTCCCGCGGAGAATGAGATCTGCCGTATCGCGACGTGACAGCTCTTCGAAATCGACCAGCAGGCACGAAACCAAACGAAAGGAATTGAGCACCAGTGAGCAACTCTCCCCAAGGATTATTGCGAGCCTTTAGAGAGCAAGGACACGAGAGGGCAGTACTGTTCCTGCACGGCTTCTCTGGAGATAGGGACGATACGTGGGACCAATTTCCTGCGCTGCTTGGGACGTCGATCGCTGATTGCGATATCTTCACGCTCGGTTACGCAACCAGTTTTCAACCGGACCTGGTGGGCATCTGGGCGGCAGATCCTGACCTGCCCATTGTCGCCAAGATGTTCGGCCGACAGACTGAAATTGGCGCGCTGTCACGCTATACCGAATTAACCATCATCGCTCACAGCATGGGTGGATTGGTGGCTCAACGAGCGATCTTGGATCATGAGTCGTTGCAGCGTCGAGTGAATAGTCTGTTGCTCTTTGGCACGCCAAGTGGGGGCCTAAAGAAAGCATCATGGGTGCAGTTCTGGAAGAGACAGTTCAGGAACATGGCCCGCGACGGCGAGTTCATTACCGCACTACGCACAGACTGGACCAATCGCTTTGGAGAGCATCCGCCCTTCGAGACGCGCATCGTGGCTGGGGATCGTGATCAGTTCGTACCCCCAGAGTCGTCCTTGGGACCGTTTCATCGCGATCTCCAGTACGTGGTTCCGGGCGACCACGTGTCGATCGTCAAGCCGGAAAGCAACACCCATCCAAGCCTCCAAATCGCGATTGCGCTGCTGTCGCCGGAAACGGCAGATGCACCAAAATCGCGAGACTCACTGCTGCTCGCAGCGGAGGTTCCCACCGATGAAGCGCCGCAACTGGTGATCTCACACCTTAATCGGGACTTTTCGAGCTCTACCAACACTCAGATCATTGTCAATAGCGCGCTTGCGCTTGAACGTAGCGGCGATCGGGATGGCGCAATCGAAATACTGAATGCCCACCGAGAGACCGGCACAGATGTCGAAGCAACGTTGGCAGGTCGCTACAAACGATTGTGGCTAGAAAGCGAGAACATGCAATTCGCGCAACAGTCGCTGCGGATGTACAGCGACGTTTTCGAGACTGCGAAGCGCAACAACGATGCGGAGCAAGCCTACTACCACGCTATCAATATCGCGTTTTTGCGCATGATCGCGATGGATGATCTCGACGGCGCTCGCGAGGCCGCACGCGCCGCGAAGGCGTTTGCATTACTGGCCGACGATCAGGATGCTTATTGGAATATTGCTACCCAAGCCGAAGCGGAACTGTATCTCGGTGATCCCGCCAAGGCGTTGGCACTCTATCGTAAGGCGCGGGCAGCAGACGTCGAAGAATGGAAGTTTGCCTCGACTGCGTTGCAAGCCGGCCACATCGCCATGAAGCTGGGGGACGCACAGCTTGCCGATGAACTCGACGAACTCTTTTCACCCGCAGCGTCACAGATCAGGTTGATCTTCGTTAGCTATGCGCATGAAGATGCGGGCTGGGTGACCGAACTGGAGAAGTATCTAAAACCCTACATGCGCATGGATGAGTCGCTGCAACTCTGGGTCGATCGAAATGATATTCCGACGGGGGCACGTTGGGCAGAGAAGATTGAGGAGGGCCTATCTAAGGCGAGCATTGGTGTTGCGCTGGTGACTGCGGACTATCTCAACTCAGACTATGTGTATGACGTGGAGTTACCCAGGCTTGTCGAATCAGCACAGAACGACGAGTTGTCATTGTTTTGGCTGTACGTATCACCCGCAGGGTATAAGACGACTGCGTTGAAGGACTACAAGGCTGCCAACGATCCTGAGCGCCCGCTCGCCGGAATGGAACCAGTCGAGTGGCAATCAGTGCTGAATCGCGTAGCCGAGGAAATCGCGATGGCTCGCTTGAGCGCTTGATGGATAGCGGGCGGGAAGCTATATGTGAACAGTTCCGCTAGACCTGCCCTCAACGCAGCTCCACTAGGGGACAGGCTGGAGCGCTTGGGATGGATCAATTCAATAGTCGGTATTAGCCCATACCTCTCACAATAGGTAACCTATCCTGCTTGATGATCAACAGCCGAGTCGCAGGCTGTCGACCAACCGACTGCTTAGACGACACTCAGAGGGCAGGGAATGCCAACAGAGTCCAACCAAGTATTCATCTCGTGCGTGACACCTGAGTTCGAACGCGACGACAGTCGCTTTCCCCATCTGCGATCGAACATCGCAGCGACTTTTCGACGCGCCGATTTTGATGCCAAAGTCCAGGAAGACTTCCGACAGGAAGGAGCGAAAGACACCATTGAAAAGCTCGATGGCTACATCCGGCAGTGCGCAGCTGTTGTACATCTCGTCGGTGAACACAGCGGTTCCGTAGCGGACCCCCGCGCGGTGGCGGACTATCTGACGCAGGAGCCAGGATTTCTATCCAATCGCCCAGACCTGCAGAATCGACTTAAGGGTCCGAGCGGTGACTTCCCTAACCTAACCTATACCCAGTGGGAAGCGTTGCTAGCTCTGCATCACGAGATCCCGCTGTTCGTCTATCGCCTTCAGGATGAGGGCACGCCCGAGCCACATCCACAGCACACCCATCTCGATGCACTCAGCTTGGCTGGCAAACACGCCGACGCGTTCGCTGATCCGGTGCATCTGTTCCGCCTGTTTGTAGGCGACATTCGTAATTTTCTTCCACAAGTCGCCCCACGACCCGAGATCGCGCAGACCTCTACCGGTCGCACTATTCTGAGACATTCGCCCGACCGGCTGTTCGGGCGGGACGTAGAGCTCGATACGCTGGATGCCATCTGGTCGGCCGTGATCGATGAGGATCTCACCCCGCAAGGAACCACGACTACTGATACCGACGAGGGGGCGCGTGAGTTCGCGCCCCAGAACGCCAGAAAGCTCAACGTCTATTCGCTGGTCGCCTGGGGCGGTGCTGGAAAGACGTCGCTGGTCGCGCATTGGGTCATGAAGCGCATGGCCGGGCGTGGCTGGCCGGGGGTGGAACGCTACTTCGATTGGTCTTTCTACAGTCAGGGCGCCAGCGAAAGGTCCCAGGCCGGGGCTGATATCTTCATCGAAGAGGCCTTGCGTTTCTTTCGCGATCCGAACCCAACAGAGGGCAGCCCTTGGGATCGCGGCCAGCGGCTGGCGAAGCTGATACGCGCCAAACGGACGCTGCTGGTGCTGGACGGTATCGAACCACTGCAGTATCCGCCCGACAGTCCCCAGGCGGGCGAGCTGAAGGACGAGGCCCTGATCGCTCTGCTGCAGGGGCTGGCGATGGACAATCCGGGCCTGTGCCTGGTGACAACGCGAGAGCCGCTGAAAAACCTCGAAGCCTTCCAGGGCGGAGCGACCGAGGAAGCGCGGCTCGACAAGCTAACCCAGGACGCCGCCGTCGCCTTGCTACGGCATCTGTCGGTCACCGGCACGGATGAGGAAATGCACGCCGCCTGGGAAGACGCCGGCGGGCACGCATTGACTCTTCAACTGCTGGGTCGATTTCTCGGCGAGGCGCACGGCGGCGACATCCGCAAAATCAATGAGGTGCGGTTTGAACAGGCCGACCGGGAGACGCAGGGTCGCACAGCCATGCGCGTCATGCAGGCCTACGAACGCTGGCTTGCGAGCGCCGGCCCCGAGCGGCAGCGCGACCTGGCCGTGCTGCGCCTGACGGGATTATTCGATCGCCCAGCGAATCCCGCGCTGGTCGGGGCGTTGCGCGATCGGCCGGCCATTCCCGGCCTGACCGGTGCGATCGTCGATCTGGAAGACTGGCAGTGGAACAAGGCACTCACGGATCTGCAGCGGCTGGATCTGATCGCCAAACCGGAACCGCACGCCGACGGTGCGCCCATCCCACCACCGGTGCAGCAACCGCTGGACGCTCACCCCCTAGTGCGGGAGTACTTTGCGACTCAGTTACGAGAAGAGTCGCTAGATGCCTTCAGAGCCGCTCATAGCCGGTTGTTTGATTACCTGTGTGAGCACACGCCTCACCGCCCGGACACGCTGCCGGGTTTACAGCCACTGTATCAGGCCGTTACGCATGGCTGCTTGGCTGGACGGCACGAGGAGGCGCGTGCATATGTTTATAGCGACCGAATCGGACGTGGCGCAGAGGCATACAGTATTACGAAGCTCGGCGCAGTCGGTTCTAACCTGGGCGCGATCGCGTCGTTTTTCGATCACCCGTGGCGCCGTTTGTCGCCAAATCTAAGCAAACCCGATCAAGCCTGGCTGCTCAACGAAGCCACGTTCGCCCTCCGTGCCCTTGGCCGTCTCACAGAAGCTCGCGAGCCCATGCAGGTTGGTGGACAAATGCAAGAAGCGGCTGAGGATTGGTCCAACGCTGTCATAAGCGCCTGCAATCTGAGCGAGTTAGAGTTAACGCTTGGTGAAGTCTCATCGTCAGTGCTCAGCGGCCGCCGCGCCATTGACCTCACGGATCACAGCAGCGGCGAGCAAGTGCGTATAGTCAGTTGCGCGACGGCCGCCCATGCGTTGCATCATCACGGCGGCGAGGCCGAGGCTCGCGAACTGTTCGCACTAACGGAACAGATGCAGGTGAAAATGGACCCGCAGTTCGAGTTCCTCTACTCGGTGCGGGGCTTTCAGTATTGCGAACTGCTATTGGCGCCCGCGGAGCGCGCTGCGTGGTCAATCCATTTCGGGCGACAAGGTACTAGCCCGGCTTCTGATCACTTGCCTACCGAGAATCCAACCGAGGCGGGCAGCCAGCAGCTAGCAAACCTGCACGAGATTTGTCAGCACGTTACCCGTAGAGCAACCCAAACCCTGGAATGGATCGAACCACAGGACTGGATTCTCGATATCGCCCTGGACCACCTGACGCTTGCTCGGTCGTCGTTGTATCGTTCGATGTTGGACGCTTCAGGCCGGCCGACTACAGACACGCTGGGCCACATCTCCTTCGACCTCAACCACGCGCTCAACGGCTTGAGAGCGGCGGGAACCACCCACCACCTGCCCAAAGCCTTACTGACCGCGTCGTGGTTTGCCTGGCTGTGGGAGCTCTGTGAGGACGAACCAATGCAAGAGGGTAGTTCCATCCCAGATTCGCTGCAATTCTCACCCCAACAATTCCTAGAGGAAGCCCAACTCATCGCAGTGCGGGGGCCCATGCCCCTATACCTCGCCGATATTCATTTGCATCGCGCTCGACTGTTCGCCGACGTAAGCGAACTCCGGATGGCTCGCGACCTGATCGGGAAGCACGAGTACAACCGCAGACTCCCTGAACTCGAACACGCGGAAGCGTGGCTGCGCCAAGATTGAATCACAAAAGATCGCGTACGCAACAATCTTTGAAACTGTGGGGTACAACTAGTCGTCCAACTGAGAGTGATGTTCGAATCCTGAATACTCAAGGGCCGCAAACCGCTACAAAATTCCCCCAGACTTTGACTCAAACACTCATCCACCAAAGATCTTCGAATCGCCAGTTTCTCAGTTTCTCAGTTTCTCAACAGTGAATGCTTCGCTCGACACTCGATCGGAAGTCAGGGTCAGGGCAAGTGAGCTTTCCTTTGGCTGACTGAGCGCTACCAGATCTTTGCTGCGTTTCCAGCCTACCGAAACAACTTCTATCCCACTGTAGCATCGTCGCAAACGGACACGTCATCCTTACCATTCCCCCGAATCGCAGAGTTGCGGCGCTGCAGACGAATGCCATTGCGCGCCGCCTCAACCTTAGAGACGCTCCCCCTATGCCGGCGCCACCAATTTTTCCAGCACCCTAGGCAGCGCCGCGATATAGCGACCAACGTCTTCCAGCGTACCCATGCTGACACGCGAGTGATGTGTGTACGCCCCGTAGATACCACGAATCAGCACGCCTTCGTCCGCCATCGACGCCCGAAACGCTTCCGCGTTTCTGCCTTCAAGATCCACGAACACGAAGTTGGTCGCCGACGGCAACGGCTTCAGCCCCTGAGCACGCACGGCTGCCGTGAGCTGTTCGCGCGTCGCCTCGATCTGCTGCCGGGCACGCGCGATGAACGCCGTATCGTCATAGCTCGCGACCGCTGCCGCGATACCCGCCTGGTTCAGCGCGTAGTCGCCCAGGCCATAGCGCCGCAACTCTGCCGCCGTCTCCGGCTGCGAGATCGCATAGCCCACGCGCATCCCGGCGAGCCCGAAGATCTTCGAGAAGGTGCGGGCCACCACGACGTCGTAGCCTTCGCGAATCAGGCCGACCGCGCTGCTGTATTCCGGGTCCGGCGTCAGTTCGTTGTACGCCTCGTCGATCAGGACGGTCGTCTTGGGCGCCACCCGTCGACAAAACGCGCGCAGCTTGTCGCCGTCGAGCAGCAGACCTGTAGGGTTATTCGGATTGGTGACGTGCACGAGATCCACGTCTGCGGCCTGCGCCTCCATGGCGTCGAGGTCGATGCCCAGGTCAGGCGTGCGCGGCGTGCGAACGAGGCTTCCGCCCGTCTGGCCCAGCGCCATGCGACTGGTCGTGTCCCAGTACAGATCGGGCGCGAGGATCTTGCCCCCGCCGCGCGTCTTGGCCAGCGCGAGATAGGTGAGTACACCGCTGGAGCCCGAGCTGAGCGTGATCTGCTCAGGCGCAACGCCATTGCGCTCGGCGATCATCGCCTTCAACCAGACCACGGAGTCGTCGACGTAGTAGGCACCCCGCTGCACCGCCGCGGCCATGGCTTCAAGCGCCTTGGGACTCGGACCAAACGGGTTTTCGTTGGCATTCAGCTTGGCCACGCCGGCCGGGGGGCCGTAGCGCGGCGCATTTCGCGACGCAGACGGCTGCAGCGGCGACGTGGCTGGTGCCGCGCAGCCCGCAGCGATGCTCGCAACCAGCGAGCCGCCCAAGAACCCGCGCCGCGTGGCGCCGGACGTCGTTCCCTTCTGAGTCATACTATGTTCCCTCCTGTTACCGCGAGCCTTGCGGCCGCGATGATGTTGACAACATTCCCACCGCTCAGGCGCCCGCCGCCTTACCGAACATGCCAATGGACACCACGACGAGATAGATACCGAACCAGCGCTTCAGCCGCCGCTCGTCCAAACGGTGCGCCAGGCGCGCGCCAACGGGCGCGGTGAAGATCGACGCGATGCTGATGGCGGCCAATGCGGGCAAGTTGATATAGCCGACAGAGCCCACCGGGAGCTGCGCGGCGTTCAGGCCCAGCAGCAGAAAACCCAGCGCGCCCGGCAGCCCGATAATGAAGCCGACCGCCGCGGCCGTGCCGACGGCCTGATGTACCGGCCGACTACAAACAACCATCGTCAGCACGGTGACCGTACCCCCACCTATGCCGAGCAGCGCCGAGAAGCCGCCGAGCAAAGAGGCGAGGCTCGCGCGCGCGGCGCCGGTAGGCATGCCGGGCAGTACGAGCGTCTCGAAGCGCTCCGGCAGCAGGAAGTACACCGAATAGAGCAACACGCCGACCGCGAAGAGATACAGCAGCACCACCCCGTTAACGACCGCCGCCAACGCGAGCCCGCCCAATACGCCCAGCACCAGCCAGGGCGACCAGCCGCGCAGGACCTCGAAGTCGACCGCTCCCGCAGCGTGATGCGCCTGCGCCGAGCGCAGCGACGAGACCACGATGGATGCCAGCGACGTGCCAACCGCGACATACACCAGATGCGGACTCTCAGGGACAAACAGTGGTAGGACGATCAGCAGTACCGGGACGATGACAAAGCCGCCGCCTATGCCAAACAGCCCCGCGGTGAGGCCAGCGAGCGCGCCGGCCGCGGCGAGGGCCAGTACAAAGAACAGGGCTTGCGAGAGAGCTTCCAAGATAGCGCGACCCGGTGCTGTCGGTGGTCAGACACGAACCTGCGAACGCGCGGCGCTGCACCCTGAAGGCCAAGGCGTCGCGGGATTCTGAATTGGATCGATTCAAGGACCATGCCAGCGCCCGCCCCAGGAAAATTCGGCGCCTGCGGGCGCCAGCCACGCCGACCGCGTTCCAGTTTGGTGCGCCCTGGGCCATTTCGACGCATCCGGGAGACGCGACCACAGAGAGGAGAGCTGATAGTATTGTTTTGCTCGCGAGCAGACACGCGCCACCCGCATGAGCGCGGCGCGCTGGAAAAACCGGGTGCTAACGAGCGGCGATGGCCGCAGCAACAGCGTCTAGCGGAACTCGATGCCCTCGAATCCGTCAGAGCGCCACCGCTCCAGATACTTGAAGTAGGCGAGCGGACCGTAGGGATAGCCGCTGGGTACGTTGTCCCAGCCCTTGCCCTCGTTGTTGTAATAGCCAGGCGTGCATTCCGTCGAGCCGATCAGCATCGGGCTGGCCTGACTGATCAGTTCCAGCCACTGCGCTTCCGCCTCGGCCGTGACCTCGATCTGCGTCTTTCCCTCGGCTTCTGCGTGCGCAACCAGGCGCGCAATCGTCGAGCCGCCCTCCGTGAGGTTATGCGGATAGTTCGAAATCAGATTGGCGCCCTGGGCAGCCTGCACCATGAACAGGTTGGGAAAGCCGTGAATGTGCTGGCCGTGCAGGCTGCGCATGCCGTCCGCCCAATACTCGCCAAGCTTGCGCCCGTCGCGCCCCTCGACATCGAATCCCGCGCGTCGTTCGAGCGGCGTGCCGACCTCGAAGCCGGAGGCAAAGATGATGCAGTCGACCGCGTAGTCCGTGCCCCCGACGCGCACGCCGGTTTCGGTGATGCGTTCCACACCCTGGCCGTCCGTATCGATCAGCTCGCAGCCGGGCTCGTTGTAGGCCAGCAGATACTCGTCGTGAAAACAGGGGCGCTTGCATAGCTGCTGATACCAAGCTTTCAGATTCTCCGCCGTTTCCTGATCGCTCACCACCGCGTTACAGCGGCCGCGAATCTCTTCCATCTTCTCGAAGTCGGAGTCTTCGTAGGCCGCCATCATGTTCTCGACGGTGCGCTCTTCCGGCGCCAGCTTGCCGATCTTGGCGATCACCCGGCGGGCGAGATCGGTCCAGCCGTCGTTCACCAGATCTTCGCTCGCCGCCTGGCCGGTCTGGTTGGCCGTGAAATTCTCCAGCCAGCGCTGCTGCCAGCCGGGCGTGGCCACTTCCGCGAACCAGTCGGGATCGATCGGCTCGTTCGCGCGGACATCAACCGACGACGGCGTTCGCTGGCACACATACAGCTTCTCGCACGCACTCGCGAGATGCGGCACGCACTGCACGGCGGTCGCGCCGGTGCCGATGATGGCCACGCGCTTATCCGCGAGCTTGTCGAGCGGAGCGCCCGTCGGATCGCCGCCGGTGTAGTCGTAGTCCCAGCGGCTAGTGTGAAAGCTGTGGCCGGCAAAATCGTCGATGCCCGGAATGGCGGGTAGCTTGGGCACGTGCAGCGGACCCGGCGCCATGCCGACGTAGCGCGCCGTGAAGTCGTCGCCCCGATTGGTCCGAATCCGCCAGTGCCCGGCGTCCGCCTCCCAGACGAGGCCCGACACCTCGCTGTGAAACAGCGCGTTGGCGTACAGAGCGTAGTGGCGCCCAATGCGCTGACAGTGTTCCAGGATCTCCGGCGCGTGCGCGTACTTCTCGCTCGGCATGTGGCCGGTCTCTTCCAACAGCGGCATGTAGACCATCGCCGCCGTATCGCACTGGGCCCCGGGATAGCGGTTCCAATACCAGGTGCCGCCGAAGTCGCCCCCCTTCTCGACGATGCGAACGTCGTCGATACCCGCCTCGCGCAGGCGCGCGCCGGTCACCAGTCCAGAGAAGCCGCCGCCGATGAAGGCGAAGGTCACGTGATCACGGACGGGGTCCCGCGCCTCCACGGCCACGTAGGGGTCTTCGAGGTAATGGCCGAGCTGTCCGGCAATCTCGATGTACTGATCGTTGCCGTCGTCGCGCAGCCGCTTGTCGCGCTCGCGCGCGTATTTCTCCTTCAGCGCGGCCTTATCGAACGTTTGCTGCACGGCCTCGGACATCGCAACCCCCTCTACCCACTGCGCTCAATTCGAATTCAGTCTAATTTGACCCAATATCCCTCACAACCTACGCTGTCCGGTGATCAGAGGGGGGTCAACATGAACGCTAACGCCAAAACCGGTCAGCCGGGCACCCACACCCGATATTCGGTCTGCACGATCTGCGACATCGGTTGCCAATTTCGCTCGGTCGCCAAAGACGGCCAGCTCGCCAAGGTCGTGGCGCACGACAACCCGATGCTCGCCAAGAACATCTGCTACAAGGGCACGGCCGCACCCCACATCCACAATCACGGCGAACGTCTGCGCAAGCCGCTGAAGCGCGTCGGCGAACGCGGCTCGGATCAATGGGAGGAAATCAGCTACGAACAGGCGATGGATGAGATCGCCGAGCGGCTGAGCGGCATCGTCGACCGTCATGGTCCCGAGTCCTTCGCCGTATCGACGTCGGGCTGGAACACCCAGACCACGCACGCGCTGGACCGCCGCTTCATGAACCTGCTCGGCTCGCCGAACTGGATCAGCGGCGTGGCGCTGTGCGCCGGCAACACCGCGGCCGTGAACAAGCTCACCTACGGCTGGTTTCCCATGGGGGACCTCGCGAACACCAACTGCATCGTGCTGTTCGGCCACAATCCGCGGAAGCACTCCTGGACCCCGATATACAACGCCATCAACGCGGCCCGCGCGCGCGGCGCGAAGGTCATCGTGCTGGATCCGCGCGTTTCGGATCAGGCGGAGACCGCGGACCTGCACCTGCGCCTCAATGCCGGCACCGACGCGGCGATGTGTCTGGGCTGGCTGAAGGTCATCTTCGATGAAGAGCTATACGACAAGGAGTTCGTGGCCAACTGGTGCACGGGTTTCGAGGAACTGCGCGAGCGCGTCAACGAATATCCGCTGGAGCGCGTCGAGGCGATCACCGGCGTCGATCGCGAGCTGATCGCTACTGCCGCGCGCCTGTACGCCAGGGCCGACGGCGCCGTTATTCCCTGGACGCCGATCACCGACCAACAGCTTTCATCGACGTCCGCGATTCGACTGCATTCGATTTTGCGCGCGGTGACCGGCAACCTCGATGTTGTCGGCGGCGAAACGCTGGGCGGCTTCAACCCCAACTACATCTCCGAGTCCGAGCTCGGGCTGCACGAACGCCTGCCGCTGGAGCAGAAAGAAAAACAGCTCGGCTTCGACGACTATCCCGCGTTTACCTATCGCGTCGCGGAGATGCTGAAAGAACCCTGCGAACGGGTGTGGGGTTTTCCCTACGCCGATCAGGTGATGGGCTGTCACATGGCGAACCCGACCAGCGTGTTTCGCGCGATGGTCACGGAGGAGCCCTACCCCATCAAGGCGTTCTTCGCGCTCGGCAACAACGCCCTGCTCAGCTACGCGAATCAGAACCAGATCTACAAGGGGCTGATGAATCAGGAGCTGATCGTCGCCCACGAGATCTTCATGACGCCGACTGCAATGCTGGCCGACTATGTGCTGCCGGGCGACGTGTTCAGCGAGCGCAACCACATCGCGGATAGCTGGAGCTGGACGACGCGGCTGACGCTGTCGCAGAAAGTCGTCGAGGCGCCGCCAGAGGCGAGCAGCACGTTCCAGTTCTGGACCGACCTAGCGCGGCGCTTCGGCTTTGGCAACGAATTCCCTTGGCAGACAATGGAGCAGATCCTGGACCATCGCCTGTCGAAGTCGAATCGCACGTTTGCAGAATTCGAGGCAAGCGCCTTCATGGAGGCGCCCCAGCCGGAGTTTCGTAAGTATCTGAAGACGGGCTTCGCCACGCCGTCCGGCAAGGTCGAGCTGAAGTCTTCGCTGCTCGAAGAGATGGGCTTCGATCCGCTGCCGTACTACCGCGAGACCACCGACGGCAGCGCGGAGTATCCCTACAAGGTGTTCACCGGCGTGCGCGAAGATCCGTTCTTCCAGACCGGACAGCGCAACATCAAGGTGCTGCGCGATCGCTGCCCGCTGCCGAGCCTGTTTCTGCATCCGACGGACGCAGAGAAAGAAGGCATACGCGACGGCGACTGGGCGCGACTGATCTCGCGCGTCGGCGCGGTCGTCGCCCAGGTGTCGGTGCAGGACACGATGAAGGAAGGCCACATTCGCGTCCCGCACGGCTGGTGGTATCCGGAGATGCGCGGCAAGGCCGATCTCGGCGGTGCGTTCATCTCGAGCGACGCGATGCTCTCGGATGACGATCATGAGCAGCTCGACTACGAGCAGGGCGTGCCGAACTTCAAAGGGTTCGCCGCACGCATCGAAAAGACCGAACCGCCAGAAGACCTGCTGGCCGCGCAGGGGGCATGACGCAGCGCAGCCGACTCGCGCACTGGATCGCCGAACGCCGCGCGCGGCTGATGACCGCGCTGGCCAATCGCATGTTCGCGACCGACAACAGCGTGCGCACGCGGCTCGTAAAACGCTTGACCGGGGTCAACGAGGCCGCCGAACACGTCGACCCCGAGTTGGAGCACCCGGAGGAGCCGGAGCACTGAAACGACCGGCGCAGCGGCGTCTATTCGGCGGCGGCGAACGGCGGAGCCAGACGATGACAGACGCAGGACGGGACAGCGCAGCGCCCCTGCTCCGGGGCGCTCACGCCTGATGACGCAACCCACGACGCACGACACGATCGTTATCGGCGGCGGCCAGGCCGGGTTAACGATGAGCTATCACCTGCGCGAGCGGGGCATCGACCATCTCGTGCTCGAGCGCGCGCGCGTCGGCGAACGCTGGCGGACGGAGCGCTGGGATTCGCTGCGCTTTCAGTTCCCGGCGCGCTTTCTCAGGCTACCGGGTATGAGCAATGACGGCGCGGATGCTGACGCGTTTCCCCATCGCGATGATGTCGTTCGCTTTCTCGAGCGCTACGCACAGACGATCGACGCCCCGCTGCGCTGCGGCGTCGACGTCCGCGCACTTGACCGCGACGACGCCGGCACCTTCACGCTGGCGACGCCAACGGGCGAGCTGCGCGCGCACCGTGTGGTCGTCGCCACCGGTCCCTATCAGCACACGCTGCGGCCAGCGGTCAGCGCAGCGCTACCCAGCGACATCGTGCAGCTCCCGGCGAGCGCGTACACCCGGGCAGAGGCGCTGCCGGACGGCGGCGTGCTCGTCGTGGGCGCCGGCGGCTCGGGCGTGCAGATCGCCGAAGATCTGCTCGTCGCCGGTCGCCAGGTCTGGCTCTGCGTCGGCCGTCACAAGCGTATTCCTCGACGCTACCGCGGCCGCGACATCGCCGACTGGTTCGAGGCGCTGGGCGTGTTCGATAAGCCGGCGCAGCCGGAGCCCGGGGATCACTCGCCGCTGCTCACCGGAATCGACGGCGGCTACGAGGTCACACTGGAACGCGTCGCCAATGCGGGCGGCAAGCTGCTCGGTCGGCTAGAAGGGGTGGACGGCCGGCGCGTCCTGCTCGGCGACCGTCTCGCTGAAGACATGGCTGCGGCGGAAGCCGCCTGCGCGGATTACCGCACAGGGATAGATGCGTTCATCGCCGCCAGCGGTGAGCCCGCGCCGCCGCCCGATCCGATCGAACCTATCAGCGCAGCCGTGCAAGACGCGCCGCGCGAGCTCGATCTGGATGCTCATAGCATCGGCAGCGTGATCTGGGCGACCGGCTATGGCGTCGACCTGTCCTGGATCCGTTGCGATCAGTTTCGAGCGGACGGCATGCCCATCCACGACCGCGGCAGCAGCCGCGCGACACCAGGACTGCACTATCTGGGCCTGCCGTTTTTGTACAGCGCGCGCTCCACGTTGTTCTGGGCGGTCGGCGCGGACGCCGCCCATCTCGCCGAAACGATCACAGCAGATCGCCGCTAATCCCAGTCGCGCTCAAAGCCGCCAGATCGAAGCCTGATCGCTTCCCAAGCGCAAACGCCGCCGCGCGCGCTTACACTGACGGTCAAGGACAGAACAACACGACCTGACGGAGGATCAATGTTCCCCGAGTACCGCTCGAAGTTTCCCGAACTGGGTTTTTACGGCCTGCCCGGACACACCCGCTCGCCGCGCGACGTGATCCAGCAGGCGCAGGACGCCGAGGCGCTCGGCATCGGCAACATCATGATTTCGGAACGGGCCGACTACAAAGAGATCAGCGCCATCTGCGGCGCCGTCGCGGCGACGACCCGCGAGATCTTCATCGGCACGTCGGCCACCAATCTCAACAAGCGTCACCCGACGGTGACGGCCTCGATGTGCAGCACGCTGAACCGGCTGTCCGAGGGTCGCTTCGCGCTCGGTCTCGCCAAGGGCGTGCGCGACCACTGGCGTCGGGTCGGTTTGGAATATCCGACGTTCGCCCACGAGCGCGAGTTCATCGACGTCATGCGCCGACTGCTGAAGGGCGAGACGATCACCAACTATGACGGCGCGCTCGGTCAGTACGGCCAGCTCGCAAACGCCGCCTATCTCGACGACGACGTACCGATTCTCTACGTTGGCTTCGGGCCGAAGAGTCTGCACAACGCGGGCAAGATCTACGACGGCACGCACCTGCACACCTTCATGAGCGACGCCGCGCTGAGCCGGGCGGTGAACGCCGTGCGCGCTGGCGAGGCCGAGGCCGGCCGCGAACCCGGCACGGCGAAGAACTGGTCGGTGCTGGCGACCGCGTGCGACGTGGACGACGAGACCTACCTGAAGTTCATCGTCGCGCGGCTCGCGACCTATCTGCAGATTCCCGGCTACGGCGACATGCTCGCCAGCATCAACGAATGGGACGCGGACGAGCTGGCGGCGTTTCGCAGCCACGAGGCCGTGCGCTCGGTCGGCGGACTGATCGACAGCGTCGCGACACCGTCACAGCTCGAGCGCATCAACGACATACTGCCGCAGGCGTGGCGACCGGCGGCCGCGGGCAGCGCCGCGGAGTGCGCCCGCCGCTGGGTCGATCAGTTCGACGCCGGTGCGGACGGCATCATCATCCATGCGAGCACGCCGGAAGAGTTCGCACCGGTGCTGGCGGAATACGAGAAGATTCGGCCGGCGGAGAAGTTCGCGGGGCGGTCGAATACGCCGGGGTGAGGGGAGTTGGGCGCTCCGGGCTCGACGGCAACGCAGTGTTTTCGATTTTCCGAGGCCTGGTTTTGCAGTTTGGTTCGGCCGTAGTTTCGAAGAGTTAAGCAAGAAGGCACTTCACCGTTTGGGCGAAGCCCAAACGGTGAAGAGAAGAGTTGGAATCGGTGTCGGCGCTATCCGCTCGCGAGCACTGCGCCCTCTCTCGCAGTTTGGGCGGAGCCCAAACGGCTGGCGAGGCGGGAAGTTAGGCCGAGGGCCTAACTTCCTAATAATTCACTCGCTTCAGGAAGCCGCCGTCTACCGTTAGGTTGACGCCGTTGACGTGCTTCGACACGTCGCCGGCGAGAAACGCCACGGCGTTCGCAACGTCGGCAGGCACGCCCATGCTGCCACCGGGATGATTGGCCTCGGTCGCCTTGAAGAAGTCGCCCATGTGCTGGCGGATCATGTCCCAGTCGCCACCCTCGACCATGATCGGTCCCGGCGACACGACGTTGCAGCGCACGCCCTGCGCGCCCAGCACCTGGGCCTGACCAAGGGTCCAGTTGGTCACCGCCGCCTTGAACGCGCTGTAACTGCCCGAGCCTGAGGCAAAGTGCTCTGCCGTCGCGGTCGTGCCGATGCTGATGATTGAGCCGCCGCCATCCGCCAGCGCCTCGGTGGCCGCGCCGACCCCGGCAACCAGTGCCATCAGGTCGACGTTGAAATTGTTGATCCAGCCGGACAGCTCTCGCGCCGGTTTGCCGGAGGTGTTGTGCACGTAGATGTCGATGCCGCCCAGTTGTTCTGCCGACGAGGCCACCCAGCCGCTCAGCGACGCCTGGTCACCGGCGTCGACCGCCGCGCCCACGACCTTGCCGTGCGCGCTCATCTCGCTGATCGCCGCGTCGACGTCATCGCCGGAGCGGGCACAGATCGCAACCGACGCGCCTTCCTGCAGCAGTGTCTCGGCGATTGCCCGGCCGAGTCCCTTGGTCGAGCCGGTAACCAGCGCGCGCTTGCCGTTCAGTCCCAGATCCATGTCGTCCCCCTATCCGATTGGTGATTTGCTGTGGCGATCTTTTCACGTTCGCCAGACGTTAGCCACAAGGCGGCGAGGCCCAGGCTATACCCCGGACTCGTGCCGGCGCGCGTAGTAGTCCTCGCGCGGCTCGAAGCTGGTCTCGCCGGCGAAATTCTCCTCAACCCAGGCGAGCGCCTGCGCCTCGTCCATCGACACGTCCCAGGGTTTGCCCTGCGGCTGCGCGACGTGCCAGGGGGTATCCCAGAACACCTCGATGCCGTTGCCCTCGGGATCGTTGAAGTACACCGACAGCGTGTTGCCGTGCGACAGCGGACCGACGCGAACCCCATCGATGGCGTCGAGCTTCGCGTGCAGCGCCTTGACGTCGGCGAAGCTGGGCGTGCGAAACGCGAGGTGATTGACCGAGTTGGGCGCGTCTTCGTCCTTGCGCGTCGCGATCATTGCGATCTGGTGATGCTCGTCGGGACTCTGACTGAGAAACACGATCTCGGGCGCGTTCGGCCCGATCGGACCGCGATCGGTCACATGAAACCCGAGCACGTCGGTGTAGAAGTCGAGCATCTTGTCTTGATCCCGCACATAGAGCACGGCGTGCGACCAGGTGAGCTGCATGACGGTTCTCTCCTCTGCTGTGTGTTTTTTCGCGCTGCCTCTCTGCGCGACTACTCTTCGCTGTCCCTCTTCCCTGTCTGTCTTCTCTGTCCGTTAGTGCAGAGACCGAACTCCCTTCGCACAACCCTCGCCTCAGGCGCTCGTTTACGAAACGTCCGAATACTCTCGCAACGCCAATTTCTCCGCCAGTTCGGCGACCAGATCGTCCGCCGCAACGGTCTCGGTGGTGCAGCCAAACACGACCCGGTCGGGGCGCACCAAGGCGACGGCGTGATTGCTGAACAGTCGATCGAAGCGACCGCGCACGGTCGTCAAACCGTCGAGACTGACGATCCGCGCTCCCAGCGCATCGAGCACACGCCGGGATCGGTCGCTGACGACCAGATCCTCGGCGGTGCGTCCAAGCAGGCAGAAGCCGCCACCCAAAAGGTCGTCCAGCCGCAGCTCGCGGCCCGACGCGTCGCGCACGATCGGCTGGCTCAACAGATGCCCGGTCGCGCTGTCGTGACCCACCTGTTCGGCGCACAGCACGCCCGCCCTGACCGGCGGCTGCCCCCTTCCCTGGCCGTAGCCGGCGCTGCGCAGCGCGGCCGGCATTGGGGGTTCGGGTTCGCCCGCGCGCCGCGCCCGTTCCTGGTCCGCCAGGTGCTCCATCAGTCGACCGATCGACACCGCCCACTCCACCAGATCGCGCGCGTGCGCGTCGCGTTCGAGCTGATAGCTGTCCAGCAGCGACGCGTCGGCGCCGCCGTCGAGCACGAGCGGCAGCTTCCACGCCAGGTTGATGACGTCGCGCATACCGGTGTTCATGCCCTGGCCCAAGAACGGCGGCGTCTGGTGCGCGGCATCGCCGGCGATGAAGATGCGGCCGGCGTACCAGCGCGAGGCGGTCGCGGCGTGAAACTGATACACCGCCGCGCGCCGAACCGTGTAGGTGTCGCGCGGCGTCCACGGATCGATGAGCGCGCGGATCGTCGTTTCGCGCAGCATCTGCTTCGCGGTTTCATCGGGCTTGAGGCGAAACTCCCAGCGGCGATAGGGATCCTTGGTGCAGACGTAGGTCAGCAGGCGATCGGGATCGCAGACCTGCAGCGTGTCGAGCGCCAGCGTGTGGCCGTCGCGCACCTCAACGTCGACGACCAGCCAGTCCCGGTCGTAGCCGAGACTCTCCCAGTTGCTGCCGATGACGGCGCGTGTGCTGCTGCCTGCACCGTCGCAGGCGACGACGTAGCGCGCGCGCAGAGCACGCGACGTCGATCCATCCACCTTCGTCAGTTCAAGGTCGACCGTAGCCGCGACCGAGTCGGCATCAGCGCCATAGCCGCGCAGCTCCCAGCCCACAAAATCCGTCACGCCGTCGTGCGCCAACGCCTCCGCGCGCAGATAGCCTTCGAACTCTGGCTGATCGAACATGTTTGCCGGCTGCCAGCCGTGGGATCCAAAGTCTCTTTGTTCCTGACCGAACAACCACTCGCGACTGCCGTTCGCGAAGCCGGCCCGTTCGCCCGGCCGGACCGACTGCAGCAGCGCGTCGACCGCCTCTCCCCGCCCGATGCGCTGGAACGCACGCACGACTTCGCCGTCCAGGTTGACCGCGCGCGGCAGGCGATAGACCTCGACGTCGCGCTCGATTGCCGCGACGGACAGCCCCGCCTCGGCGAACAGCAGCGCGGCGAACGCACCGACCGGGCCCATGCCGACGACCGCCACGTCGAACAGCGTCGCCGCCTCACCCGCTGCGTGAACGCCGCTCACGGTAACCACCAGACCGGCGACGACCACGCGCGTTCGGACTGCAGCGTATCGGCCTGCGGAAACTCATCGCACAGGTCGGCTCGCTCGCACAGCAGCTTGCTCCAGCGCGGCGTGCGCGCCTCCTGGACCCGCGCGTACCAATAGGCCGGCGCTTCGGCGTCGAAGTCGGCGTCACGCCACGTCAGGCACAGCATGCGGCGGCCGCGACGAAACTCGCGCACGGCGTGCACGGTCTCGACCAGCCGATCGTCGCGGTTCTCGCCCTTGATGATCTCAACGGACCTCAGCAGGGTCACATCGCGCGCCGCCTCCACGACGAACCAAGGACCGTCTGTACCCACGGCGCGCAGCGTGCCGCCCATGGGGACATCGAGCGCTGGGCGCGGTCGAACCCGACAGTGATCCGCGGACCCCGCGCCGAAGCGTAGCGCGATGCGCGGACCGCTGGTCGCGTAGGCCTCCCGGCGCGCCAAAGCATCGAACACCGCAGAGCGCGTGTTTTCGGCGGCCCAGACCGCGACCAGACCGCCAGGGTTGAAGTCCGGCCGCGCGAGCTGGATCGCGTCGTCGGCGAGCAGTGTGGAGATGCCGCGATCGTAGCTGGCCTCCGCAACGCGCCCCGGCGTGCCGAAGTGCGTATCGGTCGAGCCGATCGCGCCGAGCTGCAGCGGATTCACCGCGTCCGCGCGTGAGCCGTAGCCGGCCAGGCCGCGCGCCAGCAGCGAACGATAGTAAGTCGATCGCGCGCGTGCCCACGCGGCCGCCGCGGGCGTGTCGTCGTCTCCGCTAAGGCGCGCGCGCGCCGCGTTTTCGCGCACCAGATTGAAGTCGCAGTCGGCGTCGAGCCGCGCCGGGTCTTCCGGCAGGCATTCGCTGGCGCCCTTCTCTTGAAAGATCTCGGCGAGGCGCTCGAAGCGCGCGCGCAGTGCCCACTCGCTCGTCGTCTCGTCCTCGACCGCGAAGGTTCGCCCGCCGTCCGCCCAGTTGAGGTTGTGCGGAATCGTCAGGACGCGGCAGCCGGTGCCGCAGTTCGCCGCGAGCGCCCGCCACAGCGACTGGACCCGCGGATAGCGCACGAAGTCGTAGGCCTCTGGCGGGACGACCTCGGTGCCGTAGATGACGTTGCGATGCCAGTGCCGGCCGCCGGGCGAGCCCGTCCACTCATAGCCGATCAGCGCCGTAAACGCGCAGGGCTCGTTGGCCTGGTTCGCCACCTGCTGAACCCGCCGCCACTCGGCGCGCCGCGCGGCCGCGCAGTTGAGATCGCCCGCCCGGCAGGCGGCCGGCTCTCGCGGCTCGGCGGATCCCAGCACGGGCAGCAGGTGATCGTAGAAGATGCCCCGGCTGTCGCGCCGCTTGTGCAGGTCGCGCAGCCCGGCGCAGTAGGCCTGCGCCGCATACAGCGGGTCGGTGCACAGATACATCAGGTCCCAGGTTTCCGCGTGATCCGTCACCGCCGCGAAGTCGAGCGGTCGGTCGATCGTTTTGATGGCGCCGTTGACGAGACGCAGCGGCTGTCCGCGCGCGAACGCAAACGCTTCCTTGGGTGTGGCAACGGCGCCGAACGCCCACGCGTCCATCGAGTGCGCGGTGTGCACATGCAGGTCGCCCCACAGCAGCCGCTTCTCGCCGTCGACGCTACCGGGACAGGGGTCGCCGCCAGTCGCATGCGCGGTGGTACCAAGCAGCGCCGGCAGCAACAGCAGCAGGTACAACAGTCGCACGGCTCCCCCCGTTTTACCTCGAAGATCCGCGCCCGTCGCGCTGGCCTGCACGCGCTGGAACGGACGGGCGTTCGCCAACACAATAACAGGTCACCGCAGTCGGATAGCCCAAGATGACCCAGGCCCCAACGCGCGAGTCGATGCTCGCGGCCGTGCAGAACCTGACGCCCATGATCGAGGCCCACGCAGCGGAGGCCGAGACGCTGCGGCGCCCGGTCGATGCGGTCATCGACGCGCTGCGCGACACCGGCGTATTCATGTCCTATGTGCCAAGCCGCTACGGCGGGCTCGAGATCGATACCGATACCTTCATCGACGTCGGGCTCGCCGTGTCTCAGGCCTGCACGTCGACCGGCTGGGTCACCACCTTCTACATGGAACACAACTGGATGCTCGCCCAGTTTCCAACCCTGACCCAGGACGCGATATTCGGTGCCCAGGGCTACATCCTGGCGCCCGCCAGCATCTCGCCCAGTGGCAAGGCGAACGCCGTCGACGGCGGCTATCGGCTGTCCGGACGCTGGCCCTGGGGCACCGGCGTCATGCACGCCGACTGGATCCTGCTGAACGCGATGGTCGAGGGCACAGTCCCCGACCCGCGCATGTTTCTCGTGCCGCGATCGGAGATCGAGGTCGAAGACACCTGGTACGCCGCCGGCATGGAGGGCACCGGCAGCAACGACATGATCGCGGAGGATCTGTTCGTGCCTGCCGCGCGCAGCGAGTCGCTGATCGCGATGGCGTTCGGGCGCGGCTCCGGCGCGACCGGCCCCTGCTACCGGCATCCGATGCTGCCGCTGCTGACGCTCGCCGCGGGCACCCCCGCGCTCGGCGCGGCGCGGCGCGCGCTCGAACTGTTCAAGGCCCGCCTTGGCGAGCGAACGCTGTACGGGACGCCAAATAAACAGGCGGAACGCCCGAGCGCGCAGATCCTGCTGGGCAACTGCAGCGCCCGACTGCGCTCGGCCGAGACCGTGCTGCGCGCGGTCGGTCACGAGTTCAGCGCGTGGGGCGATCGCGAGGCACCCTGCCCGACCGAGGACCGGGCGCGCATGCGCGTGCAGGTCGCCCAGGTCGTGCAGACCTGCCGCGACGTCGTGCAGGCACTGATGCAGCGCAGCGGCGCCGGCGCCCACATGCGCACCCAGCCCATGCAGCGACTGCTGCGCGACATCAACACCCTGTCGTGTCACACAGTGTTCGATGAGGATCTGGGCGGCGAGAACTACGGCCGCATCCTGCTCGGCATGGATCCGGCCTCGCTGGCCTGATTCGGTGCGGCGTCGACAACTGCTTCAATTCGTCGCCGCGACGCCCCTCGCGGCCGGCTGCGCCGCACCCGAGGCCGATCTGCGCGGCTTGCGCGTGGTCGTCGCTGGCGCCGGGATCGTCGGCGCCGCGATCGCCTACTTCGCAACCCTGGCAGGCGCCCGCGTCACCGTCATCGATCGCGCCGCCCCGGCCAGCCACGCGAGCCGCGGGACCTTCGCGTGGATCAACGCAACCTGGGCGAAACAGCCGCGCCACTATCACGCGCTCAATCAGCGCGGCGTCGAGCGCTGGTCCGAACTCGCCGCGAGCCTAAGCATCCCGATCCGCTGGGGCGGCTCGATCGAGTGGTTCGCGGACCCCGCACGTCAGGCGCGGCTCGCGCGGCAGATCGCGGAGCAGCAGGCCTGGGGCGAACCCGCGTGCATGATCGGCGCAGACGAGCTCAGCGCGCTCGAACCCAACCTCGACCCCGGGTCAGCCGATGCGTTTGCCCTGTCGCCGCGGGACGGGGCGGTCGATCCCGTCGCGGCGACGCACGCGCTGCTCGCGGCGGCAACCGAGCGCGGCGCTAAGGTGCGCTACCCGCTTGAGGCGCTAGGCGTCGTCTCCAGCGGCAACAGGCTTCGCGGGGTGCAAACCACGCAGGGCGTCATCGACGCCGACCGCCTGGTGCTCGCCACGGGCGCCGATCCGCTGGCCCCCCGTCGCTGCGCCGACCTGGAGATTCCCCAGCGCTCGACCCCGGGCGTCATTGCGCTAACCGAACCGCTGCCGCCGACGCTCAACACCATCGTCGTCGCGCCCGGCGTCCACCTGCACCAGCGCGGCGACGGCCGCGTGGTTCTGGGCGAGCAGGACGGCGCGCCCGACACCGCCGCGCACGCCGCGCGCCTGAGCCGTCGACCAAACGATTTCCCAAGCGAAGCGCTCGCGCGGCAGCACGGCGAGCGCATGCTCGCGGTCGCGCAACGCTTCATACCAACGCTGCGCGCGGCGACGATCGAGTCCGCGGTGATCGGCTGGCGGCCCCTGCCGCTCGACGGGCAGCCGGTGCTGGGTGCGACGGCGGAACGTCCCAACGTTCATTTCGCGCTCATGCACAGCGGCGTGACGCTGGCGCCGGTCGCGGGCGAACTGATCGCCGCCAACCTCGCGGCACCCATCGATCTGCGCGCCTATGCGCCCAACCGAGACTTTCGCGACGGCGGGCGTTACTGACGCCGCGGCGCGTTGGCTAGTCGCAGCGGTTCCGGTAGCGTTTCGCATCTGCCCACTTTCCAACAGGACACCGCATGCCCGTCTCGGACTTCAACAACAAGGTCGCCGCCATCACCGGCGCGGGATCGGGCATCGGACTGGGCCTGGCCAAGACGCTGGCGCAGCGCGGCTGTCACCTGGCGCTCGCCGACATCGACGCCGATCGGCTGGCGAGCGCGAGCAGCGCGCTCGCCGACCGGGTGACCGTGTCGACCCACGTCGTCGACGTCGCCGATCGAGAACAGGTCGAGGCGTTCGCCGCCGAGGTCGTCGCGTCGCACGGTCGCGTGAACCTGATTTTCAACAACGCCGGCGTGACCGTCGCCGATCTCGCCGAGCACATCAGCTACAAGGACTTCGAGTGGCTGATGGGCATCTGTTTCTGGGGTGTGGTGTACGGCAGCAAGGCCTTCCTGCCCTACCTGCGCGAACAGAACGGCGACGCCGCGATCGTCAACACGTCCAGCATCTTCGGCACGGTCGCCGTGCCGCGTCAGTCCGCGTATCACGCGGCCAAGTTCGGGGTGCGCGGTTTCACCTATTCGATGCGCCAGGAACTGGCCGAGGCCAACATCGGCGTTAGCTGCGTGCAGCCGGGCGGCGTCAAGACCAACATCGCGCGCGACGCCCGCGTCGTGATGCGCGAGAACGATGGACCCACGCGCGAAGAGATGGCGGCGCGCTTCGAAGAGGTCGCGGGACTCACGCCCGAGCAGGCCGCGGAGATCATCCTGCGCGGCGTCAGCCGCAACAGGGCGCAGATTCTGGTCGGCAGAGACGCACGCGTCATGGCATGGCTGGAACGGCTCGCACCGGTGGGCTACCAGCGACTGCTGCAGCGATTCCTGCGCGATCCAGAACGCGACAATCCGACCTAGCGGAACAGGCTCAGCGCGCCGCGTGCCAGAGACAGCCACAGGCCGATCATAGAAACAGGGGAAAGCGATGGACGTTTTCGAGGCGATGGATACCTGCACCGCGATGCGCTACTTCCGGCCCGACCCGGTGCCGCGGTCAGAGCTAGAAAAGCTGATCTACGCGGCGACGCGTGCGTCCAACCCGGGCAACAGCCAGAACTGGACGTTTCTCGTTATCGACGACCCGGCGATCAAAGAACCGCTCGGCGAGAAAGTCCGCGAGGGCATGGCGCCATTCTTTGCCGCGCGACCGCCCGGCGGCGACGACGTCGAGGAGCGCATGCTCGCGGGCGCCGAGCATCTCGCGAACACCTTCGCGCAGGTGCCGGCCTGGATCGTCGGCATGGCGCGCAACCGGTACCCGGCGCACGCGCCGCAGGAATCGTTCATGGCCTCAACGATCTATCCGGCCGCCCAGAATCTGATCGTCGCGGCGCGCTCGCTCGGCATCGGAACCTGCTTCACGACCTTTCCCGGACTAGCCGAGCCCGAGATTCGCCGCCTGTGCAACCTGCCCGAAGACCTGCACCTGTTCGTCTATATCGCGGTCGGCTATCCCGCGCGCCGCTTCATGAAGGTCAGACGCAGACCGGTCGACGAAGTCATCGTCTGGAACCAATACGCGTAACGTGCACTGACCCCGAAAACGGCATCGACTCCCGCTTTGGTCCTGCGCTAGTCGTAGCCCGGCGGCGCGACGAAACCGAAGCCGTCCGCCTCGAGCAGCTTCGCGAGGCCAATGGTCTGCAGGTCGCCGAACTGCGGGCCGAGGATTTGCACGCCGATCGGCAGGCCCGAGCCCTTCGCACCGGTGGGGATCACCGTCGAGGGTAAGTAGGCGCCGACGGCGTGGCCTGCCCAGAAAACCTGCTCGAAATAGGGTCGCTCGTCGTTGTCGACCAGGGTGGTGCGCTCGCCCATGGGTTTGTGGTCATGCGGGAACGCGGCCGTCGCCATCATCGGCATGAGCACCGCGTCGTACTCCTTGAAGAACTCGTGCCACGCCCAGCGCACCTGCGTGCGCGCCTCGTTGGCCGCCGCGTAGTCGCGATAGCTCGCGGTCTGCGCGCGCAGCAGAAGCGCGCCCGGACTGTCATCGCCCGGCGCGAGCGCGGCGCGCGCCGCCGACAGCTCGGCGTAGGACTCGTCGGTGTTGCGTGCCGCCATCACGGTCTGCAGCAGCGCCTGATACACCCCGTGCGACGCGTCGATATCGATGGCCGGCCGCGCCTCGTGGTCGACCACGCCACCTGCGGAGCGTATCGCTTCGGCGACGAGCTCGACGCGCCGCTGCGTCTCTTCGTTCACCGGCGCGCTTTCGTCGGTCGCCCAGACCGCGACCTTGAAGTCACCGAGCGAGCGGTGCGGTGAGGGCTGCAGCGCGAGCTGATAGCCCGCGGCGTGAATCTCATCCGGACCCGCCATCGCGAGCGTGGCGATCTCGAGGTCCGACGCAGAGCGCGCCAGCGGCCCGATGACCGTCAGGTCCGATTCGGCCAGCACGCCGGGGGCTGCGTGGCCGCGCGGCGGTAGCAGTCCCCAGGTCGGCTTGTGGCCGAACACGCCGCAGTAGTGACTGGGATTGCGAATCGAACCGCCGATGTCGGAGCCCGACTCGATGCCCGCCAGACCGGCGGCCAGCGCCGCGGCGGAGCCGCCGGACGATCCGCCCGGGCCGCGCTCGAGATCCCAGGGGTTGTTCGCGGTGCCGTAGATATCGTTGTAGCTCTGAAAGTCCGCGAGGTTCAGCGGCACGTTGGTCTTGCCGAACAGCGTGACGCCCGCCGCCTTCAGCCGTTCGACCGCCAGGGCGTCCTTGTCGGCGCGGTTATCGCGGAAGATCGTGTTGCCGCGCGTGGTGATCAGGCCCGCGACGTCATAGGACTCCTTGATGGTCATCGGCACGCCGTGCAGCGGCCCCCAGATCTCGCCGCGCAGCAGCGCCGTGTCCGCCTCGCGCGCCCGCGCGCGGGCGCGGTCCGCGTCCAGCACGACGATGGCGTTGAGCGCGGGGTTATAGCGCTCGACGCGTTCGAGATAGTGCTCCAACAGCTCGAGCGCGCCGATCTTGCGATCGCGAATCATCGCCGCAAGCTGCAGCGCGGACTTGAAGGCTAGTTCCGACATGACACAGATACCCACTCCCAAACATGGGCGTGAGCGTAGCAGATCGATCGTGCTTGCGTGCCGCGCCGGCGGAGTCGGCAAGCGTCGCGCCACGGTCGCCGGTCAGGGGGTCGGCCCGACACGGCTTTTGAGGGATAATGTGGAAGCAATAAACCTTCTGGGGAGAGGTTGATCATGCACGTCAAGGATGCCTGCCGACGCTCTATCGTGAACGCTGCGGGCGCCGCACGCGTCCGGGTGCTGCCTGCCACCTATGCTTTGCGAAGCGAGCCATTCGTGCCATGAGGTTGTTACTGAAAATCGTCACTGGGCTGCTCGCGTTCTACGCGGCCTTCGTCGTCGTATTCGAGGCGGGCTATCTGGGCTGGGCGCAGCCGTCATTCGCCGGCAACGGCATCCCCATGATGGTCCTGACAACGACGGACGACGCGGGCGACGCGCGCAGCCGCATGCTTGCGCAGTTCAACACCGACGGCGCGCTGTACGCCTCTGCCCACCACTGGCCGCGCGGTTGGTATCGGCGTGCGCTGCAGCATCCCGCCGTCCAGGTGGAAATCGATGGCGTGGTCGCCGACTACCGGGCCGTATCGATTACCGGCTCCGAGTTCGAGCGCGTCGCGGCCGCGCATCCGCTGCCCTTCATGGTGCGATTCCTGATGGGTTTTCCGCCAGAGCGCGAGATACTGCGACTCGATCCCGCGACGCCGCGGCCGAGCTAGGGGGAGCTATAAAATGAGCCACGACCTCGTCATCCGCGGCGGCACGATCGTCGACGGCCAACTGACGCCGGCGTTCGTCGGCGACGTCGCCGTCGACGGCGATACGATCACCGCCATCGGCCGGGTCGATTCGCGCGGTGCGCGGGAGATCGACGCGCGGGGCGCGGTGGTCTGCCCGGGCTTCATCGATCTGCATACCCATATGGACGCCCAGATCGGCTGGGATCCGCAGCTCACGCCCGCGTGCTGGCACGGCATTACCAGCGTGCTGATGGGCAACTGCGGCGTCACGTTCGCGCCCGTCCAACCGGGCAGCGAAGCCACGCTCGCGGGCATGATGGAATCGGTCGAGGACATTCCGCGTAAGGCCATTCTCGACGGTCTGCCCTGGGGCTGGGAGAGCTACGGCGACTATCTCAACGCGCTCGAAACGCTGCAGCCCGCGCTGAACGTCGCCGGGCTCGTCGGCCACGCGGCGGTGCGCTTTTTCGTCATGGGCGAGCGCGCCGTCGATGAGACGCCGACGCCAGACGAGATCGCCGGGATCGCCGAAGTCGCCGGCCGCTCGGTGGCACAGGGGGCCGTCGGCTGCTCGATCAACCGGCTGATGGCGCACCGCCTGCCGGACGGCCGACCGATTCCCGGCACGCTCGCGAACGAAGACGAACTGGTCGCGATCGCCCGGGCCGTCGGCCAGGCCGGCGGGATCATGCAGAGCGTCATCGAGGCGCAGCCGCTGGACGAAGAGATGCGCATCCTGCGCGCCCAGGCGGAAGCCGCGGGCACCCACGCCCTGTTCAGCGCGCCCTGGCTGCCCGGCGACAACGGCGCCAGCGCCTATGCCAGCGCGATCGCGGCGATGCGCGCCGAGGGCCTGGCGGTCACCGGCACGACGCAGCCGCGCGCCGCCGGCTTTCTCTCCGGCCTGACGACGCAGATCCTGTTCGGCATGCGCTTCAAGGGCGAGGCGTGGCGCACGCTGCGCAGCACGCCGGTCGACGAGCGCCTCGCGCTGATCACCGACGCCGTCTTCCGTCAGCCTCTGATCGCCGAAGGCAAAGACAAAGAACACGCGGAACACGTCGGCCAGACGCTCATGTCGTCGCGCTTCGGCCTGCCGAGTGCGCGCACCTTCTGGCTCGGCACCGACGTGCGCCCCAACTATGCACAGGGACCGAAAGAATCGCTGCAGCATCTGGCGCAGGCCGCCAACGAGCATCCGGTGGAGACCTGGCTGCGGCTGCAGATCGAGTCCGCCGGGACCGGGCTGTTTCACGTGCGCTTCGTCAACGAAGACCTTAGCGTGCTGCCGGCTTACCTGGGCGAGGATTGGATCGTGCCGGGTGTGGGCGACGCAGGCGCGCACGTCGGTCTGGTCATGGACGCCGGCTGGACCAGCTTCTTTCTATCGCACTGGTACCGCGACCAGCAGGCCTTCAGTCTGGAACAGGCGATCCACATGCTGACCGGTAAACAGAACCGCGTGCTGGGGCGCGGCGAACGGGGTGTGCTCGCGCTCGGCCAGAAGGCGGACATCAACGTGCTGGACGCGGACGCCGTCGAAGAGCGCCAGCCGACGCGGGTTACGGACTTCCCCGGCGGCGCACCGCGCCTGATTCAACGTGCTGTCGGCTATCGGCAAACGCTGGTCAACGGCGAGGTTATCGTCGAGCACGACGAGCTGACCGGCGCGCGCGCCGGGCACATCCTACGCAGCGGCGGCCGCTGATCGTGCAGCGCGGCCTGGGGACACGGCGATAGCGACTACCGAAACTCGATCGAGCCCGCACGACGACGCCAGGCAGTACCGTCGAGAGCGGCAGCGGGTCGGTCCGGTGCCGGTAACGACCAAGATCTATCAGGGCATCGGTGCACTGCCCGGCAGCCACAAGGACTGGGCGTTCAGCGCCGTGCTGCTGCTGTACTACAACCAAATACTGGGCGTGCCCGCCACCGCCGCGTCGATCGCGCTGGCGGCGGCGCTGTTGATCGACGCGATCACCGATCCGCTGGTCGGCGCCTATTCCGATCAGTTCAAGTCCCGCTTGGGACGCCGTCACCCGTTCATGTACGCGGCCGCCGTGCCGATCGGCGTGCTGGGCTATCTGCTGTTTTCTCCGCCGGCGGACGCGGGGCACGGTGTTCTAACTGCTTGGCTGCTGGTCAACACCGTACTGCTGCACATCGCGTTCACTTTTTTCGTCGTGCCTTGGAACGCGCTGGCCGCGGAGTACTCCGACGACTATGTCGAGCGAACATCGATCATCGCGTATCGGCACCTGGTCGGCTGGATCGGCGGCGTGGTGTTCGCGTTCTGCGTGTTGACCTATGTGTTCGCGTCGACCGAGCAGCACCCGGCGGGGCAGCTCAACCCCGATGCCTACCCGGTGTTCGCCGTCGTACTTGGCAGCCTGATGACGCTTTGGGTACTCATCACCACCCACCTGACCCGGCGCGAGGTGCCCTACCTGCTGCAGCCGGTCGACGCGGCGTCGCGCGTGAGCGTCGGCGCGCTGCTGCGCCAGATCCTGCTGTCCCTGCGCAGCCGCAACTTCCGGCTGATACTGGTCGGCCATCTGATTTTCGCCGGCCTTTCCGGCATCGGCGGCGTTTTCGACATCTATATGAACACCTACTTTTGGGAGTTCGTCGCCGAGGACCTGCGCTGGTTCACCCTGACGATCTGCGGCGCGCTGATCGGCATCGCCGCCGCCCAGCCGCTGCAGCGACGGTTCGAAAAACACCGCATCCTGATGCTGATGCTGTCGCTCGCGGCGGTGCTCGGCATGCTGAAGGTCATCCTGCGGTTCGCAGACGTCTGGCCGGACAACGGCGATCCATCGCTGTTGATCGCGTTGGTCATTCAGGGCGCCCTGTTCGTGCTCTGCATGACCATCGGCGGCATCATGTTCTCGTCGATGACGGCGGACCTGGTCGATGAGCAGGAGCTGCACACGGGCCTGCGCCAGGAGGGCATCTACGCCTCGTCGATCGCCTTCTCGGCCAAGGCCGTAACCAGCCTCGGCCTGATCATCGGCGGGCTGCTGCTCGACTACGTCATCGCGTTTCCGAAAGCATCGACGCCCGGCAGCGTCGCGGGCGACACACTCTTTCGCCTCGCCTTCATCGACGGCATCGCCGTCAACCTGCTGTTCGTGGTGCCGATCGCGATGCTGAGTCGCTACACCCTGACGCGGACCGCCCTCACGGACGTCCAGGCACGGCTCGCACGCCGGCGCGGCGGCGCGTGACCGAGCCGCTCGACTACGTCGATCCGTTCATCGGCGTCGACGGCCCGGGCAGCACCCTATGCGGGCCGTACCATCCGCTCGGTCTCGTGCGCCTCGGTCCCGATACGGTCGCGCCGCATCGTACCCACGGCTATCGCAGCGACCTGCCGCTGCAGGGCTACAGCCACACGCACGTCAGCGGCACGGGCGGCGAGGGTCGCTTCGGTAACGTCGGCGTGCAGGCGTTCAGCGGTCACTGGACAAGCGTGCCGATGCCGTTCGAGCGCCACAACGAGACCGCGCGCGTCGGCTACTACAGCGTCGAGCAGGGTCCGGGCGGCATCCGCGTCGAGCTAACCGCCGCTGCGCGCTGCGGCGTCAGCCGCTTCACCTTTCCCGCACAAAGCGCCGGCGGCGTCATGATCGACGCCAGCGCCGTGCACGAGTTTCATCCCCTCAAGCACGCGCGCTGCGTCGAGGCCGAATTCGAGTGGACCGCCGCGGATCGTTTCGAGGGCTACGGCATCTTCCGCGGCGGCTGGGGGCACGACGAGCCATATCGCGTCTGCTTCGTGGGCGTCCTCAGCCGGGCCCCCGACCGGACGATCGTGTCCGCGGACGGCGCGCTCTGCGACGATCCCCAGGGCCGCGGTACTCGAGTGCGCAGCCTGGCGCACTGGAACGACGCCGGCACCATCGAGCTGCGCATCGGCGTGTCGTTCGCAAGCCGCGCGCACGCGCGCGCGAGCCTGGCCAGAGAGGCCGAGCCCTACAGCTTCGCAGAGATCGAGCAGGCCAATCGCGCCGCGTGGCAGCGCTGGTTCGATCGCATCCAGGTCAGCGGCGGCAGCGCGGAGCAGCGCCGGATCTTCCACACGTTCATCACCCGGCTGCTGTGCATGCCCACCGATCTGGGCGCGGCAGACGAGTTTCATCACTGGCCGTCCGAGCACCGCCACTTCTCGGAGATCTACTGCCTGTGGGACAGCATCCGCAACGCCAACTCGCTGATCACGCTGATCGCGCCGGAGCTGACGCGGGATATGCTGAACTGTCTGCTGGACATCGCCGAGCAGCGCGGCTGGCTGCCCGACGCGTGGATTGCCGGCCACAGCACCAAGGTGCAGGGCGGCAGCTCGGCCGACATCCTGTTCAACGAGGCCAGGCTGAAGGGCGTCGAGGGCGTCGACTACCGTCGGGCGCTGCACTACATGCACAAGAACAACGAAGTCGAATCGGACGATCCGTATAGCCACGGCCGCTACCTGCCGGACTATCGGGATCTGGGCTACGTCTCGACGCGCGCGATCAACTGCGTCAGCCGCCATCTGGAATACGCCTACCAGGATTGGTGCACCGGCTCTCTCGCGCTCGCGCTCGACGAAGCGGACATCGCGAGCCAAGCCTTCGCGAGCTCCGGCAAGGTCTGGAACCTGTGGCACGAGGAGCTGCAGCACTTCGCCCCCCGCACGCCGAAGGGCGACTGGGCCCAGCCCTTCGACATGAACCGCGCGCTACCCGATTCGTGGAACGATCCCTACTTCTACGAGGGCGTCAGTCGGGCGTGGAGCTACAACGTCCAGCACGACTTCGAAGGTTTGGTAGCACGCTGCGGCGGACCCGAGGCGTTCGCGGCGCGACTCGACGCGTTCTTCGCGGAAAAACGCCGCGTCACGAAAGAGACGTTCATGCACATCCCGCTGCTGTATCACTACGCCGGCAGGCCCGATAAATCCTCCGCGCGACTGCGCGAGGTGCTGGCCAAGGCCTACTCGAGCGCGCGCAACGGCCTGCCGGACAACGAAGACATGGGCTGCCACGCTGCCTTCTACATTTGCGGCTCGCTCGGTCTGTATCCGATGATGGGACAGGACTGGTACTTCCTGACCGCGCCCGTGTTCAGCGCGGCGCGCATTCGGCTGGGTAGCGCGGACCGGGTGCTGGCGATAGAGGCGCCCGCGGCAAGCGCGCAGAACGTCTACATCCGCGGCGTGCTGTTAGACGGCAAACCGCTAGAGCGCGCCTGGCTGCGCCACGCGGAGATTGCGGCCGGCGCGACGCTGACGTTCGACTTGACGGATCGTCCCGGGGCATGGGGGTTTGGCCATCCGCCGCCCAGCCCGCTGCGGGATCAGGGCCGCACGCGCACGTCCAGCCAGACCAAGCGATGATCTGACGAGACGACGGGGTAGCCCGAGCCAACCAGTCGATAGGTGTCCTCCCAGGGGCGCGGCCAGAAGACCCCGCCGCAGACGACGTCGAGACCAAAGCGCGACGGCAGCACGTAGTCGATGCGCAGATTGCCGGGACCCGCCGGGTTGAGATCGGCGGTGTCGAGCCGCGCGTCGCCGCGCTGCTTGGCGTTCGCCCCACCCTCGCCACGTGCATCGACGCTCGCGCCGTGGCTGCCGGGAAGGATGCGGGCATCGATCGCGGGGTGCTCGGTAAGCTGAGCAATGGCGCCCGCGCTGCTGTCGCCGTCGAGCGGATCGGCGTTGTAGTCGCCCATGATCACGAAGCGCGCCTCGCCCAGCGCGCCCGCCGCGCCCGCGTCGTCGACAAGATAATCGGCGGCGCCGCTAACGTAGTCGGCCCACAGGCGTATCTCATCGTGGTTACGCCGGCCGTTGCGGTCTTCTGGTCCGTCGAACACGGGGGGCGTCGGGTGCGCCGCCAGCACGTGCACAATCGCGTCGCCGATGCGCACGGGGATGTCCCAGTGGCTCTTGGAAGACAGCGGCAGCGCGCGCAGCGCGGCGGGCTCGTAATAGTCCCCCGGCGCCTGGGTCGCCGTATCGTCCGGCAGCAACGCACCCGGCATGTCCCGCCAGCGAAATTCGCGGAACGCGCGCACGGCGTCCAGCGCCAGCGGCCAGCGCGACAGCAGCGCCATGCCGTACTGGCCCGGGAAAGCGCCGTAGCCGAGCGCATCGCCGGCCCCGTCGGTGCGACCGTCGCGATCCAGATCGAGGCCCGACGGCACGCCGGTGTTCGATGCGCCGCCGTAGACGTGCGGATAGACGATCGGCGCCGCGCCGTTTTGGCCGTGGCTCAGAAAATTTCGCTGCAGCCGTCTCAGGCCGTCGCCCGCCGCATCGTGATCGAACTCGTTCAGCAGCAGCACGTCCGGTCGAACGCGCTGGATGATCTCGGCGACCGCGCCGATCTGGGCGTCGGCGCCGTCCGGCTGATCGTCGGCGCGCTCCAGATCGCGCGCGAGTTCACCCGGAGCGGCGCGATTGAGAAACGCGTTGAAGGTTGCGAAGCGGGTCGAGCCCGGCGGCTTCGCGAGATCGCCGTCGAGCGAGTCCGGCGTGCAGACGTCGTTCGCGGAGGCAGCGCCCGCGATCGCAGCAAGAACGCACGCAACCCACAGTTCGCGCAAACTCGTCCGCCGACGACGGCGGGCGAGCGGGCCACGCAAACAGCGCCAGGTGTTCAAAGCGCGGCGACTATGGCCGCGAGTCGCTCATCGGTCGGATAGCCCGACGCGCTCCAGCCGAGGCGGACGATCACCGCGCGCTCGCTCGGCAGCATCATCACCACCTGTGCACGGTTACCCTCCATCGCGAAGGCGTCGCGCGGCAGGCTGGGCCAGCGCGACTCGGCGCCGGCGGCCGAGTTCAGCCACACCTGATAGCCGTAGCGCGGATCGTTGCTGCTGTTGTTCGGCTGCTGCAGACGGGAAACGAAGGCCGGGTTCAAGAGCTGCTCCGTCTCATGGCGGCCGTCCTGAATCAGCAGCGCGCCCAGCCGCGCCCAGTCCTCCGCGCTCGCATAGACGTAGGAGCTGCCGACGAACGCGCCGCTGGGATCGGTCTCGACGATGGTGTGCGCGAGTCCCAGCGGCTGCAGCAGCCGCTCACGCAGGTAGGCGTACGCCTGCGCCGGCGTGCCGCCGACGCGCTCGTGAAACAGCCGGGTCAGCAGATTGCTGGTGCCCGACGAGTAGGCGAAGCGGCTGCCGATGGGATAAGCCAGCGGCTGATCACGCGCGACGTCCGATGCGCGCGCCTCGTTGAACAGCATGCGCGTCGCGTCCGCATCGGGCGCGTAGACCTCCTCGAACGCCAGCCCCGAACTCATCTGCAGCAGGTCGTGCACGCGAATGTCGGCGCGCTCGTCCTGCCACTGCGCGAACAGGCCGCGCTCGTCGGTCGCGAGCGTGCCGTCGCGCTCGAGCAGGCCGATCAGCACCGCGGTTAACGTCTTCGCCATCGACCAGCCCAGATGCGGGGTGGTCGCGTCCGTGCCAGGGACGTAGGCCTCGCCGACGACGACGCCGTCGCGCAGCGCCAGCAGCGCCCGCGTCTGCAGCCCGGCGTCGTTGTCGCGCGTAAGCATATCGGCCAGCAGCGCATCGAGCGCACCGTCACGCGGCAGCGGCGTCGCCATCACGGATCCGGGACCGCCGAAATCGAGCGCGCTGGTATCGCCGATGTCGAGCGCGCAGCCCTGGCCCGCCCGATAGGTCGCGCTGTGCGCCCCGGCGCCAAACAGGTCGGCCGCGGCACCCGCGTCCGAATAGTCGAGATCGACCAGCGAGTACGCGGGGGAGTAGCTTTCGAGATCGGCGCGAATCTGCTCGGCGGACAGGCCGGTGACGAAGCGCGCAGAGCACGCGAGCTTGGCGCCCATTCCGCCTGCGGTCGCGGCGAGCGCCCCGGGCCAGGCCCCCAGCAGCAGGCGCGCCCCGAGCGTCACCAACAGCGCAAGTCCAATGACGCCGGCGGCCAGTCCAATCCAGATGTTTCGCACGTCGAGCCTCTGAGCGGGTGGGCGCCATAGCCTACTCGCTACGGGAACAGGCCGCATCGCTCGCCGCCCCGCCACGAATTGAGCAATCCGGATTCATCAACCACGACCCGCGCGCTGCACAATGGCCGCATGGACTATCGGCATCGCTACCAGCTCGCCATCAACTTCATCGAGGCGCATCTCTTCGAGCCGCTTACGCTCGACGCGATCGCGGGCGCCGCGCACCAATCGTCGTTTCACTTCGCGAGGGTGTTCCGCGCGCTGACCGGCCTGTCCGTCATGGCGTACGTGCGCCGGCGGCGCCTGACACACGCCGTGCTGGCGCTGCGCCAGAATGACCCTCGCTCCCTGCTCGACATCGGCGTCGACATCGGCTTCGACAGTCAGCAGGGATTCACCAACGCGTTTAAACAGAGCTTCGGCATCACGCCGGGGACCTACCGCAAGCAGCCTTTCGCGCTGCCGATTCAGGAGACACTGAACATGACCGATACCCAAACCAGAAGACCGCGCGGTCCGGAGTACCGGTCACTTGATGCGTTTCAGGTCGCGGGCCTGGCGGGTCGCTATACCGTCGACACGCGCGTAGAGATCCCGCAGCTATGGCTGCGTTTCGGACCGATGATCGGCTCGGTACCCAACCAGGTCGGCGCCGCGACCTATGGCGTCTGCGTGGACATGCAGGGACAGGGCGACGAGTTCACCTATGTGGCCGCCGTGGAAGTCTCGGCGGCCCCCGCCGCTGATGACTACGAACACCGCGTGATTCCGGCCGCTGACTACGCGGTGTTCACGCACGAGGGGTCGCTCGATCACATCGGCGACACCATGGGCTACATCTTCGGCGAGTGGCTGGCGAACTGCGGCCACAAGGTGGGTAGCACGCCCGACTTCGAACGCTACGACGAGCGCTTCGATCCCATGACCGGCAGCGGCGAGTTCGAGATCTGGGTGCCGATCAAGCGCAACTAGTCGGCTGCACTCGCGCGAAAGAACAGCACCCGGGCGGCCCAGACGGCCTCCCAGACCACGAATCCGACCACGACGAGCACTGAGCACCAGAGCGCGCGCAGGATGTGCGGGTCGGTTTCCGCCCAGGCGGCGCCCGTCACGACCGCCAGATCGCCGGCGTTCAACAACAGCAGACCGATCGCCGCCAGCGCCACGCTGATAGACAGGCTGACGACGAGCGACCAGCGGCGCCAGTGCCCCTGCAGCAGCACGCAGGCGTGCAGGGCGAAGGAGCAGCCGATCAGCGTCAGCAGCGGCCAGTTGAAGGGTGTCCAAGCGCTGCTCGGCGTGACGCGGACGTCGCTGCCGAACAGACCGAACCAGCCGACGAGGCTGATCGCCCCCGTCCACCACAGCAGGAAGAAACCGTCCGTAATCAGGTTCGACACCAGGTGACCGGGCCGCGCCTGCAGGCGGATCGCTTCGGGCTCCGGTAGCTGCTCGGGACGCCAGTCCTGCGTCGCCGGCTCGTAGTCACCCGCGGCCTCGATGGCCGCGTAGACGCCCGTCGTGATCGCCAGCGTCCAAAAACCGACCGTCAGCAGGTCTTCCGCCGCGCCGTAGACGCTGTTGCCCTCGCTGCCCAGCAGCAGGGTCACAAAGCGAATCGCAAGCGTCAGCGCCAACAGATAGCCGAGCGTGCTCAGATACTCCGGGAACAGCGTCGGTCCGATCAGGCTGCGCGGCGGCGAATATTGATGAGCTACCGCAGACGGCGAGCCGAACCGTTGCAGCACCTGGCGGGCGTCCGCCTCGGTGGGGTTGCGATCCTCCTGCGCGGCGATGCCCTGCACCTCGTCTTCAAGCGTAGAGCGCAGTTCGGCCACGATGTCGTCGCGGCCATCGCCGCGTAGACCGCGCGCGACCTCACCGAGGTATCTGTCGATCCAGACGCTATAGCTCATGATCGTCTCCGCTCGTTGCCAATGATCTGTTCCAGGCCGAGATTCAGGGTGCGCCAGTCGTCGAGCAGCCGCTCGAGCGTGGCCTCGCCCGCGGGTGCGAGCCGATAGAAGCGCTTGCGGCGCTTGTTTTCTTCGCGCCATTCACTGGCGAGCAGCCCCTGCTGTTCGAGACGCCGCACCAGCGGATAGAGCGTGCCCTCCTCTACCTCTATGCCGCGCTCGGCCAGCGCGTGGCGCAGCGAATAGCCGTAGTGCTCGGCGCGCAGCGCGGCGAGCACCGCGATCACGATCGCGCCGCGTCGCAGTTCCTGGCGAAGTTTGTCTGCCCGCTCCGTCACCAGCGGCTCCAAGTTCTATCCATGCTGCCTGTGCGCTGCATACTATGTAATACACAGTATAAACGCAAGTCGAAGATCAGGTCGGCGCCGGGGCGCTCGCCTCGCTCAGCTAGTCGGTGGGTGTTTCGTCCGGGGTGTCCGGCGGCATAGTGATACCGAACTCCGCCAGGACCTCGGCGTTGTGCTCGCCGAGCGTTGGCGGCTTCTGGTACAGCCTGCCCGGCGTGGCGCTGAACTTGATCGGGCTGGCCGCGAGTTGGATATCCGGATTGTCGCCGCCGGGCGCGCAGGTCTCGAGCATGCCGCGCGCCGCGACGTGCGCATCGGCGAAGACATCGGCCATCGTCTGCACGGGCCCGACCGGCACGCCGCCGTCCAGCTTCGCCATGATTTCCGCCCGGGTGTGGGCGGACGTCCAAGCGACGATCTGCGCCTCGACCCAATCGACGTTGCGCAGCCTGGCCGCGTTGCTTTCGCTGCGCTCGTCGGTCATCAGATCCGCGCGCTCCATCGCTGCGCACAGCAGGTCCCAGTGCCGCGGTTGACCGACCGCGATGGCGATGCGCCCATCGCTGGTCGGGAACAGATCGAAGGGATACAGCGTCATCGCGCGCTGCAGCCCCGCCGGGTTCGGTTTGCCGGTGAAGCTGAACTGCGCGACCGCGCTCTTCTGAAAGGCGAGCATGGCGTCGTACATGCCGACGTCCACGAACTGACCCTCGCCCGACTTCTGCGCGCTCAGAATCGCGGACACGACGCCCAGCGCCATCAGAGTGCCCGGGAAGATGTCCGCGATCGCGGGCGTCACCAGGCCGTCGTTGGCGTGCACCAGTCCGCCGAAGCTCTGCGCCGCCGCATCGAGGCTCGGCCAGTGGGCGTAGGGGCTTTCGCCCGAGCGCGGATCGCCGAAGCCGCGCACGCAGGCGTAGACCAGTTTCGGGTTGCGCGCGGCTAGAACCTCATAGCCCAGACCGAGTCGATCCATCACGCCCGCGCGCAGATTCTCGACCACCGCGTCGGCCTGATCGCACAGCTTAAGAAACACGTCCTTATGCGCCTCGCGCTTCAGGTCGAGACACACGCTGCGTTTGTTGCGATTGACGGCGGCGAACGGCGCGCCGAAATCGGTGCCGGCCTCACGGTCCTCGTGGACGCCCGCGTGGTCGGGCAGAAACGGTGGCACGTTGCGATAGCCGTCGCCGGTGGGCGGCTCGACCTTGACGACGTTCGCACCCAGGTCACCCAAGAGCCCGGCCCCGAACGGGCCGGCCAGCGCGCGCGTGCAATCGATAACGGTCAGGCCGCTGAGCGGACCCGCCGGTGCCTTGGGCGTCATCGTCCCCGCCTAGCTCGGCAGGCGCCCCTCGATATAGTCGTCGATCAGCTCGTGATAGCGGCGAATGCGGGTCTCCTGCTTGGCGAGATAGACGCCCTTGAAACCGCGCGAGCGAAAACCGCGCTGCTGGGTCACGAACACGCGCACGTCGTCTTCGATGGCAGGTCCAATCGACTCCTCGCCGCCGAACGCCAGCATGCGATGTTCGACCTCGTGTTCCTCGCCGTGATTGTTCTCCAGCCCCGTCTCCAGCGCGCCCGGGCTTGCGTAAAACCAGTTATCGAACAGGCACTGCTGCGGGTCCGTCGGATGCGGTCGCGCGCGCAGGAAGTGGAAGCCGTCCGACCACAGCGACACGGCGAAGTTGGGAAACAGCGTGTAGTGAAAGGCGTCCGTGAGCTGCTGGTCGGGCACGCGCGCATAGTGCGGAAAGCCGCGCTCCGGTCCGAGCCGGCGCTTGGCCTCCTGCAGCGCGCCGCGCGTGTCTTCCGGCCGGCCTTTGAACGCCTCGGGATCGAGATCCCAGAAACGCAGCTGGCTCGCGAGCGGTTCGAGTATGTTGCCTTCCTTGTCGGTAGAGCCGTTGCCGTAGCCGCCCTCCATGATCATGCGGTTGTGACCCTCGTCAGAAAGATCGAAGCGCGTCTCCTTGAAGTAGGTGTTGATGTGGCCGCGGATCTTGGAACGGTCCGTGTCCGGCTTCGCCCCCATGTGCACGGTGGGCACGTGATAGGACTCGTTAAAGTTGTCGAGCACGACCTTCCAGTTGCAGGGCAGCCACATGGAGTTCGCCATGGTCCGCGTCCAGCTACCGACGTCACGCAGGTTCCATTCATCCCAGATCGGACCGAGGAACTCTTTCAACGGCTTGCAGTTGGCGTCCATGTTGATCCAGACGAAACCGGCGAAGGTCTCGCACGCGAGTTCCTGAAGCCGCACCTTGCCGCACGGATTGCCCTGCGGAAAATCCTCGCGATCGGGAGCGAAATTCAGCTCGCCGTCCGGCATGAACGCCCAGCTGTGGTATTTACAGACGAAGCGCTTGACGTGCCCCTTGGCGTCCTCGACCAGCGGATTGCCGCGGTGCTGGCAGACGTTGTAGAACGCCTTCACCGAGCCGTCGGTCTGCCGCACCATGATGATCTCTTCCAGACCCACCGGCTCCATCTGCCAGTCGCCGGGGTTCGGGAGATCGGATTCGCGGCCGAGCAGCAGCCAGACGCGCGTCCACATGTTCTCCCACTCAAGCTCAAAGAACTCGCGCGAGGTATAGCGATTGCCCTGCAGCAGCGAGCCGCGCGTCTGCTGCTCCGGATAACCTAAAAGGGTGATGGGTTCCGACATTGACCTTTCCTCCTGCTCCGCCTGCGGCTCCTTCTAACGTCCTGTCGACGCTTGGGCGTGCTGACGCTTACTTGCGTTGAATACACGCCGCCCAGTGCCGGCCGGTTGCACCGAACGACTGCTCAGCCTGCTTCCGCTTCTATGCCGAATAAGATACTCAAAGCCGGCCGTCGCTGCCATTTCAACGATCGTTGCGGTGCGAACGCGTCCGAGTACCTTTAACGTGGATGGGTTCCGGCCTTCGCCGGAAAACTACCAGCAGACGCTCCTCCAGCCGAGGGGCAGAAGGTCCACAGGTCAGACAGCGGCGTCGAATCCAATGCCGTTCGCGATCAGCCGGTGCGACCGCGCTCGGTCAACTCGCCGGCGGGCTTGATTCGCCGTCAGACCCAGCAGCCGGAGAATGTTCTCCGTCAGGCGCTGTAACAGAGCCTGACGCTCGGTTGCTGACGAATCAGAAGGATCGGATGCATCGGGGGCATCGGAAGACAGCAGCCGCTGCAGCGCGGCCATCATGATCGCCGCGATCTGCTCCAGCAAAAAGGCGTCCACAGTCTCGGTTACGTCGCCCTCTGCCACAGCCTGTTCGATGTCCGCCTGCAGATAGCGCAGCGCTGCCGCGCCACCTATCGGACCGCGCTGATACTGGCTCAGCACCACGCGGGTCCAACTGGGTACGCTCAACGCAAGCTCGATAAAGGCCCAGGAGGACACGACGATGCGCTCGATGCCGCACTCCTCCCCGTCCAGTTCGGCATCCAGCCGACGGGCGATCTCGAGCACGATCGCCGCGGCCGACGCTAGCGCGAGCTCGTCCTTGTCGGTGAAGTGATTGTAGAAGGTGCCATTGGCCAGCCCAGCAAGCTCCGTGATTTCCTGGATGCTCGCCTCTTCTATGCCTTTGTCGGCAAACACTCCGATCGCGCTGTCCAGCAACAACCCGCGCGTGCGTTCGCGTTTGCGGGCGCCGAGTGCCCGCGCGTGAAAGTAGTTTCGGGTCGACTGACCGACTGTGGGCGTCTGCTGCATGAGGACAGGTTAAAGTCTCGATTTGACCTGTCAACCATTTTTGTATTTACTCTCATTTTTAATATTGATCCCATTTACAAACATGATCGAAACCGATGTCCTCATCGTCGGCGCGGGTCCGGCCGGGCTCGTCAGCGCCCTGTATCTGGCGCGCGCGGGCGTACGCTGTGTGCTGGTCGATCGGCGGCCAGGGTCGGCCGACGCGCCGAAGGCGCATGCCGTCAATCCACGCACGCTGGAGATCTGCCAACGGCTCGGCGTGGCCGCAGACGATGTACGGGCCGCCGGCGCAAGAGTCGCCGACGGCGGCCAGGTGCACTTCGTCGACAAGCTCGCCGGCACCCGCTTCGGCAGCCTGCCATACGAGCGTCAGGACGAAGGCGCACGCGAGTTCACTCCCTGGCCGCTGGTGAATATCGCCCAACCCAGGTTCGAGGCATTTCTTGAGGATGCACTGGCAAGCTCGACCACCGTCACCATGATGCGCGGCACGACCGTCGAGCGGGTCGAGCAGGACGACGCGGGCGTGCGCGCGACACTAACGGCAGCCGGGTGCAGCGCCACGTTTGGCATTCGCGCCCGCTACTGCATCGCGTCAGACGGCGCCGGCTCACGGCTGCGCGACCAGCTTGCGATCGGCATGACGGGACCCGAGGCGCTGCAGCACCACCTCATGATCCACTTTCACGCGGACCTGCGGGCGCTGACGGACGCGCACCCCGGGCTGCTGTACTTCTGCCTGGCGCCCGAGGCGTCCGGGGTGTTTATCGGCTACGAGCGCGCACGCAGCTGGGTGTTCATGCAGGCTTACGACCCTGCCAATGAGCGCCGCGAGGACTTCGACGCGGCGCGCTGCCAGCAACTCGTAGAGGCTGCAGCGGGCGCGCCGCTCGCCGACTTTCGGCTGCGCAACGTCAGTCCCTGGGCAATGTCAGCGCAGGTCGCCGACCGCTACTGCAACGGCCGGGTCTTCCTGGTGGGCGACGCGGCCCATCGCTTTCCGCCGACCGGCGGACTCGGGCTCAATACCGGAGTGGCCGACGCCGAAAATCTCTGTTGGAAACTCGCGCTGGTGGTACGCCACGGCGCCCCGGAGGCGCTGCTGAAGCGCTATGAGGCCGAGCGGCGGCCGATCGCCCAGATCAACAGCCACCAGAGCCTCGTGAACTCCGCCAAGCTGCTGCACCTGTTCGGCGCCGTCTATGGACCGGATCCGGCACGACAGGCCGAACACTACGCCGCCGTGCGCGAAAACCCCGCCGGCTATCCGCAGGTGGCAGAGGCCGTTGAGGTGCAACGCCCTCACTTCGACAGCTTCAATCTGCAAATCGGTTATTGCTATGGCGCTGCGGTAGACGCGGACGACATCGACATCAGCGACTACCGACCCAGTTTTGAGGTTGGCGACGCCCTGCCGCTGGTCGCGCTGGCCAGCGGAGACTGGCTATTGGCACAGCTACCCCACGCCGGCTTCGCGTTGCTCGCCGGTCCTGAAGGCGAGGTCTGGGAAGACGCCGGCGCCGGTGTGTCTACGGACGCGCCTGTGGACGCACCGCTCGCGATCCTGATCGAGGGTCGGGACTTTTCGCCCCGACGGCCAATGCATGCGCATGCCGGCCTGAGCGCGGGCGGCGCGCTCCTGATCCGCCCCGACGGCCACATCTGTGCTCGTTGGGCGCAGGCGCCCGAACATCCACAGCGGGCGCTTCAGGACGCGCTGCTCGCGGCCGTCGCCGCAGATGTGGCGCCGGCCCAGACAGCGACCGCCTACGGCACAACGGGATAGGGGAAACACGATGGATCTGGGGATTAGCGGCCGCAAGGCGATCGTCTGCGCGTCATCGAAGGGGCTAGGCAAGGCGTGCGCCGCAGCACTCGCGCGCGAGGGCTGCAGCGTGTACATCAACGGCCGCAGCGCAGACGCGCTGAGCGCCGCCGCCGATGAGCTGGCCAAACTGGGGGACGTCACCCCGGTACAAGCAGACATCAACACGGACACGGGGCGCGCCGCTCTGCACGCCGCGTGCCCAGAGCCCGACATCCTGGTCAACAACAACGCGGGGCCGCCGCCAGGAGTATTCAGCGGCTGGGACGCGCAGGCCTGGCAGGGCGCGCTAGACGCCAACCTGCTGGCCCCGGTATTCATGATCCAGGGCGTGCTGGAAGGCATGCAGGCACGCCGCTTTGGGCGCATCGTCAACATCACTTCGGCGATGGTGAAGTCACCGCACCCTGCCATGGGGCTGTCGACCGCCGCGCGCAGCGGGCTGACCGCGGTGTGCAAAGGGCTATCCAACGAAGCCGTCGCCCACAACGTCACGATCAACAATCTGCTACCCGAGCGATTCGACACCGATCGGCAAAAGTTCATGGCGCTGATGCTCATGCAGCGCGACGGCATTAGCATGGCGGCCGCGCGCGAGGCCATAGCGAGCACGATCAACGCGAGGCGAATGGGGCGACCGGAGGAATTCGGCGACGCGTGTGCGTTCTTGTGCAGTGCGCAGGCCGGCTACATCTCCGGACAGAACCTGCAGCTCGACGGCGGCTCCTATGCCGGGCTCATCTAACGCGCAAACCCAAAGGCGCGCGCGGACGCGCAGGCTAACCGCAGCGCTCGCGCTCGGCGGTGCGCTCTGCGGTACACCCAGCAGCGGCCTGTGTGCAGACACGACACAGGGCGCGCGACCGAACGTGGTTGTGATCCTCGCCGACGACCTCGGCTGGAACGACGTGGGCTATCACGGCAGCGATATTCGCACGCCAAACCTCGACGCGCTCGCCGCGAACGGCGTAGTGCTGGATCAATTCCACAGCCAGCCCACCTGTACGCCGACGCGCGCGGCGCTGATGACGGGCAAATCGCCACAGCGACTGGGCATCTATCGCCAGTTCGCCAAGAACGCGGACCGCGGGCTGCCGGCCTCCGAGCAAACGCTCGCCGACCACTTCCGCGCCGCCGGCTATCAGACCTGGATGGTCGGCAAGTGGCATCTCGGTCATGCGGCACAGCACCTGTTACCCAACGCTCGCGGCTTCGAACATTTCTACGGCCACGTTACGGGCGGCATCGGCTACTGGGACCACGTCCACGGCGGCGGGCTCGACTGGCAGCGCAATGGGGTAACGGTGCGCGAGGTGGGCTACAGCACCCGGCTGCTGACGCAGGAGGCCGTCGACCTGATCGAACGACGCGACCCGGATCGGCCGTTCCTGCTGTACGCCAGCTACAACGCGCCCCATCTGCCGAACGAGGCGCCGGCAGCCACCGTGGCCGCCTACGCCGACAGTCACACTGGGCACCGTCGACTGCATGCCGCCATGGTCACCGAGCTGGACGCGGCGGTTGGTGAAGTCGTCGCCGCGCTGACCCGCGTCGGCGAGCGCGATAACACGCTGATCTGGTTCATGAGCGACAACGGCGGCCTGAACCCGAATGCCGGAATGGGCGGTTACGTCGATCTGGCGCGGCGGCTCGAACGCTGGTTCGAGCCGCCCGTACCGATCCGCATGCTGGAGTTTATTCGCGTCAACGCGCTGGAGGGCGGTTCCGACAACGGCCCGCTGCGCTTCGGCAAAGGCTCGGTCTATGAGGGCGGGGTCCGCGTGCCCGCCGTGCTGAGCTGGCCAGGGACGCTCGAACCGGCGCAGGTGGCGACGATGATCACCGCGCAGGACGTGCTGCCGACACTGCTGGCCGCAACGGCGCAGGCGGTGCCGGCCGATCTGAACGGCGGCAATCACTGGCCGACGATCGCACGGCAAGATGCACAACCCGTCCCCGACTACGTCACGATCGGACAGCGCGGCGAACAGGCGTTCTATCGCTGGCCATGGAAACTCATCGCGCGCGATGCGCAAATGCAGCTTTACAACCTTGTGGACGATCCGTTTGAAAGCGCGGATCTCGCGGCGCAGGAACCCGCGCGCATCGCGCGTTTGCGCGCCGCGCTCGACGCTAGCGAGCGAGCACCTTCGCTGCACATACCGCTGTATCGCGTGTTCTGGGATCCCGATTTCTTCGGCGGTGAAGAAGACCGCCGACCATGGGCGGACGTCGTCTCGCCCGAGCGCACTTGAACGGAGCACACGCCATGTCTGACTCGAAGATCAAAGCCAAGCGTCTCGCCTACGTGCGCGTCGAAGCGCCCGATCTGCCCAAGGCCGAGAAATTCCTGCAGGAGTTCGGGCTGCAGGTCACCGAGCGCATCGCGGACCGGATCTACCTGCGCGGTACCGATGCGAGGGCTCACTGCTACGTACTCAGCCAGGGCTCTGGCGACGTCATCGCGATCGCATTCGAGGTCGACAGCGAAGCCGATTTGCACGCCCTCGCCGGCCTGCCTGGCGCATCCGCAGTCGAGCCGCTCGACGAACCGGGCGGCGGCAGCGTCGTTAGGCTGACTGACCCGCAGGGCATGCGCGTCGAGGTCGTTCACGGGCGAGCATCTCTAGAAGCGCTCGCCGGCGCACCGGCCAAGCCTTACAACATGAACGGCAAACAGGAACGCAAAGGCGACCTGCCCGGCGCGCAGCGCGGGCCTTCCCGCGTCCGCCGCATCGGTCACCTGGTGCTGGAGAGCGCCGAGCCCGAGCGCGTCTATCGCTGGTACAACCGCCATCTAGGGCTGCGCACCTCCGACGCCATGCGCCTGCCCGACGGCAGCGCTCAGATGATCTTTGGGCGACTCGATCGCGGCGCCGAGTTTGTCGACCATCACGTCGTCGGCTTTCAGTTTGCGCTGGACGAGGGCGCGCGCGTCCAGCACATCGCGTTTGAGGTCAGCAACTTCGACGACCTGATGGCGGGGCATGAGTACCTGAAACACAAAAAGCGCAAGCACGTCTGGGGTATCGGCCGGCATCTGCTCGGTGGCCAGATCTTCGACTACTGGCGCAGCCCGTTCGGCGTTGTGCACGAACACTGGACCGACACGGACCTGATGAACGAGGACCACGAGGCAGGCGACTGCGGCATCGGCGACATGCAGGACTACTGGGGGCCGGCACCGCCGCCGAGCTTCGTCGTCTCGCGCTGGAACTGGAAGGCGCTGCGCAACGTCGCGCGGCTGTTGCGCGCGCGGACGCAATCCAGCGGCAAGGCGGCCTAAGCGATGGGCGTTTCGGTCTCCCGCGTACAGCACGAGGACTTCGGCGAGCGCTGGGCGGTGGTGCACGGTGACGAGTTCGCGCTTCTGCCAGACCAATACCCGACCCATCGCGAACTGCTGGACGACTATCGCGAGCGACCCGAACGATTCGAAGCTGTCGCGCTACCGCGGGTGCCCGCTGGCGAGACACAGCTGCGTGCGCCGATCAGCGCGGATGTGCAGATCTTCTGCCAGGGGCTGAACTACGCATCGCACCGCGAAGAGGGTGGCGCGAGCCGTACGGCCGCGGCGAAAAAAGGTCAGAACCTGATTTTCTCCAAGCCCCCGTCATCGATCTGCGGTCCGCGAGACGCCATCGTGCGGCCGCGCGGCTGCGAACTGCTGGACTACGAGGTCGAGCTGGGGCTGGTGATGCGGCGCGACATAGCGCCGCACGCCAATATCACCGAGGCCAACCTGCTCGACTACGTTGGCGGCATCACGCTAGCCAACGATGTGTCGGCACGCGACTTCATGTTCGGCGCGCCCATGCTGCAGTGGTTCAAGGGCAAGGGCCAGCGCACCTTTTGCCCCCTCGGGCCAACGCTTTATCTACTGGGCGAGGGGGACGACGATCTGCTCAACCATCTGCGGCTGACGCTTGCGCTGAACGGCGAGATCCGACAAGACGCCACCACGGACCTGTTGATCCACAAGCCCGCCGAGACGCTGACCGAGCTAGCCGGCTTCACCGACGTCAGGCGCGGCGATCTGCTCCTCACCGGAACGCCAGGCGGCGTCATCCTGAATGCAACGCCGAAGGTCGGTCTCGCGATCCTGATTAACTTCACAAACGACGAGCGGCGCCGGCGGAAGCTGATCAAGTCGCTGCGGGGCGTGCGTTTTCTGCAACCCGGCGACAAGCTGCGGCTGACGCTGACGAGCCGCGACGGCACGCTCGATCTGGGCCATCAGGCATCGACCATCGTCGACGCCGGATCGACCTAGATTCAGTCCGCCACCATGGCCGGCCAGCCCGTCTTGACGTAGTCGACGAAGCGCGGCGAAAGCCCCTGTCCCGCGAGGTACTCGCGGGTCACCGGCCACTCGGCGGTTTCGAAATCGCGCCGTTCGGCATAGCGCGCGGGGAAGTCATGCTGCAGGATCGCCGCTCTTCCCAGCATCACCCAGTCGGCGCCGGCCGCCATCGCGGCCTCTGCCTCCGCCGGCGTGCGGATCATCCCGGCGACGCCGAGGCGCGTCTCACCGCGCGGCAGCTCTGTGAAGCAGCTCATCAGCGAACGGCCGGCGTAGTTTTCGTCGCGCGGGGCCTTGAAGACATCCCACAGCGACATGTCGAGAAAATCGATGTCGCCGCCGATCAGCAGTCGCCGCGCGATCTCGATAACGTCGGGCAGGCGTAGACCGAAGCGCTCCGGAGACAGCCGCACGCCGAGCTGAAAGTCCGCTCGGCAGCTCGCGCGGATGCCGTCGATGATCTCGAACAGGATGCGGTAACGATTGTCGAGCGTGCCGCCGTAGGCGTCGTCGCGACGATTGATCACCGGGCTGAAAAACTGCGACAGCACGTAGCCGTGCGCGCCGTGTATCTCGACCCCGTCGAATCCCGCACGCTCGCTGCGCACGGCTGCGGCGATGAAATCGTCGCGCAGCACCGCGACCTCAGAGGCGGTCAACGCGCGCGCGCCGCTGTCCTCGTCGGCCGACGGGCACACCGGCGCGGTCCCGATGAGCTCCGCGGGCGAGCGCTGGCCGGCGTGGTGTAGCTGCACGCTACTGAGACTCCCCTGCCGCTGGATCGCGTTCGCCAGCCGCGCGAGCCCGTCGATGTGCCGATCGTCGAAGACGCCGAGCTGGCCGGGGAAACCGCGTCCCTGAGCCTGTACGTGCGCCGCGCAGGTCATCGTCAACCCAAAGCCGCCCTCGGCGCGCATGGTCAGCCAGCGGAACTCGTCGTCGGAGAGCACGCCGTCGTCCTGGCTCTGCGTGTTGGTCAGCGGGGCGAGCATGAAGCGGTTCTTCATCGCCGGACCGCGCGCAAAGGTCAGTGGTGCAAGCAGATCGGTCATCAAGGTTCCTCAGGCAGGGCGTCGCAGTGAAGACGCAAAAAACTCAGCAGTAGGCGCCGTCGCAGTACACCGCCCCCTGCTGCAGATCGGCGATGATCCAGGGCAGCGTGTGAATCGCAAGCGAAGCGACGTCATCGGCGAAGGGCTCGAGCAGCGCATACTCCGGCGCGCGCGTGTCACACATGAGCGCGAGATGGGTGAGCGTCGGATCGATGTCGACCGCGGCTCGCCGCAGCGTTGCGAGCAGATCCGCCGGGGCGCGCGCGCCGTAGTCCAGCACGAACCCGAGCCGCCGCTCCTCCCGCTGTTCAGCTCGTTCGAGAAGGTTGCGCTCGCCCGCGAGCCACAGGCCCACGAAGGCATCGTCGGTACCGCGGTAGCTGGCGTGGTTGTAATCCACCACGCGCGACCAGCGCGCCTGCAGCGCCTCGGCGGTCACCCCCGGGTACAGCACCCGTTCGCCGTGGGTCGCGTCCATCAGCGCGATGATGCTCGCCACTGACGGCGTATCCAGTTCGATCTCCTGAGCCTCCGGATCCTCCGACGCAAGAGGTGCGCGCAGCGCCGACAGCGATAGCGTCAGGCGCGCGATGCGGACATCGGGCACGGCCGGGAAACCGACGTGCTGCATGTGCACGTTGTCCGGATCGACCAGCGAATAGGGAAACGGCACGTTCAGCCCGTCGAAGGTACGCCGCGGGTCGACGTGTGACGCGAGCGCCACGGACACGCTGCCCGCCCGGTGCTCTGGGTGGACGCGATAGTGGTGCTGATACACCGCGTAGCAGGACTCGTCCTGATAAGTCACCGGTCGCAGCGCGCAGGAAAAGAAGCCCACGATGTCGCCCGCGTACTCGGCGACCCAGGCGTCGGTCGGCGCCATGAGCTGTAGATAGTCATCGAACCGGTCGCCGCGATCCAGGACCCAGCGCGTGCCGTCTGCGCTCTCCATGGGACACAGGCGCTCCAGCGCCACGCATCCCGGCGCGTCGGTCGGAGCGTATGGCCGTATGCGCACTCCGTCCGGCAGCGGCGGGTAGGAAGACCAGTAGCGCACCCGACAGGGCAGCGCCGCTTCGAAGCGCACACGCTGGATGAAGGTGACCCGACCGCCGTCCGGCAGATCGGCGTGCAGCTCGGCGAGCGTCACGTCGCTCGCCTCGTGCTCTACAGCGCCGACGCGAAACACAAGCGGACCGTGTTTGTCCCGCAGCTTGGTCAGGGGGCGATAGCTGTCGAGAAAGTGCTGCATGCCGAAATCGTTGCGGCGATCGAACAGCTGCTCGTCGGCCACCACATCGCTGATGGCCTCCTCGTCGTAGCTGTACAGCCGCGCGATCCAGGTCAGCCGCGCCGCCTTCGCCGCATCCAGCGCGTCGCGCTCCGCATCCGTCATCGCACCGTCTCCCTCAACGCCGCAGGGTCAGACTAGCAGGTTGTTGAAAAACAACCTGCTAGATTCTGGCCTCCTTATGCGAAGAGGATGGCCAAACGCAAATCAAACACCTTCGTGTTTGATTTGTCGTATGAGACCCGCCAGCCTCTTCTCCATAAGGAGGATGGCTGGCGGGTGAAAAGCCCGGAGCGGCCGGCGGTCAAAGCGCCTCAGATGGGCGATCCGGGGGGCACGGTCACCCGTTCGGGCAGCAGCTCCGCGGCGGGCGCCTCCAGAAAGCGGCGGATCTCGGCCGCCATCTGCTGCGCCTGCTCGCCGCGCCGCAGCGCGCCCGGCAGCGCCTGCAGCTGCGCGAGCGCCGCCGCGCGCACCGCATCACTCGCAGCGTTTAGCGCCAGCCGCTGCAGTTCGCGCAGCGCAACCCACGCGCTCTCGACGCCGGTCGGATCGCTCTCGCGAGCGCTCACCGGCAGGATCAGCCGGTCGGTGTAAGCGACGAGCATCTCGCGCAGACCGAGCTGCGTGCGATCCGCGGCGCGCTGTTGCAGCAGACGCTGTGCCCGCCCCGGCTCGAGCAGCATCTGGGTCACCAGCTGCGTCAGCGCGCGCGCCGGAGCCGCGCGGTCGAAGCTGTTGGCCGTGCGATGGGCGAAGTATTCGCGCGTGCGACCGTCGCCATAGGCCGGCGGCAGCAGGTGCGGCAGCAGCGACTCGGGCACGCGCAGGACGCTGGGCTGCAACGAATCGAACAGCGCAGCCAGCGCCGCCCGCTGGCGCTCGGGCGCGACGCTGGACCCGCGTCCCAGCGACTCTCCCTTGAGCGCGTAGTCGTAGTCCACGCCGCCAATCAGCTTGGTCACCGCCTCGGCCTGGAATCGGTGCAGCAGGTAGACGGGCACCAGCGCTTCCTCGAGCAGCGCCAGCGGCCGACCGGGTGGCAGCACCGCCGGGGAAAAACGCGCCAGCGCTCGCTCGCGAACCGCGAGCAGTTCCGCGTAGCGAACGAGCACGTCCGCGCCGTTGTCCCACAGGTGACCGCCCGCGTGCGCGGTTGCGGGGCCGCGCACGTCCGCATCGGAAATGAACCGCAGTCCCTGCTGTTGCGCCTCATCGAGCACGTTCGCCAGGCCCGCGGCCTCCGCGGCGGCGTCGGGATAAACCCGATAGCCGTAGGCGATCGCGAGCTTGTCCCACTCGCCGATGCCCACGTCGTACGCGCCGGCGAGGCTGACGAGCCCCCGACCATCCAGACGCACGTTCGGGTGCGGATAGTCCATGACGGAGGCGTCGTTGACCGCGCTGGCCGCGAAGTTGTGCGCGAGCCCCAGCGTGTGCCCGACCTCGTGCGCGCTGAGCTGCCGCAGGCGCGCCAGCGCCATCTCGCGCGCCGCTTCGCCCTGATCCCCGTCCGCATCGAACGGCGCGGTTAGGCCCTGGGCGATCAGCAGGTCCTGGCGCACGCGCAGCGAACCGAGGCTGACGTGACCCTTGATGATCTCGCCGCTGCGCGGGTCGACGATCGACGCGCCGTACGACCAGCCGCGCGTCGAGCGGTGGACCCACTGGATAACGTTGTAGCGAATATCGAGCGGATCGGCGCCCTCGGGCAGCAGCCGCACCTGAAAGGCGTTGCGAAAGCCTGCCGCCTCGAAGGCCGCGTTCCACCAGGACGCGCCCTCGATCAGCGCGGAGCGGATCGGCTCCGGCGCGCCGCGGTCGACGTAGTAGACCAACGGTTCGACCGCGTCGCTGAGCGCGGCGTCCGGGTCGGCCTTTTCAAGGCGATGCCGGATCAGCAGATGGCGGCGCATCCGCTGCTCGAGCGTCACGGCGTAGTCCTGATAGGTCCGTGAGAAGAAGCCTGACCGGGGGTGAAAGGCGCGCAGCGCAAAGCCGGCTTCGGGGGCTGCGATGAACTGGTGCCGCTGCTTGACGGTGATCGTGTTCGGCGTCGGCACGACGCTTGCGACCTGCGCCCCCGGCTTGCTGCCGGCCAGCGTGATCCAGGCCTCCAGCACCGCGTTCTTGCTGAAGCTCTTCAGCGTGTCCGGGTCGGGCGCCGAGCGATCGGCGTCCACCTTGAAGCTGCCCTCTTCCAACCGCGCCAGCCGCTGCGCGACGCCGTAGGCGTCGGTCTTGAGATAGGACGTCATGTCGACAAGCGCGACTTCGCCTTCGGTGGCGATCACCTCCAGCCCGGCCAGCACGCTCTGCGCGAACGCCTCCTCGACGGCGCGGCGCTCGTCGGGATTGTCGGTTTGCGCGCGGAACGCCATGTTGCGTTCGACTAGCAGCACCCGCGGACCGCTGCGCCGAAAGAACACGACGCGCGTACCGCCCAGCTGACCGCGATCGAGACCGATGTCATTGGAACCAACGCCGGTCGGCAGCGAGACCACGTACAGCAGATCGGTATCGAAACGACTGATCTCGGCGAGCACGCGCCCTTTGTCCGCGTCCCACCACAGCGGGATGAAGCCATCGTGGCGAATCATTCCATCCGTGGTGCCGCCGAACGCCGCGGCGGCGTTGCCGGGCAGCAAGAGCGGCACCATCAGCAGCAGGCAGAGAGTCAGTTGGCGCATGCGTGATTCCTTTGTCGCGCAGATTTTTCTCGATCGACGCCGAGCACAACAAGCGCGCCAATCGAACACCGATGGCCCGCCGGCGCACGCCGTCCGTACGGGCACAGAGGGTATCATTGCGGCCGACGATGCCCGGCTAACGGCGGGCGTACAGCGAAGTTGGGAGACCGAATGGAGATTCAGGGCAACACCGCCGTCATCACGGGCGGCGGCAACGGCATCGGCCGCGCGATCGCGATAGCGCTGGCGGAACGCGGCGCGAACGTCTGCGTGGTCGACATCGAGCAGGCCCAGGCGGAGGCCGTGGCGCAGGCGGCGCGGCAGCACGGCGTACGCTCGGCCGCCTACTCGCTGGATGTGCGCGATCCGCAGGCCGTGGAGAATCTGGCCGAGACCGCCTGGCTCGAATTCGGCTCCGTCGAGCTGCTGTTTAACAACGCCGGCGTAATGGGCGGCGCGGGACCGGTATGGACGGCAAGTCCAGAGGACGTGGAGTGGGTGCTCGGCGTCAACGTCGTCGGCGTGATGAACGGCGTGCGCGCCTTCGTGCCGCGAATGATCGCCTCCGGCGCGCCGAGCTGGATAATCAACACCGGCTCCGAGCATTCCTTCGGCCGGCCTCACAACAACGCGCACGTGTACAACGCCTCCAAGCACGCGGTGCTCGGTCTCTCCGACATGCTGCGTGCGGAGCTGCCGGACAACGTCGGCGTCAGCGTGCTGTGTCCCGGCATCGTCGAATCCACGCTGTGGAAGGCATCCGAACGCCGCCCCGACTCGCTGGGCGGCGCGATAGAGGCCAACCCGGCCGGCTCGGCCGCGATGCAGATGGGGCTGCCCGCCACGACCGTGGCGGACAAGGTGATCGAGGCGCTGGAACAGGAGTATTTCTTCATCCTGAGCCACCCGCACGTCGCCGAGATCGCCGCGCGTCGGGCCGACGAGGTTGCACGCGCGTTTGCCGCGCAGGCGCCGCGCTACGACGGCGACGACGTTTATGACGTCAACAAGATCATCGCGACACTAACGGCTCGCAGCCAGGAAACCTCTGAATAAGCCTCGCCCACTCAGAGTTTCTGGCGCTAAGGACAGCCGATGGAAGAGTCACTGACAACGCTGCCTGACACGCTGCGACAGCAGGACGCGCCGGGCTATCAGGTGTTTCCTGGCTTCGCAGCGCCAAAGATCGGCGAGCGCATGCTGCGCGATGTGATCGATATTGCCCGCGCGGCAGCGGACGGCGCCGATGTCTCCCCCTGCTACGTCGCGCCGGAGTCGCAGGATGGTTTTTCCGGCGCCAACCCGGAAGATCTGGTATCGAAGATCTTCAAGCTGCATCGGCGCCCGGCGTTCGCGGACTTCCTGCGCGACCCGCGCCTGCAGAGCATCGTCATCGCGGCGCTGGGCCCGGAGGTCGACTGCTTCCTATCGCAGTTCATCTTTAAGAACCCAGGCGCCTGGGGACAGCCCTGGCATCAGGACTCCTACTACTTTCCGTTCGAGCCGGCGCGACCGATCATCGGGCTGTGGCTCGCCGTCACCGAGGCGACGCTGGAAAACGGCTGCCTGCACGTGCTGCCCGGCAGTCAGGCCGAGCCGGTGCACCGCCACGAACCCGATCGACGACCCGGCGCAAACTACGGCTACGTCGAGATCACCGATCACGACATGGGCGCGAGCCAACCCTGCCTGCTGCAGCCCGGCGACCTGATGGTATTCGACAGCCACCTGATGCATCGCTCGACCGACAACGCATCAAGCGGGATTCGCGCCGCGATGGTGTGGCACTGCTGCACGGCCGGCACCGTGGACAAGGGCGTCGACTACGGCGACGGCGTGAGGCGCACGTCGCCGGTAAACGACTGGATGCCCTATCTGCGGGCGGGGCAGTCGGTGATCTGAGCAGCGCCCGTTACTCGCCCATTACGCCCTTCATGCCTTCCCACGCGCTCGCGAAATCTTCCATGAAGTTTTGCACCACCGTGCGCGAGGACAGCGACTCGTTCATCATCCCGACGCCCTGCCCGACCCAGTAGGTGGCAAGCTGCTTCGCGCCCGTGTGACCGGACTCGGCGAGCTTGTCGATGCGTGCCAGCGGCGGGCCGCTGACCAGTCCCTGAAACGGCATCGGCAGCGTCTCGGGCGCGTCGGAATCCATCCACGCATCCGTCCACGGCGAGCGTAGCTGGCGCGTGTACTTGCCCGTCCGGCTCTTCGACCGCACCGTCTGCCGCGAGTTCGCGGTGAGGAATTTCTCCTTGATGCTGGGCAGGGTCTCGGCCTCGGTCGTCGTCAGCCAGACCGAGCCCGTCCAGACGCCTGCCGCGCCCATCATCATGCAGGCGGCCATCTGGCGACCGGTGACGATGCCGCCGGCGGCCAGCACGGGCACCTCCATGTCATTCTGCTGTAGCGTGTCCAGCACTTCGGGCACGACCACCAGGGTCGAGATCTCGCCGCAGTGACCGCCGGCCTCCGTGCCGGAGACGACCAGGAAATCGACGCCCGCCTCGACGTTTTTCATCGCGTGCTCGCGAGAACCGGTGAGCGCGCCCACCACGATGCCTTTCTCGCGCGCCGCGTCGACCATGAAGCGCGGCGGCGCACCCAGCGCGTTGACGACCGCCTTGATCGGATGACGCATTGCGACCTCAAGCTGGGCGCTGGCGCCGTCCTCGCGCATGGCGCTGCCGTAGTCCTGACTGATGCGGCGATCCCAGAGCCCGGCGGTATCGATGCCGTGCTCGGCGAGAATGTTCTCGACGTGGCGCTTGTGCTGTTCCGGCACGCGCTCGGCAAGTTCCTCCGGCGTCAGCGTGCCCTCGCGATTCGCCACGCTGGTCGGCACGATGAGGTCAACGCCATACGGCTTGCCATCGATGTTGTCATCGATCCAGCTCAGCTCCACCTCGAGCGACTCCGGCGTGTGCCCCACCGCGCCGAGCACGCCGAAGCCGCCGGCCTTGCTGACGGCCGCGATCACATCGCGGCAGTGACTGAAGGCCACCAGCGGAAACTCGCAGCCCACCATTTCGCACAGTTTGCTCTGCATTGTCTTCTCCCTCTTTCGATCTCTTTACGATCTCTCTGCGATCTTTCTGTCCATCCCACTGCGGCTGTGTGCGCCACGTGGAATCAGCCCCATTGGACAGGCCCATTAGACAGGCCCATTAGACGGGCAAGGGCCTGAGGATAGACCGGCTTGGTGAACGGCGCATCTCGACGGCTTGAGTTTCGGGACCCATCAGTGGTTCAGTAATGGGCAATGGATGGGGGATATCGAATGCGAAACTCGCGCGGACAAGTGCCGATCAGGCATCTACTGCTCGGCTGCGGACTGGGCCTGCTGCTGACCGCCTGTAGCGGCGGTGAACAGGCCTCGGCGCCGCAGCCCGATGACGTGCAGGGGCACAGGGGCGACAGGGCGGCGTCTAACGTCTACGAACGCGAGGTGTTCGCCGCGGGATCGAATCTGCCGCAGCCGACCGTCGCAACAGACCTGCTGGACTGCGCGACCGTCGGCGGCATGACCGCGCACTGCGGTTACCAAAACCCCGAAGACCTGGTGCAGATACCCGGCACCGATCTGCTGATCGTCAGCGAGATGGGCGAGTTCATGGCCGACACGCCAGGCAAGCTGTCGCTGCTGAACACGACCACCGGAGGCCGCGAGACGCTCACTATCGACTGGAACCGCGCGGGTGACGCCTGGGGTGATGCCGACTGTCCGGCGCCGGAGGCCGCCGCTCTCAGTCCCCATGGCATCGATCTGGTGGTTCGCGACGACGGCGCGACCGCGCTGCTGGTGGTGAATCACGGCGAGCGCGAGTCCATCGAGTTTTTCGCGGTGGCGCAAGACGGCGATCTGAGCTGGCGCGGTTGCGCCCTGCCGCCGGGCGATCCCTTCATCAACGACGTGGCGGCGCGGCGCGACGGCGGTTTCTATGCCACCCACATGTGGGACAAGTCGGTCACCTTCGAAGATACGGTGACCCAGCTGCTCGCAGGCAAGCCCACCGGCTGGGTTTGGGCATGGTCTGCAGCGGGCGGATTCAGCAAGCTGCCGAACACGGACGACGTGATGCCAAACGGTCTCGCGTTGAATGCCGACGACAGCACGCTGTTCGTCAACGCGTATATCGGTGGCAGAACCTTCGCGCTGGATCTCGACACAAACGAACGCACCGGCCGCATCAACGTATCGCAGCCCGACAATGTGACGGTGGCGGACGACGGCTCGATATGGATCGCCTCCCACAAACACGACCCGATCGGCCAGGTCTGTACGCTGGTGACCCAGGGTCCCTGCTTGCTGCCGTTCCAGATCGTGAAAGCAGACCCCGATACGCTCGCGGGCGAAGTGATCCTGGATCACGACGGTCCGCCGATGGGTTACGCCACCGTCGCGCTGCGGGTCGGCGATCGAATCTATCTGGGCTCGGCCCACGGCGACCGGATCGTCAGCGTCGAGCTGTAGCCCGCCGCAAATACATCGCACAACACAACAGACACGCGCAACAGACACGGACGCACAACATGCAAGACCCTAAAACCACCGCGTGGCTCGATCAGGTTAGTGAACCCATCGTCGAGCCGGATCTGCCGATCATCGATCCCCATCATCATCTGTGGGAGCGACCCGGCATGCGCTATGTGCTGGACGACCTGTGGGCCGATACCGAATCGGGCCACAACGTCACGCACACCGTATTCGTCGAGTGTCGTGCCAGCTACAAAGAAGACGGCCCCGAACATCTGCGGCCCGTCGGCGAGACCGAGTTCGTGCAGCGCATCGCTGCCGCGAGCGCACAGGGCGACGGCGCGACGATCGCCGGTATCGTCGGCCACGCGAATCTCGCGCTGGGCGACACCGTCGAGGAGGTGCTGCAGGCCCACGACGAGGCGGGCAAGGGCCTGTTCCGCGGCATCCGCCATTCGATCTCGCGCGCCGAACACTTTGAGGCGCTGACCATCCCCGGCCGTCACCCGGCGGGGCTCGCCCAGGATCCGCAGTTTCTGCAGGGGCTGCGCAGACTGGGCGCGCTTGGCTACAGCTATGACTGCTGGCTGTACCACGATCAGCTAACGGACTTCGCGGCGATGGCCGACGCGGCGCCCGACACGACGATGGTGCTCGATCACTTCGGCACGCCGCTGGGCGTCGGTCCCTACGCGGAACAGAAAGCGGAAATCTACGAAAACTGGCTGAAAGACATCGCCGAAGTCGCGAAGCGCCCGAACGTGGTCGCCAAAATCGGCGGCATGGCGATGCCCGACAATGGCTACGGCTGGGACCTGCGCGACACGCCGGCGACCTCGGATGAGTTCGTGGCGGCGCAGCGCACGCACTATCTGCACACGATCGAACACTTCGGCGTCGAGCGCTGCATGATGGAGAGCAACTTCCCCGTCGATAAGGCCTCGATCAGCTATCCGGTGCTGTACAACGCGCTGAAGAAGATCGCGGCGGGCTTCAGCGCGGCGGAGAAGGCGACGCTGTTCAGCGGCACGGCGGCGCGAGTGTATCGGCTGGGCTAATCGAGATGACGGGCGATGCGGCGCGACAAGCCGCCCGCATAATGGCAGGGGCTGCCGACTGGCAAGCCCTGCTCGCCCAACCGGCAGATGACACGCTGGACCTGTACATCGATCTGAAGTCGCCGCACGCCTATCTCGCGGTGCGCCCGACTCTGGAGATCGCCCGTGACTTCCGGGTCGCGGTAAACGTGCTGCCTTACACGCTGAGCTACGAGACGCTGGGCGTGAGTAAGCGCGTCGGTCCCGAGATGCGGCGCGAGCCGGCGACGCCGGCCGCGGATCGCAAGGCGCGCATGTACTACGCGGCCGCGCGCGAATACGCGGCGCTACAGAATCTGCCCTTCAAGAGCCCGCGGCGGTTGCTGGATTCAGCGCTGGCCCACCGCGCGCTGCTGTTTGCGAAAAAGCAGGCGCTAGAGGTGCCGTTCGCCATGCAGGTGTATCTGCACGGCTGGGGTTCCGGCTGGCAGGCGTTCGATCTCGCCTCAACTCAACAGCTAAAAGGAGCCTGCGCCGAGGTTGGCGGGGATCTGTCGGGCTTCGACGACTACGTTCGCGACGGCGGTGAGGGCGAGGCGGCCCTCGCGAACATCGTGGCCGATGCGGAATCACAGGGCCTGGTGGGCACCCCCCACTACGTGTTCACCGACCACGCGACGGGACAGCGGCGAGGTTTGTTCGGTCGCGAGCATCTCGCACTGCTGCGCGGCAAGTATCTGCGCGCGGGACTCGCGCGGCGCGACGACGTCACGGCCGACTTTTCCCACGCCTGGGCACCCGACTAGCCGCGCGAATTCAGCGCAGCCGGGGGTAGGCGCTACTCAGGCCGCAGGCGCTCGCCCGTCGACCACCGACACCCGCTCGCCGTAGCGCGAGTGCGGGTAGTAGTCCCACACGGCGTGGTGTTGGGTGCAGCGGTTGTCCCAGAAGGTCAGGGTGCCCGGCCGCCACTCCACCCGACAGTAGAGCTTGGGCGTCGAGTCGATGTGCCGGTACAGCATGTTCAGCAGCGCCTCGGACTCGGGCTTGCGCAAACCCTTGATGTGGGTCGTAAATCCGGAGTTGACGTACAGCAGTTTGCGTCCGCTCTCGGGGTGCGTGACGACGATCGGGTGTTCGTTGCGCGGATAGCCGCCCTCGGGCGGCGTCGACTTGTATGAGCCGACATACGGCTTCGCGCCGTCGTGCACGGCCGTGAGCGTCGCCAGATAGTTCTGCATCGATTCCGACAGCAGCTCGTAGGCGAGATACATATCGGCAAACAGTGTATCCCCGCCGCCGCACTCGGGCGTCTCGGTGACATATAGCATCGAGCCCATCGGCGGCACCGCATCGCAGGTGACGTCGGTGTGCCACGCGTCGCCCGCTGTATAAGGCGACTTCGCCGTTGTGCGTATGGTGAGGATCTCATTGTCGTCGAGATGGCGCTCGGTCATCGGGTGTACGTGCAGGTCACCGAAGCGCCGGCCGAAGGCCTTGTGCTGATCGCGCGTCAGCGTCTGCTCGCGAAACACCAGCAGCTTCCAGTCGATCCAGGCCTGCCGCAGCGCGACGAGCTGCGCATCGGTTAGCGGCCGGCTGAGGTCGATGTCCTGCACTTCGGCGCCGATGTGCGGCGTCAGCGTGCGAATGTGGAAGTGCTCGTAGTCGGTGCGCGGTAGCGCCGGTTGGGTCTCTGCGGCGACATTCATAGCGATGTTCTCCCCTGATCGCTGAGACCCCGATTATGGCCGAGCTTTGCCGAACGTGCAGGACACCCCTGAGCCGGTGTTTCGTATTGACGGACAAGGCTCGCCGGTCGGGCGAGCCGTCATACGCGTGCTTACAGCGGATCGCCCCCCAACACGGCGGGCGTTTCGCAGTAGGTCGTCATGATGTAGCGCTGGTGCTCGGCGATCCGCGGCGTCATGGCCGCGGCCACCTCCGGGATCTGGCCGTTCGCCGCGAAGAACTTCACCATGCCGTCGTTCTGCTTAGTGCGCGGCATGAGCTCCGGCGGCGCCGGCAGGATGACGTTGCTGCAGGTCGCCCAGTAAACGTCGACCGCGCTCAGCGCGTCTCCCACGAGATAGGGCACGCCGCGCTCGGCCTGGGCATCGAGCCTGCGTGCGATCATCCCTAGCGCCTCGCCGATCTTCGCGGGTGCTGCCGCACTCGCCGTCTCGCTGTAGCCGTACTTTCGGGCCAGCGGCCCGTCGCTGAGAATCCGCATGTTCCAGACCAGCCCGTCCTCGCCGAGGATCACGGCGCACAGGCCCAGCATTTCGGCGCGCTGTTCGAGATCGGCGGGCAGCAGCGCGGGCGCATCCGCCGCGCCGATCCGCTCCGCAAGCGACAGCTGTTCAATCCAAACGCTGCGCGGCCGTTCGTCGTCGTGCAGCATCGTCGGCAGGCTCGACTGGCTCGTCAGTTCGTACAGCCGCGCCTGGCGATCTTCACCGGTCGTCTTGTCGACCCCCATGAACGGATGCAGCACGCGCGTCAGCGGAATGCCCTTGACGTAGCAGATGTTCTTCAGCGCCTCGGAATAGATGGCCGGAATGCCGGGAATGAAGGTGACACGGGTGCCGCTGGTCATGGCGGCGGCGGCGTCCAGAGTGATGAACTCCGGGCTCGTTGAATCATTAGACATGTCTGGTCTCCCTGTGCGGCGCGTAATCGATAGCGATCAAGACTAACCGCTATCGCCGCGCTCAGTCGCCTGTTGTTTCCGCCACCGGCGACCGCGACGTATGATCGCGGTGACGCCGCCGCGGTGTCGCAACAGGAGACAAAACCCCATGGTTCGCTTAACCGATCTCCACCCGGCCGAGGCCAAGCACATGCGCGCCCGCGCCGAGGCAATGACGCCCGTCGAACCCGCGCCCTGGATCACGCCGCCGCCGTTGCGCGACGCCAAGGTCGCGATCGTCTCCACCGCCGGTCTGCACCGACGCGGCGACGCGCCGTTCAGCGTCGGCGCGGTCGACTACCGCCTGCTGCCCCAGGACGTGGACTTCGCGGACGTCGTGATGTCGCACATCAGCACCAACTTCGACCGCAGCGGTTTTCAGCAGGACCCGAACCTGTGGTTTCCGCTGGATCGGCTGCGTGAGATGGCGTCCGACGGCGAGATCGGAGGGCTGTCGCAGTGGCACTACAGCTTCATGGGCGCACAGCCGAATCACGAGGTGCTGCGCTCGACGGGCGAGGAGGTCGGCGCGTTGCTCGCCCGCGACGAGGTCGACGTCGCCCTGCTGATTCCGGTCTGACCCATCTGCACGGGCGCCGTGGGCGCCCTGGCGAACTACATCGAGCGGGCCGGCGTCGCGACCGCGTCGATCAGCCTGATCCGCGAACAGACGCAGGCGGTGCGGCCACCGCGCGCGCTGTGGGTGCCCTTTGCGCTCGGGCGACCGCTGGGCAGCGCCGGCGACGCCGAGTTTCAAAAGGCGGTCATGCGCAGCGCGCTCGGCATGCTGGCTACCGCGAGCGAACCGACGATCGAGGACTATCCGCTCGAGGCACCCGAGGAGGCGACGCCGGATAGCTGGGTGTGTCCCGTGAGTTTCGATGCGCCGGTCGAGGATACGATCGCGGCCAGGCTGGAAGCAGAGGTGCTGCGCCTCGCACCCTGGGCGTCCGAGACCCGCAGCGCGCGCGGCCGCACGCTGTTCGGCGTCAGCGGCGCGGCCCCCGATCAGTACGCGCTGCTCGCGCGCGCGTTCGGCGAGATCGCGGACGGCGGCGAGGTGACGACGGCGCCCGATGCGGGCATCGAGTGGGCGTTTCCGATGCCGCTGTTGATTCGGCACATGGCGGACGACCTGCGCACGTTCTATCACGAGGCAGTGGCGGCGCAGCCTGGAAAGGCCGCACCTAATCACGCCGCGCTGACCGCGTGGATCTTCTCGCAGACCGCGCTGGGCGAGGCGCTGCAGGCGATCGCGCAGGCGTTGACGACGAGCGAGCACCCGTTTGCGGCGCTGGTGCGCGGGCTCTTGATCCCAGAAGGCCACTTCCAAGGCGGCAGCGCGTTCCCGAAAGACGAGCAGTTCGGGCGCTGATTGCCAAGTCGGAAGATGCGCTGACGCGACTATCGCACGGCAACGGCGAGGTGCGCGTTCAGCACCTCGCCGAGCGCTGCCGCGTGGGTGCCAATGCCACCGTGACCCGCACCCGCAATCTGCGCATAGCGAAGCGCCCCAAGCCGGGCGCGGATCTGTTCGTTCGTGCCCCGAAACATCGGCAGTGAATCGCTGCCGCCGACCAGCGTCATCGCGCGCGAAAACGAATCGAGACCGGCGACGTCGACGTTGAGGCGCTCCGGATCTCTCGATTGATCCAGCCAGGTATCAGCATTCACGAGCATGGACGCGCGGGTGCGCGCATCGAACGCCGCCCAGCTACCGGCGCCAAAAGCGACGCTCTCGACAAACATCACGGTGCCCTGCTCGATTTCTCCGGCGGCCAGCAGCGACGCCGCGCGCTGCATGTTTTGTTTGGCGGACTCGCGCGCGGCCGCGTACTCGTCGACGGGCGCGAGCAGACCGAACAACGGCGGTTCGTACAGAACCAGGCTCGCGACGAGCTCCGGCTGGCCGCTAGCCAGCGCGAACGCGACGTTCGCGCCGTAGGAATGGCCAACGACGTGGGCACTGCCGCCAGCAATCGTCCGGATCAGCGCCGCGACGTCCGCGACATCGTCCGAGAGACGCCCCTGCCCCGGCTGGTCGGTACTGGCACCATGGCCGCGCCGATCGAATAGCAGGAGCGGTTGTTGGACGGCGGCCGGCAGCGATGCGCACAGCGCATCCCACGCATAGTGATCATCGAACGAGCCGTGGATGAACACGATCGGGACTCCCGTACCGGGATGAAGTCGCGTGGCGAGCTGTACCTCGCCGACATCGATGCGGCGCAGCGGCCGCGCGGTCAGGGTACGCATGTGGGTCTCCTTGCCGGGTTTCGTTAGCGTTTTGGACGTGAGCCCGTGCACCGCGCGAACGGATGCGAGTGCGAGCGTGCCGGCCAGGGTCCGCAGCAGTTGGCGACGATCCAGAATTCTCATGCGTTCAGATAGAGGCATTCGAGTCGCGATCCACTTAAGCCGGATCGGTGCAGGCTAGTCGGATCCGTGGCGTCGGGCTGTCACACCGCGAACGCGTCGGTATCATTCGGCGAACGACGCGCCCTGCCCCACCACGCGCGTGATCATCTAGCAACGCAGTTCGGTTGAACCCTGTGCACCGCCTGACCGAGAATCAGCGTGGCGTTCAGTATCAGGGATCGGCATGTCAGCATCGGCAGAGCAGGGTTCCAGCCTCGTCGCGGATAGCAGCGGCACGGCTGCTACCGATACCGCGGGTACGCAGCCCCCGCGGCTTTGGGTTCTGCGGCTGGTCTTTGGCAGCCGCTGGCTAACCGGCGTGACAATCGCGATCGGCATGCTCCTCGCGTACTGGCTTGCCGCCAACTACAGCGAGACGGTCATTCAGCCTGAAGGGGCGCTCGCCTTTTTCTGGTCCCCAGTCATATTTTTCTGCGCCATCACGGCCTACCTGATTCCGGTGTTTCACTACATCACTGAGCAGACCGAGGCTGCCTTCGACGAGTTGCTGCCACACCTCTCAGTGCCCGCGGAGGGACTCGCCGCCGAGCGCATCGGCATCGCTCACAAACCCCTGCGCTGGGTACTGATCAACATGGCGCTCGCGTGCGCGTTCTGGTTCCTGCAGCAGTGGCTGCTGATCCAGGACTGGGACACGCTGGTGCGTGCGCTGACCTACAGCGCCGCGAGCGCGTCTTTCATTTTGGGGCCGCTATTGGTCTGGCTAGTGACGAGCTGCGCGGTGCACGCGCTCGTTAACAATGCACTGCTGTTTAGGCGCCTCGCACGGCTGGTTGACGTCGACCTGCTCGATCGCAGCAGCGTCTTACCGATCGGTCGCATGGCGGTGTACTCGAACCTGCTGGTCATCGGTGGCATGGCGCTGATGCCCATCATGGCGATCGGTGGCCAGACCGCGTGGTGGGGGTACATTCCGGCGCTGATACCGATGTGCTCCGCGGCCGTGGTGCTGTTCTTCGCACCCCAGTGGCCGCTGCACCAACGACTGCGCGAACAGAAGGCGGCGGAACTCGAAGCGGCCAACGCCGAGATCCAAAAGCACCGCGACGCCTCTCACGCCGAGCTTGCCGGTTACCTCGCCTATCGCCGCGAGATTCGCGAACTCAGCAACTGGCCGATAGACATCGGTGGCATCGGCCGGCTGTTGGGCTACATCGTGATCGTGCCGCTCACCTGGATCGGCGCCGCGCTTATCGAGATGGTTGTCGACAGCGCTATCGGTGGCTGAGCGCGTGGCAGACACCGTGGCTGACTCGAAGGAGCGCGGCCATCCGAGTCGATGCCGGAACGTAGAAAGCAGCCGCACGAGCACAAGACGCAGTCAACCGAATGGCTAACGACGGCAGCGAAGCGGCGGACCCGGTGAACAGGTACGACTCCGGCAGCCTGCCAGCACCCGTCGAAGCGGACGAGCGCTTTACGCTGCTGCGGCGCGACGACGAGATTGGTGAACTGCAATTTCGCATCGGTCGAATCAGCCGCGACGTCTCCTACACGCACAGTCGCGGCCACTTCCGCCGGGACTACCACGCGGAGATTCGCTACGACGAGGACACCACGCTGCTCGTGTTTGGATTGTCCGGCTTCAGCGACTTTCGTCCGATCGAGGATGCCAAGGGCTATCGAATCAAGGCCGGCGACGTGTGGTATCTGCGGCTGAGTCCAGGCACCTTGCAACGCACGACGGCGGCGCAGCACGCCTGCGAGATGGTGGTCATCAAATTCACCGGCCGGCGCTTGGTCGACGCGCTGGGTTCCAGCCATCCGCAGTTCTACGCGGGCCGCAACACGGCCCATCGGCTGGCGCGACAGGCGCGGGAGGAGTTCGACCTCGACGCGCTGCTCAACAATCCGCTCGATCGAGGCAACCAGCGATTGCTCGCCGAATCCCAGGCGCTAGCGCTGCTAGCGCGCTGGATCGCGCCGGTGCACCAGGCACTCGGATCGCTCGCGGTGGCGCGGGACTGCGGACACTCGGACGCACTGCGCGCGACGCTCGAGGAGGTCGTCGGGATTCTGGTAGGCGATCCGGCGCAGCCGCCGTCGCTTGAGGAGCTGGCGGCTAGGGCAAACATGAGTCACACGCGGCTCAACCGATGTTTCAAGCAGGCCTACGGCGCAACGGTCTATGCGTGGCTGCGCGACTATCGGCTGGCACAGTCGCGGCAGCTCTTGCTCGACGGCGATCAATCGGTCACCGCTATCGCCTATCGGTTGGGGTTCAGCAGCCCAAGCCATTTCGCGAGCGCCTTTAAGCGACACTACGGCCGAACGCCCGGAGAATTCGCTCAGCGACCGGATCGCGGTCGATAGCGATCGCTGAACGCCCGCCGCTAACCTGATGCACTGCGTCCACTGAAGCGTGCTTTGCGCATTCGGCAGTAGGTGTGGTGCAGGCCGCCATTGCCCGATTGCAGTGCGTTTATTGGGTCTCCTGAATTCCTCCCTGCCCGCAGCCTACCCAAAGCCCACGGCACTCGTTTTCGGCGCGGCAGAAGCTGGCCGGTACTGCTAGCGGGATATCGCCAGAACCAGGCAGAACGGTGTTGGCACGCTACGCGAGTTCACGACTCAACCGACGACGGGGACGCGGGCATTCAGATCCCCGCACGCGCGCGCAACGAGGCTAGTATGGGACTCGCCTACAGAAGTCAGCTCACCTATGCCGTTTTCCGACAGCCCGCGCTACAAGTGGTACGCACTTGTCGTGCTGACCGCCATCTACACCTCCAGCCACGTCGACCGACAGATCATGGGCATTCTGCTGGAGCCGATCAAAGCGGAGATGGGCGCCAGCGACACAGCCATGGGCTTTCTGGTGGGCCTGACGTTTGCGCTGTTCTACGCGACGCTGGGCATGCCGATCGCGTGGCTGGCCGACCGCACCAATCGACGCAACATCATCACGGCCGCGGTTAGCATCTGGAGCGCGATGACCGTGGCCTGCGGCTATGCGGGAAACTTCTTTCAGCTCGCGCTCGCGCGGATTGGCGTCGGCATCGGCGAAGCGGGCTCTACCCCACCGTCACACTCCATCATCGCCGACCTGTTCCCGGCCGAGCGGCGGGGCACGGCGATGGGCGTGTACACGCTGGGCGTTAACTTTGGCCTGCTGATCGCCTATCTCGCCGGCGGCTGGCTGGCCGACGAGTTCGGTTGGCGCTGGACCTTTGTGATAGTCGGCGCGCCGGGGCTGCTGCTCGCGCTGCTGGTGTACTTCACGACGATCGAGCCGAAGCGCGGCGCGGCGGAGGTCCGCGAAACCAAGAAGGCGCATGCCGACGACGATGCACCCGCGAGCGCCGAAGTCGAAAACGCGCAGGCCCCACCGTTCATGGAGGTCGTGCGCCACATGTGGCACACGCCGGCCGCCTTTCATACGGTCATGGGCTCGGCGCTGGCCGGATTCGTCGGCTACGGCTTTGTGGTGTGGATGCCCGCGTTCTTCGTGCGCTCCCACGACTTAAGCCTGACAGAGACCGGCTTTGTGCTCGCGTTCCTGACCGGCGTCGTCGGTGGGCTGGGCACCTTCACCGCCGGCAGGCTGGCCGACGTGCTGGCGAAGCGGGACATTCGCTGGCGGGCCTGGGTGGTCGCCGTCGGCAAGCTGGTCTACATGCCGTTTCTGGCGGCGTTCTTCATGGTCGACAACTTCTACGTCGCGGTGACCCTGTATCTGGTGCCCGCGTTTTTCGGCGGCTTCTACCTGGCGCCTTCAGCGGCGCTGGTGCAGTCGCTGGTCGATGTGCGCATGCGCGCGCTAGCGTCGAGCATCATGCTGTTCATCCTGAACATCATCGGCCTGGGCTTCGGGCCGCAGCTCGTGGGGATCTTGAGCGACCTATTTGCGGCGGACTACGGGAAAGAGTCGCTGCGCTACGCGCTGTTGTTGCTGTCGCTGCTGAACTTCTGGTGCGCCTATCACTACTACCGCGCCGGGCGTTCGCTGCCGGAGGATCTCGAGCGGGTTGGCGGGGCCAAGGCAGTGGCTTAGGTCAGTGCCGACGTCCGCGATCGGGGTAAGACCGGCGCCCGCGCTCAGCGTCAGGCGGTCAGCTCAGGGCGCGCCAGCTCAACAGGCAAGCCGGCCAGCGTGCGCGCGATGATGCGATAGACACAAGGATTCGCGCCGAGCCCGATATGCGAGCCCTGCACCTCGACGTGCTTCGCCTGCGGATTGTAGCGGTCGATCGCCGCGCGCCAGCCGACCACGCCATCGGTGCGCGAAAATATCACCGTTATGGGCGCCTCGATGCGACGACTGTTGACGCTGTGCACGTGCGCCTCGAAGTCGTCGAGATCGATGCCCCGCCCGCGCGCATACAGCCCGCCGATGCTGGTGTACTTGGGACCGCCCTCGACCGGCGTGCCCATGGTGATCACCTCCCGCACCATCGACGGTTCGTGCAGCGCGATCAGTCGCGCGACGATGCCGCCCAGGCTCCAGCCGATGACCGTGATCGGCTCATCGGTTGCCCGCATGGACGGCAGCCGTTCGAGCAGGCGCTGCGCCATGACCTCAGGATCGTCGTTGATGCCGAGCCCCCAGGGCATCGGCCGATAGCCGAGGCCGGCCAGGAACTGGCGCAACGGCCAGGTGGAGGCATCGTCGGCGCCGAAGCCGGGCAGCGTCAAAACCGGGCGACCGTCCCCGCGCGGCAGGGTCAGCAGGCCGGGCAGCGCGGGCAGGAGGCTAGAGAACTCGAGCACCGCACGCGCCTCGAACAGCGAGGTCGCGGCACGGGGAGAGCGCAGACCGAAACGCTCGGCCCGATCCGGGGCGGGGACAGTAGCTGCACTCATGGTTCTATCCTGCTCAGCAGATTGGTTAATTCATGAACTATATCGGGCCATGATATAGTTCGCAAGTGAACCAATACGGATCGTGTCAATGCGCGCCATACCCCAACTGGACGACCTGACGCACTACCCATCCTGGCTGCTGGTGGGTCGTGTGCACGTGAAGTGCCAGCACCTACTCCACCGGGGCTTGAGCGAGCTGCGGCTGTCGGTAGCGAAGTACGAGGTGCTGCACGCGATCTATCGGGATGAGGGGTTGTCGCAACAGCGGCTAGCCAGAAGGTTGCTAGTGGCGAAGAGCAACGTGACGGTGCTATGTCAGCGGTTGGAGAAGGACGGGCTGATTCGGCGTGAGCGGGACCCGGAGGACGGGCGGGGGCATTGTGTGGTGTTGAGCGAGAAAGGGAGGAAAGTGGTCGAAGCGGCGGTGGAGGTGCACGCGGGGGTGGTTGAGTTGATGGCGCGGGATTTGACCGAGGAGCAGGCGGCCGTGCTGGATCACATCATGGGGCAGGTGGAGGAGAATCTAGATGCGGCAGCCGAGCGCTAAGCTGTTGGGCGGCGGCGCGGCGCAAGGAATGGCCTCGGGTCTTCTGTGCGCTAACGGCTGCCATATAACCATATATTCTGTATGGTTAGCCATATGAAAACCACTCTTAACATCGACGACTCCGTAATGGAGCGGCTCAGGGAAGAGGCCGCGCGACGCAACACCACCATGTCGAAACTCGTTGAGGCCGGCATCAGGCGGATTCTGGACGAGCCAAAGAACAGTCAGGAACAGGTTCGAGAACAGCGACCGACCTGGAACAGCGGCGGTGCAAGGGTGGACATCAGCAACTCAGACGCCCTGCAGGACTTTATGGCGGAACAATGATCGTCATCGATACCAACGTGCTGGTGTACGCGGCCGACTCTCACTCAGTGTTTCATGGTGTATGCCGCGACTATCTCGATCACTGTCTGGATGATGCATCGCCAACCTACCTCACCCGAAACATCTGCTACGAGTTCTTGCGGGTAACCACCCATCCGCGGGTATTTGTTCGCCCCTGGTCTGCGAATGCGGCAAATTCCTTCCTGCAATCCTTGTTGGCCGTAGATTCTGCTTCTGTACTTCAGCACACCGAGCGTCACGACGCCCTGCTCGCAGCCACGCTCGATGAACTCCCCGACGTTCGCGGCAATCTGATGCACGATCTACACACAGCGGTGCTGATGCGGGAGCACGGCATCAGGTCGATCTGCACGCGGGATACGCACTTTACGAGGTTCCCGTTTCTCTCGGTCGTTGATCCATTGCGGCCTTGAGGCTCGACCTGCAGACACTTCGGCTACTACGACCCAATTGGTCGACCAAGTCATCAGTGCAGATCGAGGCTTGGCCAATGGAAACCGTCAACACCAACAAGATCAGATCGCATATTTAGCGATTACCCGAGCGCGCTCAGGTGGGTCATATGAAAGACGACATGGACCCAGATTGACCACTTTACATTTTCCGTGCGCATAGAAGTGATCAGCCACCGCTTCCCAGCGTTCGAGTAAACTAGGGACCTTGATAGATCGGTTCTGGGGGGGACCATGGAAAAGGTAAGATGAACCGCCCCGGGTTTACCGGAGACTCCATATCTTAGAGGATTGGAGTGATGAGCAAAGCGAATCGATATTCCCCGGAGGTTAGGGAAAGAGCGGTACGGATGGTGTTAGAGAGCGAGCGGGATTACCCCTCGCAGTGG